>DATKDY010000181.1:0-15106 GCA_035512515.1 Vicinamibacterales bacterium
CGCGCTGATCGGCCCGGCACTGGGCTTTGCGCTCAGCGTGTTCGGGCTCTTCCTGCTCTGGGCCGCCGGCCTTCGCAACATGCTGGCCCTGGTCCTCGCGCCCACGTTCACGATCCTGCTGACGCTTCTGGTGCAACGCGCCGGAGGCGTGCGCGTGCGTTTGCCCTGGCTGGGACAGCGCGACCTCATGTTCGTCGCGGCCGCGCTGCTGGTGGTCCCGCTCATCACGTGGGTGCCGTACGATCACATCCGGGAACCGGTGACAGAGGGCGAGGCGTATCGATCCTACTTCACGGCAGATTTTATCTGGGCGATGAGCGTCACGAACGAGATCGCCAAAGGCGACGTCCCCCCGGTCAACCCGTTCGATGTGACCGAACCGCTGCGCTACTACTGGATGGCGCATTTGCTCTCCGGCGCTTCGTACCGCAGCGTTCAGGCGCTCGGACTCACCACCGAGCACATCGTCCTCGTCAACGGGCTTGGCTTCGGTCTCGCGTTCGTGGCGTTCTTCTATTGGCTGGCGCGCGCGGCCGGGGCCCGTCCCGCCTGGGCGGCCCTGTTTGTCATCGTCGGCTTCGTCGCCAACAGCTACGAGGGATTGGACATGCTGCGTTCGATCGTGCAGCGTGGCGATGCGTGGGATCGGCTGCGCGACACCAACATCGATGCGGTGACGCGCTGGTTCTATCAGGGCATGGCGGTCGACGGCATGCAGCGTCTGCTGCTGTATCAACCGCACCATCTCACCGGGTATGTCGCGAGCCTGGCCGCGTTGTGGCTGGTCGCCTCCGCGCGCGATGTCACGCAGACGGCAGTGCCGCTCTGGTCAGGCATTCTGCTGGGACTGGGCGTGCTCTTCAGCACGTTCAGCGCGGTCATGCTGGCGCCCGCGGTGGGCCTGGTCTTTCTCGTGCGGCTCGTGCAACAGCGTGCGATTCGCAGTCTGGCGTTCTGTGCCGTGTTATCAGGCGGTCCGCTCATCGTCGGCGTGTTCATCTCGCAGATCCTCGGGTATACGAATCGCGCCGACGGCTTACTTCTGACGGTCGGTCTCAATCCGGTGGCCCTGCGGAATTGGCCGTGGGTGCTGTTCCTCAGCTTCGGCCCGCTGCTGCTGATCGGCGTGCCCGCACTGGCGCGATGGTCGTGGGTCGCACGGCGGGGCCTGGCGCCGGCGGTATTGATCGTCGTGGCGCTCGCGTTCTACTTTTTGGTGGACGTGCCCGACATGGGTGGTGTCTGGGTAGGCTGGCGCAGCGGACACATGCTCCAGATTGGCTTTGCCGTGACCGGCGCGGCAGCGCTCACGGCGCTCTGGCGCCATGCGCAGCGTCGCTGGGCCGTGGCCACAGCCCTCGTCACGGTCGTAGCGCTCGCTCTGCCGACTGTTGCCATCGATGTGTACAACGCGCAGGACATCGACAATCGCAACCAGGGCGCCGGCTTCCCGTGGACGCTGGTGATTACGCCGCCCGAACGTCAAGCGTTCGATTGGATCCGTGTGCACACCCCGCCTCATGCCGTCGTCCAGCCCGAACCGTATGTGCGCGGCGCGGCGACCTGGGCGTATGTCCCGGCGTTCGCGGAACGGCGGATGGCGGCGGGGCTTCCGATCTCGATGATTCCGTTGCGGCCGTACGAGCAGGCGTCCGATAGCGTGCGGTCTGGCATCTTTCAGGCAAGCACGGCGGAAGAGGCGCACGTGTGGGCCGAGTTTCTTGCCGTCGACTACTTGCTCGTCGGCGAGCCCGAACAACGCGCGTATCGCGATCAGGTGGAGCGGATGCGCGGGCGGGCGGATCTGTTCGAGGCGGTGTTCCGCAACGAGGCCATCCTGATTCTTCGAGTGATCGGACGGGCTCGCTGAAGGCCCGTCCTGCGCGCGAAGTGCGCCCGACGATTACGCGATGGCCAGGAACTGCGCGTCTGGATTTTCGCGCTCGGCATACTGCACGGCGGACGCCGTGGGCAGAAGCATCACGAGTGCTCCCCGACGATCCTGGACCAGTTGTGCGCCAAAGGGCAGCCTGAGGGAACCGCGCCCTTTGGGCGTCTGGACCCACCGCGCGGCCGTGTAAGGAAGCGGGTCGACGCGGGCCGTGACTCCATATTCGGCGGCGAGACGTCCGGCGATGACGTCGAACTGCAGCGCGCCGACGACGCCGAGAATCGGCTCTCGCCGGCCGGTCTCGGAGAAGAGCACCTGCATCAGGCCCTCCTCCTCGAGCTGCCGCACGCCCTCGTCGAACTGCTTGAAGCGCACGTCTTCGAGCCGAAGCGTACCGAAGAACTCGGCGGGGAAGTGCGGCATCGGCGGAAACTGCACGCGGCGTCCGGCGTACAGCGTGTCGCCGATGGCGAACTGTCCAGGGTTGACGAGGCCGACCACATCGCCCGGATATGCGGTCTGGACGATCTCCCGTTCGCGTCCGAAGAAGCGGCTCGGCCGCGACAGACGCAGCGTGTGCCCGGCACGCGCGTTGGTGACCTGCATGTCCTTGACCAGCACGCCGGAACACACGCGGAGAAAGGCGACCCGATCGCGGTGGCGCGGGTTCATGTTCGCCTGAATCTTGAAAACGAATCCGCTGAAGCCCTCGTCGGTGGGCGCGACCAGCCCGGCATCGCTGTCACGCGGCTGTGGCGGCGGCGCGAAATCCGTCAGCGCCTCGAGGAAGGTCTCGATGCCGAAGTTCGCCAGCGCGCTGCCAAAGAACACCGGCGTCTGCCGCCCCGCGAGGTACGCCTCCTTGTCGAAGGTCGTGCCGGCCGCGTCGAGCAGGTGGATGCCTTCGCGTAATTCGGCCGCGCTCGAGTCGCCAACCATCTCGGCGAGACGCGGATCCTCGACGCTGGTGACCGTCACCGGCGCGCGGCGTTCGCCGCCGGTGACGCGCTCGTAAAACAGCACCTGTCCGCGCGGCATGTCGTACACGCCCTTGAAGCGATCGCCGGTGCCGAGCGGCCAGTTCATGGGCGCGGCATGCACGCCCAGCACCCGTTCGATCTCGTCGAGCAAATCCAGCGGATCGCGGCCAGGTAAATCCAGCTTGTTGACGAACGTCAACATCGGCAGACCGCGCAGCCTGGCGACTTCGAACAGCTTCCGTGTCTGCGCCTCGATCCCCTTGGCCGCGTCGATCACCATGACGACGCTGTCGACGGCCATGAGCGTGCGATAGGTGTCTTCGCTGAAGTCGCGGTGGCCCGGCGTGTCGAGCAGGGTGACACGGCACCCCCGCAGTTCGAATTCGAGCGCCGCGGTCGTAATCGAGATACCGCGATCGCGCTCCATCTCCATCCAGTCAGACACGACGTGACGTTGCGTCTTGCGGCCACGCACGGCCCCGGCCAGCTCGATCGCGCCGGCATAGAGCAGCGTTTTTTCGGTCAGGGTCGTCTTGCCCGCATCCGGGTGCGAGATGATCGCAAAGGTCCGGCGTCGCAGCACCTCGCGGCCGAGCACGTCGGCGGCAGCACGGAGTGGCGCGGCGGGTTCATCGATCGGGCCGGCGATGTTGTCGACGTCTTCTCTATCGGTGTTGATTGGCACTGTATCTAGAATAACGGACGTGAAAGGGGGCAGCCCCTTGCCCCCGGAAAGTCAACGCCGCGCGCGAATGTCCGCGATGACGTCGTCGAGGCCGGTCTCGAGGCTTCCCGTGGGGTGATAGTCCAGCGCCGTGCGCGCGGCAGAGATGTCCGCGACCGAATAGCGCAATTCCCCGGCTTGCGCCGGCGCGTGGACGGCGCGCTGCTCTGGCGCGACTCGCTTGATCAGCAGCGCGGCCAACTGGTTGAGCGACGTTCCACGTCCGGTGCCGAGGTTGTAAGTGCCTGGCGCACGTCCCAGGGTGGCCAGGGTCCCCGCCGTGATGTCGTCGACGTGGACGAAGTCACGGCGCTGCTCACCGTCGCCAAACACCGTGATGCCCTGACCGCCGAGGAGCCGTGTCACGAAGATGGTGATGACGCCGACGTAGGGTGTGTAGGTCTGTCCCGGTCCGAAGGTGTTGAAGTAGCGGACGGCGGTGAACGGAATGCCGCGGCTGGCGAGAATCTGCCGCGACACGCCCTCGGCCGCCAGTTTGCCGATGCCGTACGGCGAGATCGGCGCGGTCGAATGCGATTCGTCGATCGGCGCCAGCGTGGGCGCATCGGCATACACCGCCATGGACGAGGCGAGGGTGAACCACTTCACCTGATCCGGGTTGACGGCTCGCAGCAGGCGCGCCGTGCCCATGACGTTGGTGTCCAGGTCCTCGTCGAACCGCTCGAAGCTTCCGCGGATGGTCACCTGGGCGGCCAGGTGAAACACGCAGTCGACGTCGGCCAGTGCGTCCGCGACCGCGCGTTCATCGCGGATGTCGCCGTGGACGAATCGCGCCCCGTCAGGAATCGCCGCGCGCCGGCCGACCGACAGGTTGTCGATGACCGTGACCTTGAGCCCGGCCGCGAGCAGTTGGCGAGCCAGGTGAGATCCAATGAACCCTGCGCCTCCCGTCACCAGCGCGTGCCCGTACGCCGTCACGACGCGTGCATCTCGCTGAGGCCGGGACAGTAGACGGAATGCTCCTGGTCCATCACCACGCCGTCGAGATCGTGTTTGGCGTCCACGACCACGTTGGGGAGGATCACGCAGTTGACGATGCGGATCGGGTGCCGCACGAGGACGCCTTCGCCAATCACGCTGCGCTCGACGCGCGTGCCCTCGGGCAGGGTCACGCGGTCGCCGATGAGGTGCGGCAGGCCGCGCCGATCGAGCTCGATGAGATTGATGGCAAGGACATCTTCCGGCTTGGTCAGGTTCAAGTCGCGCTCGACGACGGCCTGGTGATGCACCGTCCACCCATCGTCGATCAGAATCTGGATGCTGTCGGTGATTTCGTACTCGTCGCGCATTGCGGTACGGGGCGTGCGGCGGATGGCGTCGAAGATATGCGGATCGAAGACGTACAGCCCGCAGCCTTTCAATTGACTGTCGACGTACCGCGGCTTCTCGATGACGCGATGGACGCGGCCGGTCTCGTCCGCCTGAATGACGAAATTGCGGCGCATCATCTCGGGGTCGGGTTCGTACATGCTCACCAGGTTGGCGTTGACCTCGCCGGCGAGCACCTGGTCCATCAGGGGCCGCAGCGGCGCCTTGAGATGGAAGTAGATGTCGCCCAGCATCAGGACGAAGGGGAGTGGCACGCGCGCCTCGAGCGCCCCCACGGCATGCGCCAGCCCCAGCGTCGTCTCCTGTTCGACGAAATGAATCCGCACACCGAGATGGGAGCCGTCGCCAAACGCGCTCGCGACCTGATAGCCGAGGTGACCGACGACGATGTGAATCTCCGTGAGGCCGCAGTCGCGCATCACGTCGATTTGATGAGAGAGCAGCGGGCGGTTCAGAATCGGCAGGATGGGCTTCGGGCTGCGCTCCGAGAACGGATACATCCGCGCGCCCTTGCCGGCGGCGAGGATCACGCCGACCATGCGGTGTTCGAGATCACTCATGCCCCGGCTCCCGTGACGCGGCAGCGAACCAGCTCGCGCATCACGCGAACCGCGTCGAACGCGCGGATCTTCTTGCCTTCCTCGAACGTGCGGCCGGAGAAGCTCACCGGAACCTCCGCGAATCGCGCGCCGCGCTGGGCCAGCCGGGCCGTGAACTCCGCCTCGAAATCGAACCCGTTGGCGCGGATGGTCAGCCCGTCGATGAGCGACGCACGGTACATCTTGTAGCACGTCATGAGGTCCGATACCTGCACGCCGTAGAGCGCGCGCGCGGCGCCGGTCATGACGCGGTTCCCCATGCGGTTCACCCAGCGCATCTTTTCGATCGAGCCCTTGAAGCGGCTGCCGTACACGACGTCGGCGGCGTCGTGGAGCAGCGGCTGCAGCAGCGCGACGTAATCCTGCGGATCGTATTCGAGGTCGGCGTCCTGATGAACGATGATGTCACCCATCGCGCGCGTCCAGAGATGCTTGATGACACCGCCGCGCCCGACGTTCTCGTCCATGAAAATGACCGTGACGCCCGGCAGGTTCAGCGCCGACAGGATGTCGCGCGTGCCGTCGCTCGACCCGTCGTCACCCACGAGCACTTCGAGGCGAAGCCCGGTGTTGACGGACACCACGGCATTCAGCAGCCGCTCGATGGTGGCGCGTTCGTTATAGCAGGGGACCAGGACGCTGAGAGTTTGAGGTGTGCTCACTACCGTTGCTGCTCATCTGCCGGTGCATGCAGGTCCCGGCGTCGGCCGGGACGGGCTCAGGCGTGGACGGGAGGGCGGACAGCGTCATCAGCAGCCGGACGGCGGCGCTCCATCGTCGCGCGGACGAGGAAGCGGGCGTACGGCGTGATCTGCTTGATGGCGGCCACGTTCATCTGGCACGGGCTGAGGCAGGTCGGGCACTTGTCGTCGCGAATCATGCGGCGGTGCGCCTGTGCGTCGTCGCGAAAGTAGATCTGCTCGGGATCTTCGTCCTTCACGTTGCCCATCACGTCGCTGTTCTCGCAGAAGAACAGATCGCCGTTGGGGTTGAGCATCACACCTTGCGTCTGGAACGGGCAGGGCGCGAGCCGGTGATAGCCGTTCGAGATCATGTCGGCGTAGTGCATGTAGATGTAGTTCTGGCCATCGAGGATCGGATCCTGACGGACGCGATCCATGAAGAACTTGCGCATGCGCTGTTCCTCGGCCCCCATCGGGCGCAGCTCGCCGGCCTTGTCCGCATTGCCGAGCATGGCCTCGGTGAAGCGGACCATGTTGAAGACGATGTCGAGCTTTTCCTTCTTGGCCCACGCCAGGATGTTTTCCGCGTCGTCGAGGTTCCTGGAAAAAATCGTGGAGGAGATGCCGAAGTTGAACGGATGCGTCTTCTGCAGTTCCTTCATCGCGGCGATGGTCTTGCCGGCCTTCTGGAACGCGTTTTTGACGTGGCGCACCTCGCCGTGCATGTCGTTGACCCCGTCAATCGACACGCGGGCCGAGAAGATGACGTTCCGCTCGTGGCACATCTCGACGACCTTGGTCAGCATCGGAATGGCACGATGCGGCGTCAGGCCCGTCGTGTTGATGGTCAGCTTGCGGAGCCTGGGGAACTTGTCGATCATCAGCCGGCAGATGTCGACCATGTCGTTCCGGGTGGTCGGTTCGCCGCCGGACAGGGAGGCGTTCTCGATGTTCTTCCAGAGCGGCGAACTGAACGCGTGTTCAATCTGAGCCAGCGTCAGGTCGCTTTTGCGGTCCCCTCTGGTCCAGTTGCTGCACATTTCGCACTGGGCATCGCACACGAAAGTGCAATGAAAGATGAACACCGTGGGGTGCAGGGGCGTGTATTTCGCCACGGCGGCCCGCATCAGATCGCGCGGCGCGCTGAGCGCCGCCTTGGCGAGGTACTTCGCCGCATAGACTTGTGCCATGTAACCTGAAGATTCTACAGCATTTCCGGCATTTCACGAAATCGCGCCGCGGGGCGGGGCGGAACTAAGAACGAAGAACTAAGAACGAAGAACGCACTCAGAACGCCAGAACCTCAGAACGACGAACCTCAGAACGACGAACCTCAGAACGAGGAACCTCGGAACGACGAACCTCAGGGCGACGAGCCCCAGAACGGCAGAACCCGGAATGGAGAACGCAGAACCGGCACAAAAGAGCCCGGCACGAAGAACCCAGCACGAAGAACGCATAACAACCTGAGAACGCCGAACCCACGAAGAGCCGGGGAGGCCGTTCCGACCTCGACCGTGCTGGGTTCCCCGGCTCGCGTTCAGGTTCGTTGTGCGATGCGTCGTTCCGTCGTTCCGTCGTTCCGTCGTTCGGGCGTTCTGGCGTTCCGTCGTTCGGGCGTTCTGTCGTTCAGAGGTTCCGAGGTTCTGTCGTTCTATCGTTCCGTTCTTCGTTCTTAGTTCTTCGTTCTTAGTTCCGTCTTGCGAAGCCACAGCAGCAGGCCGGGTAAGTTGCCGGCCAGGCCGGTCAGGACGATGAGCGTGGACAGCGCGAAGGACCGCTCGTCCGCGACCCCCAGCGGCCGCATGAGCCAGACGATCATCGCCTGCGGCGCGCCGAACCCGCTGACCGAGATCGGCAACAGGAGCATCAGGAGGCCAATCGGCATGAAGACCAGGTAATAGCGGAACGGCACGACGATGCCCAGTCCGAGACCCAGGAAATACGCCTGAACAATCCGCAGCACTTGCACGGCAATGGACCAGCCGAAGACGTGCACCAGCGTCGCCGGCCGCTGCCGGTAACGGCTGAGTGCGGCACCGACACTGACGAGGCGCGCGCCCACTCCACGCTCCCGCATGGCGTGCGGGACGAGGGCAGTAACGACCCGATCGGCCCACAAGAGCGCCAGCGACGCGGCTGCCAGCAGCGCCACGCCTGCGCCGACGCGCCAGTCCGTCACCGCCGTCGCCGTGGCCATCAGACCGGCGATGCCCATCCCCAGCAGCGCGGCGATGCCCAGCACGCGATCGATCGCCACCGAAGCGAGTGCTTCGCTGCTGTCGCTCGTCGCGCGCGAAAGGCCGTACGCGCGGGCGACATCGCCGCCCACGCCCGCAGGGAGAAAGCTGCCGACAAACGAGCTGACGAGGAAGATCCGCGCGGCCGCGGAGGCGCGGATAGCCACGCCGCTCGATCGCAACAGCAGCACCCAGCGCAGGATCATCACCGCGCGGTCGAGCGCCACCAGAAGCAGGACGAACATGAGATAGGCGCGGTCGACGCGCAGGACGGCAAGCGTCGCCGCGCGCATGTCGATGGCTGAAGCGAGGTAGGCGAGGATCGCGACGGTGATCGCAAGCCGAGCCCACCACGAACCGACGACCCTACGCAGGTTTCCGGGCAACGAAGGTCAAGGTTTCGAAAAGATTCTTGCGGATTTTGAAGAGGAGCTCTTCGGTGCCGGTGCGGCGGCTGAGCGTGTTCAGGCCCGGAAGGTTCACCAGCAGCGCGCCCGCGGCGAGCGCATCGCGTCTGAGCCCCGTGGCCACGCCGATGCTGCGCTCGATGGCGAGGATGTCGAAACCGTTGTCGTTGAACAACTGCGTCACACGCCGCTCCGTGGTCACGAAGTTGTGCGTGTAATCCACATCCCAGAAGAACGTGCGTTCCTTGAGATAGTCAGGCACCACGACGAAGAAGATGCCGCCGGGCCGGAGCGCACGGAAGGCCTCTTCCGTGAACTGGCGTGCAGCGTCGATGCCGCTCATGTGTTCCAGCACCTGATCCGCATAGATGACGTCGGCACTGCCATCCGGTATCGGTATGGGCGGGGTCCACGATTCGATGACCGTCAGGCCCTTCCGCTTCAGAACGTCAACGAGGATGGGGCTGGCTTCAATCGCGGTATAGCGCCAGCCCGCCTGGACGGCCTGTTCGGCGAGCGTGCCATGCCCGGGCCCGATCTCGAACATGTCCCCGGGCGGCATCGTGTAGCGATGCAGCAGGCCGAGCCGATGCTGCTCGATCTTTCCCCGGCGCGCAGTGCCGTACGTCGTCAGCTTCTTCTCGGAGAACGATTTGTAGAAGGTTGATGGTTCGGCCACTCGTAATTGTCACGATAAAGCAAAAGGGCAGAAGGTCGTGCCTTCTGCCCTCGTGCTGATGACGGGGCCCTGGAGCCTGAGTCCCGGAGCCTCGGGCCCCTGGGCCCGGTTTAGTCCCTGCCCAGCGGCAGCGGCACGGGTACCCAGCCGTTTCCGGCGCGGAACCCTTCCAGCCGCGACCAGCCCGCCCGCGCGCCTGGCGCGCCGGCGCCGGTGACGATGTCCCAACCGCGCAAGGTGCCGCCGTCAAGATGAACGACCACGTCTTCACCATAGCCGCTGCCGTTGCCGGGTCCACACGCGTTCCACGAGCACTGCTGCTCACCCGGATTCTTCGACAGTAAACCCCAGCGCGGATCGTGCGTCGCCAGGGCCGCCGCCACACTGCGCGTGAAGCGATGGCAGTTCGTGCCCGAGCCTGCCTGGCATGCGGCCCACCATGGGGATACGGTGGTCATGGCGATGACGCACGCCGTGCGATCGCCAGGACCGAACGGGCCGCAGGCCTCAGGCACGGCGAACGGCAACTGGCCTGGCACGGGGGCTGGCGGTCCGGGGCGGTCGAGCGTGCGGAATCTCACGAAGTCGGACCAAGGCCCGGCATGCTCACCGAGTCGCGCGCGGGCGCGCCACCAGAAGTCGGTGGAATACGTCAGGTCCGATTCGAGCGCATGGGAACTCGACGTGGCCGATTCGCCGATGATGCGGGAATAGACCTCGGTGCCGTTGACGTCGACAATCTGAATGTCGTGCGCGAAGCTGACGGTCACATACCGGCCGACCGCGTTCGTAAAGCTCAGCGTCGGCCGCAGGCTGTCCACCGTGACTTCTCGCGGGCTCAGATCGCTCGGGGCGCCCGCCTTGAGCGTGGAACCATCAGGGTTGAGCGCGGTCGCATCGTGGTCCACGGCCGTGGGAGACAACATGGTCTGTGGGCCGCCCGAACAACCCGCGATTGCGACGGCGCACACCACCGCCCACGCAAGGATCGTATTTCTCTGCATCGAACAACTTCTCCTGTTAGGACTCGGAAACCGGGCCAGGAACTGACTCCTGCGCCGCGCGACCCATGATAGCGCATGCTACGATATCTCGCTTATGTTCAGAACCAAGTTACAACCCAAGATTCTTGCCGCGGTAACGATCGCTCTTCTGTTCGCCGCAGGCGCCAGGGCGGCATCGGCGCAAGTCGGGCAGCCATGGACCGACCGCGGGTATTTCAACCTCAACGCCGGCTTCGAAAGCTCGTCAGGAACGCTGAGCGACGCTGTGACGTTCACGCTTTACGGCGAGGGGGGCAGCAAGCGGGTGGATCAGAACGTCGACTCCGGCGCGTTGTTCGACTTCAGCATCGGCTCGCGCGTGTGGCGCAACGTCTCGGTCGGGATTGGCTATCACCGCGGCGCGAATACGAGCGATGCGACCGTTACGGCATCGGTGCCCCATCCGGCCATCTTCGGCTTGCCTCGATCCGTGGCCCTGACCGCCGGCGACCTGGACCGGCGGGTCAGAGCCATCCATCTGCAAGTGGGCTACATGATTCCCCTCACTGAGGACGTCAGCGTCCACGTCACCGTGGGCCCGTCGTTCTTCCGGCTCACGCAGGACGTCGTGGGTGACCTGACGTTCAGTGAATCGTCCCCGTTTACGACGGTCAGCACGGCTCCGGTCATTGAGAATCGGTCGGATTCCGCCGCTGGCGTCAATATCGGCGCGGATGTGACCTACAAGGTGTGGGAGAGCGATGCCTACACCGTTGGCGGCGGCATGTTCCTCCGCTACTCGGGCGCCACGGCGCGGATCCGCGTCCTCGACAACGAGGTCGACTCGGACGTCGGCGGACTGCAGATTGGGTTCGGTGCTCGCGTCCGCTTCTGAACTAGCGAACGAAGAACGAAGAACTAAGAACGAAGAACGGAACGGCGGAACGCCAGAACGGCGGAACGTTAGAACAGCAGAACGCCAGAACGGCAGAACGCCAGAACGGCAGAACGCCAGAACAGCAGAACGCCAGAACGGCCGAACAGCAGAACAGCCGAACAGCAGAACGGCAGAACAGCCGAACGGCAGAACAGCCGAACGCCAGAACGGCCGAACGCCAGAACGGCCGAACGGCCGAACGGCCGAACGGCGGAATGCCGGAACGCCGAACGCCAGGACGCGGGAGCGGACGACGAACTCAAGACGGAGACGAACGGCGAACGAAGAGTGGAACGAAGAAACAAGAACGATGGGGCGAGGGACGCAGAACCCTGAGAGTCGGCTCCGGCGCATGTTTCGATGGTGACGGCCAGTCGCGCCGCTCTGTGTTTCGTACCGAGCTCGCCGTTTGTCGTTCCGTTCTAGTTCTTCGCTCTGCGCTCCGTCCAGGGTTCTCCGCTCTTCGCACCGTCGGGGTTCGTCATTCGCCGTTCCGTTCGGGAGTTCGCCGTTCGTCGTTCCCGTTTGGGGGGTCGCCGTTCAGTCGTTCCGTTCGAGAGTTCGCCGTTCAGTCGTTCCGCTCGAGCGTTCACCGTTCAGGCGTTCCGTTCGGGCGTTCCGCCGTTCGAGGTTCCGTTCGGGCGTTCCGCCGTTCGTCGTTCCGTTCGGTTCGCTGTTGTTCGTTCCGTTCTGTGTTCTCTGTTGTTCGTTCCGTTCTGTGTTCGCTGTTGTTCGTTTCGTTCGCGCGTTCTACGTTCCTTCGTTCGGTTTTTGTTCTTCGTTCTTCGTTCTTAGTTCTTAGTTCTCGCGCGCAGGAAGGCGTGCGCGAGCGCTCAGAAGCGCCCGCGGCCTGTCCAGCGCCCGACTCCGCCATTGCTGTAGGTCACGTCCGTCACATCCCCCCATCCCGCGCCCGGGTTCGAGCCGCAGTGTCCGGTGATGACGTCGATGATGTAAACCTGCGTGGAGCCCTCACTCGGACCTGCGCCCCAGTGGTAGTCCACCACGTCGTGAGACGGGTCGCCGACATTGCCGCGCTTCCAGTTGTAGCCCCACCGCGTGTCGTACGTGCGCAGCGTGTCCACCAGCACGTCCATGAACCCCCAGGATCCCCCATGCTCCTGGCACGAGTTGCGGAGCAGATCGGGCCGGGCCGCGGCCACCTGCTGAACCACGTGCGCCATATGCGGCAGCGGCAGCCGCTGGCCGGGCGGCGGGTCCGGCGTGCGTCCTCCACTTCCGCCGGGCAGACCGCCTCCGCCACCACCCGGCGGTGGGGGCGGCGCCGGTGGCGGGGCAGGGGCCGCCGGCGTGCGGAACGAGACGATCCCGGAATACGGGCTGTCGACGACGCCATTGGTGGCCCACACGCGCCAATAGAGCGTCCGATCGAACGGCAGGTCGCCTAGCGTGATCGTCGTCGTACCGTTGCCGCCAGGCGTTGCCGTCACCACGACGGCAGGGGGGGCGGTGTCGGACGTCCCGACCTCAAACCGGTAGATGACCGCTCCGACAGGTCCGACGGTGGCGCCATTGCGGACGACGAAATTGGGGCGATTCGTCGTGATGGCTCCCTGCGGTTCGAGGGGCGTTGGCGGCTCGATAATCACCGGCTCGACGACGGCGAAGTGGGCGCTCGATGAGTAGGGGCCGCTGTTGGCGCCATCGGCCGCGCGTGCGCGCCAGTAATAAGTGTGCCCGGGCCCCAGCGGCTCCGGAAGCCGGTAGACCGTGCGGCCGTCGGGACCCGGCGTCACACGATCCGCTTGGTGGAGCAGTTGCTGAAACGTCGCGTCGGTGCCCACTTCCACTTGGAGGAACAGCGGGCGTGGCCCGTTGGTCCCGGCGTTCTCGATGAGCAGCGACTGGGGTGCACCGTCGGCCACGATCTGTTGGCCGTTGGCCGGCTCCAGCGTCTTCGGGGCGGTGATTTCAACGCCCGGGAGCGGACCGGCGATGTCGGGACTCAGCGGGTTCGCGCTCTTGCTCGTTTCGCAGGCGACTGTGGCCATGGCGGCGAGCACGACCAGTGGAGCGATCAGTCGTTGTGAATTCATGACGTTCTGGCCTTCTGGACTCCAAGGGCTGAATCAGCTATCGGCAGCAGGTGCCCGAACCTTTACACCCCTTCTCAGATGCGCGTAACTTCTAGCAGGTCAGTAAGATATAATCAATCGCTTCGTCAAGGTGCCGACCGAAAGACCACTGAGAATCCTGATGCTCGCTCCGGAGCCGTTCTTTGAGCCCCGGGGCACACCGTTCAGCGAATACCACCGGATCAAGGCGATTGGCGACCTCGGCCATCATGTCGACCTGGTGACCTACCCGATCGGGCGCGACGTCCCGCTTCCGAACTTGCGGATTTTTCGCGCATTGCGGCCCCCGTTCGTCAGAAGGGTGCGGATCGGGCCCTCCGTGACCAAAGTGGTGCTCGACGGGCTGATGCTGCTGACCATCCTCCGGCGGGTGCTGACAGTCAGGTACGACGCCATTCATTCGCACGAGGAAATGGGCCTGGTGGGGGTATGGCTGGCCCGGGCGCTTCGGATTCCCCATCTCTACGACATGCATTCGAGCCTGCCGCAGCAGTTGAGCAATTTCAAATACAGCCGTTCCTCCGCGCTGCGGCGCATGTTCCTCTGGGCCGAGCACCGCATGGTGCACGGCTCGACCGTCGTGATCACCATCTGTCAGGAATTGCAGGACACGGTCGGTGAGATGGGTGCCGGGGAACGGGCGCTGCTGATCGAAAACGTGATGGGCGGTGACGTCGAGGACGCGCCGTCGCTGAGCCCGGACGAGATTCGCCGCCGGTGGGATATTCCGGAGACGGCGCCGCTCGCGCTGTACACCGGAACATTCGAGGCCTATCAGGGCGTCGGCCTGCTGATTGAGGCGGCAGCGCGGCTCGCGCGCACGCATCCGGACGTGCGGATCCTCGTCGTCGGCGGCGAGCCCGCGCAGGTGGAGTCGGCGCGCGCCGCAGCGGACGCCGCTGGCGCCGCGTCCACCATGCGGTTTACCGGGCAACAGCCCGCGCGCGAAATTCCGGCGTTCGTCCAGGCGTGCGACATCCTCGTGTCGCCGCGCATTCGCGGCACGAACACACCGTTGAAGATCTATTCGTACTTGCGTTCCGGCAAGCCGATCGTGGCCACTGATCTGCTCACGCATACGCAGGTGCTGTCGCCGGAGGTGGCGCGACTGGTGCCGGTGGATGCGGATGCGCTGGCGGCGGTGGTGGCGGACCTGCTTGACCGCCCGGACGAGCGGCGGCGCCTGGCGGAGGCGGCCCGTGCGCTGGCGGCCGACAAGTACAGCCGCGACGTGTATCTGCGCCGCACGGCACAGGCGTATCAGTTACTGATGGCGGGTAGGGCGGGTAGGGCGGGTGGGGCGGGTAGGGCAGGTGGGGCGGGTGGGGCAGGTAAGGCAGGTAGGGCGGATAAGGCAGGTAAGGCAGGTCGGGCAGGTAGGGCAGGTAGGGCAGGTAGGGCGGGTGCGGTCAGTGACGACGCGATGGCTGTCCCTGCCAGCCCAATCCACCCCATCAGCCCTACCGGCCTCACCAGCCCTACCGGCCTCACCAGCCCCACCGCCCCCACCAGCCCCACCCGCCCTACCAGCCCTACC
>DATKDY010000182.1:0-54752 GCA_035512515.1 Vicinamibacterales bacterium
CGACGAGCGCCCCGCGAATTCGCGCACGCGCCATGGCCTGCAGGAATGCCGGATCTTCTGCGGCTTCCATGGTGATCTGGGTGAAGAACACCATATCGTCAGGGAGCTTCGCCAGTCCGTCCATCAGGGCGAAGCGCTCGGGGCGAACGGCTTCCAGCTCGCGCAGGTGCGACGGGTCGCTCCGGCGCGCGGCCGCGACGCACCACTCGATAGGCACGCTCGTAAAGCTAGTCAGTTTAGGCCATAGTAGCTGCCTGGATTGACGGCGAGCACCTTGTGTTGCCGATTTTTCGGCGATGCGCTGTGAACCGAACATGCCTGCTAAACATTCGTCCACCGACGCGTGCCGCGTAGGCTCCGCGTGACGGCTCTTGAAAATCCGGCGCTGCGGCAGCTCGCGCTGAAAGCGCTGACGCAGCGCGTGGGGTCGGCCGCAGGCGCGGCAGCGCTCGCGGGTGCGGCGCAACGCGCCTATGATGACCTCGCTCAAGTGTCGGCTCCGCTGATTGGCCAGGTTGGCGTCGATGCGCTGACTGGTCGCACGTTGTATCTGGCGCAACGGAAATACCCGTGGCTGATCCACACGCGCGAGCCGGACCAATGGAAGGGCCCATTTGCTCAGATCGTTTTCTGTCTGGAGCGACAGGATCCTGCCGTTGCCACTGAAGCCGCCGGAGCGGTACTCACCACACTTACGGGGTTGCTCGTCACCTTCATCGGAGAGCCTTTAACCACGCAGCTGTTGCGAAAGGCATGGCCGGATGCCTTTTCCGACGCGAGCATTGAGGAGACAAAGGCCTGACGGACAGGGTGGCGAGTCGCCGACTTCCCACGGGCGTTCCGGGACTCGACCAGATCCTGGGTGGGGGCCTGCCGGAGTTCTCCTTCAATCTCATTGCCGGCACTCCAGGCGCTGGGAAAACGACGCTCGCGCAGCAGATCATGTTCGCCCTCTCCGGTCCTGATCGTTCCGCGCTGTACTTCACTGTCGTCGGCGAACCCCCCTCAAGATGCTGCGCTATCAGCAGCAGTTCACCTTCTTCGATACCGCCCGCGTGGATGAGTCGATCCGCTACGTCAATCTGAGCCAGGAGGTCGTCAACGGCACGTTGGACAAGCTCCTGGAACGCATCGTTCAGGAAGTTGAAAAGGCGAATCCCCGCGTGGTGATTGTCGATTCCTTTCGAACGGTGGCCCAGGCAGCCGAACGGACACAGGCCGGCGGCCTCGATTTGCAGTACTTCGTGCAGCAACTGGCCGTCCGGCTCACAAGCTGGGAAGCGACGACGTTTCTCGTCGGCGAGTATGACCCTCGGAGGCTGAACAGAATCCGGTCTTCACCGTCGCGGACGGAGTGCTGTGGCTCCTTCAAAGCCTCGATCGGAATTCGATGGTTCGCAAGGTGCAAGCCATGAAAGTGCGCGGACAGGCACCTATCCCTGGGCTGCATACCTTCCGCATCACGGACGATGGAGTGCAGGTGTTCCCCAGGGTCATCGGGAGTCATCGACATTTTCAACGACGGAGGCTAGACGGACGTTCCGCTGCTTGTCTCGCCCTAAATCCCTCTGTCCGGTCGGTCCGCGCTATTGCCCGTGAAGCCCGGGGCGGGACCATCGCACCCAGTAAGTGTGTTGCGTCCCGGGATACGCCTGGCTTGGCAGCACGAACGGCCCGCGCATGTCGCCCTTCGGCACTCCATCGTGCGGAAGGGAATCGGGGCCGAGCTGATAGTAGGCGTTGTAGTCCGGCGCCGGCTGCGCTGATGCCGCTGGCTGTGCCGGCGGCGGCGCGCCCTGACGCACGTGCACGGATTCCACCGCGACGACGTTCAGAAGTGCGGTTAGTCCCGCCGAAGCGCCCGAGCGAAGCCGCGTCATGGAAATCAACGGGTTGTGCATCGATGTCTCCGCGGACGTTATACTCCACGCCGAAGATGAACCCGCCTTCGCTCGAATGGTTCCGGAAGCCGAGCTTCGGCGCGGCAAGCCTGCGCGCGCTCGCGTCAGCAATCGCCGTTCTTCTCAGCGTCGTATTCCCGGCGATACGCAGTGCGAACTGAGGGGAAAAGATCCCGGCACACGCGGGCACATGCTGCCAGAACCCCGCCACCGGGGCACCAAGACACAGGAGAACGGGTCGCCCGTTTCACAGTGCTAAACCAAAAAAATCAACAGATGCAATCCTTGCGTCAGACCGCCGGCCGAGTGCGCCGCCAGCGGGGAAGGGGTATTCTGTCGAAGAGAGGTTTACCGTGCCGATCTCTTGGCGTGAAGCACTCACGGGACGGTGGGCCGTCCTCGTGTACTCGGATCCGTATACGGTGGCGGAACTGGAACGCGCGATGGTGGAAATCCTGGCGCACGCTATTTCGGCGCCGCCGTTCCGGCTCCTCGTCGATCGCCGTCACTGTCAGGCGCCCACGCCGGCGTTCGTGAAACACATTGCAGCGCTCCTCGATCAGCACCGGGAGCGCGTGGCCGGTGGCCACGTCGCCATGGTCACGAGCGACGAGGTCGGGTTCGGCGCCGCGCGCATGACCGAGATCATGGTCGAAGTCCAGGGCGTGCCCTGCACGCTGCGTGCATTCCGCGATTGGGCCGAGGCGGAGCGGTGGCTGGACGATGGGCACGGCAGCTCGGTGTAGTCACAAGTCATGAGGCGAGGGTGCAGGTGGCCGGGGAGGACATCTTCTGGGATTACGCCGGACCGGCACAACGACGCCCATCGCTCGACAGGTCGTCAGGCGACCCGAGTGGGCACGCGTGCGATCTCCTCTTCGAGCGCTACTCGGCCCACCGGGATGTGGTCCGGCCACTCGAAGGGGGATGCGGAGTAGAACGCCGACTCGTCGGAGCTGGCGACGAGGGTCGGCGCCTGCACTCTCTTGGGCCCGAGCGGCTGGTTGGCCTTGATCAGCTCCTCGGCCGCCTGCGGGGACAGCGGACGCGAGAAGAGGAAGCCTTGCGCGTGGGTGCACCCCAGACGCTCCAGCTCGTGCGCCTGCGCGTCGGTCTCGATGCCTTCGGCCACCACACCCGTCTTCAGCGTGCGCGCCAGCGCCAGGATGCTTTCGACCATGGCCGGACGATCCGGCAGCAGCAGGCTGGTGACGAAGGATCGGTCGATCTTCAGCGCGTCGACCGGCAGCTTGTGCAGGTGACTGAGCGACGAGCATCCGGTCCCGAAGTCATCCAGATAGATCTGGACGCCGAACTCGCGCAAGTCGCTGAGCACCACGGCCGCCAGGTGCGGGCTGTCCATCAACGCGGTTTCGGTAATCTCGAGCCGTACGTGGGAGGGCTGCAGGCCGGCGGCGCTGACCGCCTTTTCGACGATACGCAGGAAGTTCTGCTGCATCAGTTGGCGGCTGGACACGTTCACCGTGATGCAGTCGAGCCCGCTCGCCGGGAACCGCTGCTGCCAATCCGCAAACTTCAGACACGCCTGCTGGAGCACCCACGTGCCCACCGAGTCAATCAGTCCCAACTCCTCGGCCACCGGAATGAAGGTGGCGGGCGACACCGGCTTGCCGTGGCGGGTCCATCGGATCAGCGACTCGAAGCCAATGCACATGCCGGAGGCCAGAGACACGATCGGCTGATAGTGCACCTCGAAGTCGTTGATGCTGACCGCCTGACGCAGGTCGCTCTCGAGGTCGAGCCGATCGCGAACGCGCGCGTGCATGTCGGCGTCGAACACCTCGTGCCGGCCCTTCCCACGCGATTTGGCGTGATACATGGCAGTGTCGGCATCGCGCATGATGTCGTCGGCATTGGTGTAATGGGCCGGACCGAACGAGATCCCGATGCTGGCCGACGTAAACACTTCGCGGCCGGCGATGGAGAAGGGCACGCTCAACTGTTCCTGAATGCGGAAGGCAATCGCGTTGGCCTGCTGCTCGTCACCGAGCGCATTCAGCAGAATGGCGAACTCGTCTCCGCCCAGACGGGCGAGGGCATCTCCCGGCCGCAGGCATGACTCGAGCCGGCGCGACACGACCATCAGCAGCTCGTCGCCGATCATGTGCCCGAGACTGTCGTTGACGACCTTGAACCGGTCCAGATCGAGATACAGCACGGCAAACCCGCTCTCGCCCGTCCGCTGCTCGAGACCGTCGAGACGACGGCCGAGTTTTTCGACGAACACGGCACGGTTGCACAATCCGGTGAGAGCGTCGGCGCCGACGGCGTTGCGCAACTGGTCCTGCGCGCTCGCGCGATCGGTCATGTCCGTCAAGGAACCGGCCATGCGCACGGAGCGCCGGCCCGTGCCTCGCACCGCCAACCCTCGGCACAAGAACCGGCGATAGGTCCCGTCCTCGTGGCGGATCCGGTGCTCGAGCTCGAGTCGATCGCTCTTGCCGGCAAGGGTTGCCTCGAGCGCGACTTTGAGCACCCCGACATCCTCTGGATGGACGCGGCGGATCCAATCTTCGGGGCGACCGGTGGCGGGGGAGGCGTCCAACCCCACCATTGCGTTCCACCGGCCTGAAACGTAGAACTGTTCGCCTGCGAAGTCCCATTCCCACAATCCGTCGTTGGCGCATTCGGCGGCGACTGCAAGCCGTTCCTCGCTGCGCTTGAGCGCGCGTTCCGTGCGCGTCCTGTCCGTCACGTCGTGCCACAGCAGCGTCACGCCGCCGGAAACCGGCACGATCTTGACGTGAAATGCCCGCAACCCGCCGGCGAGCGACAGACTCACGCACTCGAGCGTCCGCGCAGTTCGGGTGGCCAGGGCGTCGTTCACCGCACGCGGTAACTCGGTTCTGGCCAGGGCCGGCACGCCGATGCTCAGCGAATGGTGCAGGGCGCGTTCGGCGCTGCAGCCGAGAAGACGTTCGAGCACGTCACTCCAGAACGTGACGCGGCCGTCGGCGCCGATGACCGCCATCCCTTCGTCGAGCGCGGCCACCACCTCGCGGCGCCGGTGGTCGTCTGCGCTCCGGGCCAGATGGCCGCAGTACGCGCGGCACGCGAAATAGAGTGGCACCGTCGCGAGTACCAACACGTCCCACATGCGATGTTGGATCAACGCCGCGAGTGTGACACCCAGACTCGCGCCGACGATATAGGTGGGTGCACTCTGAAGCGCGCTGTGCGCCCACTCGCGATCTATGAGCTGTCTCGTGCTGAGCGGCAAGAGGACCCCTACTGAAAGTCCCCGCACCGTCGCGTACACCACAACAGCGGCCGCGACGGGCAGGGCCTGCCATGGCCAAGCAAACCCGGCGATCCCGCCGCCGAACGTGCCGTAGGCGAGTCCCGCCGCCTGCGTCGCCGTGATGATTGCCGCCAGGTTGAAGAGGAGGCGGCGAGGGACAGGGGGGCGCTCGGCATCGGCGAGCTCGTGAGTGATGGTGCCGGCGGACGCAACGAGCATCGTCACGTGCGGACCAAACAACAACAGGGCGGTGAAATCGAGGACGAACGACGCCGGCATCGTCACCCGTTCGGCCGATGTGGCTGGCTGGGTCGCAGCAATCGCCACCGCTGCCAGGACCAAGACGGACAACTCCACCACTTGGCGTGGTTCCAGCCAGCCGGCGAGGTTCAGGCCAACTCCTGCCACAAGCGCGATCAGCGTGATCGCGGCCACGCGTGCGTGTGTCGTGAGGGTGTCCATCAGGCGGCGTGGTGGGCGACATTCACACGTCGATTCACGCGGGCGGGAAAGCAAGGCTGTGACCAGCTCGGTCGCTTTCAATAAGTCGTTGCAGGAAAAGGCTTTAGGTTCTCACACGGCGATCGCGGAGCCGCGCGGCGTGGTCTGTTTCGGCACACGGGCTAACGGAATAGCGGTGGTCTGGAATCCGCACAATGCCGAATTTTCTAGAGAAAACCCACCGCGCTGGCTGCGGCAGCACCCTGTTTCGCGATCGATCCTGTTGTGAGACACCGTGGCCTGTTCGAGGACATCGAGGGTCCGGTAAACTCCGCTAGCGAGGTGAAGCCTGAGACGAAACTCTCAGGCTGCGACCTCGTCGAGACGGACGCGATGGGAGCCCGGTAGAGTGCGGTCCGGCTCGCGCGAATTCGGGATTCGTTCGGCCTCCGTTCGGCATCCAATCAGGACTTGCGGATTCGCTTCTGTTGTCATGGCGCCTACGAACGCGTCAGAGACGCGCTCTGCGGCACGTCGCAGAGCCCGAATCGATGACAGGAGGCGAATATGCGCGGGACCATTCGCTCGATCCGCGGACCAGCTCTGGTGTGTGTGGCGGTGTTCCTCCCCGTCCACGGACCGACCACCGTAGCGCAGCTCGCGTCTGGCCGGTCGGAGATTGTGTTCTCCCTCGCCCCGGGCAACCGGCCGGAAGGGATAGCTGTGAGTCGGAACGGGCAGCTGTTCGTCGGCAACCGCCAGGTGGGAGCCACCGCGGTCGTCAACGAGATCCTCAGGATTCACCCTGACGGAACCGCCCACGTCTTTGCCACGCTGCCAGACTCGAGCCCTCAGGCCCAGGGCCTGCTTGGTCTCACCGTGAATCCGACGGGCAACCTGTATGCCGCCCTCGCATCATTCGATGCGAATCACGGCGTCTGGCGGGTGAGCCGGGATGCTACTGAGATCCAACGGGTCCCAGGTTCTGAAGCGATCGGGTTCCCCAACGCCCTGACGTTCGATCCCCGGGGAAATCTCTACGTGACCGACAGCTTCCGCGGCGCGATCTGGCGTGCCCCACGGGGTGGGCCCTTCAGTCTCTGGATCGAGGACCCACTGCTGGCGCCGCTGCCACACGATCCGTTCGGGTCCCCCCTCCCAGGCGCGAACGGGATAGCCTTCTACCCGCCCGATGTCTTGTACATCGCCAACACCGAGCGAAGCCTGATCGCGAGCGTGCGGATCGAGTCCGACGGAACCGCCGCGCCCGTGAAAGCGGTGACCGCTCCCTTTGCCGTGCCGACCGTCGATGGGGTTGCAATGGACGTCCACGGACAGATCCATGCCGTCCTGCCGGGATTCGCCCTCCTTCAGGCGTCTCCGCTGGTGAGGATCGATCCTGCGACTGGAGCGGTCACGCCAACTGTGATCAATCCCTTGGACATGAGCAGGTTCGACACGCCGTTGAGCCTTGTCTTTGGGGGAGGACGCTGGGACGTCCGGACGGTGCTCGTCACCAACGGCGATCTGCCGGTCGTGCCGGGCGGACCCGGCCCCGGCGTCGTTCAGGTGGACGTCGGCGTCTCTGGATTCCCGATTCCATGAGCGACGTTGGATGCGCGCCCGCAAAGGCCCACGGTCCGCCTCGCTACTCGGTCAGCCCAACTCGTTCGAGTACCTCGTGGAAACGCGGATCGTGGCGCACAGGATCCCAGGCGGGCGCCGTCCGCAGCCACATCAGGTAGCTGGTCATGCGCCGCTCGAACAATCGCTCGAGGCGGTCGAGGAGGATCTGCTGCTCGCCCAGATATCCCCAGGCTGTCCCGGCGTCCTCTCCTGGAGGCAGCTGCGCAAGGTGTTGCCGTGCCTCTGTCTGGCGACTGGCGAGAGCGAGTATCAGCGCGTGTGCTCCCGTGGGACGATTGCCTGAACGCGCGCGCTCGGCCTCGAGGGCCTCATCGTAACGCCCGGCGAACGCCAGTGCCAGTGGGCGGAAGTTCCTTGCGAACAGCGCGTCCGGATCCGCTTCCAGGGTCTTGGCCATGAACTCGGCGGCCTTATCGTAGTGTCGTGCCTGGTAGAGCACCCAGCTGAGAATGCCCAGCGCGTGGGGATTGATCGGATCCAGTTCGTAGGCGCGATACGCCAACTGCACCGCTTCAGCCGACTTTCCTCGTGTGAGGGAGAGTGCCGCCCGAAGACTCAGGCTCCTGCCGTCATCCGGATCGAGCTCGGTTGCGCGTGTGGCCTGGCGGTAGCCTTCTTCCCACTTCCACTCGAGAACCGCCGTGGCGAGGCCCGACACCGCGTGCGGGTAGCTCAGGTGGGGCTTGATCTCCAGCGCGGCTTTGGCCGCATTCCTGGCTTCGACCAGCATCTCCTCGCGAGGCCCTTGATTCCAGAAGCCCCTGAAGGCATGAATCTCGGCGATTAATGCATACGCCTCGGCAAATCCCGGATCGCGCGCCACTGCGCGCCGGGCCAGGCTGAGCGCATCGTCCATCTGCTCCGGTGCCGCGCTGTGCGGATGGAATCGTTGTCGTGCTTTCAGGTACAGCTCGTAGGCCTCCGTGTCGCGGGTCGGGCGTGCTTCGCCGGGGAGGTGTCTGGCCACCTGGAACAGCCGCAGCTGAGACGCGGCGTTGCCGTCGCTTCCGATCCGGATGGAAATCCAGCCGACGAAGACGACCGCGATCGCGACGACGCTGACGAGCGCGGTGCGCCCAAACAGCCATGGCGCAGCCACTGGAGCTGCGGCTGTCCCTGGTGACGATTGCTGGGCGGGTGCTTTGTGCGAGTCGTCGAGTTCGCGCGGCCGATCGCGGCCCGGATGGCG
The DNA here is from genome assembly GCA_035512515.1 of Vicinamibacterales bacterium. Classification (GTDB taxonomy): domain Bacteria; phylum Acidobacteriota; class Vicinamibacteria; order Vicinamibacterales; family UBA2999; genus JACCSI01. Next base: position 8,441 of record DATKDY010000182.1, read on the forward strand.
AACGGTCTGGATGAGTCGATAGCCGCGTCGTGGCACCGTCTCGACGAACACGGGGTGACGGAAGTCATCGCCGAGCGCCCGTCGGAGCTCGGCGATGGCCTGCGTGATGACGTCGTCACTGACGTACTTGTTCTGCCAGACCCTTTCGAGGAGCTGATCACGGCTCAGCACCTCTCCCGCGCAGCCGGCGAGCGCCACGAGGACTTCCATCGTCTTCGGCTTGACGTGGACGACCTTTCCCTCCCGCTCGAGGATGAGACGCGCTGGCCGGACGGTCCAGCCGTCGAGCTCGAAATCGTCGTGCAGAGAGCGCCTCCGCGCTGATTATAGCGGACTTCCCCCCTCGGAGGTCCCTTCGCATCCGCTCACCTCTCGGGATGTTTTCTCGGAGACGTGAACACATCGAGCGGGAGCATCGCGTAGACGGTGACGTTGGGCACGTCCACGACGTTTCCAATGCGAAGGTCGACGGCGACGCTCGCGAGCAGATACGCCTGCTCCTCGGTCAGTCCTCTGGTGCTGGTCAGATAGCGGATCATCTGACGTAGCGCGTCGCGCGCGGCCAGCGTGAGATCCTCGGGAAGATTCCTGAGCGGCGCCATCGCGCCGTGGTTGATGTAGGACAGCGGCCCGGGCGGAAAGGTTGAAGCGTGTCTTTTCGTCGTTCCGCGAGGGCCTGGACAGCCCTGACCTGCAGCAGGCGCGCGCAGCACTGGATCTCCGAATGTAAGAGCGCCTATCCCTTTCGGAGATTCACCTGTCGATGGGTCTCGAGGATGTCCGCGGCGCGCGACTCGACCTGCACGTCACCAACCTGCGCCGCTGAGCATCCGAGCGCGACCTAAGCCCCCCGTGGGGAAGACTTTTCGTTCGGAACGGCCGGTTCTCGCGCCTCTACCTTTCGCGTCAGGCGTAGCACTGATCTTGCACTGACGTGTGCGTGGTGACGCCACACCTGATCGTGGCCGTCTTTCTGCTCGCTCAGGCATGCGACGGGGTGATGACCTACGCCGCGGTTCAGTTGTTCGGGCCGTCCGCCGAGGGCAATCCGTTGCTGGCAACGTGGATTGGTCTGGTCGGACCCGAAAAAGCGATTCTCGGCGCCAAGCTGCTCGCGAGCGCGTGTGGCGTGTTGTTGTATTGCCTTGGGACGTACCGTGTGCTGTTCGGTTTGACCGTGCTCTATGGCGTCGCCGCGATCGGTCCCTGGCTGGCGGTGTTCCACAGCATCTGACAGCCGCGGTCAGGCCTGCGGAATTGCGCGAGCCACAGCCCGGCGGAACGACGCCGGGTCAATCGCAGGATACCGATACAGCTCCGCTTCGATCGCGTCGAAGAAACCGAGCAGACGCGCCGGCTCGACCAGTCCGGTTTCGACCATCTTCGCCACGTCGTTCTCATCACGCGCATGACCGCGTTCGATCTTGGCCAGCGCCTGCGCATAGAAATCGTAATGGTGAAAATCGATCAGCCCTTCACGCGTAATGAACGGGCTGCGGTCGCGCCATCCAGGCAGCGGCGGAATGAACTGCCCCGGCGAGGCCAGCTCGACGTTCACCTGAAGGGATTCCTTCAGCGCGGGGATGTCTCTCAACAGCGTGTCGAGCGCTGGATCGAGCTCGAGATCGATGTCAACGGTGGTGGCTCGCCAGTTGAGCAGCACGGCGCTCGCACCACCTGCCAAGTAGACCCGCCCGCGTTCCCGCGCCCGCTGTCCGAGCGCACGCATGAACGCTTGCAGCCGCGCGCGATCCGTCAGCTGACGCATTCGGCTGCGCGCTCGAAGCTGACCAGCGTTCGAATCAACGCGTTGTAGCGTGAATGGGCCGAATCAGTATCGCCTGCGGCGAGCAACGCGTACAGCCGGTGCTCCGGTGAACCGGTTTCCGTCAGGGGTGACGGCGGAATGACGACGCCGAGACGTTGCAGGCGCGGGGCGCCAATGACGATGAGCAGCGCAGCCGGGGACTCGACATTGTCGGCAAGATCCTGAAGTCCTCGCGCGATGAGCTCGCCGCCCGGAAGTCTCGAGGTGTCCACGCGATCAGTATAGTCGCCGGTCGTGCGGCTCAGCGAAGGGTCGCCTCATTCCCCTGGAGGCTCTACAATCCCGCATGCCCACGCCGCCCGCACGGCCCACGCTTCTGTCCCGGTTTCTCACCATCGTCGAGCGCGGCGGCAACGCGCTGCCTCATCCCGCGACGCTCTTCGCGGCGATGGCGTTCCTCGTGGTGCTGGTCTCCGCGGCCGCGGCGCAGCTCAACTTGAGTGCCGTGCATCCTGGAACAGGCCAGGTGGTCGAACCCGTGAGTCTGCTTTCCATCAGCGGACTCCACCGCATGATGCGCGAGCTGGTGACCAACTTCACCGGCTTCGCGCCACTCGGCACTGTGCTCGTCGCGATGCTCGGGATCGCCGTGGCCGAAGGCAGTGGGCTCATCGGGGCCTCGTTGAAGCTGGTGGTGCTGTCGGCGCCGCCGCGCGCGTTGACGCTGGCCGTGGTGTTCGCCGGCGTCATGTCGAACACCGGTGGGGAGGTCGGCTACGTGCTGCTGATTCCGCTGGCCGCCATCATGTTTCACGCGGTGGGCCGGCACCCGGTCGCCGGCCTCGCGGCGGCCTTTGCAGGCGTCTCCGGCGGCTACAGTGCCAATCTGCTTCTCGGCACCGTGGATCCGCTGCTGGCTGGACTATCGGAAGAAGCCGCTCGCATCATCGATTCGGCGTACCGCGTCAACGCGTCGGCCAACTATTACTTTCTGTTCACCTCGACATTCCTCATCGCCGCACTGGGTACTGTGGTGACCGAGCGCGTGGTCGAGCCGAGGCTTGGCCGCTATGAGGGCGGCACGGAGTTTGACACGGCGCAGACGACCACGCTCACCGTGGCGGAACGGCGTGGGTTGAAATGGGCCGGAGCCGCCGCCCTGGTGCTGACCGCGCTGATTCTCTGGGGCACGGTGCCGGAGGGCGGTTTCCTGCGTGATCCACAGACCGGCGACCTGCTCCGGTCCCCATTCATGACCGGCATCGTCGCGGTGATTTTCGTGACCGGCGCGGTGCTCGGGCTGGCGTTCGGGCTTGGCGCCGGCACGATCAGGAGCGATGGCGATGTCGTCAAGGCGATGGGAAAGGCGATGGAGACGCTCGGCGTGTATCTGGTCCTCGTTTTTTTCGCCGCGCAGTTCGTCGCGTTTTTCAACTGGACGAACCTCGGCCTGATCTTCGCCATCCACGGGGCCGAAGTCCTGCGAACGGCCGGCCTGGGCACGATTCCACTGATCGTGGCGTTCGTGCTCGTGTCGGCGACGATCAATCTGTTCATGGGCAGCGCATCGGCCAAGTGGGCAATCATGGCGCCGGTCTTCGTGCCGATGCTGATGCTGCTCGGCTACACACCGGAGTTCACGCAGGCGGCCTATCGCATCGGGGACAGCACGACGAACCTCATCTCGCCGATGATGTCTTATTTTGCGCTCATCATCGCGTTCATGCAGCGCTATCGGCCGGACACGGGGATCGGGACGCTCGTTGCGACGATGCTGCCGTACTCGGTGGCGTTCCTCGTCGGCTGGACGGTGCTGCTGGTGATCTGGATACTCCTCGGGCTCCCGGTCGGCCCTGGTGCCCCGCTCTACCTCGATGATCGGGTGGTGATGTGAATGGCGTGCCGCGCCTCACGGCGTTCACCACCCGAGCCGCAGCAGCCCCGGGAGGCTCATTCGGCGCGCAGCGCCGTAACGGGATCCACCCGCAACGCACGACGCGCGGGTACTGCGCTGGCCACCAGGGCCACAAGCAGCAGCCCCAGCGCGGCGAGCCCGAACGACCAGGGATCGATCGGCGCGACGCCCACGAGCAACGACTGCATGAACCGCGTCGCACCGGCGGCAAGCAGCAGACCGAGCGCCAGGCCGATCGCCGTCACGCCCAGGCCTTCGCTGACGATCATCCGCACGAGGTGTCCGCGTGTCGCTCCCAGCGCGCCGCGCACGCCGATCTCGCGCTGGCGGCGCGCGACGGAGTACGACAGCACGCCGTAGAGCCCGACCGCGGCAAGCAGGAGGGCGATTCCCGCAAACGACAGGAGGACCGTCGCGGCGAACCGCGGTTGCGCCACCGATGCCGCGAGTTGCGCCGAGAGCGGCTCGAGCGCTTCTACGGCGGCGTCGCGCCGCAGTTCGGTGACGAGACTCCTGACGGTGTCTGCGTAGGCAATCGGGTCGCCTGTGGTTCGCATCACGAGGTACACCTCGCGGCGAATCGACGCTTCGCCGGCCGCCAGCAGGTACATCTCGGCCTGCGGCTCCTGATCGAGGCTGTTCTTCAACACGTCGCCGACAACCCCGATGATCTCGCCGGCGCCGTACTGCCCGCCGAACCGCAAACCGATCGGATCGGCATCACGCAGGAACATCCGCACGAACTGTTCGTTGACGAGCACGGATTGCCTGCCCGCCGCGACGTCGCGGTCCTCGAACACGCGACCCGCATGCAGGCGTAGCCGCAGCGCCTCGGTGTAACCGGGCGTGATGACATACGACTGCGTGCGCGCAACGACCGGCTCGCGGCCGGGCACGGGAACCTCGAATGAGGACACGTAGGTGGACCGTCCAAACGGCGCCATGTTGGACGCACCGGCCGCGACCACGTCCGGCAGCGCACGAAGGCGCGGCAACAGCTCCGCAAGCAGCGTGTTGGTCTGTGCCTCACCACGCGACGCGCCCGGAAGATAGATCCTGGCCGTCAGCACGTTGGCCGCGTCATACCCGGCGTCGGTCTGTACGAGATTGACGAAGCTGCGCCCCATCAGCGCCGCGCCGATGAGCAGCATCACCGCCAGGGTTGATTCCGCCGCCAGCAAGACACGATGCGTCCTCAGCGTGCGCGGCCCGCGTGATGCGCCCGCGCCATCACGAAGCGAGGGCAGCAGATCCGCACGCGCGCTGCGAAACGCGGGGATGAGGCCGGTGATGGCGGCCGCGATCAGCGACGCAGCAACGGCAAACATCACCGCGAATGCGTCGAGCGTGATCGCGTCAAGACGAGGAAACGTCGCCGGTGCGATGGCCGGAAGACCTGCGAGCAGCCCGGCGGCCAGCGCGACGCCGATCGCGCCACCGGCGCCGCAGATGACCAGCGCTTCGGCAAGCGTCTCGCGGATGAGCCGCGCCCGCGCCGCACCCAGCGCCACGCGCACGGCGCGATCGCGCTCCCCCGACGCGCCGCGCGACAGGAACAGGTTCGCGACATTGGCGCAGGTGATGAGGAGCAGCAGCCCCACGCCGACCAGCAGCACCAGCAACGCCGGCCGCACGCCCATCGTCATCTGATCCGTCACGGTGCGAACGTGCACTTCAACCGGACCGCCCTTGCCGAACAACATGTCGGCCGCCCTCGGCCGCGTCACGCCTCGCGCGAGCGCTGTCGCCTCCGCTGCGGCCTGCGCCGGCGTCACTCCTGGCAGCAGACGCGTGATGGCGCGGGTCGCGCCGACTTGCTGATTGTCCGGACCAGGCGGCGGTCCCAGGCTGCCCGGCGTCCACAGCCGTGTGTCGCTGGTGGGCAGCGCGACCGCAGCAGGCGCAACGCCGATGATCTCGTGCGGCGACTCCTCGACCACGATCCGGCGTCCTGCGATTGCCGGGTCGCTCCCGAACCCATCGCGCCACAGCTCGGCGCTGATGACGACGACGGGCGCGGCTCCGGCCGCCGCATCTTGCTCGACGAAGAACCGCCCGAGGACCGGGCGCACGCCGATCACATCGAAGAAATGCGGGGCCACGTTGCCGCGCACGAGCCGCTGCGGCGTGTCGAAGCCAACCGTGACGCTGCCGCCGCCAAAGTGTGCGATCGGGCCGACTGTCCGTCGATGCGGCTCCCAGGCGTGTATGGAGATCGTGCTGATCATCGGCCCGCTGATTGCGGGCGTCCCGCCGGGCACCACCTCCGACACTTGCACGAGCCGGTCGGCGTCGGGATAGGGCAGCGGGCGGAGCAGCACGCCGTACACCGCGGCGAACATCGCCGTGGTGGCCGCGATGCCCAGGGCGAGCGTGGCCAGGGCCGCCAGGGTAAAGGACGGTTGCCGTAACAGCGCGCGGATGACGAGGCGAAGGTCGTGCAGCATGGCTGTCAATTTACCGCAGCTGGTCAGGCGATCGGCAGAGGCAACCGGTCGCCGCTTTCAGCCCCGGCTCGTTGCAATAGAGCCGCAGTCGCCGGACGCGCTCTCGCCCGCTACGTCACCCCCGAATGATGCCCAACACCTCGTCGCGGCGCTTTTCCATGATCTCCGGCGTCAACCCTTCGAGATTGAGCCTCAGCAGCGGCTCGGTGTTCGAGGCGCGCGCGTTGAAGTGCCAGTCGTCGAACTCGACCGACACGCCATCGAGACGATAGACATGGCCGTGCGCATACTCGCGCGCGAGCGTGTCGATCTTTTCCGCCGCCAGGTCGATGCTCGCCAGCCTGGTGTTGATCTCGCCGGAAATGAAGTATTTCTCGCGCAGCGGCTGGAGCAGATCGCGTAATGACTGCCCCTTCTGGGACATCAGCTCGAGGATGAGCAAGGCCGGGATGAAGCCGTTGTCCGCGTAGAAATTGTCGCGGAAGTAATAGTGCCCTGTAACCTCGCCGCCGAAAATCGCATTCTCTTCGCGCATGCGCCGCTTGATGAACGCATGGCCGACCCGATTCATCAGCGCCCGCCCGTTGTACCTGGCGACGATGTCTTTCACGGCATAGCTGGCGCGGACATCGTAGATGATCGTCGATCCGGGCTGCTTTCTCAGAAACGACTCGGCGAGCAGGGCCGTGATGAAGTCGCCGGCGATGAACTCGCCGGATCCATCGATGAAGAAACACCGGTCGGCGTCGCCGTCCCACGCGATGCCGATGTCCGCGCCACCGGCAATGACGCTCTCCGTGATGTCGCGGCGGTTTTCCTCGATGAGCGGATTCGCTTGGTGATTGGGAAAGGTCCCGTCCACCTCGAAACACAACCGGGTCGTCCGGCACGGCAGCCGATCGAACATCGGCGGCGCGATGAACCCGGCGACGCCGTTGCCGGCGTCGAGGACCACGTTGAACGGCTGGATCACCGTCTCGTCGATGAACGTCATGACGTGGTCGACATAGCGATCCATCATCTCGCCGCGCTCGAGGCTGCCCGGCGTCCCTTCGGGAGGCGGAAGCCTGCCGGCGAGGATCATCTCCTTCATTTCCTTGATGCCGGATTCACCGCTGAGCGGGAACGCATCCTTTCGCACCAGTTTGCACCCGTTGTACTGCCCCGGATTGTGCGAGGCCGTGATCTGCGCGCCGCCATCGAGGCCGTCCGCGGCAACGGCGAAATACATCATGTCCGTGCCGGCGAGTCCGTAATCCACGACGTGCCCGCCTTGGGCCACGGCACCGTCGATGAACGCCTTCGCGAGTGACGGCGAGGACACGCGCATGTCGCGCGTCACGGCGAACCGGCCGGGCCCGAGGAAGGCGACAAACGCCCGCCCGAGCTGACGAAACAGGTCCTCGGTGACTTCTTCGGGATACAGACCCCGCACATCGTACGCTTTGAAGACTTCCGCAGTAATTGGCATGGCTCTCTCTCGGCTTTCGGCGCTCACGACTCTCCGCAGTTCAGGTGCGTGTGTAGTCGGTCAGCAGCGTCTTGTCACCGAGCACGGCGCCTTCGCGGACCAGACAGTTACGGCCGACATGACAGTTGCGCGCGAGAATCGACTGGTCGACGACGGCGTGCTCGCCGAGGCGGGTGTTGGGCCAGATGATGCTGCCGTTGACCTCGGCGTTCTCTTCCACGACGGCGCCCCGGCCGATCACGGAGTACCGGCCGACGACCGCGCCGCCTTTGATGTGCGCGCCGCTATCGACGAAGCAGGGCGCGTTGAGCCGGGCGCCCTCATCGATCCGGGCGTCGGCCGCGACCAGGGGTTGGGTGAGGTCCACCCCGGCGAAACTGCCGCCGGCGAACTTGCCGTCGAGCATGTCCCGATGGACCTGCACATATTTCTCAGGCGTGCCGATGTCGATCCAGTACCCGCGATCCACGTAAGCGAAGAAGGGCTCACCGCGCTCGACCAGCGATGGAAAATAGCCGCGCTCGATCGAATACGACACATCCTTGGGAATGCGGTCGAAGGTGCCGGGTTCGAGCACGTAGATGCCGGCGTTGATCGTGTCGCACGTGATCTCGTCCGGATTGGGCTTTTCGAGAAAACGCCTGACCGCGCCGTCCTCGCCGGTCTCGACCAGCCCGTACGCGGCTGGATTGTCCACCGGCGTGAGCACGATGGTGGCTGCGGAGCCGCGCTCGCGGTGCATCTGGACCACCCGGTTGACGTCCACCGATGTCATCACGTCGCCGTTGAAGACCACGATGGTGTCCGTGATGTCCTGCGCGGCATAACGGATGGCCCCCCCAGTGCCCAGCGGCGCCGGTTCGACCACGTAGCGAATCCGTACGCCGGTGCTGCCGCCATCGCCGAAGATCTCCTCGATGCGGCGGGGCTGGTAGTTGAGGCTCAGAATCACCTCGTCTATCTCGGGCACCTGCTTCAGCAGGTCGATCTGGTAGTGGAGAAACGGGCGGTCGAAAATCGGGACGATCGGCTTGGGCGTGTGAAGGGTCAGCGGCCGTAACCGCGTGCCCTTGCCCCCTGCGAGGAGAATGGCTTTCATGCGAACCGATCGATTTTATCCGAAAGAAGGCGTGTAAAATGGGGCCACTCGAGGGATGAATCTTCCGAATTCGCTGACCATCGCGCGGATCTTTCTGGTGCCAGTGCTGGTGTCGGTGTTGCTCACGAAATTCGAGGGGCGCCTGGTGTTGGGCTTACCGGTCGAACTCGTGGGGGCGGCCATTTTCGGCCTGGCCTCGTTGACCGATTGGCTCGACGGCTACCTGGCTCGCCGGCGCGGTCAAGTGACGTGGATCGGGCAGATGCTCGACCCCATCGCCGACAAACTGCTGATCTCCGCCACCCTCATCTCGCTCGTCCAGCTCAACCTGGCGCCCGCCTGGATGGTCACCGTGATCATCGGTCGCGAGTTCGCCGTGACCGGCTTGCGCAGCGTGGCGTATGCGCGTGGGCTCGCGATGCCAGCCTCCCCACTCGGCAAGTTGAAGATGGTGACGCAGGTGGTGGCCATCCTGCTCCTCATCCTCGGATGGGAACGGATGCCCTGGTTGCTGCTGGCCGGGCAGGCCGCGCTCTGGGTGGTGCTGGTGACGGCGCTCTGGTCCGCCGTCGACTACTATCGCCGCTTCACCAGCGCGATGGCGCGCAACTCGAAGGTCGCCGACTTTGCGGCGGCCAGGGCGCGCGCCGAGCAACGCAAGCGCGCCTAGACTCTAGACGCTAGACGAGTCGGCGCTAGCGCCGGACCGCGACGAAGTCACCCATCACGACTTCGAAGCGCGCTCGATCGACAACGACTTTCGAGGTTTCGGCCAGCACTTCCATCACGATGCCCGTACCAACTTCGACCAGCGGAGTGCCGTCGCCGCGGTCCCGGTAAAAGCCCACGCGCGCCCCGTTGGCGATGCCCGATGAGGCGCCGCGATCGATGGAGAGAAAGTCGCCCGCCCCAAACGCCTCGTGCCGATTCACGCCGTGAAGCACGCGCCCGAGATTGCTGAAATCCGGCTTGACGCCCGGGTCCGCGACCTCAGCCGGCAGCGTTCCCTCCACGAATGGCTCCAGATAATCGCCCGCCATGACCGCGTCGCACGCGTAATCCACGCGGGCCAGCGCGGCATGCTCGTCGGCGGCGACGACGGTGAGCCATCCGGCCGTGTGCACCGCGCCGAGATCCCTCGGCGACACCGGCGCGCCGTTGCGCGGCAGCAGCAGGCGCCGGGCATAGAAGCGTTGTCCCGCCATCAGGCCCTGCGGCGTGCCGCCGCTGAGCACGACGATGCTGTCGCGCGACGAGAGCTCCCGCGGCTCGCCCGTATAGGGGCCCATGATGTACAAGGGCGCTGGCTGGTGTGCGCTGACGGGCACATCCGTGCAGACGACGTGTGCCGGGATCACGGTTTTGGGGCCGTAGATCGGCGCGCGTGGCGGCGCCAGCGTGATGAGCGGCGGCTGGGCCGCGACCGGGGCCACAGCGAGCAGCCACACGCCGAGAGAGAAACCTGCGATGCGCATATTTACTCAACCTTCAGTTCGGCGATGCGCTTACGGGCGTCCTCCAGGTATTGGCTCTGCTCGAACTCCGCCAGGATTCGCTCGTAATAGGGCAACGCTTCGGCAGATTTATCGGTCAGTCGGAGCGATTCCGCCAGATGAAAGTAAACCGCATCGCGACCCGTGTATTCCGGGTCCAGCTTCAACACTTCGCGAAACCGATTGATGGCCCCGAGATAATGGCGCATTCGAAAGTAGGTCAAGCCGATGCGATAGCCGGATTCGCTCAGGCGATCCTGCGCCTCGCGCATCAACTTGCGAGCGTCCGGCCCGAGCGGGCTGTTCGGATAGCGGTCGAGAAACACCTGCAGCTCGCGGATGGTATCGCGCGTCGCGGTCTGATCGCGATCGGGGGCGAGCATCTGCTCGGAGTAGGCGTAGGCGAGACGGTATTGCGCATAGTCGGCTCGCGGGTTGGTCGGGAAGAAGGTGAGGAACTCGCGGAACTCGTTGACCGCGAGCAGCAGCGATTCGGTCGAGTTCTCGCCAATGTAGCTGTCGCCGACCGCCAGTTTCGCGTCCGGGCGATACGGGCTCTGCGGGTAGTTGTCCACGATCTGCCGAAAATACTCGCGGGCGCGCAGCCAGCGCCGTTCCTTCAGCTCCTCCTGCCCGCGATCGAAGAGAAACTTGTCGGCGTCCACGGTGCCAGGCGGGATCAGCGCCTGGCTGGCCGCGCAGCCCGACAGGACCATCACGAACCACAGATTGCACAGACTACACAGCATCCAGAGTGCGGAACGTCTCGTCATTTCCGAATCGCTTCCATCCACGTGAACATCGCGCGAAGACCGGTTTCGAGGTCGACGGACGGGCGAAAGCCCAGGTCCGCCCGCGCACGCGACGTATCCGCGTAGGTATCTCGCATGTCGCCCTTCTGGGCTGGCTGATGGTCAATGGCCAGCCGGCGGCCCGACACGCGGGCGATCATCTCGAACACGTCGCGGAGCGACACGCGAGACCCGCCACCAATATTGTAGACGCGCCCGGCCACGCCCTGGACGGCCGCCGCCGCCGTCGCGGTCACGATATCGGCAATAAACGTGAAGTCGCGCGTCTGCAGGCCATCGCCGTACTGGACCACCGGCCGGCCCTCGAGCAGGGCGCTGAAAAATCGGTGAAACCCCATGTCGGGGCGCTGACGCGGGCCGTAGACCGTGAAATACCGCAAGGACACGGCCGGGACGCCGTGATTGACGTGATACAGGTGGCACAGATGCTCGGCGGCGAGCTTGGTGACACCGTACGGCGAGATCGGCTGCACCATCGCCTCCTCCCGCATTGGTATGGCCACGTCGTCGCCGTAGACCGACGAGCTCGACGCGTAGACCAGGCGTTCAATCGGCGCACCCACGCACGCCTCGAGGAGCCGCTGCGTCGCATCGACATTCAGGCTGGTATACGTCTGAAAGTCGCGGCCCCAGCTCTTACGGACGCCCGCCTGCGCAGCCAGATGAAAGACGTGCGTGATGCCGGTGAGCGCCTCGCGGAGATCAATCGCGTTCAGATCCGCCTCGACGAACCGGTAGCCGGCCTTGCCGCCGAGCCCCTGAAGGTTGCTCTCCTTGATCGTGCGCGGGTAGTAATCGGTGAAGCAGTCGATGGCCACGACCTCGGCACCTTGTGACAGGAGCCGCTCGCAGAGATGCGATCCGACGAACCCTGCCGCGCCGGTCACCAACGCCCTCATGTCAACAACTCCTTCACGCGCGCCGGCAGGCGCACCGGGCGTCCGGACCGGTCGACGGTCGCGTGGACGGTGTGTCCGGACGCGATGAGCGTGCCGTCGGCCGGGCGCGACACGGTGTAGTCGAACGCCAGCCGGACCATCGACACCTGTCGGGCGGTCGTCGTGATCGCAATCTGATCGTCGTACCGCGCACTGTTCTTGTAGTCGCAGTGCACCTCGATGACCGGCAGCGCGAAGCCGTCGTCTTCCATCGACCGATAGGTCCACCCGGTGTCGCGGAGCCAGTCGGTGCGGGCGATCTCGAACCACACGAGGTAATGGGCGTAATAGACGATGCCCATCTTGTCCGTTTCGGCGTAACGCACGCGCACGGTGGACGTCGACTCGCGCATCACGTGCGAGACTTCGCCGCAGCGACCGCTGCTGCACGAAGGTCACGTGCGGCGGCTTCCGGATCGGCGGTTCCGAAGATCGCCTGCCCCGCCACGAGCATATCGGCGCCGGCGGTGACGACGTCCGCCACTGTCTCCAGATCGATGCCGCCGTCGATTTCGATGGGCGCGCGGTTGCCGGCTGCCGACAGCAGGGCGCGGACTGCGCGGACCTTGTCGATGCTGCGCGGGATGAAAGTCTGGCCGCCGAAGCCCGGGTTCACCGACATCACGAGGACATAATCGACATCTGCCGCGACGTTCTCCAGGCTCACCACGGGGGTGGACGGGTTCAAGACCGCCCCTGCCTTCACGCCACGCTTCTTGATGGCGCTGATCGTGCGGTGCAGGTGGGGCAGCACCTCGACGTGAACCGAGAGCCACGACGCGCCCGCATCGACGAACGCGTCGAGATAACGATCCGGATCGTCGATCATCAGGTGCACGTCGAGCGGCTTGCTGGCCGCACGCTTGATGGCGGCGACCACCAGCGGCCCGATGGTGATGTTGGGAACGAAGTGACCGTCCATGACATCGACGTGAATCAGATCGGCGCCGCCGCGTTCCACGGCGGCGATGTCCCGCGCCAGGTTGGCAAAGTCCGCGGACAAAATGGACGGCGCGAGCCGAATGCTCATTGACTGACCTCGAGCGAAATGGCATCGCCGGGATGGACCTGGTACCCGCCGGCGGGCACTTGCCGAATCACCACGCCCGGCGGAATCCCAATCCCCGGCGCCGATTGCTGGGCCACGATCGTCACGCGAAAGCCTCTCGAGCGCAGCAGATCGGCGGCACGGGCGCCCTCCACGCCGATGAGGTCGGGCATGACGTAGCTGGCGCGGTCCTCGCCGCGATTGAGCAGCAGGCGAACCTCGGCGGTACGCGTCTCGGGCGGCGGATCCTGGGCAATCACGACATCGGGCGGGTAGTCGCGGTCGCGAATCTCCGCAATCGTCGCCGCCGTGAGGCCTTCCTGGGACAAGCGAATCTGGACCGCGCGCTCCGATTCGCCAATCAGGTTTGGCGTCACCACGATGCGCGGCCCGGAGCTCACGAGCACGCGAATCGTGCGCTGCCGCCGGGCCGTGGCGCCGGCCGGCGGGTCCTGACTGAGCACGTGGCCTGCGGGAATCTTCGGATCCGGGCGCTGGCCTTCGTCCACTCGTGCGACGAGCCCCAGCTCCGACGCCATCGCCCGGGCGCGATCCACGGGCTGACCGACCAGGTTGGGCACGTGCACTTCGAGAGCGCGGACGGCCACGCGCATCGCAATCGCGGCAAAGACCACGAAGGTGACAATCAGGCCGCCGATGAGCACCAGCAGTTTCCCGGCCCGCCAGACGCTGGGTCGCAGTTGCATGAACAGCCTTCAATCGTACATGAACTAAGAACGAAGAACGAAGAACGAAGAACAATTTTGAACAAACGGAACGACGGAACCACGGAACGACGGAACGACGGGACGAGAGGCGCCCGCCCGGCAAGGGTATTCTGATCAGGATCCTTAGCCCTGCTTCTGGAGGATGGCGGCGAAGAATGCTTCCAGGCCAAAGGCCGGGCTGGTGCGCAGGTACCCATCGTCAGTCTGCATCGCTGAGATCGACGCCGCCAGGCCGGCGGACGCCAGCGACAGGACCGAAAACTCGGGCGCCATCTCGAGAAATGCGGCCACGACGTCTTCGTTTTCTTCCGGCTCGCTCGAGCACGTGCTGTAGACGAGACGGCCGCCGCGCGCGACGAGCGAACGCACGCGAGCGAGCAAATCGGCTTGTGTGCGCGCGAGGGTCTCGAACTGCGACGGGTCGCGCCGCCAGCGGATGTCCGGGTCGCGGCGCACCGTGCCCAGCCCGGAGCACGGCGCGTCGATCAGCACACGGTCGAAGGCCTCATCGGCAAATGGCAGCGGGGACCGGGCGCCGATTTGCACCACGTGCACGTTGGTCGCGCGACAGCGGGTCACGGTGGCCGCCAGCAACTGCACGCGTCTCCGGCGGACATCCGTGGCGACGACGTGGCCCGCCGGCGCACACTGCGCGGCCGCGGCGAGCGTCTTTCCGCCCGGTGACGCGCAGGCATCCAACACCCGCTGTTCCGGCTTCGCCTGAAGCAACTCGGGAATGATCTGGGACGCCTCATCCTGTACGAGACAGTAGCCATCCCGAAACGCGGCGGACGCCAGTGGACGGCCCGACGTCACCGTCAGCCCAAACGGCGCCCTCAGCGTCGGGACCGCCTCCACACCTTCGGATCGCAGCCGCGCGATGAGCTCGTCGCGGGTACCCAGCAGCCGATTGCTGGCGAGCGTCATCGCCGGTGGTTCGTTGTTGAACCGAAGCCATTGCTCCGTGGCGTGCTCGCCATGGCGATCGAGCCAGCGACGTACCAGCCATGCAGGATGCGACTGCAGCACTGAAAGATGCGCCACGAGATCGCTGCGATCGGGCCAGGTGAGCGTGTTTCGCTCGCGCGCCAGCCGGCGAAGCACGGCATTCGCAAATCCCGCAGCGCTGCCGAGACCGCTGGCCTTGACCAGATCCACGCTGTCGTTGACGACGGCACTGATGGGCACCCGATCGAGGTACAAAATCTGGTACGCGCCGAGTCGCAGCGCATCGAGGACCGCCTGGTCGAGCTTCTGCAGCGGTTTCGCGCTGAGGCGCTGCAACTGGTAGTCGAGCGCACTCCGCCAGCGCAGCGTTCCCGTCGCGAGATCGGTTGCGAGGGCGCGATCCCGGCTGTCGGTGAGCGGATCGCGTGCCCGGCTCAACGCGTCGCCGAGATCGACCCGGCCCGTGGTGATGGCGCCGAGGACTCGAAACGCGGCGTCTCGCGCGGGGGCGGGCATCAGCGTGAGCCGAACTGCTGACCCGCGAGGACGCCGTGGCCGGCCAGATACTCCCGCGCCGACATCACACGTCGTCCTTCGGGTTGCAACTGCAGGACGTCCACGGCCCGGCCGTCGCCGCATGCGATCCCGATACCGTCCGCACCTGCCGCGACCGTGACGCCCGGCTCGACGCCCGCGGCCGAACGTTCCGACAGCCGCGCCTGGTGGATGACGAGCCGCCTGCCGTGGAGAAAAGTGAAGGCGGTGGGCCACGGCCGGAGGCCCCGAATGCGGTTGTGCACGGCGAGTGCGGGGAGGGTGAAGTCCAGCAGGCCCTCATCCTTCGTCAGCCGCGGAGCGTGGGTCGCCTGGGCATCGTTCTGCGGCACTTCCACCGCGCGTCC
The DNA here is from genome assembly GCA_035512515.1 of Vicinamibacterales bacterium. Taxonomy (GTDB): domain Bacteria; phylum Acidobacteriota; class Vicinamibacteria; order Vicinamibacterales; family UBA2999; genus JACCSI01. The sequence continues at coordinate 24,010 of DATKDY010000182.1, forward strand.
GGCGGCCAGATCGTCGACGACCTGGACAAGCAGCCTGGCACCTAAAGCCGCCAGATCGCGTTCGACGACGTCGCTCGATTCGTTGAGGCCGATGGGCCGCACCGCGCGCGCCATCATCGGCCCGGCATCGAGTGCCTTGACGATACGCATGATGGTGACGCCCGTCTCGGTCTCCCCGTCGATGACGGCGCGGTTCACGGGCGCGGCGCCACGATACTTCGGCAGCAGCGACGCGTGCACGTTAATCATCCCAAGTCGCGGCACGGCGAGCAGCCACTCCGGCAGAATCTTGCCGTAGGCGGCGACGACTCCAAGATCGACGTCGAACGATCTGAAATCCTTTTCCGCGTCTTTCGTCAGCCGGGCCGGCTGCAGCACCGGGAGGCCGCGTTCGACCGCGAGCGCCTTGATCGGAGCATCCGATACTCTGCGGCCGCGGCCACGAGGTCTGTCGGGCTGCGTCACGACGCCGGCCACGGTATGCGGCGAACGGAGCAGGGCAGCCAGCGTGGGAACTGCGAAGCGCGGGGTGCCGAAGAACACGATGCGCATCACCACTGTCCCTGTCTGGTGAGCTTGCGGATCTTGCGCACGATCAGATCGCGCTTGATTCCACGGAGCCGATCGACGAATACCCGGCCGTCCAGATGATCGATCTCGTGCTGAAAGGCGCGCGCGAGCAGCCCCGTGCCTTCAATCTGCTGCTCGACGCCGTCGCGGTTGAGACCTTTCACGACGACCCGTGCCGGCCGCGGGACCGTCGCATTGAAGGTCGGCAGGCTGAGGCAGCCTTCCTCCTCGAGCTGCATGCCGTCACGTTCCACGAAGACGGGGTTGACCATCGTGATGAGGCTTGCGGCATCACGCCCGACCGACAGATCGATGGCCAGGACACGGAGCGGTACCCCGATTTGCGGCGCGGCGAGGCCAATCCCCGGGGCGGCATACATGGTTTCGACCATGTCGCTGATGAGCGTGAGGATTTCCGGCGTGATGGACTCGACCGCGCGGGCCGGCTGATGCAGCCCACGCTCGCCGTACTTCAGAATCGGCCGCAGCATCAACCAGATTGTCCTTCGTGTCCTTCGTGCTTGCGCGTCAGGCGCTGGCGCATGCGCTGGTTGGTCTCGCGGTAGTGGGCGTGGAGCTGGCGCATCGAATCGCCGCCGAAGCGTTCGAGCAGGGCATCGGCGAGCACGAAGCAGACGACCGCCTCGCCGACGACGGCGGCGGCGGGGACGGCGCACACGTCGCTGCGCTCGATCGCCGCCGGCGCGTGATCGAGGGTCGTGAGATCAATCGAGCCGAGCGGCTTCATGAGCGTCGAGATCGGTTTCATGTACGCCGAGACACGCACGTCCTCGCCGTTGGTGACCCCGCCTTCGAGCCCGCCGGCGCGATTTGTCGGGCGCATGATGGCCAGGTCTTCCCCCCGGGGTGACGGGCGGGGAACGATTTCGTCGTGGACCTGCGAGCCGTGACGCCGTGCCGCACCCGCGCCGGCGCCAATCGCGACAGCCTTGATGGCAGGAACTGACATCATCGCCTGCGCCAGCCGGCCATCGAGCTTGCGGTCCCACTGTACGTGGGAGCCGAGACCCGCGGGGACTCCGTGCGCGATCACCTCGAAGCTGCCGCCCACCGTGTCGCCGGCTTCCCGCGCGCGATCGATGGCCGCCATCATTGCCGCCTCCAGCGTCGCGTCCGCACAGTGCAGCGGGGCGTCGGCGGCAATGGCCCGCGCCGCGGTGAACGCAATCGGCGGATCGTCGGGGACGACGATATCGCCAATGCCCGTCACGTGGCTGACGACCTCGATGCCCACGCTGCGCAGAAGCTGCCGTGCGATGGCGCCAACGGCGACGCGGGCGGCGGTCTCGCGCGCGCTCGCACGCTCGAGCACGTCGCGCAGATCGTCGTGTTCGTATTTCAGCCCGCCCGACAGGTCGGCGTGGCCAGGGCGTGGACGTACGACGGGCGCTCGATTCGCCCCGGTTGCGCCCTCGGGCGCATCGGCCTCGACGTGCATCGTCACCTGCCAGTTTTTCCAGTCGCGGTTGGCGATGAGCAGCGCAATGGGCGCGCCGGTGGACTTGCCGCGCCGGACGCCGGCGATGAAATCGGCGCGATCGGATTCGATGGCCATGCGCTGGCCGCGACCGTAGCCGCCTTGCCGCCTCCGCAAATCCTGCGTGATGTGATCGAAATCAATCGTGAGACCGGAAGGCACGCCGTCGAGGATCGCCACGAGCGTACGGCCGTGTGATTCACCGGCCGTGAGAAACCGCAACATCGGCCACCGATTGTACTCGAACTTCCTGCGATCTCCGGACGCGCGCACGTGAGGATCGCTGGTGATTTCGGGTGGTTTTGCGGCGGCGAGCCGTTTGCACCAGAGAGGTGCATGTTGCGACTCGATCGGTATCTCGCGATGCATCGTCGCACGCTCGATCTTGCGAGTGGCCGGCTCGTCGACCTGGAGCGGTCGAAGGCCGCGCACGGCGGCGTCCGGCTGTTTCAGTCACGCGCCGGGCGCACGCTGATTGACTGCGAGGTGGACGGCGATCACCGTGTGGACGTGTGGGAGGAGTGGATTGCCGGCTCGCAACCCTGCGGCGCCGAGCGAGTGCTCGTCGATTTTGTCGAACTCCTCGAGAGCGCCCGCCTCGGCGCGCCGCGAGGGTTCGACCTGCCGGCAAGAAGCGCACGACACGACGCGTACTTGCGGCGGCTCCTGGCGCGAGAGGCCCGAACGCGAGGATGGGTGCCCGTCGCCATCCCGGTGCTGGTCGCACTTCCTGGCGCGCGTCGTCACAGATTTCCGCCGTGGCTGGCCGATCGGTCACTCGTCGTGTTTGCCGACGTGCCGGGCCTGCCCAAGGACGCATCGGTCGCGCTGCTGCGCCTGGCTCGTCGCGACGCACGCCCGCATGTGCTCGTGAGGACGCTGGTCGGGCGCACCGGGCGCTTGCCGTATCCGTTCGAGTCGCAGGAGGGCGCGCCGCTGGTTCACGAACGCCGCGAGACGTTTGGCGCGTCAGAGACGCCCCTCGATCCTGATCCGCGCGATGCGCGGACCGAGGCCTCGGCCCGGTGGCAATGGCTGCTCGATCGGATGGTGGCGAGCCGTGCCTCGCCACAGCGCGCTCTTCAGCTTGCCAACGTTCTGGTCGCGCGCGACCAGGCGTTTGAGGCGCGAGCGCTGCTCGAGCCCCTGATCACGCCCGCTTCGCCGTGGGCGGAGCGCGCGACCACGGTCCTCTCGGCAATCAATGCGCTCGGCTCAGCTCGAACCAGCAGGGGGTGGGAAATGGTGGACGACTTCGTGGATGTGCTTCAGCTGTGCCAGGACATCGAGGACGAGCAGGCCGCACTGGCGCGGGTTGGCGCGTTCCTCCGGGAGCGCCTGCAGGCGTCGAGCGTCGCATTCGTCGTTCGCGACGGACGCGCGCCCCGCGTGATCACCCGGGTCGGATCGACCGCGGCTGGCGTGGACCTCGCGCTGAGGACCATGGAAACGGGCGTGCCTGTAGCGCCTGCTCGAGCAGAAGGGCCGGTCGAATCGGCATGTCCCGTCCGGCATGCGGCGGAAGTGATTGGCGCGCTCTGGTGCCGGTGGTCGGCCGGCATGCCCGTCGCCCCGCATCAGGCGTCGACACTGCTTGGCATCGCGGCGGCCGCCGCGGCGCCCAGCGTGCGACTGGCCCTCGCCAAGGCCGCCCCGGTCGTGCGCAGCAACCCCGTTCCGGAGCTCGTTGGCGAAAGCGGAGCGATGCATTCGGTACGCGACGCGATCGTGCGTGCGTCGGCCTCTCCGTTTGCCGTGATCATCGAGGGCGAAAGCGGATCGGGAAAGGAGCTGGCGGCCCGCGCGATCCACGCGCGAAGCCCCCGGCGCGACCGGCGGTTCTGCGCGATCAACTGCGCGGCGCTCGTGGACGATCTCGTCGAGGCCGAATTGTTCGGCCATGCGCGCGGCGCGTTCACCGGCGCGCATACGGAGCGGCCCGGGCTGTTCGAAGACGCCAGCGGCGGGACGCTGTTCATGGACGAAATCGCCGACCTCGGCGCCCGCGTGCAGGCCAAGCTGCTGCGCGTGCTTCAGGAGGGGGAAATCAGACGCGTCGGCGAAACGCTCGTGCGGAAGGTGGACGTGCGGATCGTGGCCGCCACCAATCGTCCGCTGGCCGGCGAAGTTGCGTCAGGGGCTTTTCGCGCCGACCTGTGGTATCGGCTCGACGTGATTCGCATCACGCTCCCACCCCTCAGAGAGCGCATCGAGGACGTGCCGCTGCTGGCGCAGCACCTGTGGCGTGGCCTCGCGGGGCGCACCGGGAGTCGCGCGATGCTGTCGCCGGCGGCCATCGCGGCGCTGGCGGCCTATGACTGGCCGGGCAACATCCGGGAACTCCAGAACGTGCTGGCCTCGATCCTCGTCTCGGCGCCGCCGAGCGGGCTGATCGGACCGGCGTCGCTGCCGGTTCACGTCGCTCGAGTTGCGGCGATCGATACGAGACTCTCGACACTGGCCGATGCCCGGCGGCAGTTCGAAGAACGGTACGTCCGCGCCGCGCTGGCACGCTCCGCCGGGCGTACGGCCGCGGCCGCAAAAGATCTCGGTCTCAGCCGGCAGGGACTCGTCAAGCTCATGGGGCGCCTCGGAATTGCCGAATCACCGCGCCGGTCCATCTAGAATGCTGTGCGACATGCAAATCCCGCCGACGCGCCACGAAGGCCGACCATGAGCGCTCACCCGACATCCGGGACGCCCGACTGGCGCAGCCGCCTCCCCGAGGGCGTGCGCCCGTACCTGGAAGCCGCGCCTACGGCAGCGTTTTTTCTCGGCCTCTCCTCGGGCTTTGGCTTTGCGATGATTGCCGCGACGCTGACGACAAGGCTGGCGCAGCATGGCATCACGAAGAGCGCCGTCACCGCGTTTGCGCTGACGTTTCTGGCATTCAATTTCAAGTGGATCTGGGCGCCGCTGGTGGACACGGTCCGCATTCCGATTCTCGGGCGCTTCGGCCAGCGCCGCTCGTGGCTGTGGTCTGTCGGCCTGCTGGTCATGGCCGCGGTGATGTTGCTCGGAAGCCTCGATCCGGTAACGGCGTTGCCGATGGTCGCCCTTGCAGCCATCCTCGTCGGCATCGCGGGCGCGACCAACGACATCATCATCGATGCCTACCGCATCGAGCTGCTCGAACCGCGCCAACTGGGTGCGGGGTCCGGCATGTCGCAGTACGGCTGGCGGATCGGCGCTGCGGGATCGGGTGCGCTCGCGCTGGTCATCGCGGCTCGCTACGGCTGGGCGGCCGCCTATTTCGCGTGTGCGTTCTTTGCGGTGCCGGCGATGCTCGTGGGTCTGGTCATGGGCGAACCAGCGCGGCGTCGTGAGCCGCCGCCACCGCGCGGCGTCGTCGAGGCGGTCGTCGCGTATTTCAGCCCGTTGACGGAATTTCTCAAGCGCGAGGGCGCGCTCGTCATCCTGCTCTTCGTGCTGATCCACAAAATCGGCGATACGCTGGCCAACCTGACGCTCCGGCTGCTTTTCGAGGATCTCGGGTTCACCAACGACGAAGTGGCGTTCTTCGACGTGGGGGTCGGCTTCATCGCATTTCTCGTTGGCGTGTTCGTGGGCGGCATCATCTACGCGAGCCTGGGCATGAAACGATCCGTGCTCATCAGCCTGATCCTGATGGCGGTGTCCAACTTCAGTTTCGCGGCGCTCGCCGCGGTCGGCCATACGAACATCGGCATGGCGGCGGCCATCGGCTTCGAGAACTTCACCAGCGGCATTGGCGGCGTGACCGTGGTCGCCTACCTGTCCGCGCTCTGCAATCTGCGTTTCACGGCGACGCAGTACGCGCTGCTCTCGGCGCTGGCCAGCATTGCCGGACGCTTTCTCACCGGGACCACGGCCGGGGGCCTGATCGAGGCGATGGGATACGTGAATTTCTATCTATTGACGACGGCTATTGCGTTTCCCGGCGTGTTCCTGTTCTGGTACATGATCCGCTCGGGCCTCGCGGACGTGTCGATCGGCTCGGCTGGACGAGAGTGACAGGGCTCACAGCTTTCAGCTTTCGGCTGTCAACGCTCTCAGCTTTCGGCTTTCAGCTTTCGGCGTACGGCGCGATCGGCTTTCGCGATTAGCTGATAGCCGAGAGCGCTGATAGCTGATAGCTGATAGCTGATAGCCGATAGCCGATAGCTGATAGCTGATAGCCGTCAGCGAGGCACGCCGGCAGCCCTGCGGCGGAGCTCGGCGAGTTCCGGCGTGTCGCCGGTCTCATCCGCTGCACGATCAACCCACCGGACGGCGAGTTGGGGCTGCCCCAGACGAATCGAGTAGCCGGCAATCTGGGTGGCCACCTCCGCGATCGGCACCGATTCGTCCACCAGGACGGCGTAGCTGACCAGCGCATCGCGGGCCTCCTGGAGGCGGCCCGCGCGTCCGGACAGCCTCGCCAGATGCAGGAACGCCTCGGGATGAACCGGCAGGCGGGTCGTCGCCTGCCGCAACACGCGCTCCGCGGCCGTGATGTCGCCGACCTGGATCCAGGCGCGGCCGAGATCGGTCAGCGTTTCGCTGGTCACGTCGGTGTGTGTCGCGGCGGTAGACAGGGCCTCCACGGCCTTTTTGAGGGCCACCGGATCCTGCCGGGCCCCAGCCGCCTCGAGCCATACGCGCCCCAGCGCGCCGTAGACGTGCGGATCATTGGGAAACCGCTCGACGGCGCGGCTCAGGGTGAGCACGGCCGCTTCGTGGCGGCCAGCGCGCGCGTGCGCGCGGCCCAATGCGACAAACCGCGTGGCGGTGGTGGGGTCGAGCGCCGCCAGCGCTTCGAGCTGGTCGATTGCGCGCGACGTGTCGCCGCCATCGGCATAGACGCCCGCCAGCGCTTCGCGCGGCGCAGTGAGCCCGGGCGAGAGCCGCGCGGCGGTCTCCAGCGACGCGCGCGCGCGCGCGGTCTGCCCCTGTTCGCGGTGGCAGAGCCCGACGACGAAATGCGCCTCGGCCATCGACGGCTCGAATTGGACGGCCCGCTCGAGCGCCCGAATGGCGCTGCCGAACTCGCGATTGCGATAACGCGCGAGGCCGAGCTTGTACCAGACATCCGCAGCGCGATCGTCGAGCGCCAGATACGCTTCGAATCGCTCGGCGGCACGGTCGTGGCGCTGCATGGCCAGATAGGTGTCCCCGAGCAGCTCGAGTGGAAGCGTGGCCGTCGGATCGAGCGCGGCCGCGCGCCGGAGGTCGCGGGCCGCGGCGTCGAGCTCCCCCCGTTCGCGATAGATGCGGCCCCGCTTCAGGTGGGCAATCATCGATTCGGGCCGGAGCGCAATGGCCCCGCTGTAGGCTTCGAGCGCCTCGAACGGCAGATCGACAGCGGCCGACTGGTCGCCGGCGGCCACCAGACGCGTGTAATCACGGTCCTGGGCGTAGACGACGTACACGCCCGCCGCCGCCGCGCCGGCGGCCGCGAGCAGCAGGAACGCCACGAGAGACCGGCGCATCCGCCGAGAATAGCACCGGCGGCTGCGCCGGAGTTCAAAACAGCCAAGACCGCCAGTTCAAAACCCGGAGTTCAACGCGCTCAACCCGGCTACGACTCCGCAGGTTCGCGAGTGCTTCTGACGGGTTTTGAGGGGGCCGTCCTGATGGATTGCACTCCGGCGGAACTATTCGGGCCGGCCGGGTTCTAATTCCTCAGGTCCCAGTTCCGGAGATAGCGGCCTGGGCGAGGAGTTGATAAACTGGCTGTGTCGCGATTCGTCGCCGAGCAACTAGTGAAAAATGCGGGTGCTTTAGGGTGGAGTGAGGTAGGCACCGGTGAAGCCGCGCTGATTCAGCGCTGCACCGCCGGTGAAGAGTCGGCGTGTGCAGAATTGGTCGCCAGCCACGAACGCATGGTGTTCCAACTCGCGCTGCATCTGCTCGGCGACCGCGACGAAGCTCTCGATCTGTCGCAGGAGGTCTTCCTGCGGGTGTTCCGGACGCTTCCCTCCTTCCGGGGCCAGTCGGCGCTGAAAACCTGGATTTATCGCATTGCGATCAACCAGGCGCGCAATCGCCAGCGCTGGTGGCGGCGTCGCCGCCGGTCCGATCAGGTGCAGCTCGAACAGCACGTGCTCGATCATGGCGACTTGCAGCAGCCCGGCGATGCCGACGCGCCCGATCGCGCGCTGGCGCGCAAGGAAATGGCCGCATGCCTCTGGGCGGCGCTCGACGCGCTGCCGTTCGATCAACGAACGGTCATCGTCTTGCGGGAGATCGATGGATTGAGCTACGAGGAGATCGCCGAGTCGCTGGGCGTTGCCGTCGGCACCGTCAAGTCACGTTTGACGCGCGCGCGGCAATCGCTCCGTCATCAACTGAATGAGGTGCGGGGATGATGCACGTGCTCCCATGCGCCCAAGTCCGCGAGGATCTGCCCGCGTATCACGACGGCGAGATGCCGATCGACATGCAGGTGCTGATTCAGAGCCACCTGCAGGAATGCGTCGCGTGCCGGCTGGAAGCGTACGCCCTCGCCGACCTCGGCGAGGCACTGCGCACGATGGCCGGCGCCGTGCCGGGCCGCTCGAAGGGCGAATCCGGTCTCATCACGGGCGCCGTCCTCGACCGCATCCACGTCGAGGACCGTTTCTCGCTCGTCTCACAGATCCGCGAATCGTTTCAGGATATGCACCTGGTCTGGGCAGGGCTCGGCGCCACCTGCGCGATGGTGGTCTGCATTTTCGCCTCCGCCGGCGTGCTCCAGGCGGCGAGCAACGAACGTCCGGATTCGCTGGCCGGCATCATCAGCACGATCGCCCGAGGCTCCGATCCGATCCGGCTGGCGGCCTCCCCGCAGGAAAACAAGCCGCTGCTGGATACCACCGAAAGCCTGCCCGCAGGCATCGAAGGCGACCTCATGCTGTCGGCCTTTGTCACGCGGGACGGTCGCATTCAAAACGTCGCCGTCCTCGAAGCGGAGGCACGGGCCTTGCGCGTCAAGCCCGACGCCGTCCTCGCCATGATCGAGGCCGCCTCGCGCGCTCGCTTCTCGCCGTCGCCGATCTCCGCCTTTGCCGGCGGCGTCAACGTGGTGTGGCTCGTCACCTCGACGACGGTGAAGGGCCGGGCGGATTACGATTTGTATTTGGTGAGTCCGCCCCGGCTGGCGTCGCCGATGCTCGGCCCCCCGACACCTGCCAAGCCCCGGACAACGCCATCGGCGAAGGCGCCCTCCACCACGACCGGCGACGACGGCCTCGCCGCGTAAGGCGCCGCACGCCGTCCTACTCGAGCACGATCTCGCCGGTCCCGACGTTGTTCATCGCATCCGTGCTGCGCACGACGAGCGTCCGCCCCGCCATCGCCTGGTCGAGCCGCAGCGTGAATTGCTCGCGTCGCGCGTCGAGGATCCCGTCCTCGGGAAACACACTCTGCCACGGTTGTGAATCCACGGAATACTCGACCCTGGTGATGACGGAATCGGTGTCGCGGACTTCGAAGGGCACGACGAAGCGACCGGATTCGCGACGAATCGTACCCATGCTGACCACGGGCGCCGTGTTGTCCACATCGAAGCTCGCGCTTTCGCGCTCGCCGCGCAGCGCCGTGTCAGGCGGGTTGAATTTGTGGTCTGACGCCACGATCTTGACGACATAGGATCCATTGGGCGCCGAGGCCGTGTCCCAGACCAGGATGGTGTCCGTCAGCCCTTCCTTCAGCAGCTTCCAGGTGGTTTCGCCTTCGCGCCGATAGAACACGTCGTAGACGAGCTCGTCGCCGTTCTGATCGTCGGCTTTCCAGATGAAGGTCTGCAGCCCCTTGTGGTAGGTTCGTCGGCCGAGCGGCGGGCCACTGGCGGTGTTGCCGGTGCTCGTTGCGCTCGCGAGGCGCCGTTCCATCGTGTCCTCGCTGAACCCGGCGATCTCGGTCTCGCCGCTCGAAAAGGGCTTCTGGAACACCACACCAGGCGGGTGCACCGTGATCGACGAGACCTCCGGCCTGATGTTGCGCTGCAGATACGCGGCGGTGACCGATGTCAGCACCGGTGATTCGCCCTTGCCGGTGAGCACGGCGCGCCACTGGAGGTAGCGCGCGTTCGGGCTGGTAATGGCGGTCCCGTTGGCATCGGTATAGGAGCCCGACCAGTCGCTCCACGCCTCGTCTGGCGTGCGTGTGTTGCCGGAGCGGGTCTGAAGCTCGACGCGCGTCCCGGGAGGCGTCGCGGCCCGCCAGGCGATCGTGCCCCAACTGGCGACGACGCGGGCGTCCTTGACGTCGGACTCGTAGGTGCCGCGCGTCGCCCGGTCGGCCGAGAGCGCCAGCAGTTGCCCAGGATTCGACGTGGCAATCAGCGTCCGGCCCGGTGTGCGGTACAGTGCCACCGCCTGCTGTGCGGCAACGCGAGTGAGCAGCGTTGGTCGCATCGGATCGCCCGCAAGACGGAAAATCTTACCCTTGCTGCCGGTGGCAACCACCAGCGCACCATCCGCTTCGACGACGACGTCGTACGGGGCGTCGTCACGCGATTCCCACAGCAGATCCCATAACCCGTCGGGCAGGACGCGGTAGACGGCCCCGGTCGGTCCGCGGCGATCGCCCCCCGCGGCCGGCGGTGACGACGGTTGCGGGCTCACCGGCATGTCGATGATCTGAATCGACGTGATCTCGGTCGAGACGTTCGGCACAGCGGCCGCAGCCGGCGGCTCGTCGCTCGCGCCGCTGGCGCTCTCGCCCCCCTGCGCGCCCCGGCCGCTCTGTGCCGCGGCGAAGAGCACCCCCTTGTCATCGAAACCGAGCGCCCGGACTTCCTGATAGGGCGTATCGAGGACGAGAAAACCCTTCCCCTCAGGGTCCACACGGAAGACGCGCCCCGGCGACCCGGTGCCGACCATCAGGTTGCCGGCCCGATCGAACGTCAACGCAATGGCGTGAGTCGTTTTCGTGGAGAAGAACTCCGAGCCCTTGCCGTCCGGTGTGATGCGGTATACCACGCCTTTGTCGCCCGTCGCTGCGTAAACGACGCCTTTGGGATCGACGGCGATCGCCCAGATGTATTTGTCGGCGGGATCGAAGAATGGTTCGGCGTGTCCCTTGGCATCCACCCGGTAAATGCGGCCGTCAGGAGAGGTGCCCACATACAGGCCGCCGCCAGGCGCCATCGCGAGCGCGTGCACTTCCATCTCGGCGCTGTCGTAAAAGACCGAGCCGTTCCCGTTCCGATCGACACGAACGACCCGGCCGTCGTTCCCGGTTCCCAGGAACACCGAATCGTCCGGCCCGGCAACCATCGTCCAGACGAAAGGAACACCAGCTTCGTGAATGCGACGCACTTCGGGGCCGAGCATCAGGCGCCCGTGCTCGTCAATGGACAGATGCTCGACTTCGCCACGGAGGAAATCGGCCTGCGTGGCGGCCTGCCAGAACCCTGGCGTCGCGGCAACGGGCAGGGCGGCGACGGTCAGGGCGGCGAGCAGAGTCGCGGCCCGTGCGGAGAGTCGTCTCATAGGTGTCGGGCGGCTAACGGCTAGACTAGTGGTTCGGTGCATAAATACGGCCCGCATCGAGGGCGCCGAGGCGCCCGGCCCGCAAGGCGCGAGGAGGGAGAATGCCGAGCGTATTTGACCGACGAGCAACGACGCGGGCCGGGATGCATCGGCGGCCGAATGCGGCCGTATTTAGGCATCGGACCACTAAGGCTGGTCGAGGCGGATCGTCAGTTGACGCGATCCGCTGACCGCAAGCTCCACCGGCAGCTCCCATTCGCCGCGGATGGCGGTGCGGAGCGGTGTATAGGTCCCGCTGTTGCGATCGGCTTCGAGCACGGCGAGTACCGACGGCGGGAGCGCCGCCAGCGGTTCACCGTTGATCACGGCGCCTTCGTCTGGCGAGGACAGGCGCGCGTAGAGCCGGTTGCTGCGCCGCGCCTTGTTGAAGGTCCGAATCAACTGTGCGACTTCTTGCGTTTGCGGGCCGCGGGCGGACCGCCGGTCTTCGGCTGACAGGCGGGCGGCGTCCCCGACGAGCAGTTGCATCGTTCCCGACGCGTACGCCGGGATCTCGATCGGAAGGGTCTTCAGCAGATCCTCGCCCGTGTTGGTCCGCAGCAGCACTTTTACGTTCACGGCGCGTCCGGCGCGCGGACGATCGGTGTCGAGCCAGACGCGTTCAACCCGCGCCGTGCGCGACTCTTCGGTCGCGTCGATGGTGAGCGCCAGTTGCTCGACCTCCACAGGCGTGGCTGCATTTCGCATGAGCAGTGTGAGTGGGCCGGCCACGTACGCCGACGCCGCGTTGGCCGGCTGATCGCCCGCGAAGATGTCCTCGAACGCGATGTCGCCATGCTGGCGCACGGTCGCGGTGCCTTTGACGGTGTATGAGGCGGGGCCTGCGCCCCGCTCGTAACTCAGCAGGACGTTCGCGACGGTCAGATAGGTGAGCAGCGGGGTAAACGTGTGGTCGCGAACCATCGAAAACGAGAACGTGCGGCTGGGGGTGCGGTCCGAGTTCAGCGTGATGGTGACCGGGATCATTACCGGACCGGCGCCGAGCCGGCCCGCCACGGCGGTGGCGCGATCCTGCTGCACCGTGCCGACGACGTCGCCAAAGCTCGCGAGCTTGCTCGACGTCATCAGACTCGGCAGCACCACGTGCACGTCAGCGTGGGTGAGCGGGAACTCCGTCGGGCCAAGGTTGTACATCGGGTGGCCAAACCCGTAGACCCGATCGCCGTCCACGTGTGTCACCGTGCCTGTCGCGCCGAGCACGAAGTCGCCAGTGAGCAGCGCCACCCCCATGGCGTCCCCCGGGCGCAGCGTGCGGGTGGCGGCGGACACCGGACGAGCCTGTGCGGGAGCCATCGACGAGGAGACTGGCAGGAAGCCCCGGTCAGTAAAGGCCGCCGTGAGCGGTCCGAGCGCATCCATCGAGAAGCCGGCTGAGACGAGCGGCACCGAAATCGGGCGCAGCATCGTCGCGACCTGTGACAGGCTGGCCTCGCCGGACACGAGGGTGGGCGCCCCATAGACCAGCGGCATGGCGCGTCCGAGGCCCTGACTCCAGATGGCAAACAGCTCCTGCGGCGTCGGCGGCCAGGAAAGCGCCACGGGACGCGAACCGGGAACCGACGGCGCCAGTGCAGTGGCCTCCGTCATTTCGTCAATCGGCGTGATCCCGGCGATCGGTTCCTTCGGAAATTGACCGAGCTGATACGAGACCGCGCCCACCAGCCGCCCGTCGATGTACACCGGGCTGCCGCTCATCCCTGCAATGACACCGGTCTCGGCCAGCGGTCCTCCCTCGAGCCGGGCCAGGATGATGTCGCGGTTCGGTCCGACGACGTTTTTGAGGACGCCGATGATGTGGACCCTGAATTCCTCGATTTCGTTGCCCTGAAACACCGTGCGCCCTACACCGACCATGCCGGGGCGGACCTCGTCGATGGGCATGGTGCGGGTCTGCGCCGACGGGATGGCGGCGGCCAGCCCGGCTGAAACGATCACGATGGCGAAGGTGCGAAGATTCATTGCAAACCGTTGGAGGACCCGGAGTTGACTCTAAGTATAAACGGCTTCGGGCATTGACAATCTTTAGACGAGTCGAGTACCGTTCCAGCCTCGTGGTCAACGCGAATCATCGCCTGGTCGCCCCAAACGCCGCGTCCGCCCCGCGAATGCTCGGGATGGCGTACGGCTGGTGGTGGTATTGGCATCCCTCCGAAGGGGCCTAGGCAGGCGAGTTTCACCACACCAGAACTGACTCGAACCAAGCGCCTCTTCAGATAGCTGAAGAGGCGTTTTTTGTTGGCATGCGCGTGTCAAAACTCTGTGTCACCGTGACCGGCCGCACGATGGCCGAACTCCGGCAGCACCGCGACGAAGTCGCCGGCGCGGACATCGTGGAACTGCGTGTGGATACGGTGGCCGATCCCAGCGCCGCCGCCGCGCTGGCGGGCCGCCGGACGCCGGTGATCTTCACGTGCCGGCCGCGGTGGGAGGGCGGCCAGTTCGAGGGCTCCGAAGACCAGCGGCGCCGCCTGCTTCGCGAGGCGCTCGAGTTGGGCGCCGAGTACATCGATGTCGAGTGGAAGGCCGGATTCGCGGAGCTGCTCGAGCAACGCCGCGGGCAGGGGATTGTGCTGTCGATGCATGACTTCGAAGGGGTCCCCGGGGATCTCGCATCGCGGGCGGCGGCGATGCGGGCGACCGGTGCCGAGGTGATCAAGCTTGCCGTCATGGCGCACCGCCTCGGCGACTGCCTGCCGCTGTGGGCGATCGGCCAGGCTTCGACGGCGCCAACGGCGCTCGTCGCGATGGGCGACGCCGGGGTGGCAACGCGTGTGCTCGCGCGCCGATTTCAGTCGTGCTGGACGTATGCCGGAGACGGCGTCGCACCCGGACAGTTGTCGTTCACGCGGCTGCGCGACGAGTTCTCGTTCCGCAGTCTGGGGGAGCGAACCGCGGTGTACGGCGTCGTCGGCCGGCCGGTGATGCATTCAGTGTCGCCCGCCATGCACAACGCGGCGTTCAAGGCCGCCCAGCTCGACGCGGTCTACGTGCCGCTTGCCGCCGCCGACTTCGACGATTTTCTCGCGTTTGCGGATACGCTGGCGGTGGCCGGCGTCAGCGTCACGGCGCCGTTCAAGCTCGAGGCGTTTCGCCGCGCCGGCGAATGCGACCCCCTGAGCTGCCGGATCCAGTCCGTGAATACACTCCGCCGATCGGGCGATGGTTGGATCGGGTTCAACTCCGACGTCACAGGTTTTCTCGCGCCACTGCAAGCGCGCATGACGCTGGAGGGCTCCCGCGCGACCATTCTGGGCGCGGGTGGGGCGGCACGCGCGGCCGCCGAAGCGCTGAACGGTGTCGGGGCGTCGGTCTCCATTGCGGCCAGACGTCGCGATCGGGCCGAGGAGGTCGCCGCCCTCGTCGGATGCTCGGTCGCTGCCTGGCCGCCGGCGGCGGGCTCGTGGGACATCCTGGTCAACGCGACGCCCGCCGGTACTGCCCCGGCAGTCACCGGGACGCCGCTGCCGGACGGTCCGTTCACAGGGCAGCTCGTGTACGACCTGGTTTACAACCCGTTGGAAACGACGCTGCTCAGCGCGGCGCGCGCGGCCGGCTGCCGCACCCTCGGCGGACTCGACATGCTCGTCGCGCAGGCACAACGCCAGTTCGAATGGTGGACCGGGCTGAAGCCGTCGGAACGCGTGATGCGCGGGGCAGCGCTCGCTGCGCTCGCTCTGCAGGTGCCTGATGTGCCTGATGTGCCTAATGTGCCTAATGTGCCTAAAGTGCTATGAAACTGACGACCTTCGAAGAATTCACGGACCTCGCCAAGCGCGCGACATTCGTTCCCGTCGTCAAGGAAGTCGTCGCCGACCTGCTGACGCCGGTGTCGGCGTTCCTCAAGATCGCCGAGCACTCCGACTATGCGGTTCTCCTCGAGAGCGTCGAGGGCGGCGAGCATGTCGGGCGCTACTCGTTTCTGGGGAAGGACCCGTTTCTCATTCTCCGTGGCCGCGGCGCTGAGACGGTCATCGATCGCGCGGGGACGACGACAGTCTCCGAGAGGCCCTTCATCGACACGCTGCGCGAGTTGATGAACACGTTTCAGTCGCCGTTTGTCCCGGGCCTGCCTCGCTTTACCGGCGGGGCCGTCGGCTACCTTGGATACGACACCGCCACGTTGTTCGAACCCGCCGTCGCCCGCCCGGCTGCTGCGGGTGGAGAGCCGGGGGCCGAAGACGATGCCGGCTTCATGATCTTCGACACGGTGCTCGCGTTCGATCACGTGCAGCACCGGATCCTGCTGATTGCGAACGCGCGCATCTCGGGCGATGAGGATCTGCGCTCGCTCTATCAGTTCGCCTGCGCCAAGATCGAGTTCCTCGAACGCGAGCTCGAACGCGCCCTCTCGCTGCCGCGGGTGACGTCGAGCGAGACGCTGTCCCTCGAGTCGAACTTCACCCAACCGGCGTTTGAGGCTATCGTGCGCCAGGCCAAGGAGTCCATCGCCGCCGGCGACATTTATCAGGTCGTGCTCTCACAGCGCTTTTCGGCCGAGGTCGGCGTGGATCCGTTCACCGTGTACCGGGCGCTGCGGCACGTCAATCCGTCGCCGTACATGTTCTTCGTCCGCATGGGCGGCCGCTGCATCGTCGGATCGTCGCCGGAGATGCTGGTGCGCGTGGAAGGCCGCCACGCCGTGACGCACCCGATTGCCGGGACCCGGCCGCGCGGACGGAGTGACGAAGAGGACCAGCGTCTGGCGGAGGAGCTGAAGCGCAACGAGAAAGAACGCGCCGAGCACGTCATGCTGGTGGATCTCGGGCGCAACGACCTCGGGCGTGTGTGCGAATACGGCAGCGTGCGCGTGCCGACGTTCATGGCGCTCGAACGCTATTCCCACGTGATGCACCTCGTCTCGGTCGTCGAAGGGCAGCTGGCCGACGATCGCGATCGGCTCGACGCGCTGGTCGCGTGCTTTCCAGCCGGCACCGTGTCGGGCGCCCCGAAAGTCCGGGCGATGCAGATCATCAACGAGCTCGAGACGACGCCGCGCGGGATCTACGCCGGAGCGATTGGGTACCTGGACTTTGCCGGCAATCTCGACTTCTGCATCGCCATTCGTACGATCGTGCTCGAACACGGGCATGCGCACGTGCAAGCCGGCGCAGGGATTGTCGCCGATTCGAATCCCACTGCGGAGTACGAGGAGACGAAGGACAAGGCGCGGGCCATGGTGCGCGCGCTCGAACTGGCATTGGCGGGCCTGTAATGGTTCTGGTCATCGACAACTACGACTCGTTTACCTACAACCTGGTCCAGTATCTCGGCGAACTGGGCGCCACGGTCTCGGTGCGTCGAAACAACGAGACGACGCTCGAGGAAATTACGGCAATCGCACCGGAGCGGATTCTGATCTCGCCTGGCCCGGGCCGTCCCGAAGGCGCCGGCATCACGCTCGAGGTCATCCGCGAGTTCGGGCGGCGCCTGCCGATGCTGGGAGTCTGTCTCGGGCATCAGGCCATGGGGCTGGCGTGCGGCGGCACCGTCGTGCGTGCGCCGCTGCCCGTGCACGGCAAGACCTCGACGGTCGAGCACGACGGCCGCGGCGTTTTTTCCGGAATCACCGAGCCCTTCCAGGCGTCCCGTTATCATTCGCTGGTGGTCGCCGACGACCAGTGGCCCGTGACGCTCGAAATCACCGCGCGTTCGAAAGAAGACGGCCTCGTCATGGGCCTGCGCCATCGCACGTGGCCGATGCACGGCGTGCAGTTTCACCCCGAATCGATTCTGACCAATGAAGGTCGCCGGATCTTGAGCAACTTCCTCGAACTGCCGCCATGTTCAGCACGCTGATCGAAAAGCTCGGACGCCGCGAGGATCTGACCACCGACGAAGCGGCGCAGGCCATGGCGGTGATCATGCGCGGCGAGGCTGCCCCTGCTCAGATCGGAGGACTGCTCATCGGTTTGACGATGAAGGGCGAGCGGCCGGCGGAGCTGGTGGGTCTGGCCCGCACAATGCGGACCGAGGCCGTCGCGTTGTCTCAGCCGGTCGAGGATGTGTTCGACACGTGTGGAACGGGCGGCGATCGGTCCGGCACGTTCAACATTTCGACCGCCGCCGCGCTGGTCGTTGCCGCCTGTGGCGTGCCGGTCGCCAAGCACGGCAATCGATCGGTCTCGAGCCGTTGTGGAAGCGCCGACGTGCTCGAGGCGCTGGGTGTCAAGGTCTCGGCGTCTCCGGACGTCGTCGAACGGTGCCTGCGCGACGTCGGCATCGCCTTCTTCTTCGCGCCGACATTTCATCCGGCGATGCGGCACGCGGCGCAGGCGCGCAAAGACCTTGGCGTGCGTACCGCGTTCAACCTGCTGGGACCCCTGACCAATCCGGCGCACGCCGCGCGGCAGCTCGTCGGGGTTCCGCGGCCGGAGCTCACCGAGCTGATTGCCAGGGCGCTCCTGCTCCTCGGATCGAGTCGCGCCTGGGTGGTCCACGGCGCGGACGGACTGGATGAGTTGTCAACGACCGGCTACACGAAAGTGTCAGAGTGCCGCGGCGGCGCGGTGCAGACGTTTTACGTCCATCCAGCCGACTACGGCCTTGCCAAGAGCAGCCTCGAAGCGCTCAGCGGAGGTGACGCGGCAGAGAACGCGCACCGGATACGGGAGATTCTCGCCGGCGGCGATGGGCCGACTCGCAACATCGTGCTGCTCAACGCGGGCGCGGCCTTGTTCATCGCCGGGCGCGCGGACTCGGTGCGGGCCGGCATTGCCGAGGCCGCCGAGGCGATTGACACCGGGCAAGCCAGTCAGATGCTCGCGCGGCTGGTGGACGCCTCACATGGCTGACGTGCTCGAAGCCATCATCGCCGCCACGAGGCGCATCGTTGCCGTCCGCCGCGAGCGCGAACCGGATGGCGACCTCGAGGCGCGCGCCTCACAGCGGCAGCCGCAGACGGGCCGGTTTCGTGAGGCACTCGCCGTGCCGGGTCGCGTCAATGTCATCGCGGAATGCAAGCGGCGATCGCCATCACGCGGCGTGCTGAGGGCCGACTACGACCCGGTGGCCATTGCCGGGAGCTATCAGCGCGCGGGCGCGGCCGCGTTGTCGATTCTGACCGAGCCGACGTTCTTCGACGGCGCGCTCGAGCATCTGGCGGCGGTGCGCGAGGCCGTTCGACTGCCGCTTCTCCGCAAGGACTTCGTCATCGACTCGTACCAGCTGCTCGAGGCGCGCGCCAATGGCGCCGATGCCGTGCTCTTGATCGTGGCGGCGCTCGCCGAGAGCGAGCTGCGAACGCTCCTCAGCGCGGCGCGGGCCTTCGGCCTCGCCGCGCTGGTGGAAGTGCACGATGCCGCCGAACTGGACCGCGCCCTGGACGCCGGTGCGGAGATCATCGGCGTCAACAACCGGAACCTTCGGACACTCGAAGTGGACCTTCATGTTTCAGAGGTTGCCGCAGCCAGGATCCCCCCGACCGTTGTCGCCGTGAGCGAGAGCGGACTCACGTCGCCCGACGACGTGGGTCGCCTGCGGGCGCTGGGCTATCGGGCGTTCTTGATCGGCGAGCGCTTCATGACGTCGCCGGATCCCGGCGCGGCGTTGTCAACCTTCCTGACGATGGAAGGGCCGGGCAGCCGGGCCATGGACAGCTCGAGCCGGGTCGATATCGATACGACGACATGACGTTCATCAAGTTCTGCGGCATGACGCGTCAGGACGATGTGGCGATGGCGTGTGACCTTGGGGTCGACGCCATCGGGTTCGTGTTGTGGCCGAACAGTCCGCGGCACGTGGAGCTGCGCCGCCTCGCGTCGTTGATTGGCGGGCTTCCGACGCACGTCACGCCGGTTGGTGTTTTCGTGTCGCCCGATCACGGCGAAGTGAGGCAAGCCCGCGAGGCGGGAGTGCGCATCGTACAAGTCCATGGCGATGATGATGAACCGCTTGATGAGGAAGTCTGGGTCGCGCGGCCGCTTGATGCCGATCTCGATGCCATCCCCCGGGACCGCACGCTCGTGCTGGATGCGCATGACCCCGTGCGTCACGGCGGGACGGGGCGGACGATCGACTGGGCCAGGGCGGCGACCATTGCCGCCAGCCGGCGCGTGCTGCTGGCGGGAGGCCTGACGGCTGCCAACGTCGGCGACGCCATCCGGCAGGTGCGTCCGTACGGGGTGGACGTCGCGTCGGGCATCGAGGAGCGACCGGGGATCAAGAGCGCGCAGGCCATGCGGGCATTCGTAGCGGCCGTGCGTGAGGCGGAACAATGAGCAAATCAGCGGTACCGACGGGCGTCTCGTTCGGGCGGCGCGATCCCGACGCGCGCGGATATTTCGGCGCGTTTGGCGGCCGGTTCGTGCCCGAGACGCTGGTCGCGCCCATTCAGGAACTCGAGCACGAGTACTTCCGCGCGCGTCAGGACGCGACGTTCGCGGCGGAGTTGTCCCGGCTGCTGACGCACTATGCCGGGCGTCCGACGCCGCTGTGGGACGCGCGCCGCCTGCGTCAGCACTGCGGCGGCGCACGGATCCTCCTGAAACGCGAGGATCTCACCCATACCGGCGCGCACAAGATCAACAACGCGCTCGGCCAGGCGCTGCTCGCCGAGCGCATGGGCAAGAAGCGCATCGTCGCCGAGACGGGCGCCGGGCAGCACGGCGTGGCCAGTGCCACCGCCTGCGCGCTGCTCGGTCTCGAGTGTGTGGTGTACATGGGCACCGAAGACATGGCCCGCCAGGCGCTCAACGTGTTTCGCATGCGCCTGCTCGGGGCCGAGGTGCGCGGCGTCGACGCGGGTGCCCGCACGCTGAAGGACGCCATCAACGAGGCGATGCGCGACTGGGTGGCACGGCCGGACGATACACACTATCTGCTGGGATCGGCGCTCGGCCCGCACCCCTATCCGTTGATGGTGCGCGAGTTCCAATCCGTGATTGGACAGGAGGCGCGAGGGCAGTGCCTGGAACAGGTTGGCCGGCTGCCTGAGGCCGTGGTCGCGTGCGTCGGCGGAGGCAGCAACGCCCTCGGCATCTTCGACGCGTTCATCGACGATCCGAAAGTGCGGTTGATCGGCGTCGAAGCCGGGGGCGAGGCGATTCGCCCGGGCCGTCATGCCGCGCGCTTTGCCGGTGGATCCGCGGGCGTGCTGCAAGGCACCCGCACGTTCGTGTTGCAGGACAGCCACGGCAACATCGAGCTGACCCATTCGGTGTCCGCCGGGCTCGATTACGCGGCAGTCGGTCCCGAACACGCATGGCTGCACGAACAGGGGCGCGCCGAATACCACTACGTCTCCGACGATGAGGCGCTCGAGGCGTTCGAGGTACTGGCGCGGACCGAGGGGATCCTGCCGGCCCTGGAATCGTCGCACGCCATCGCGCACGTGATGAGGGTCGCGCGCTCGTTCGGCAAGGACGCGGTGTTGCTCGTCAACCTGTCCGGGCGCGGCGACAAGGACGTGCAGACGGTCGAGCAGAAACTCGAGCAGAAACTCGCGGAGCGGGGCCATGTCGAGAATTGACGCCGCGTTCCGCGACCTGCGCAAGGACGGGCGGCCGGGACTGGTGACGTACGTGACCGCCGGCGATCCAGACCTGGAACGAAGCCGCGAGATCCTGATGCGGCTCGACCGGGCCGGCGCCGACATCCTCGAGGTCGGCGTGCCGTTCTCGGATCCGCTGGCCGATGGCCCGGTGATCCAGCGCGCGACGGAGCGCGCCATCGCCGCCGGGAGCACGCTGGTGAAGGCGCTGGCGATGGTGTCCGACGTGCGCGCGCTGGTGAACGCCCCGATCGTGATTTTCAGCTACGCCAACCCGATCCTGCGCATGGGCGTGGACGAATTCGTGTCGCGAGCCCGGCAGGCGGGCGTGGACGGCGTGCTCACGCTCGACGTCCCCCCGGAAGAATCCGAGCAGTTCCGCGCCGCGCTGTCGCGCGCGCGCATTGATACAATTTTCCTGCTGAGCCCGACGACCAGCGCCGACCGGATTCGACGGGCCGCGGCGCTCGGCACCGGCTTCCTCTATGGCATTTCACGAGTGGGCGTGACCGGCATCCGCGACGACATCGCCGACTCGGCGCGCGAATTGGCCGCGCGAGTGCGGCACGAGACGGCGATGCCGCTGGCGGTGGGGTTTGGCTTGTCCCGTCCCGAGCACGTCCGGGCAGTCGCCGCGTTCGCGGATGCCGCCGTCGTTGGCAGCGCGCTTGTCAACGTCATCGCCGAACACGGCCAGTCGCCCCGGCTCCTCGATGAAGTCGAGCGGTATGTGCGATGGCTGAAGAGCTGAGCCTCGAGTCGCTGCGCGAGGAGATCGATCGGATCGACGAGGTGATCGTGCGGCTGCTCGATCGGCGGGCGCGGTGCGCCTTTGCCATCGGGCGGATCAAGAAGGAACAGGGATTGCCGATATACGAGCCGCAGCGCGAAGCGACGGTCATCGCCCACGTGAAGGAATTGAACGTGAAGCTTGGCGGCCCGCTCGATGAGCCGGCCATCGTACGACTGTATGAGCGCATCATGGACGAAGCGCGCCGGATCCAGCGTATCGAGGCCAGGCACGAACCGGAGCCGGTCGATCCGGACGATTTCGTGGAACGCGAATAATGAGGGCGAGGGAGTAATGCCATGGTAGTCGTCATGAAGGAGCGCGCGAGCGACGCGCAAGTGGAGAGCGTCATCGCTCACCTCGTCGAGCTGGGCATGGACGTGCACCGGTCGAGCGGGGCCTCGCGCGTCGTCCTGGGGGTCGTCGGCAGCGGCAAGGTCGATCCACGGCTCATCGAGATGCTCGATGGCGTGCACGAAGTGTTGCGCATCAGCGAGCCGTACAAGCTCGCCAGCCGCACCTTCAAACAGGAGGACACCGTCTTCGCCAGCGGCGACGTCCGTATCGGCGGCGACGAGGTCATCGTCATGGCCGGGCCCTGTTCCGCGGAGAGCGAAGCGCAGGTCAACGCCGCGGCGGGGGCGGTCAAGCGGGCCGGGGCAAAGGTGCTGCGCGGCGGCGCGTTCAAGCCGCGCAGCTCGCCGTACAGCTTTCAGGGCCTGGGCGAGGGCGGTCTGCAGATGCTGCGCACGGCCGCCAACGCGCAGGACCTGAAACTCATCACCGAGGTGATGGACATCAGCCAGATCGAGCTGATCGATCGCTATGCGGATCTGTTTCAGGTCGGCGCGCGCAACATGCAGAACTTCACGCTGCTTCGCGAGCTGGGCCGAACGCGAAAGCCGATTCTGCTCAAGCGCGGGATCTCAGCCACGATCGAAGAGTGGCTGCTGTCCGCTGAATACATTCTCTCCGGCGGGAACACCAACGTCATTCTCTGCGAGCGCGGAATCCGGACGTTCGAAAGCGCGACGCGGAACACGCTCGACATCTCGGCGATTCCGGTGGTCAAGCAGTTGAGCCACCTGCCGATCTTCGTCGACCCGAGCCACGGCACCGGACGACGCGACAAGGTCAGTCCGATGGCGCGCGCGGCCGTCGCCGCCGGCGCCGATGGGCTCATCATCGAGGTGCACTGCGATCCCGACCACGCGCTCAGCGATGGGGCACAGTCGATGTTCCCGGCGCAGTTCGACCGGCTGATGGCGGAACTGCGCATCATCGCGCCGGCCATCGGGCGCAGCATCTGCCTCGAACCCGTCGCACGCCGCGGCTGGGCGCGCTGACGCGCCGCTTTCCGCGTCGCTCCTTCGACGATGAAGCTCGCCGTCATCGGTCCCGGTCTCATCGGCCACTCGGTCGCCCTCGCGGCCGGGCGCGCGCAGCCACACGCTGACATCGTCGAGATCGACCGCGGCGAGCCGCTCGACGCCGCTGTTGACGCCGATGTGATCGTCCTCGCCGCACCGGTCGACGTTATTCTCGAGCTGATTGCGCATCACGCGCACGTGCTCGGGACCGCGCTCGCGATCGACACGGGCAGCACGAAAAGAGCCATCGTCCGGGCCGCGCGCCATGCGGGCCTCGATCGCTTCGTGGGCGGGCACCCGATGGCGGGCGGGACCACGTCAGGCGCCTCGGCGGCCCGCGCCGATCTCTTCGAAGGCAAGACATGGTTCCTCGTGCCGCATGGCGCAGCGCCCGATGCCGTCGCGACGGCGCAGACGTTCGTGGAGCGCCTCGGAGCGCGTCCGGTGGTGATGGAGGATGACGGCGCGGAGCACGATCGCGTGATGGCCGCGGTGAGCCATCTGCCGCAAGCCGTGGCGTCGGTGCTGATGACCGTGGCTGCCGCCTCGGCTGGCGAACGCCTTTCGTGGGCGGGCAGCGGCCTGCTGGACACCACGCGTCTCGCGGCCAGCGACGGCGCGCTATGGCAGAGCATCCTCTCCAGCAACGCCGGCGAGCTGCGGCCGCTGTTGCTCGAGATGTCGGCGCGCTTGAGCCGGCTTGCCGACGAGCTTGACGACGCGGCGGTGATTGGCGACCTGTTTGCGCGCGCGCGTCGTGCACGCGCTACGCTGGAACCATGACGCGACCACACTCCTGGCTGGTCCCTGTTCTGCTGGCGTTGGCGGCTTGTGGCCTCAGCGGGACTCCGTCGCCGCAGGCGACGCCGGACCGGGCTGCCGAGCGCACGCGCATGGTGGATTCACAGTTGCGGGCACGCGACATCCGCGATCCACGCGTGCTGGAGGCGATGCGTGAGGTGCCGCGGCACCTGTTCGTGCCGGAGACCGAACGTGACGACGCGTATGGCGATTTCCCGCTGCCGATCGGGTACTCGCAGACCATCTCCCAACCGTACATCGTCGGGTTCATGACCCAGGCGCTCGAGGTCTCGCCCGAGCACAAGGTCCTGGAGATCGGAACGGGCTCGGGCTATCAGGCGGCGATCCTCGGACGGCTCGCCCGCGAGGTGTACACCATCGAGATCGTCGAACCGCTCGCCGAACGCTCTCGCGGGCTGCTGCAACAGCTCGGGTTCGAGAACGTGCACGTCCGCGCGGGCAACGGGTATCTGGGGTGGCCGGAGCAGGCGCCGTTCGATCGCATCATGGTCACCGCCGCACCGGCCGAAGTGCCGCCGGCGCTCGTCGAGCAGCTGGAGATCGGCGGACGCATGGCCATTCCGGTCGGCACGGTCACGCAGGAGTTGCGCATCATGCGCCGCACCGAACAGGGCATGGAGACGATCGAGACGTTGCCCGTCCGATTCGTTCCGATGACCGGCAAGCCAGCGCAGAAGCTTCCAGGGTGAGGTTCGCGAATCCGGCTAAAATAGGTCCTCCCGAGAGCGAACCGATGCGCATCCCAAGGAGCAGTGTTCTCGAATACCCACAGCGACACGCGGTGAGCGCGCCGGAGTATCTGCGCATGGGCGAAGCCGGCGTGTTCGGACCCGAGGCGCGCCTCGAGCTGATCGAGGGGGAGATCATCGAGATGACGCCCATCGGAAGCCCGCACGCGGGCGCGGTCAAAATGCTCACTCGACTCCTTGTTCGCATGGCCGGCGATCGGGCCGTCGTTTCGGTGCAGGACCCCGTCGTCCTGGGAGACCGATCGGTTCCGCAGCCGGATCTCGCGCTCCTCGAGCCGCGCGCTGACGGTTACTCCGCCGCCCATCCGACCGCCGCCGAAATCTTGCTCGCGATCGAGGTCGCGGATACGACGCTTGCCTTTGACCTCGGCACGAAAGTCCCGCTGTACGCCCGTGCCGCCGTTCCGGAGGTGTGGGTGATCGATGTGAACGAACAGGCCATCCGCGTGTACCGCGATCCGAGCGCGAGCGGCTACAAAACGAGCTTCACGGTTACCGGCCAGAACAGCGTCGCGAGCGTCGCGCTCCCCGACGTTCGTGTCGTCGTGTCGAATCTGTTCCCGCAGTAAGGACCCTGACGATCAGAATTCAAGATGCTCCCAGTGCCGGTCGAGCGATCGACAGGCCTCGCCGTGATAGTGTCGGCGGAAAAGGACGATGGTCGAGGCGAGCGTGACGTCCAGTTCGCCGAGCGACTCGACTGCGTGCGCGGCGCTCTGCCGCGTGCCGCGATAGGTAGCGCGCAGCAGGTCGCGGATCTGATCGTGATTGACGTGCTGGCGCTCGCGGGCGTCGAACTGCTCGACGACTTCGAAGTAGGTGGCGTGTTCCGCAATCAGCGAGTGGCTGCGTTCCCGTTCGACGCCGTGGCCCTGGACGGCGGCCCGCAGCTCAATCAGATCGTCCGCCGCCGGCACGGCGACGAGGAGGTGGCCGGCGCCGGTCAGCACACGCGCGCACTCGGCCGGGTGACGCCGGCCATGCAGCGACAGTATGAGGTCGACGGTCTGATCGAGCAACGGCAACCTGCGGTCGGCGTTGGCCACGACCCAGGTGACGCCGGGAAAGCGCCGCGCGGCGTGCCCAGCGGCCGCCGCCGACAAGTCGATCCCGACGGCCACGCCGCCGACCCGTTCGGACAGCGCGCCGAGCACTTCGCCGGAACCCGATCCGAGGTCAGCGACAACGCCGGCAGGGGACAGGAGCATGGCGGCGCGCTCGACGAAGGCATCGGCCAGCGGACGTCCGACACCGGCGCTCAGCAGCCGAGCGCGCGCCTCGATGGCCTCCAGTGTGTCCCCGGCGTCCAGTGATCGGCGGTCCTGCGGCTGCAGCAAATTGATGTAGCCGCTGCGCGCGACGTCGTACGAATGCTGGCGAGCACAGACCATGACGCGGCCACGACGCTCGAGCAGCAGGCCACAGTCACGAACCGTGCAGGCGAGAGGAACGGACGTTACCACCGCTCTCGGCTCTTCGGCCTTCAGCGCTCACGGCTGGCAGCCGAGCGCCCGGCGTTCACGGCGGCGCGGTGGTGGCCGTGCCGGGCTTCTTCGTCTCTTCGTCCTTGCGATTCTCGGCCTTCCAGTCGATGCCGCGCGTGTGCTTCATCAGCCAGCTGACCTCTTCGACATCGCGCATGCGGATGTGATGCGGCTCGCGCAGGCCATGTGGCTCACGCGGGAAGCGGATGAATCGGGACGTGACGCCGCGATCCTTCAGCCCCTGATAAAACATCATGCTCTGCCCGATGGTGCACGTGTCGTCCTCTTCGCCGTGCAGCAGCAGCGTTGGCGTGGTTACTTTGTCGATATAGGTATAGGACGACTGTTTGCGATAGCCCTCGGGGTTTTCCCACGGTGTGCCGCCGATATACCAGAGACGCACATCGTGGTTGAAGCCCATGGCGTACTCCGACGCCCAGTCGGCGACCATCGCGCCCAGCGACGCGGCCTTGAAGCGTTGAGTCTGCGTGACCGTCCACCCGCCGAGAATGCCCCCGTAGCTCCAGCCGCGCACCGCCAGTTGATTCGGATCGCCGATGCCCTGCGCGATGACTGTATCCACACCGGTCATCGCATCCCAGTAATCGCCGCCGCCGATGTCCTTCGTGTTGCCGCGCAGCAATTGGTCGCCGTATGACGTGCTGCCGCGGACGTTGGGCTCGAGCACCGCCCAGCCGAGCGACGTATACACGTGATTGATGCCGCGAAACGACGTACCCCACACGCCGGCCGGTCCGCCATGGATGCTGAGGATCAGCGGGAGCGTGTCGCCCGCCTTGTAAGACGCCGGCAGCCAGAGCAGGCCCTCGATTGCGAGGCCGTCCTTGCTCTTCCAGGTCATCGGCCGCATCTGCGACACCTGCACCTGCTTGAACCAGGGATTGGCGTCGGTCACGACCGTGGTCTGCCCGCGCGCATCGACGACGGCGATCTCGCCAGGTTCTGAGGGCCGGCTGCGCGTACCGGCGAGCCGTGAGAGATCTTTCGTCGCCGACGAGATGGACAGGGCGAGATCCCCTGTGGTCAGGGCTTTCGTGTTCCCCGTCGTGAGATCGAGCTCGTACACGCCGCCGCGTCCGCGGAGGTTGGCGCTCATGACGATAGCGCGCGACGAGGGATGCCAGAAGTACCGGCCGATGTCGCCGGGGAACTTCGAGGACAGGATGGTCGGAGCGCCGCCGCCTTCAATCGGATGAATGTAGAGGTTGCCCTGTGCGAGCTCCCAGGTCTTGTCGGATGGGGCGATGTAGGTCACGGCCTTGCCGTCGGGCGCCCACGCGATGTTGTTTTCGGGCGCTTCGTTCTTCGTGAGCTGCACCGCGCCGGCGGTCGCGACGTCCAGGACATACACCTCGGAGAGGTGCTGCTGGTTCCGCTGATTGGTCGGCCGCCGCGTGTACACCACTCGCGTGCCGTCGGGCGACGGCTGAAAGTCGCCGATGAAGTTGTCGCCAGTGGTCAACTGGCGTGTCTTCCTGTCGGCAACCGTGATCATCCAGACGTTCGAGTACGATCCGCGTCCCTGACCGTTCGGCCCTTCGTCCACGAAGATGCCGTCGCCGATGCTGTTCTTGCGCGCGGCCTTCAGCGGGTCTTTTTCTTCCGCGGTGAAGTAAATCGTCGTTGAGTCCTCGGACCACCTGATGGCGCGCACCGCGGTCTCGAGCTCGGTGAGTTTGGTGGCTTCGCCGCCGGCCGTGCGGAGGAGCCAGATCTGCGCCCCGGCCGCGTCCCGCGCGTTCTCGGCCTGATCTCGCGTCGAGAGAAACACGATGTAGCGGCCGTCGGGAGACCATGACGGCGAGCGGTCTTTGTCGCTGCCGAGCAACTGCCGATGCTCGGTGCCGTCGGCGTTGGCTATCCAGATCGATGACACGCGTTTGTTGTCCGACCACTTCTTCAGTTCGGACCTGGTGTAGATCACCTGCCGGCCGTCGGGCGAGATCTCGGCGCCGGAGACCTGCACGAGATTCAGGAGGTCATCGATGGTAGGTGCGCGACGGTCCTGTGCGGATGCCGTCGCCGCGACGCAGACGATGGCGACAGCAGCGAAGACGCGGGCGTGGAGCTTCATGCTCGCGCAGTATAATTCAGCTCGATGAACAAAGTCCTCCGAGACGCGGAGGAAGCCGCCGCGCTGGTGCCAGATGGCGCGACGATCATGGTGGGCGGCTTCGGACTCTCCGGCATTCCTGAAAATCTGATTGCGGCCCTGCACGCGCGCGGCACCAAAGACCTCACGATCATCAGCAACAACGCCGGCACCGACCAGTCCGGCATCGGATTGCTCCTCCGGGCCCGCCAGGTGCGCAAGATGATCGCGACCTACGTCGGCGAAAACAAGGAATTCGAGCGCCAGTACCTCCAGAAGGAAATCGAAGTCGAGCTGGTGCCGCAGGGCACGTTTTCCGAACGCATGCGCGCCGCAGGCGCGGGCATTCCGGCGTTTTTCACCCCGACCGGGTTCGGGACGCTCATCGCCAAAGGCAAGGAAACGCGCCGTTTCGACGACCGTGATTACGTGCTGGAGCACGCGCTCCGCGCAGACTTCGCGTTCGTCAAGGCCTGGCAGGGAGACAGCGTCGGCAACCTCGTGTATCGGCGCACGGCGCGCAACTTCAACCCGGTCATGGCCACGGCCGCGCGATTCACCATCGCCGAAGTCGAGCAGCTCCTCGAACCCGGCGCGATCGATCCGCACCTGGTCCACACGCCGGGTATCTACGTGAAGCGGATTCTGCATGGCCGCGACTATCAGAAGCTGATTGAGAAGCGGACGGTGCGCGATGGATAGGCGGGAACGAATCATTCGCCGCGTGGCACAGGAGCTCAAAGACGGCGACTACGTCAACCTCGGCATCGGCATGCCGACGATGGTGGCCAACTTCGTGCCGCCCGGCATCGACATCACGCTGCATTCGGAGAACGGCATGCTCGGCGTCGGCCCGTATCCGAAGGCCGGGGAGGAAGATGCCGACCTGATCAACGCCGGCAAGGAAACCGTCACCGAGGCGCCGGGCTGCTCCTACTTCAGCAGCGCGGACTCCTTCGCGATGGTTCGCGGCGGCCATATCGACCTCACCGTGCTGGGCGCCCTCGAAGTGGACGAAGGCGGAGACCTCGCCAACTGGATGATTCCGGGCAAGATGGTCAAAGGCATGGGCGGCGCGATGGATCTGGTGGCCGGCGCCAGGAAGGTCATCATCGCCATGGAACACGCCACCAGGGACGGCGGCCACAAAATCCTGAAGAAGTGCACGCTGCCGCTCACCGGCGTCAAGTGCGTCAATCAGATCATCACGGAGCTGGCCGTGATTGACGTCACCCCGAGGGGGCTGGTGTTGCGCGAGATCGCGGCCGACACCACGCTCGAGCTCGTCAAGGCGGCCACCGGCGCCACGCTCCACATCGACAAAGACGTCGGCACGTTCTAAGTGGTCAAGTTCCAAACCGCCAACGGCCCCAGTTCAAAACCCGGAGTTCAAACCCTAGAGCTCAAGACCCGAAACGACATGCCTGAACCCCTCGCCGTCATAACTCAGCGCCTGCCGGACCCCGATCGGCAGTTTTGGCGGCAGTCTCAAGGACCTCTCTGCCGTTGACCTGGGCGCCATCGTCGTGCGCGAAGCGATCGCGCGCGCCGGCGTTTCTCACGGCGAGCTGGGCGAGGTGGTGCTCGGCTGCGTCCTGCAGGCCGCCGCCGGCATGAACGTCGCGCGGCAGGCGTCGATCAAGGCGGGGGTGCCCGTCGACGTGCCGGCCGAAACCGTCAACCGCGTGTGCGGTTCGGGCCTGCAGGCGGTCGTTCACGGCGTCGAAGCGGTGCGCATCGGGTACACGGACCTCGTCGTCGCTGGGGGAACCGAGTCGATGTCCAACGCTCCGTACGCGCTCAAAGGCGCGCGCTGGGGCCAGCGGATGGGACACGGCGGAGCGCTCGACACGATGATTCACGATGGTCTGACCGATGCGATGCACCTGTGCCACATGGGCATCACCGCGGAAGAAGTTGCGGCAAAGTACAACGTGTCGCGCGAGGATCAGGATGCCCTTTCAGCCGAGAGTCAGCGTCGCGCGGCCGACGCCATTGCCAGTGGCGCCTTTGCCGACGAGATCGTCGCCGTGCCCATCCGGCAGAAGAAGGGCGATCCGCTCGCGGTGGTGACCGACGAGTACCCGCGCGCGGGCACGACTGCCGAAACGCTTGCGGTGCTGCGGCCGGGGCGTCGCGGCCCTCTGCATCGGAGGCGGCATGGGCATCGCGATGGTGGTCGAGGTGTAGGCAAGCTCTCGGCTCTCAGCTAGCGGCGCTGTAAGCTGGAAGCTGAAAGCGTCATGCACATTGCCCGAAGCGCCGAGGCCGCCATCCTCGCTCACGCGCGCGCGGATGCACCGCGTGAGTGCTGCGGGCTGCTGATCGGAACCGACACCGAAATCATCGACGCCCTTGCCGCG
>DATKDY010000183.1:0-11504 GCA_035512515.1 Vicinamibacterales bacterium
GGCACGGCCGAACCGGTGGTCGGCACGCGCGGCCGCGCGATCGATCACATCGGCTTCGAAGTAAAGAACCTCGAGGCGTTCTGCAAGCAGCTCGAGGCGCAGGGCATCACGTTCGATCGCCCCTACACCTTCATCCCGCAGATTGGCTTCGCGATTGCGTTCCTCACGGATCCGTTTGGAACCTACATCGAGCTCACCGAAGGCATGGACAACCCTAAGCTTCCGCCGCCGCTCAAGCTTCGGTGGGACTTCCGCGTTCGCTGAGGCTTCGGCGCGCACGACCTCGTTCAGCGGACTGCGCGAATCACGTCCTCCAGCAACCCGAAGATGGTGCGCCGGTGGCCCCGGCGCTCCTCGCCTGTCGCTGTGGACGACGTGGTGACGACGACGAGCTGGAGGCGCGGGATGATGAAGACGTATTGCCCGCCGAAGCCCCAGGCGAAGTAGGCTTGTTCACCGGCAAACTCCCGCATCCACCAGCCATAGCCATACAGCTGATCGTTGAAGTCGGACTGCCCGCGAGGGACGAACGAGTCGTCCACCCAGCGCGAGGGCACGACCTGCCGATCACCGTGACGGCCGCGGTGCAGATACAGCTCGCCGTACGTGACCAGTTGCCGCGGCGTGAAGAGCATGTCGTTGCCGCCAAAGTAGATGCCTAGCGGATCCTGCGGCCAGCGCGCGAGCGAAAACCCCAGCGGCCTGGCGAGCACTTCCTGGGCATACTGCCACGTGCTCTTCTTCGTCGCGATGGTCAGAATCGCGGAGAGCAGATGCGAGTTGCCCGTGCTGTATTCCATTTCCTCGCCGGGCGGCGTTTCCAACTCCCGCGCCAGGGCGTAACGCACCCAGTTCCTGCTCGTGACCCACGCGCCGTAGTTCCGCCCGCTCGTGGACTCCAGCCCCGATCGCATCGTCAGCAGATCCTCGACGGTGATCGCGCGCTTGGCGGCGTTGGCGTCGCCGCGCAGAAATTCAGGAAAGTACGTGGTGAGGGGTTCGCGCACGCTCGGGATGTGCTTCTGCTCGATCGCAATGCCGATGAGCGTGGAGATCACGCTCTTCGAAACAGACTTGACATTGGCATGCTGCGCCGCACGACGACCGTTGAAATAGCGCTCGAGCACGAGCGCGCCGCGGTGACTGACGAGCAGGCTATGGAGGCGCGGGACGTCAGCAGCGGTCCTGGCGACCGCGTCGAGGCTGGCTTGCTCTGGCGTCCCTCGACCAGGCTCGGGACAGGCCAGCGCCAGGGCACCAACAAGTAGTACGAATCGAAGCAACTACTTCCTGGGAACGTACTTGGTGAGTTTGCG
Source organism: Vicinamibacterales bacterium (assembly GCA_035512515.1). Taxonomy (GTDB): domain Bacteria; phylum Acidobacteriota; class Vicinamibacteria; order Vicinamibacterales; family UBA2999; genus JACCSI01. The sequence continues at coordinate 1,317 of DATKDY010000183.1, forward strand.
CGGGCCGACTTCGGCGCCGTAAACGTTGCCAGCGGCGTCTATGGCCACGCCCTCCGCGGCGAGCGTGCCGCTGCGCAGATCCTTTTGCGGATCGGGAATGAAGGCGGTGATCTTGCCGTCCTTCAGACTGCCGGCGCGAATGCCGCGAGTCCATTCGGTGCGCACCACCTTCGTGCGGTCGTTCGGATCGCGCGAGACGGAGCCCGATTCGGAATCCGCCACGTAGAGCATCCCGTTCCGATCGACTGCCACGCCGCTCGGCCGGCCGAACGAGTAAGGATTCGGTGCGTCGTTGGTCGGTTGCGTGGCCTGCGCCATCACGGCTGCGCTCGCCGCGACGGCAGCCACAGCGACAGCTGCGCCCAGCATCACATTTCGTCGTGCGCGCTGCATCGGAGCTCCTCAAGGAATGAAGGTGAACTTGGCTTGCGCCGACCGGCCGCTGCCCCAGGGCCACAGGAGCCCGGCGTTGCGTGGCCGCACTTCGGCGCGCACGCGCACGTAGTATTCGCGGTTCGGCTCGAGATTCGTCGTGCGGAAGAGCGGGAGCCGGTCGAACTTGGTGACCAGTTGCCGCACATCCTCGTCGCGTTCGACGACCTGGGCGTCTTCGACCCGTCCATCCAGCGTTCGCACCACCGTGTGACGCCGGGTGAGGTTGTCGAACTGCACGGATGTGCTCACGACGGCTGAGGCCACGGTGCGATCGAGCCAGACGGGAACCGGCGTCCGCAACTCGATCGTGTAGGTGAACGTGGTTCTCAGCCCGCTTTGCACCGCCGCCCGCACTTCGTCGGTGTAGCCGTCGGCCATCTGGAACGTGATGAGCACATGGCCGTCCCGGACCAGCGGCACGATCCGCAAGTCATCGGCAGCCGACAGCGACGCCACGGCTAAAAAAAGAGCAAAAGTGACTACTTTTCGCACACGAGTCGTTCGCACTCTACCACAAGGTCCGCCCGTGCTGTATCATTCGACCTCAGCGTTCTTTCCATGTCCTCGCGCCTCAGGCTGTCCGTCCTGGCCCTTGTATCGGCCGCTGTGCTCCTCAGCGGTGGCGGACTCCGTGCGCAAGCCCTGCCGTTTCTTCTGTTCGAGCGCTATCTCGATCCGCTGCGCATTCAGGCCGGCATCCCGGGCCTGTCCGTAGTGATTCTGCAGGACGACCAGGTGGTGTGGGAACGGGGGCTGGGCTATCGGGATGTCGAAGGCAGTCACGCGGCCACCCCCGACACGCCGTATGCCATCGCCGATCTGACGCAAATCATCACCGCCACGCTCCTGCTGCACTGCGCTGAGCGCGGGGTCGTGGACCTGACGGCGCCAGTAGGCGACTGGCTGGGCAACGCGGAATCGCCGGGAACGACACTTCAGCAGCTGCTCACGCACGCCGCGCCCGGCAGCGTCACGGGCTACCGGTACGCGCCATCGCGGTTTGCCTTGCTGGCGCGCCCGGTCGAGACGTGCTTCGATGGGCCGTTCCGCCATGTCGTGGCACAGCACGTATTCGATCTCCTGGCCATGCGGGACGCGGTGCCGGGGTACGACATCGCCAGCATCCCGGCTGACGTGCGACAGCGCTTCAGCGACGCGGCGCTGGCGCGCTATCGCGCCGTGCTGGAGCGCGTGGCCACGCCCTACAGGGTGGATAGACGGGGCCGGGCGACGCGGGCCGAACCGCCACCGGTCGCGGTTGACGGCGCACACGGCCTGATTGCCAGCGCCAGGGATCTCGCCGAATTCGACAAGGGGCTGTCGCTGCACCTGCGTCCGGAGAGCCTTACCCTCGCCTGGACTAATGCCATGCACAATGGCCACCCGACGCCGTTCGGCCTTGGCTGGCTCGTGCAGGACTACAACGGCCAAAAACTGGTCTGGCACTTCGGAAACTTCCCGGACGCGTTCTCGTCGCTCATCCTCAAGGTGCCGGACCGGCGCCTGACCCTGATTCTCCTTGCCAACAGCGATGGCCTCAGCGCGCCGTTCCCGCTCAACGAGGGCGACGTCACGAGCTCACTCTTTGCCCGCACGTTCCTCCGCCTCTTTCTCTAGCCGGCGCGTCGCCGCCGCCGCGTTCGTCCTCTCGATGTTTGCGCCGGCGCCCGCACACGCCGACTTCTTCGTCACTCCGTTTGCCGGCATCAAGTTCGCCGGCGACGCGAGCATCCCCAATCTCGACTTCGGTGCGAGCAACACGAAATTCACGCTCGGCGGAATGGCCGGCGTGCTCGGCGACGGCATCTTCGGCGTCGAGGCCGACGTGGCCTACGTGCCACGGTTCTTCGAACGCTCGTCCGGCTCGCTCGTGACGCGCAGCCATGTGTTCACGCTGATGGGAAACGTCATCGTGACCGTGCCACGTACCATCACCGGATATTCGCTGCGCCCGTTCGTCAGCGGCGGTGCGGGTTTGATGCGGGTCAAGATTGACGATATTGCCGACATCCTGCCCGTGAACAGCAACCTGCTCGGCCTCAACGTCGGCGGCGGCGCCGTCGGGCCGCTGACACACCTGGTGGACGTCCGGTTGGAGCTGCGGTGGTTCAAGAGCCTCACGACCGGCAACGAGACGCCACTGCTCCCGCGCACGGCGCTCAGCTTCTGGCGCGCCGCGGTGGGACTGACGATTCGATGAGAACCCGAACATTCACCTGGAGTGATCCGGTTGCGGTCCACCAGAATCTCCGCAGCCTCTCGGGCGTGGAGTTCCTCAAAAAAGTGGCGAGCGGCGAGCTGCCGCCGCCGCCGATGGCGCAATTGATGAACATCCGCCTCAGCGACGTCGAACAGGGGCGCGTCGTCTTCGAAGGGACACCCGAGGAGTATCACTACAACCCGCTCGGCGTCGTCCATGGAGGGATGGCGGCGACGCTGCTCGACTCGGCGCTGGGCTGCTGCGTGAATTCCTGCCTCGAGGCCGGCGACTTCTACACGACGCTCGAGCTCAAGGTGAACTACTTGCGGCCGATCACGCTGGACACCGGCAGGCTTCGCGCCGTCGCCACCGTGGTACACATCGGCCGGACGACGGCGCTGGTCGAGGGCAAGATCCTCGACGACGCGGACAAGATCTACGCCTACGCGTCGTCCACGTGCCTCATCCGACGGAAATCGCCGGCATCGTAAGAGGCGGCAACGCCCGTTCGATTTCCGCACGGTGCGGTTCGAGAAACGGCGGCAGCACCAGCGATTCGCCGAGGTGCGCGGGGTCTTCGTCCACGGAAAACCCCGGTCCATCGGTGGCCAACTCGAACAGCACGCCACCCGGTTCCTGGAAATACACCGACTTGAACCAGAAACGATCGATGACCGGCGTCGGACTGGCGCCGTTCTCTTCGACAGCCTGCCGTACCTGGAGCTGGTGCGCCTCGTCATCCACACGCCAGGCAAGGTGATGCACGCTGCCGACCCCCCACTGACCGCGGCGTGCGTTGGGAGCTTCCTGAATGTCGATGACGCCTGACGCCTGCTCGAATCCGTAACGCGTCCATCCGCCCTCGGTGCCAAGCAGCACGAAGCCCAGCACCGTCGTCAGAAACCTGGCAGTCGGCGCGACCTCGCGCTCGAGGAGCCGTGCGCCGTACAGTCCGCGGACCTGACGTTCGGCAGGCACGGGACTCTGGTCCCACGGCGTGAACTCGGTGCGCGCGTTTCGGGCAGCTTCGACGAGAGCGACCTTCAACCCGTGCGGATCCACGAGAGGCAGCACCTTGTCGCCGAACCGTGTCTCGAGGGGCTGCAGACGGGTGCCGTACTTCGTGAGCCGGTCGGCCCAGTAGCTCAGACTGCCGGCCGGCACTTCGAGGCTCGTCTCCATCGCACGGCCGTAGCCGTCGCGCGGCGGGGCCATCTGCGCCCACGGAAAAAACGTGAGGTCCGTACCCGGGCGGCCTTCAGCATCAGCGTAGAAGAGGTGATAGGTCCCTGGATCATCCTGGTTGACGCTGCGCTTGACCAGACGCATGCCGAGTATGCCGGCGTAGAAATCGAGATTCTCCTGGGCGGGGCCGGAGATCGCGGTGATGTGGTGCAGACCGTTGACGCTCATCGCACGATCTTACGCTGACAGCTGTCAGCTTTCGGCTATCAGCTATCAGCGCTTTCGGCTTTCGGCTATCAGCGCTCTCAGCTCTCGCGCTCTCGGCTATCGGCGCTCCTGGCCTCTCGGCGTTACAGGTCTCGGGCTTCCTGCTCTCACACGGCGGTCACCACAATCGCGCTGCAGGCACGCGTGCCGGCGCGGCGATAGCTGTGCGGCACGGACGAATCGAAGTCATCGAATCCTCCGCGCTTCGCCGCGCTGCAACTGGCCATGAAGATACGTCGCGTACCGGCTGGTGGCGCACGAGCAGGTCCCCTCGAGCTGCAAACTCGTCCAGCAGGGCGGCGCTACACGGCGATCTGCCGGGTCCAGATCGAAAAGTCCTCGCGGCCGCCGGCGAGGTTTTTGCGCCGCTCTTCGGGTGTCGGCTGCATCAGGCCGTTGATGTCGGTCGCGCGCGAGTGGACCGCGTGCGGGCCGGGCGCAAGGTCCTTCACCGTCAGCGACCAGAGCCGCCAGGCGTACGGTCCGCGCGACGGCTCGAGCACGGCGCGTTGCCAGGGGCCGTCGTCGATCTGCACATCGACGTGCGCGATTGGCACCTGGCCACCCCACGCCGGACCGGTGATGCGAAACTCCGAGCCCGCACCGACGGGACGCCTGGTCACGCGAGCAACGACCGATTTCATGTTCGTCCTGGAGATGGACGTGTCGAGCCAGAGCGGCCCGCCGGGTGTCTCGACGCCTCTGATAGCCAGGTAGTTGCGCGTCATGTGCTGCCCTTCGTAGCGGCGATCGAGCACATGAATGCGCCCCAGCCATTTGATCTGCGTCATGCCGTACCAGCCGGGCAGAATCAGACGCAGGGGAAAGCCCTGCTCGGCGGGCAGCGGCTGGCCATTGAGCGAGAACGCCAGCATCGCGTCCGGATTGAGCGCATCCTGCACGTACATGCTGCGGCCGTGAGGCACCTGGACCTGGTTGCCGGCGATGGCCTTTTTGTCGGTTGCCATATCGAGCCCAAGGAACACGACCTCGCGCGCCTCTGCTTTGACGCCGCACTCTTTGAGGAGCGATGCGAGCCCGACGCCCGTCCACACGCCGTTGCTGAGCAGTCCGCTCATGCGGTTGGGGCGGGTGGAGTTGCCGGAGCATTCGAGCGTGACCGGCAGCTCGCGCCGATCGGGACGGGCCATGATCTCGGCGAGGGTGAGCTGGCGCGGCTTCTCGACAAATCCACTGATGCTGAGCCGGAAGCTCGCGGCGTCGACGTGTTGCGTCGTCGTCTGGTGGAAGGCGTAAAACTCGTCGTTGGGAGTCGCCCACGTCGTCAGCCGGCGAAGATCGAAGCAGCGGACGCGAGTATTGGCGGGCGAGGCTTCGACCCTGAACGCCTCGGTGTAGTCGGTAAACGTGACGAGCTCCTCGCCCTCCTGCAGGGCCCAGACGGCCTCGGGAATGCCCAGTGAGACCAGCCAGGCGGCGGCGAGCGCGCTCGTCCGCATCATCTCGCGTCGGTCGATACCCATCGATTCAGATTCAATCACAGATCCCGGAGTCTATCTCCGACCAGAGTCCTTAGAATCACACAATGGAGCGAACCGGTCCTCATCGGGAATACGGCATCGCGCCCTCGGGGCATCAGCTTCCCGACGCCACGCGATTGGGCAAGGTGTCTCTCCAGGTGAGTGATCTGGACAGGTCCATCGCCTACTATCGAGACCTGCTCGGCTTGCGCGTCCTGGATCAGGACCGGACGGTTGCCCGCCTCGCGATCCCCCAAGCCAACGACCATCTGATCGAGTTGCGCTACGAGCGTGGCACACGCCCCGTGGCGCGCGGCGAAACGCTCGGGCTTTACCACTTCGCGATTCTCCTGCCGTCGCGCGCGGCGCTCGGACAGTTCGTGAGGCATCTCGCGTCAGCGAACGTGCCGTTCGGCGCTGCAGATCATCTCGTGAGCGAAGCCATCTACCTGTGGGATCCAGACGGCCTGGGCATCGAGGTGTATGCGGATCGGCCGCGCGAGGCGTGGCGAACCCGCGGCCGAGAGCTGGTGATGACGACCGATCGCCTGGATCTGCACAGCGTGATGGACGCCGCCGGATCAGGCACCTGGAACGGCATGCCGGCGGAAACGACAATGGGACATATGCACTTGAGCGTGAGCGACCTGAACGCGGCGCGCAGCTTCTACCACGAGGGACTGGGATTGGCCACGACCGTCTGGAGTTATCCGGGCGCGCTCTTCATGTCGGCCGGCGGGTATCACCACCATCTCGGAACGAACAGGTGGGCGATGGGCGCGCGCCCGCCCGTCGAGAGCGATGCGCGGTTGCTCGCATGGGAACTCGTGCTGCCGTCACGAGCTGACATCGCGGCGGCCGCAGCCAGCGTACGCGCCGCCGGCTACGACGCACGCGACGACATCGTCATCGATCCGTGGGGCACGGCGCTCGTCCTCAAGGCTGCGTCGGAGGCTTGCTGGGCGCCCGCAACCTGAACGCGAGATACTCCGCCGTCGCCCCGGGGCCGCCGACGGCCACGACGATGTACTGGCGCCCGTCGAGCATGTAGGTCATCGGCGATCCCGTCTGCGCGGCGGGCATGAGCACCTCCCCCACCTCTTTGCCGGTTTCCTTGTCGTAGGCGCGCAGCATCGCGCCGCGCTCTCGACCCGGCGGCGAAGTGACGAGCCGGTCGCCGAGGATCACCAGCGACTTTGTCACGACCAGTCCCTGGCTGCCGTTCTGCCCCGTGCGAGGGATCTCGAGGCCCTGGAGCGCTTTGTGGTTTCGAATGTTGTCAGGTGTTTCGCCGTGCGGCACCTGCCATTTCAGGTCGCCGGTCTTCAGATCGATGGCCGCCAGAACGCCGTAGGGCGGCTTGACGATGGGCAGACCCTGCAGGTTGAGCGCTGAACCGCCCTTCCGGCCGGCGACGCCGGAGATATAGAGGCCGTCACCCAGGTCGGGGCGGTGCATCACCGAGTAGGCGGACACGCCCGCGTTGGCGGCGTGCACGAAGACGATCTGCGACTCCGGATCGAAGCCGCCGCCGGGCCAGTTCGTCCCGCCGAGCGTGTTGCCCACCTGCACCGTGCCGAGAATGCCCTTCACGTCGCCGACGACGGGCGGCGCAAAGAGCGTCTCCTGCCAGTTGTAGCGTTCGAGAATCTTCAGCGCCTCGGCACGAAGCTCCGGCGTGAAGTCGATCAGGTCGTCCCTGGCGAGGTAGTTGCGCGCGTAGGGCGGCGGCTTGGTGGGGAACGGCTGCGTCGGCGAGGTCTTCTCGCCCGGCACCGTGCTCTGCGGCACCGGCTTTTCCACGATCGGCCACACGGGCTCGCCCGTGATCCGATCGAAAACATACAACATGCTCTGCTTGGTCGGCACGGCGACGGCCTTGATGGGTTTGCCGTCAACGACAATGTCCGCGACGATCGGCGCGGCCGGGATGTCGAGATCCCAGATCGGGTGATGGGTGAACTGATAGTGCCACTTGCGCCGGCCGGTTTTCAGGTCCACCGCCACGAGAGTCTCACCGAAGAGGTTGGCTCCGGGACGGTTGCCGCCATAAATGTCCTGCGTCGGCGATTCGACGGGCAGGTACACGAGGCCGGCCTCCTCGTCCGCCGTAATCTGCGCCCACACGCCCATGTTCCCCACATAGGTCAGTGAATCGCTCTCCCAGGTGTCGGATCCCAATTCACCAGGCTTCGGGAACGGGTCGTACTTCCACAACTGTTTGCCGGTGCGGACATCGAACGCGCGCGCGAGGCCTCGGGTGTTGGACTTGCGCGGATAGTTCAGCCCCTCGGTAAACGCCGAGCCGACGATGATGGCGTTGCCGGCGACGGTCGGGGCGGCGTGCAGTCCGATCTCACCCGTCTCGAGATCGATTTGCTCGGGCTTGCCTGACGCGTGGGTCACGACGCCCACTTTCAGATCGACGATGCCCTCCTTGCCAAATGAGGGCATCGGCTGCCCGGTTCTGGCGCTGAGCGCCACCAGCCGGTAGCCGATGGTCACATAGAGGATGCGCTCGTCACCGCGACCATCGGTCCAGTAGGCCAATCCGCGGCCGGACAGCCGGCGCGGCGCGGCATCGGCGCGCGCGCCTTCGTCGATGCCGTGCTTCCACAGCAACTCGCCCGTGCGCGCGTCGATCGCGACGACGGCGCGACGGTTGCCACCGCCGCCGGTTGCGTACAACGTGCCGCCGACCATCAACGGCGTGCCCTGCAGCACGAATTCGGGACGCGGGCCGAGGTTGTGTGTACTGAAACGCCACGCCAGTTCGAGCTTGCTGAAATTCGACGCGTCGATCTGATCGAGCGGCATGTAGCGCGTGCCGCGGACGTCGGCGGCGTAGCTCACCCACTCGCCCCGTGCGGCGCCAGGCAGGCCCGACGGACGCGCCTGCCCTGCCAGCAGAGCGCCGACGGGACCGACGACACCGGTCAGAGCCACGGCCATGACGAAGCGGGATGGGGCGCGGTTGAGCATGGGCGAAGAGTATACGGCGCGCGGGCCGAACCGCGAAACAGGAGTGCCTCGTCCAGACGCATCCGATGGGTGATGACAAAGCTCGGATCGATCTCGCCGTTCTGGGTGGGCCCTGAGCGAGCGCAGCGAGCTATCTCTTGAACAGACCCACGTAGACCGCCTTCCCGCGCACGCGGCCCGCCATCGCGGCGAGGACCGCGTCGCGGGTCTCGGCAGGTGACTGCCCCACCGCGGGCACATTGACCGGCCCGTCGATCGCATACAGCTCGAAGACATAGTGATGCGCGGGACCTGACGCCGGCGCGCCGGGGCCGCGGTAGTACGGCCCGCTCTGGCTGATTTGACGCGTGCCGTCCGGCAACTGCGAGCCCTGAGAGACGCCCTCCGGCAAACTGCGCGAGGCGCCGGGGATGTTCCACAACATCCAGTGCAGGACTTCGGAGCCGTTGTTGGTGAGCGCGTCGAGATCCCGCGCGATGAGCACAAAACTCTGCGCATCGTCCGGCACGTGGCTCCACGCGAGCGGCGGCGACACCTGTTCGCCGGCCTGCGTGTACTTCTTCGGGATCTGCCCGCCGTCGGGCCACGCGGTGGACGTCAGCGTCATCACCTGGATGGGGGCCCGCCGTTGTCCGCCTGGTTGCGGCGGACGCTGGGCCGGCGGCGGCTGCGCCACGACTCCAACCGAGAGCATCACGACCAGCAGCAGCGCGCATTTGACGATTCGCATGTCGGCCTCGCTTATCGGAACGACGGGGGTTGCTGCTTGCGCCAGGCGTCGTAGCGTATGCGCAGCGTCTTGACAGGGTTGAGATTCTCGCCGGGCTTGACCTGCCCCGGCCCTTTCTCCGGCCCCGGCTGCGACACGGTGATGTACATCGCGTACTTGCCGTTGTTGTGCGAGTCGCCGCTGCTGTCGCCCTTCTCCGCCATCAGGATGTATGCGATGTGCGAGGTGCGGCCATCGCAGGCAATCTTCGGCATCGTGCCGTCGGTCGGCCACGGTGGGCAGTTACAGCGGCTGTCGCCACCCGAACCGTCGGCGGCGTCCATGGCGGCCATCACGCGATCGGTGAGCGCTCCCTCGGTCTTGACGAACGCCTGGACGGCGTTGGGGCCGACGTAGCCGGGCCGCAGGATGTTGCCTTGAATCGAGTAGAAGATTTCGGTGCCCGGGACCTGACCCTGAATGTCCTGCGACACGTAGCCGTTGCCGAGGCCTGAATGGCCGGCGCGGCGTCCCTCGAGATCGAGGATGCCGAACTGGCGGCTCTGGAACGCCGGATCGGCCGCCAGCATCTCGATGATCTGCTTCGGATCGGTACCCTTCTGCAATTCCTGGAAGACGAGCATCTGATTCTTGTGCGTGCCGTCCACGGCCGCCTGGCATGCGGCCACGCCCTTGCCGGGCACGACCACCGCCTGCACACCCATCAGGAACTGATCATCGCGATCGACACAGGTGGCCGAGGCGATGACAACGCGGCCGGTGCTGCGATCGACGGCGATGACCGACCACGTGGCGAGGGCCGATGACGGCAGCGCCAGCACGAGGAGCAGAGAGAGCACGAGTCGATACATGGCGCCGGATCATATCAACAGCCCGTGGTGAAAGTCTCGCCGGCATTCGAACGGCAA
>DATKDY010000184.1:0-3395 GCA_035512515.1 Vicinamibacterales bacterium
AAGAAACGCGGCAACCAGCTCGCTCGACTCACCCAGCACTCTCGGTGACAACCGCGCCACCTGCAGCATTTCGAGCCTCAAACTCACTGCACCATCCCTTGATCTCGACGCTGAAGATCTTGCCGACGACGCGGCGCAGCAAGCCCTTGAGGCTGGCATGTTCGATGTCCGGCAACGTGCGAATCGCCTGTTCCTTGTAGGCCTCGAGCAGCGCGCGGGCGCGATCTTCGGCCCCCAGTCTCGTGACGAGCGCTCGCGTGCGCGACGTGTCCGCGGCTTCCGGACCGCGCCGCCACACCGCCTCGAGGAACTGACGGTCGTCACCCTTCGCCTTCTCGTAGGCCAGCGCGAGCGGAAATGTCGGACGCGCCGCCGCCACATCGTCGTCGTCCGGCGCGTCCAGATCGGCGAGGTCGTCGCGGACCTGATAGGCAATCCCGAGCGCTTCGCTGTATTTCGCGAGCGTCTCGTGCACGTCCGCATCGGCCTCGGCCAGCGCTGCGCCAAGTCGCAGCGCGACTTCGAACGCGGGCGACGTCTTGCGCCGGAAAATGTCGACGACCGCGGTTGCGGCCAGCGGTTTCGGAGTGCGCGACCATTCGAGCTCGGCGCCCTGTCCGAGGCACAGCGTCCGCTGCCCCTCGGCGGCAATGCGCATCAGTTCGACGCGCACCTCGGCCGGCGCGTCGCACTCGGCAAGCAGGCGATACCCTTCGCCGATGAGCAGGTCGCCGACGTTGAGCGCCAGCGGCACACCGTGACGCGCGTGCAGCGTCGGTTCGCCGTAGCGACGGTCGTCGGCATCTTCGATGTCGTCGTGGATGAGCGACGCCTTGTGGAAGCACTCGACGGCGACGGCTGCCTTCTGCACGGCCGCGGGCACACGCTGTCCGCCCCCGCCCGCGTCTTCCTGAAACGCCTTCCAGACGCACGTCGTCAAAAACGGCCGCCAGCGCTTGCCCGCCGAGGCGAGCCACTCGCGGCCGATGCGCTCGGACTCGGTTGCCGCCGGGCCGCCGAACACCGCATCGAGCGCCTCGGGCGCGAACCACGTGTCCACCTCGCGGCGCAGCGCATCGAGATCGAGGCGGCGCGTACGGTCGTCGCTGGTCAGGTGCAGGACGTCCCAGATCCACTCGATGTCGACCGTCGTGTCCTTGCAGTCATCCTGCAGGAGCGGAATCGCCACACCAGGCACCGCGGCGGATTCCATGTACGGAAACGCGCGCTCGAGTACCGAAAGGCAGCTCACGCCGACGATGGCGTCGATCTTTCCGGTTTGAATCAGCGACATCACAATCGCCGAGCCCTCGGCGACGAGGACGGGATAGCCCAGCCGCTCGGCCTCCTCCTGCAGATCCTGGATCGTGCAGAGCCCGCACTGCTTGCAGAGCAGCCCGAACTCGTCGAACGGCGCCGGGCACTTGTCTTCGACCCGCAGGCACTTGGGCAGTAACAGCAGACGGCGATCGAACGGCACCGTGGCGAGCTGTTCGCGCCAGACCTCGTTGCTCACGAGCACGCCGGCGTAGTCGGTGTATTGCGCGTCGATGCCGGAAAGCCTGACCACGTCCTCCGCATGAGTGCGCAGCTCGTCGAGCACGAGCGGCGGCACGAGCCCCGCGCGGCGCGCTTCGACGTAGTCGGCGACGAACTGCCGGAGGAACTCGCGCTCGTCGCGCGTCTGCGGGATGGTCGGTTGCGGCGCGCGGTCGCTCTGCGGCGGCAGCACGCGCGGCAAGGTCGTCAACGGGATCAGCATGAGTCGCGCACTCTACGTGTAAGCGCCGAAGCCAAAGAACCAGTGCTTCTTCGCAAATCTATACGCCCAATGGTCTTCCGGTATTTCATGCCCGGGCTGATGCTGGCTGGTCCGCGGCGTCATCGCCGCCAGTTCAGCCAGCGCGGTGTTGCGCTGCGTCGTATCGCGCGCGCCGTGCTTCGCGACGAGCTGCCGGACCAGATCGGGCCGCTCGAGCACGATGCACCCGCGGGTGCTGGCCGCCGCCGTCTCGCGGAAATCCCGCAGAAACGCCGACTGGTTCATCAGCGTGTAAATGCTCTTGTCGTCGTGAATCGTCTCGCGCGCGAACTGGATGATCGGGCACGGCTCCAGATCGCCGTAGGGGCTGATGTGATGACTGACGCCGGTCGCCATCGGGCACAGCGCCTCGCCCTTGTCGTCCCAGTAGGCATCGACGATGGCGATGGGGAGCCTGGCGCGCATCTGCACGATGAACCGGCGCACCGCCACGATCTGCTCCGGCCTGAGCGCGAGCGCCTCCGAGGCCTCGGGACCCACCGGGCGATAGGTGTGGAACCACACGTAGTGCACGCCCATGGCGATCAGCCGGTGCAGCCAGGCTTCGCTCACGAGATCCACGTTGGTCTGGCAGACGCTGGTCGCGACGCCGACGATCAACCGGTGACGGCGGCAGTTCTCGAGACCGGCGAGCGTCTTGTCGAGCACGCCGCTGCGCCCGCGGCGGGTGTCGCTCACCAGGCTGCTGCCCTCGATGCTGATGAGCGGCGAGCAGTTGGCGAGCTTGCGCATGCGCGCGGCGTGCGCGTCGGTGATCAGTTGCCCGTTGGTGAAGATCTGGAAGTAGCAGTCCGGGTGCGCCTCGCAGAGATCGAGCAGCTGCGGGTGCATGAACGGCTCGCCGCCGAGCAGGCCGAAGTAGCTGTTGCCGTGCTGTTTGGCGTCGGTCACCAGGCGGTCGAGATCCTCGAACGCGAGGCGCTTGGACGGCGCGCTCACGTCCACCCAGCAGCCCTGGCAGCGGAGCTGGCAGCCCGAGATCACGGAGATGAACAGAAACGGAGGGAAGTACTCGCCGCGCTTCAGACGCCGCTTGTATTTCTCGACCGACCACATCCCCTTGAGCCCGAAATTGAGCGCGAGCTTGCCGAGCGCGCGTGGATCGGGCTCGGTGAGCATCCGTTTGGCGAAGGCATAGACCATCGCTAGCCTTCCGCCCCGGGCGCGAGAGCCGCTTTGGCGCGGGCCGCCGCTTCTTCCGCGCGACGGCGGATTTCGTCGGGACCGGGCAGCGCCGCGATCACTTCAGGCGGCACGTCCATTTGCTGCTGCAGCTTGACCAGACACGTCTGGCGCTCCTTCAACGCGCGATCTTCGTCGCGCTCCTTGGAAAAGCGCGATTTGGCCTTGGCGCTGCGGTCACGGAGCATTGCATACACGTCGCCGCCCAGCAGCGCCGAGATATCGATCTTCATCGCCTCACGCCGCACATCGTCCGTGCTGACGGCGTCGCCGTTGATCGGGGCGTGGCGATACTTCGGGAACATGATGGCGACTTCGGGGCACACGCGGGAACAGGCCGGACATTCCGTCTTGCAATTGCTCGGGTTCTGTACCTGAATCTGGCGCTCGG
>DATKDY010000185.1:0-10087 GCA_035512515.1 Vicinamibacterales bacterium
CGCAGGGACAATCGCGGGGACAGTATCATTGCGGAATCAGATTCAATCAGATAATCTGAGCCTATGAAGACGCGGTCCGTTACCGACGTCGCGAGGAACTTCAGCGCCGTCCTTGACGCGCTCGAACGCGACCAAGAAGAGGTCGTCCTCGTGCGAAATCAGCGACCGATTGCTCGACTTGTTCCTGAGGCGCCGCGTCAGGACGCGTTGAGTGTATTCGGCGATCTCTATCGTACGCTTGACGACAAAACGGCGGAAGCCCTGTCGGCCGCGATCGCTTCGCAACGAAAGGGTCGACGCGGGCATGTATCGGAGCTGCGCGATCCGTGGGCTGGTTGATCGATACGAGCGTATGGATCGCGGTTGAACGTGGAGCGCTCGCCGCGGCCGATATCCATGCCATCACTCGTCAAGACCCCGTATATCTCTCGCCGGTGAACGTCGCGGAAATCCGGTTCGGCGTGGAGATGTTGCGGCCGGGTCCACAGAAGCAACGCGCGACGGCGATGCTCCGACGACTCCGTCGAAAGCCTCAACTGAGGATCACCGTCGAGACCGCTGAGACGTTCGGGCTCTTGGCCGCAAAGCTCAGAAAGGTCGGAAGAGATCCAGGCGTTCGCGTCAACGACCTCTGGCTTGCCGCGCAGGCAATCCAACGTGATTTCCGGCTGCTCACCTCAAACGCCAAGGATTTTGCCGACGTTCCCGGACTGCAGATGGTCATTCTGAAGTTGCCGTAGCGATCTCCATCTCACCATCACGGACTGCGGCGACGCATCCTCATGCCATCGCTGACGCTGACGCCGCGCGGCCACCTGCTGTTCACCGTTACGGACGACGCCGTCCAACCATCGGCCGCGCTCTCGCGCAGGCTCGAAAGCGCGTTTGCTCGTGGCTCGGGCCACGGATTGCTCGAGCTCGGCGCCGCGGAAGTCGGAACCGTCCTTCCAGCAGACTGTGGCTACTGGCGCGACTTCGCCGCGCGGCTGGTCACGGCCATCTGCATGCATCCCGATTCCGAGGCGCACCACGCGGCAATACCCGCGCCCGCGATTGAGGAACTCGAGGCGCTCGCCGCGGCCGCGCCGCCGATGACCGGCGCCGAATACATCACGGCCTCGGTTCTTGAAACGCTCTGGACTGAGACCGCGGCAGCGTTTCGATCCGAACGCGACCCGCCCAGGCGTTTCAACTGCTGACCGATGTCCCTCGCCTCGAGGCCGCTGGTGTCATCGTGCGCGTCCCAACCGCGTGGCGGGCCAATCGACCACCACGCCCGCAAGTCACGGCCACCGTCGGGGGCAAGCCGCCGTCGGGTCTCGGCACGAACGCGCTCCTCGACTTCAAGATGGGCGTCAGCCTCGACGGCGAACCGCTGACCAAACCGGAGATTGAGCAACTGCTCGCCGCATCGAACGGCCTGCACCTGGTGCGCGGACGCTGGATCGAAGTCGATCGCGAGCGACTCGGCCGCATGCTCGACGAGTTCCGAGCCGTCGAGACGGCTGCTGCGAAGGACGGCCTTTCCTTCGGGGAAGCGATGCGCCTCCTCGCCGGCGCACACGTGCCAGGCGATATCGTTGCGGCCACCGCGCCCGACTGGTCACTCGTCGTCGCCGGGCCGTGGCTCGCGAAGACGCTCGCCGGCCTTCGCGATCCCGCCCACCTGGCGCAACTGGATCCTGGCAGCGCGCTGAAGGCGACGTTGCGACCGTATCAGCAGGCAGGCGTGCGATGGCTGCATCTGCTGTCCCATCTCGGCCTGGGCGCGTGCCTCGCCGATGACATGGGCCTCGGCAAGACGATGCAGGTGCTGGCGCTGCTGCTGGTGATGCGAGCGCGTGGGGCGCCGGATGAGACGCGACGCACCAGCCTTCTGGTCGCGCCGGCGTCCCTGCTGGCCAACTGGGCTGCGGAGATCGACCGCTTCGCGCCGAGCCTCACCGCGATCATTGCGCATCCCTCGGCGATGACCAGCGCGGAGTTGAAGACGGTCGATCGCGAGCGGATCGCGGGCGTCGATCTCGTGATCACCAGCTATGGATCGCTGTTGCGGGTGCCCGCACTGCTCGCCATGCCGTGGCGTCTCGCCATCCTGGACGAAGCGCAGGCCATCAAGACACCCGGCGCCAAGCAGACACGGGCCGCCAAGCAGATCGATGCGCGAGCGCGCATCGCGCTCAGCGGCACTCCGGTGGAAAATCGCCTTGGCGATCTCTGGTCCATCTTCGACTTCCTCAACCCCGGCCTGCTGGGATCCGGGAAGGCGTTCTCGACGTTCACCAAACAACTCTCGCAACGGCAGACCTCGTACGCGCCGCTGCGCGCGCTGGTACGTCCCTACATCCTGCGGCGTCTGAAGACCGACAAGTCCGTCATTGCCGATCTCCCGGACAAGACAGAGATGAAGGCCTTCTGCCACCTGACGCGCAAACAGGCGGCGCTCTATCAGCAGTCAGTGGCCGATCTGGCGGCTGAGCTCGGGCGAGCCGACGGAATAAAGCGTCGCGGCATCGTGCTCGCCTTGCTGATGCGCCTCAAGCAGATCTGCAATCATCCGTCGCAATGGTTGGGCGATGAATCGTGGAGCGAGGCGGACAGCGGCAAACTGGCCCGGCTGCGCGAGATCTCAGAGGTCATCGCGGCGAAGCAGGAGAAAGTGCTCGTCTTTACGCAGTTCCGCGAGGCGACGACCCCGGTTGCCGCGTTCCTCGGGAGCGTCTTCGGCCGGCCGGGTCTCGTTCTGCACGGCGAGACGGCAGTGAGCAAGCGACAGCCGTTGGTGCGGCAGTTCCAGGAGGACGAGCGCGTGCCGTTCTTCGTCATCTCGCTGAAGGCCGGGGGTGCCGGCCTCAACCTCACCGCCGCCTCGCATGTCGTGCATTTCGATCGCTGGTGGAATCCGGCGGTCGAAAATCAAGCCACGGACCGTGCGTTTCGGATCGGCCAAACCAAGAACGTGCTGGTGCACAAGTTCGTCTGCCGCGGGACGGTGGAAGAAAAGATCGATCAGCTCATTGACTCCAAGCGCCAGCTCTCGCAGGATCTGCTCGAAGGTGGTGGCGAGGTGTTGTTGACCGAGATGAGAGACGACGAGCTGTTGAAGCTCGTCGCGCTCGATCTCGACACCGCGTCCGCGGAGTAACGATGGATTATTACGACTAATACGGCTTCAAGCCCTATGTCTCGGTCGGCGCTCGGCGGGCTCAGGCGGCGCGCGCGCTGGCGAAGCTTCAGAAGAAGGGCCGCACGCTCTCGCCGGTTGTGATTGACGGCCGGACGATCGCCGAGACGTTCTGGGGCAAGGCGTGGTGCGACAACCTCGAACGCTATAGCGATTATGCGAATCGCCTGCCGCGCGGGCGGACCTACGTGCGCAACGGCGCGGTGGTCGATCTGCACCTCGGGCCGGGCAGCGTCACCGCGCTTGTCAGCGGCTCGACGATGTCATGGTAGGCCCGGTCGTGGGCAATCATGTCGGCCGTCAGCTCGAGGAACGCTGGCGGCCTCGCCGTTTGCGGGTTCAGCGGGTCGAGAAACAATTGTCCCTCATCGTCGAACGGCGGCTTCGGCGCTTCGAAGGCGTAGTTGATGGTGGCGACGTGATCGTGCGTCTCGGCGTCGATGACGTTGAGCATCACTCGCCGGCAGTCGCACCGCGGCTCGGCGCAGTAAGCCTCCATGAAGACGAAGATCCGACTTGGCAGATCCGTTTCTGTCAAGCGGAGTGACCGTACGGCACTCGTTCGCTGCCTCGCCAGGGAACAGGAAATGGAATCCAATCATGCCCATGATCGACCGCCCTCGGGATTCTAATCGGACCAACAGCCGTGGGTGTCCTGGTCGGAGTCGGAGCCATCGGGCGCTGTCCCAGAAACGACGGTCTTGAACGTCGCTGCGGCTCTCCTCGAGCTCGCGTGTCCGTGCGGAGCGAGCACGCGATCAAGGGCGCGAAGACCGCGCCGCAGGCGCCGGTCTTTCAGACCGTTGCACGGGCCAGAACAGGTCGAACGACCTCGGTCGAGCAAACATTTTGTCCCCGACCAAATCAAGAGTCGAAGAAAGGTGTGCTGAGGTCGTTCCATCAAGCAGCATCTTTTCAAGTGTTTACGGGTAGAAGCGGCGGTTTGAAGAACCGCTGCACGGTGGGCCATGGCTTCGGACGCCGACTCACGACCGTTCGCGGGCTACGATCTTGATTGCGACAGGGACAATTTCAGGGACAGGAATCGGGACAATCGTTTCCGCGTAAGTCAAAGCGCGTCGTATACTTAGAATTCTCACGCGGTGAGGTGGCCGAGAGGCTGAAGGCGGCGGTTTGCTAAGGCTAGCGGAGATCCCAGAACGGGGCCTGAAATTGATGATTTCAGGCCCGTTTTTTATTGGAACGTTGGTTGGCGTTGGCTGCGTTTGGACCGGATTCCGGCCACGTGCGGGCACAGTTTTTGGCACACGACATGCTAGAAACTAGCAATTCTTGACATTGCTCGTTATCGGTCCTAGTCTCAGAACTGAGGAGGGAAACGACCATGAATGTGTCACTCACGCCAGAGCTCGAACAGCTCGTGAACGAGAAGGTGGAGAGCGGTCTGTACCAGACGGCTAGCGAAGTCGTCCGCGAGGCACTCCGCCTGCTGAAGGAGCGGGACCACGCGCGCGAACAACTTCGCGCAGACGTGCAGAATGGTTTCGACGCCTTAACTCGCGGCGAGGGTCGAACCTACGACAAGGTATCAGGCCGACAACTCGCTGAACGGATCAAGTCGCGCGGCCGGGCAACCCGGGCCAAGAAGTCCTGAGATGCCGTATCGCCTCTCGTCACGGGCCGAACGGGACCTTGACGAGGTGTGGTTGTACGTCGCCGAGGACGCGAGCCCGACTACCGCTGACCGGCTCATCGACGAGATCGTCGACCGCTTCGACCTCTTGGCGGAACAGCCCAGGATGGGTCGTCTCCGTCCCGAGTTCGGCCCCGGCGTTCGCTCAATCAGCGTGGAGAATCACGTCATCTATTACCGGCACGATGGCGAGGTGCAAATCGCCAGAGTGTTTCATGGCAGACGCGATCAATCCGCGGCGTGGTCCGACTCCGACTGACGATCATCGGAATCCGGTGGACCAGGTTTCGATCCAGGCCACGTCTTTCCCGATGATGCTGGCAATGAATCCGCTGCGAGCGATCGGATTGTCAACAACGTCGACCTTGACCGGGAAGTGCTGTACGCGAAGGTCATGACGGCATTCGCCTCGAGATACTGACGGGCCTCACCACCGATGAGGATGCGGTGCGGCGACCGAGCCCGCGCAGGACAGTGTCGAGCACAAGGTCGAGTTCTTTGCCTACGTCCTCCGCAAGGAAGCGGAGAATGAGGTAGTCGTTCTCCTGGAGGAGCTGGTCTTTGCGTCGATCCCGACGGTAAGCGACCGGGTCTGCGAGGTGTTGGCCCCGTCCAGTTCGATCGCGATGCGCGCATCGGCGCACAGAAGATCGACCTCCAGACGGCTCTGGCCGTCGAATGGAATCGGTAGCGCGACGTTCAGTCGAAATTGCCCCTTGGTTTCGAGTAGCGTCTCGAGCCGACGGAAGAGGAATGCCTCTGTTGCACTCCGCGCCCGATCCACTCCGTCGGCGTCCTCCGGGAACGTGCGAGCGGCGTGAACGAACAGGCTCGCGAGCGGCGTGTCCACTCCGTCTCGGACAAGTCTACGGACGCTACCAGAGTAGTCACGCTTCCAGATCGGATCGGAGGGCAGGACGACATCTGAAGGCCAACCCGGAATCGCGTTGGCTGGTAGCAGTACCGTGTAGCCCACGGCTTCATAGCCGCGACACCGGCGATCGAACATGCGCGCGAGCATGGGGACGTTGAGATCCGCGTAGTCATAGATCCGCACCTCGCGCTTGCTGTCGTGCAGCCGGTGCAGGCGGCCAGCGTACTGCGCGATGGTGCCGCGCCACGAGACCGGGAGCGTCAGGAACAGTGTGTCGAGCCGTGGGTCGTCGAACCCTTCACCGACGTATTTGCCAGTCGCCAGGATGACCCTGGCCTCGTCCCGACGAATGGCAGCCAGCCGATCGCTGACGGCCTGTCGCTGCTTCTTGCCCATACCTGCGCGCAGAACGACCAGATGATGGACGCTCCCGGAGAGTTCGCGCTCCAGGCGGTCAAGATGGTCGTTGCGTTCGGTGAGCACGAGCGGCGCTCGACCCGCGTTCACCGACTCGAGGACGTCCGCACAGATGCGCCGGTTGCGAACGTCATCCTCAACCAACTCTTGATACAGCGCCTGGAACTCGACGCGCTTGTCCGCGTCGGGAGTCCTGGTCGGGTGAAACGAAGTTGGCTGAACGAGAGCGAAGTGCTCAAACGGTCGGGAAGCCGCTTGCACCCGTGCATTCACTCGGTGCCGGACCGGACCGCACTGCATGAAAATGATCGGATGGTGACCGTCTTTTCGCGCAATTGTCGCGGATAGCCCGAGAACGAACCGCGCCTTCGCCTGCCGCGCGACCCGCTCGAAACTGTGGGCCGACAGGTGGTGGCACTCGTCCACGATCAGGTGGCCATAGTCGGCAACGCGATTGTCGACGACACCTTTCTTGACGAGGCTTTGAATCACCGCGACATCCAGCAACCCCGTCGGTGTGCTTCGACCGCCTCCGATTCGGCCAATCGACTTGCCGGGGATGCCCAGAAATGTCGATAGGCGATCGACCCATTGGTCGAGGAGTTGGCGTCGATGGACGATGACGAGCGTACTGGCGCCGCGCGTGGCGATCAGCCACGCGCCCACGACCGTCTTTCCGAATGCAGTGGTGGCGGCCAGTACGCCGGTGTCGTGTGCGAGGAGGGCGTCGGCGGCGACTCTTTGCTCGGGTCGCAGCTCCCCCTGAAAGGTTGCGTCCAGTGGCCGACCGGCGTGGCGTTCGTCGCGAACGGTAGGGCGAATACCGAGGCCCTGAAGTGTCTCCCGTGTCTCATCGAGACAGCCTCTTGGAAGACCGATGTGGTGGGGGTGATCTTCGGCGCAGGCGATGACGCGCGGCTTGTCGTAGGTCGACAGTCGCATCGCCTGAGCTTTGTAGAACTCCGGATTCTGAAAGGCCGCCAGTCGAAGAAGGCGGGTCCGGAGTTGGGGATGTAGTCCATCCTTCGCGATGTAGATCTGGTTCCCTAGAACCAACTCCAATGTTGACGGGAGTTCGCCGGCGATCGGTGGCTCCTGGCGTCGACGGGATGGTGGCGCGGTCCAGGGCTCATCGTCACCGTCCTCTCGAGGCGGCAGGCGAACGCCGAGAATACGGCCCCGACGCTCGGCGTCGTGAACGATCTGCTCTACATGGGCTCGCCCAAGTTTGGGAGTAATTGGTTAGCGGGGTCAGTCTATCGCAGCGCGGAGAGCGCTGGGGAGGCCGTGGGCTGAGGCGATCGAAGGAGGTCCACGAGCACGTCGCGTGGATCGAGCTCACGTAGACGTGCGGTCTGGACGATGCTGCTCAGGATCTCTTGTGTCTCTGCCCCGCGCTCGGATCGATTTCCGCCGGACACCTTGCGATTGACGACCATCGGCCTGATCGCCTGCTCGGCTCGCCAGTTCGTGGCGTCAAGGGTGAGGTCGAAGAGAAAACCGAAGACGGCCGGGAGTTCCGTCGTCAGATGCGCCGCGAGACGTTGACAGTCCTGCACGGTACCGGGAGCGGCGAGCAGGTCCAAGAGCCGCGTCAGCAGATGGCCGCGTGCAACCGCGGCGCCATGCATGGAGATCTCGCCGCCCGTGACACGATCGCGCACCGCCAGCGCGTCTTGGAGCACGGCCTTGACGTGGCGCGGCCAGGCCGTTCGCGGATGCGCCTCGGCGATCTCGCCGCACCGCCGGATCAGATGCGCCAGACAGGTCTGATGCGCCGCCTGATCGAACTGCCGATATGGCGCCCAACCATCGCGCACGAGGACGCCGTCGAACTCGGCGCCGAGCACCGCCGCCGCTTCGTCGAACCCGCGCCCGTCTTGAATCGCGTAGACGACGGTGCGCGCGGTCGCAAAGACCCACAACCACCAGAGCCGCCCACCCACCTTCCAACTGGTTTCATCCGGACTCACGACCGGACTGCCGCGGATCTGTTCGCGCAACGCCGCGTACGTCGGCGCCGCATGGCGCGCGGCTCGATGCAGCGCGTGCGTCACGCCACTGGGCCGCACGCGCAACCCGAACCAGTCCCGCAAGAGCGCCGCGACCTTGCCGTGCGAGAGGCCGAGGTGTTTGTTGAGCAGCACGATCAAGGCGACCGCGTGCGGCCCCAGATGCGTACTCGCCGCGCCGAGCGCATCCGTCGTCTGCAGCGGATGCCGGCCCTGCACGCGCCGGCCACAGCGGTCGCAGCATCCCACATGCACGTCGAACCGACGAACATGCGGTCGCACCACGGGCAGATCTTCTTGATATTGGGGCGCGATGCGCGTGTCGATCAGGTCGCCGCCGCAGTGCGGGCATGCCTCGGGCAGGGGGACGTCGATGCGCTGGTCGATCGCGGTAGGCGGTTGTCGATGGGCATGGCGGCCATGGCGTCGACCCGCGCGACGGCCGGGCTGATGGGGCTGCGGGCTGGGCGCGCCCTTCGAGAACGGCGCCGCCTGACGCTTGCCCGCGCGACGCGCGGCGTCAAGCGCCTGGGTCAGCCGCTCAATCTCGCGCCGCAGACGATCGCGCTCACGTTCGAGCCGCGCGTTCTCGTCGCGCAGTCGATCACTTTCATCGCGCGACTGCTCGATCTCGCGGCGCAGCCGCTCCAACTCCCGTTGAGCGTCGTCGATCGTCTTCGGTGCGTCGCGTCGCGGCACGCGACAGTTATGGCAGACTCCCGAAAAAAGTACAAGCCAAAACTTTGGATCACGCCGGGCGACCCGCTAACCAGTTACGTTTGGGAATACTCGCGAGGAATGCCCACTGGTCAATCCATGGCGCGAAATGCTCGTCCAAGAAGACGCTATGGCCGTGCCCGCGGGGCCGCTTCTGCAAGGGCAGGGCAATGAGGTTCCCGAATCCCCCTTGCGGCAGCGTGTCCTGGTTCGGGAACAGCCGGTCATAAGAATCCAGACCGACGTCCGGGCATCCTTCCATGGTCTCGGTGAGGAGGTGCGACCCGAGCCGCCGTGCCAGCGCTGCCGGAATGGCCTGCTCGAAGAAGAGCCAGACATGGCCGCCGCGTCCGGACCGCGATCGCTCCAAGGCGGCCGGGAGATCGAGCCGCTGGCACGTCTTGAGGAAGGCTGCGGCGTCGTCCTGCCAGTTCGCTTTATCGAAATCGAGCGCCAGGAAGAAGCACGATTCGTCCAGGAGCAGCGGATAGACGCCCGCGACAAACGGCTCGCGCTGGTCATCTTCGCCGGACAGGTGCCAGCGAATGACGTCGTCGGTCACGGGCAAGAATCGGCGATGCTGACAGTCCGCGCACTTTATCCGGGGTTTCTCGCAGATGCCGCGCACCCACTCGTTGGAGCAGGCCGGCGCGTATCCTGACTTCCCCGTTTTTCGGCTCTCGAAGCGACGTGGGTAGACGTCCTCCCGGCCGCGAAACAGCGACCGAAAGAGTCGGATCTTCAGTTCGGCCGGAGAGTGCTGATTGACGATTGGTAGTACTCCGTCCATTGCCGTTGGGTACCTGGTGGCGCGGTTTAGAGGCCATTATGGATCCACGCGAACGCGTGCCGGCGGAACGGCGCCTTAAAGCGTGCGCGAGTGACCGGCAGGCTTCAGCAATGTGCGACGGAGGAATTCCATTGGTGTGAGGTGCGAGGCGGCTGCGCGTCATGCGCATCGCCGGGGAAAAGCGCGTCGAGAACATTCTCGGCAACTCCCGACGTCGGCACTAAAGCCACGCCGCTCTACTCATTTGACGGGTTCCACAAATGACTGTGCCCGAAACTGTGCCCATTCAACTGTCCGAAACATCGCGATTTCCTCAGCATTTCTATGAAGGCGGATTCCGAAAAACCGTCGCCTGCGGAGCCTTCAAATTGCGATCGTGCAAGTGCTATCTTCACGTATACTTAGCGTCTGCGGTGAGGTGGCCGAGAGGCTGAAGGCG
>DATKDY010000186.1:0-3224 GCA_035512515.1 Vicinamibacterales bacterium
CGCTCCAGACGAACGCGCGCTGGATGTGCGGCAGCCACATCCCGCCGTCTTCATCGCGGTTGTTCAGAATGCGTACGATCTTTCGCAATGACTGCTTTTGCGTTCTCACCAGACGCTCCCTGTGTTCATCCGTGCGCCTTCGGGCTGGCAGTCCGAGGCGATGCGTTCAGTAGTACTCCTGATGTACCCGTAGGCTCGATCGAACATCCTGATGGAGCCTGCAAGTAAAGAGTGTTCTGCAAAGCGCTCAACGTCACCACGCGCTCGCCGGCTAGCAGCCCGTGGCGAAAGTGGCTGAACAAGTCATCAGTTTAGATCGATCGCCAGAACTGATCATGCGTACTACACTATCGGCCATGGCGATGGGCAAACGACGACGGCGCGCGCAGCAGGCGTCGATGTGGGTGCCGACCCACGACCTGCCGCGAAGCGCGGGGCATCCGTTCTACGCGCGCTTGAATGAGATCTTGATCGACGCGGACTTCGACGGCTATGTCGAGTCGCTGTGCCAGCGGTTTTACGCGGCCACGATCGGCCGTCCGGGTCTTCCGCCGGGCCGCTACTTCCGCATGCTGTTGCTCGGGTATTTCGAAGGGCTCGACTCGGAGCGGGGGATCGCGTGGCGCGCGGAAGATTCGTTGAGTGTGCGGAGCTTCCTGGGCCTCGAGTTGCACGAGGCGCCGCCGGATCATTCGACCGTCTCGCGGACGCGGCGGCTCATCGATGTCGAGACACATCAGGCCGTGTTCACGTGGGTGTTGCAGTGCCTGGCCGAGGCGCAGCTCGTCAAGGGCAAGACGATCGGGATTGACGCGACGACGCTGGAGGCCAATGCGGCGCTGCGCAGCATCGTGCGACGCGACACAGGTGAGAGCTATGAGGACTTCCTGACGCGATTGGCGCAGGCGTCGGGGATTGAGACGCCGACACGAGAAGACTTGGCCCGCCTGGATCGCCACCGGAAGGGCAAGGGCTCGAACGCCGACTGGACGCATCCGCACGACCCGGACGCGAAGATCACCAAGATGAAAGACGGCCGCACGCATCTCGCGCACAAAGCCGAGCACGCGGTCGACCTGGAGACCGGAGCGATCGTCGCCGTCACGGTGCAGGATGCCACGGACGGCGACGTCGCGACGAGCCAGGACACGTTGACCGAGGCCGCCGAGAATGTCGAGGTGGTCGTCTCCGACGGCGACGGCATCGAGGAGGTCGTCGGCGACAAGGGCTACCACAGCAACCAAGAGCTCGTCGATCTCGAAGCGGTCGGGGTACGCAGTTACATCTCCGAACCGGATCGCGGACGGCGCCACTGGAAGAAAGATCCGGAGGCGCGAGACGCGGTCTATCGGAACCGCCGACGCATTCGCGGCGCGCGCGGTAAACGGCTGCTGCGTCGGCGCGGGGAACGGGTTGAACGTCCATGCGCGCATCTGTACGAAACCGGTCGCATGCGGCGCGTCCACCTGCGGGGTCATGACAACATCCTCAAGCGGCTCTTGATCCATGTCGGCGCGTTCAACCTGGGCCTGCTGATGCGCGAACTGTTCGGAATCGGCACACCGAGGAGCCTGCAGGGCCGCTCGGTGGCCGTGTTGTGTGCTCTGTGGTCGCTCATCCAAAGCTTCTGGACCGCTTGGGACGTCTTCCGGACCTTCTGGCAGCCCTTCACATCGCTTGTCGACCCATCCGATCGTCGTCGAGAGAATCGGTTAAGCGCCATCGTCAAACCGGCTTTTGCCACGGGCTGCTAGCCCGCACCGATAGACGGCTCCGCCGTCCCAAGCCCTTCGATCAGGTCCCTGGTCAACCTCTCGTGGCCGAAGCCAAGGCGGACCGCATCCAGCATCAGCTTGCGCCCCTGAATCGCCTGTTTGGGCGAGGGCTGTGAGCCGCGACCCTGCAGCCTCCCGAGAGAATAGGCAAGGCTGCGCTGCCAGGGGAGAAGAGTGCCCGTGTCCTTGGCCCACTTCGAGGCCGCGAACCACACATCCGAGGGCACGGCTGCAACCGCGATGACGGTTCCGTCTGCATTGGTTGGCTGGTCCGAACGTCTGGCGCCGGGTGTCCAGGTGCTGTCGCCGGCGCCATCGATGTCAACCTCAAGGCCGAGAATGGCGGTCCAACAGTCGTCGCGTTTGCACCACTCGGTGATGTTGCGATTCCCGGGGGGCTGCGTGATGACGTCGCGCACGCCAACGATCACCCTGGCGAGAGAGGCTTTGATCTCCCCGGGAATGTCCTGGTGTCTCCAGATTTCGTCGAACGGCAGGCGCCGGGCGAGTGCATTCGACAATCTGGCGACGCTGTACGTGACGACCTGCGCGCGATAGCCCTGATACCCCATCTCGCCATACAACCGTTCGGCACGACGAAAGAGCGTCGCGAGGCCCGCGATGCGTTCAAACTCTCTGGCATCGGGCAGCGGGCGCCGTTCGCGCTGAATCCTGTTCATGAAGTCGACGAAGCACTTCTGGGCGCCGCGGCTTACGATGGCGGGCTGCTGGTCCCAGGTCAGCACGTACTTGGCGAGATCGGTCTTCGTGAACTTCTGTGAGGTCGGGTTTTCGGTTCTGAACCGTCGGCGGCCGGCAGGCGTGTTCTGGCTGGCCAGCTCGTCGGCGTACTGTCCGCGCGAGCGCTCATAGAACCAGCGGGTTCCCCGCGGGGTCTCCGTGGTCGGTTTGGTCCAAGTGCTTCTTGAGAGCCGGTCGAGCTCGATGTGCCACGGATGGTTCGCGCTGAAATCCGCTTCCTGAATGCGGTTCTGCGTATTGGCGAACTTGGAAATCAGCGGCACGAATTCGTCGAGCTTCTCTGGCGGAACGACGGTCAATTTCATGGCGACGGAGATGCCGCTCACGTCGACACGGTCGCGCCTGGCGCAGCTCGCGATTGACGCGGTTGTCTGCCCCCCATTGACGATCTGGAAGTCCTTGACCGCGCGAATACGCGCGAGGCCCGATCCAACGTCCTCAAGATCGACAACAGAGGCCGTTGCGGAAATGCCGTTGTTGTAGGACAGAAATCTCGCGGGACGGTCGAGGACGGTTTCGCGGATGCCCTTGTTGACTTTGCCCGTGAACTGCAGAAATGACCGCACGTTTCGCTCAAGCAGGCGACTTCTGTACGTGCTGTAGATCTGCGCGAGGATATCGCCCCGAATCCATGTCATGAGGACCTGCAGGCCGTCATCCGTTTTCGACGTGACGAGGCAAGGGAGC
>DATKDY010000187.1:0-97626 GCA_035512515.1 Vicinamibacterales bacterium
GCTGCCAGGCGCCACAGATGCAGATAATGGTGGTTGCGAGCCCCCGCAACCAAAACGTTTAGAAGGGCTTGCAGTGATTTGCTGCAAGCCCTTTTTCGTTGTCATCTAACTAACGCCCATCTAACAGTCAGTGGCCGCGAAGAACCGGCCGGGTTGACCGCTTCACGTTCAAAGGGGGTCTGTGCCGCCCGACAAGCGCGACGCAGTTGGCGAGCTGGTCAATCGCAGTACCGTGGCGTGAGCGACCACGCGATTTGACCGCTTGGCCTGCCAAGCCTGCGGCCACAGCGATGGTCGCTCACGCCACGCTCGCCGCCCGATGCGCGCGTTCTGCAACCCACAGCGCTGGTTTAAGTTGGCGCGGCGCAGCGCGTAACGAGCCGCCCCGCCATCGACCGCGACTCGTGTTGGGCGAGGAGGACGAGAGGGGGGAACACCTCGCGCGTGGCCCTGTTCCCCCACCGTGTTCCCCCTCCCGTTCCCTCGGACATGGACTGCTGAGAGGGGAACACCTTCGGCATGCTCATCCAACTGCGAATCGAGCTCGCGATCCCAGTGGCGATCGGTCCAGCGTTCCGAACGGCGATCAACGCGCGCGGCGAACGACTTGGTCGGCGCGATCTCGCCTCTGATAACGGTCGTGACAAGCGGGGCGTGAGCAACCCCCGAACAGGCTCCGGGACGGCGACCCGGCAAAAACAGGGGTTGCTCACGCCCCGGCTCCGCTGGCGTCGATGACCAGGAGCCGTTGGCGCGCGGCATGGAGCGCCGCGCGAGCGCTTTGGGGATAAGACAAGTCAACCTGCATGACGCCAATCACTTGGCCGGTCGCCAATGGAAATCGCAGGTCGGTGTGAAAGGACTGCCCAGCGTCTCTGACGGACTCGACCCGGGAGCGACAACCATCGCCTTTTGTCGCGGCTCCCCTCCCGGCGTCAGCAGTTCCGAAATGAGGCTCGACCGAAACCGAGCTGAGAGTCCTCACGGGCCGGCTCTCGATGGCACTTCAGGAGGCCGGATTCAGCCTTGCTCAGAGTCCCTATTGGCCCTCTCCCGGGCGCCAGGGGCATCGTCTGCAGGATAACACTCGGCGCTCTTCACGTCGGTGACGGGCTGGACGTTTTCAGAAAGCCGTCGCCCCTTGGCCTCGATCCGCGCGCGGGTCCCCGGCGACGTGCGTGCTTTAATGTCTGACCACTTGTGGCGCTTCATGTTGGTCCCCTTCGTCGCAACCGACAATACCAAGAGGTCGGCTTGTGGATCGGCCTCTTTGCGTCGTAAACTCATCCCAATCAATCCCCCCTCTTCCTTCGGGGAGCGGGTGCGAAACCGGCCGCGAGGCCGGTTTCAGTGTTTATGGCCCGCTCGGTCCCGGCAGTCAGCGAGGAGTTCCGTGAAGACGAGATCACGCTCACGCTTGATACGGAACTGCTGCAGGCCGCAAGAGCCGTCGCGGCCGAGAAGGGCTGTCCGCTCAGCGCGCTCCTGACCGATCAACTTGCTGCGATCGTGCGTGAGCGGGGTGGGTTTGCGCAGGCTCGTAAACGTGCTCGCGCGCGTCTCCGCGAGGGCATCGACCTTCGCTGGACACCAGCCCGATCCCGCCACGACGTGCACGAGCGCTAGGCCTTCACTCTCGGCCCTGATCCTCCAGCCTGCCGAGGAACTCGGCGACCCGTTGGATCGGAATTCCTCGAAAGCTACCGAGGCTGAGAAGATGGGTGTCGCCGCTGACGATCACCTCGGCTTCTGCAGCGACCGCGCACTCCAGAATCCGGTCGTCCGTTGGGTCAGCTTCGATCGCCTGGATGCTCTCGGTCGGCTGGACGAACCGCGTGATGACACGCAGCTGCCGGTCGGCCTCAGCAACCCACTCAGGCGCGCGGTGGAACTTGTCCCTGAGGACGCGAAGGGTCTCCGCGATGATGGCTTCGGAGATGGCAAGGTCGACCTGACCATCGGTGGCGAGGTCGAGGAGCTGTCTCGGCTTGCCTCCGAACTGCAGTGCGCTGACAAGGACGTTGGTGTCAGCGACGACGCGCTTCACGAACGTGTGCGGGATTCCTGGACGGCCTGCTCGACGACAGCCTCGACTTCAGCGTCGCTCATGTCGCCGCGCCGCTGATCGCCCTCGCGCCCGATGCGGTCAAGCCAACGACGGGCGAGATCACGCTCGATCGCCTTGGTCGCGAGCTGATCGACGGTCGTGCCCTCGGCGGTGGCAATCTGCTGCACGCGCTCGTAGACGGCATCCGGAAGGGCGATGCTCTTGGTGGGCATAAACGGCCTCGCTCAAGTATACGCTCCGGCTGCCATGCGGCATTGCCTGCCAGACCAGAAATGGGGTGGTCCGGACTATGTACCTGATTTCACAGCTCCTGGGCGGCTTGAGCGTGTGCGAAGGGGGCTTGTCGGGATGAGGTCAACCGCGATCTTCTGACGCCGTCGGTCAGCCTGATCGGATGCGTAGATCAGGACGTTTGTGTCAATCGCGATCATGCAGTTCCTCTCGCCTGGGAAGCGGCCCCTCCGAGAAAAAACGCATCCTCGCGATGCCAGCCTTCAGCCGGACGACGGCGGCTTCGCGATCGCTTACGGGTTCGTCGATCGTCTCCACGGTCAGGCGCACGCGTTGCTGGTCCTGAAGGCGTAGGTCGCTTGTCGGCTTGAGGACACCACCGGTGTAGATGGCCTCGACCTCTTGGGTCACTTCATGCTCCTCAACCAGAGTCGGACGAGTCGGGCGCCGATGCAACTCTCGAAGGACGTTCCTGAGCCCCCGAGCGGCTGCAACCAATCGGTTCAATTCCAATCGTGCCAGAAGGTTGCGAGCTCGTCCAGAAACTCTTTCCCGTTGGCTGTCGGCCAGGTGACTGGATCGTTGTCGCGCAAAAGGTAGTACTGCTCATTCGCGCACACAAACTGAGTCTGGTCGGCTTCGCGCGCGGCGAGCAATCTGACAGACCGACGCCGCACACGCGCGCTGGCGACGACCGACGCGGCGGTCCGGCACAAACCACCGACGGCAGATGCAGCAGGGCCGCTTCGTGAGCATCCCGAGATGCTCGCGTCATCGGCGGGAAATCAGGGTGGTCCAGTCTTCGCGAGCAACCCTGGGTCAATTCTGGCGAGCGCTGAAGTCGTCGAATTCTCTCAGCGCGATCCGATCGAATCGGCGTACAACCGCGTCCGGGCAGCGTCCGAGGAGGCGTACTTCTACGCTGGCCTGGCATTCGGGCTGACCCTCGCGGAGTTCGGGTCGTTCCGGGTATCTTGGTAAACGGCCGCGAGGCTGTCACCGCATGAGATGCTATAATTCCTCACAGTAATTGAGGTTTTATAGCATGCCACGCAACACAACAGCGTCCCGAGCGCTCTACGACCTGGCGGCCCATCAAGGCGGCTATTTCACGGCTCGGCAGGCCCGGGAGGCCGGATACGAGGACAACGTCCACCCGTACCACGTCCGGTCGCGCAATTGGGTCCGTGAAGCGCGAGGCGTCTATCGGCTGTCCCAGTTCCCGCTGCCGGCGCGTCCGGACCTGATGGTCTGGCAGCTTTGGTCGCGGAATCGGCAAGACGAGCCTCAGGGCGTGTACAGCCACGCCACGGCCCTGAGCCTACACGAGCTGTCCGACGTTATGCCGGCGAAGCTGTACATGACAGTGCCTCCCGGCTTCCGCCGAATGGCGGCGATCCCGGACGTGCTGCGACTCCATCGCGCTAGGCTGGGCGACCGAGACGTTCAGACGATTGACGGCGTTCGTGTGACGACGCCAATGCGAACCCTGCTCGATGTCATTGCGGAAGGCGCAATCGCCCAGGAGCTACTCGTCCAAGCGGTTGACGAGGCGCTCCGCCGCGGAGTGATCACGCGCCGACAACTGACGGAAGCACGGGTCAGTACACGCGCGCGGCAGCGGCTCGATAGAGTGTTGAAGCAGGTACCAGATGACCGTTCCACGTCAGTACGCAACCGCCGGCGCGTTTCGAACCGCGCTCGAGGCGCGGCTCAACGAACGAGCGCGCCGTGAGAGTGTCGATCTAGGCCGACTGCGTCGACAGGTCGCATTCGATCGGTTGCTCGCTCGGATGTTCGATTCATCACAGCCCGTTCATGATGGTTGGATCCTGAAAGGCGGATACGCACTTGAAATGCGATTCCTGCGGGCCCGTTCGACGAAGGACCTCGACCTGACTGTTCGACGACGCGAGGGCGCCGTCGAATCCGCGGCATCGCTGCGGGACCGACTTCTGGTCGCCGCGTCGGTGGTGCTACCTGACTTCTTCACATTCGAGATCGGCGAAGCGATGGCCGACCTCAATCAGGCTCCAGAGGGAGGCGCGCGATTCCCTGTTGACGCGCGTCTCGACGGTCGAACGTTCGTCCG
The DNA here is from genome assembly GCA_035512515.1 of Vicinamibacterales bacterium. Lineage (GTDB taxonomy): Bacteria > Acidobacteriota > Vicinamibacteria > Vicinamibacterales > UBA2999 > JACCSI01. The sequence continues at coordinate 4,392 of DATKDY010000187.1, forward strand.
GTTCCACGTCGACCTCGGCGTCGGAGACGAAGTGCTGGAGTCGCTCGAGAATGTCAAGGGTCAGGACTGGCTCGGTTTCGCAGGCATCTCTCCTGTCGTCGTGCCCGCTCTATCCATCGAGCAGCACTGGGCAGAGAAGTTTCACGCGTACACTCGTCCGCGTGAGGCGACGAACAGCCGTGTGAGGGATCTCGTTGACCTCGTGCTGATTTCTGGAGGAACAGCAACCGTCCATCGACGGAGTCCGACGAGCAGTTGCCGTGACATTCTCGCGTCGACATACGCATTCGATTCCAGAAGATATCCTTCCGCCGCCAGCCGTATGGGCAATACCGTTCGCCGAACTAGCAGCGGACTGCGGTCTGGACTACACGTCGACAATTGCTTATGAACGCGTGCGAGACTTCTGGCGTCTGCGGCAAAATGCCGACAGATACCAATGACTGTTGGCAAAATGCCGCACGAGGCCGAGGCGGAGACAGGCGTCCTAGTTGCGAAGTCCTCAGACGCGACGCAGTGGGCTCGGGTTGTTCCCCGACACGACAAGCATTAGCCGGTTCTTTGCCTGGCTGAGCGCGACGTAGAGGACGCACCGGGCGATTGAGCCGAGAACCTTGCAATAACCCAAGGCGTTAGGTATCATCATGCCTACGGTCATTCGTGAAGAGGGATTCGAGGTCCGGATTTACCCTTCGATCATCCTCCGCCGCATGTCCACGTCGCGAAGGCCGGCGCTATAGTTCGAATCGATCTCGCGACGCACACCGTCACGGAGATCGTCGGCGCAATCTCCGAGAGAGACGTGAAGCGAGCTGAGCGACTCGTCGGGCAGCATGCAAAAATGCTGAAGAAGGAATGGATGAAGATTCATGGCAACGACTGACGTCACTGCGAAGGATCGGGAACGGTACGCGCGGGCCCGTGCACTCGGCCAGGCGCGCGCGCAGGATCCCTCCGCTGTTGTGGACGCGCGCTACGATCCAGATGGAGATTCCATTGGCCTCAAGTTTGGTGGAGGCGGGTCAATGGCAATCCCACGGAAGATTATTCCCGGACTGGAGCGAGCGACGGAGTCGCAAATGGAACCGATCATTGTCTCTCCAGCCGGGGATGCGCTGTCGTGGCCCTCGCTCGATGTGGATGTCCACGTTCCGGGATTGGTCGAGCGCGCATTCGGTACTCGTCTGTTCGCTGCAGCCACTGGACGACGTGGGGGTCGGAGGCGATCGAAGGCGAAGGCCGCAGCTGCAAAGGCCAACGGTGCCAAGGGCGGTCGCCCGCGCAAGCGGCTATCGGCGTAGCCGACGATCGGGCCCTGTTCCCAGACATCATCAAGAGCGCGGCCAAACGCACGAGATCGTCAGTTCCTGCCGCAGTCGTCTCTCGTCGCTCGGCGAGGAACGCATCCGATGTGACCGGCCTGAGGCGGTCAAGGATCCTCAGTGCAGGCCACATAGAGCAGATGGCGCTCCGTCTCGTATATGTCAGCGAGATCAGCGTCGTCGATGACGTTCTCGATCCGCGATTGAAGCGGCAGGATCTCGTCGTCGCACGCCGGCACTACGACGGCGCGGAACTCCAAACCCTTTGCAAGGTGCATGGTGCTCACAGCGACGCGTCCCGCAATAGAGTCCCCGTTTCTGTCATCCAGCAAGGCGACATCAAGGCCGGCCGCCTGTACTCCCGCGCATGCTCTCTCTAGTTCAGATTTGGAACGCACGAACACCCCGATTTCGTGTGGCGCGAACCCTTCACGAGTGCGGGCCGTGAGCCACTAGACGATGGCGGCCCTCTCGGCTTCTATCGATCTCAAGATGCGGACGACCGGCTCCGGCCCGTTGAAGGCGGATGACCGACAGATCGCTCACGGCGATGCAAGGCCCCACGCCCGTTGCTTGTGACCCACCGTAGGATTGGGCTCGACGAGCACGACGGTGCGTCGATCAACGGTTCACGCGGACTCCTTCACCCAGCCCTGCAAATCGACCCAGCGAACGGCAGTCCCCCCCTGCCACATCAACGAGCCCCTCCTCGTCGGGCACGGCGGCGGTCCAGTTTCCCAGGCAAGGATCAATCAAGTCAGCGGTCTCGGCAGCGGATTACTCACCGAAGTGAGGAGCGCCGCGCGACGGCGCCGGACCAGCTCATGCTCGACGGCTTCGGCGATAAAGCGGCTGCGGTTCCGTTCGAGCGGCCGGCAAGGTTACGGTACACGTTCAGTCGTTCTCATGGCTGAATGCGGCGCCCGAGGATTGGCTGGTGTTCGAGCCCTACGCGGCGGAACCGCGAACGTTGTATGAGCGAATCAGAACCTCTGCGGAAATGCCAAGTCCCTCGTGTAGTTTGCGGATCATCTCGATCGTCAATGCCCGCCGACGGTTGAGGACTTCGGCAACGCGAGCACGACTTCCCAAGTACGGTTCAAGATCGCGGCGGGTCAGGCCGCGGCTTTCCATGTGATACAGCAACGCATCGATCGGGTCCGGCGGTTCAACGGATTCGTGCCGAGACTCGTAGTGGTCCACGAGGGTGCTGAGGATTTCAAGCCGGTCTCCCGCCGCCGTGCCTGGCTTGGCGTCCATCAGGCGCTCGATCTCTCTGAGAGCGGCTCGATGATCGGCCTTGGTTTTGATTGGGCGAATCTGCATAGACACCTCACACGGTCGAGACATCGATTCGATCGTACGCCTTATGAGTGCCGACGAATCGAACGTAGCAAATCCGGTACGCGTAATTGACCGCGACAACCAGACGGTACTTGTTCCCCCCGATGTTGAACACGATTCGGTTCTCTCCGACGATGCTTGCGTTCGCGTAGACCCGCTTCACGTCCGCAGGAGAGCCCCAATCGGCCTTACGAACGTCGTGATACCAAGCCCGCAACGGCTGCTCCGCGTCGGCGTGGCGTTGCCAGAACTCACGCAGAGTCCGCCGTGCAATGATCCGCACCGAGATTCAGTATAGGCTGCTCCCAACGTGGGAGCAAGATGTGTCGCCGCTAGCCCTGTGTCGACTTGCGCCGTCGCGGTCAAGGTCCCTGACGGCGGCCTCCGGCCGCCTTTGACCGCGACGGCTCGCGTCGGTGTGAAGTTTGCCCTCAGACCGCTGCGCCTCGAGGCGAGAGGACGGAACTCGCCACTCGAACGATCCGGAAGACGGAGGGGAGATTTCCCGTGCCCGAACCCCAACGGGAGTGTCCTGCTGTCAGCGTCAACCTGATCCGCGCCACCCTGACGAAGCTGCGGCCAGCGGGTCGCATCGAGTGTCGCGGGCGAGGCCAGTCGGCTGAATGGAAGGGAAAGGCTCGGTGGGAATCGGGTATTACCGTCTGAACTAGGTAGGCAATTGGGTAGCGAGAAGCACCTGAGGCCATTTCTTCGAGACAGTGGTGTCGGACCCATCTGCGCGATCTCCATCCTCCTCGGCCTCTGCACCGTGCCCGTGCGGAAAGGCATCGGCGGTTCGCGCTGACGGCCAGGGACGTGATCGCTTTCGTCCACGCATGATAACCCCGCGTTGACCTGCAACGAAGACTGTTGAAGAACAACTCGAGGCTTGCCGCAGTGGCCGTGCTGGCCGAGGTCCGTTCCGAGAACGGAGCGGCAGTCGGCGGTAACGATGCGGTGCCATAAGGCAGGCATCGGTCGCCGAGCCTGAGAGGACCGGGCTGGCCGCCATGCTTTGGGGGCGCGGATGCGGTCCGAGTGGTCGCACTCTGGGGTGCGGCCGTCAGCGGACGAACGACGCGCTGGTGATGATCACGCGCGCGTCGAACGCCCCGTTGGCGCCGAGGCAGGCTCTCGTTTTCGAGGAACCCGCTTGCGGCGGCCCTGTCGCTGGGCGTTCCGGTCATTCGGTCGGCGCTCCCCACCGCGAGTGCACTGTGCGCGGCTCGCGGTGTCGGAAGCCTTCATCGGCCGTGCCGGCTGGTCAGGGTGGCCACTGGTCAGCCCTGACGAAGCGCGGCCAAGCGAAGCCGATTGAGCCGATGCCGGAATTGTCTGGGTGCTTGCTCTCGCGGCCCTGGCGACGAGATGGAAGCGCCTCCAAGGGCCTGAGACCGTGTGGAGGCGTGGCGAGAACCGCCACGGCGAGATGAGATCAAATCGCTCGCTCTCGCGCAGCTAAATAGCTGGCGTCCCCTTCGACCAGCCGCGTGAGCGTCTCGGCGGTCAGCTCGAGACCGAAATGCCGCGCTCCGCAGCAAGTCGCTCAACATGCGTCCACAGCTGACCAGATAGGCTCACGGCGACCTCGCGGTTCTGACTCACAAGGACCATTGTAGGCTCTACAGCAACTGTGTGGAATAACTGCCACTTGCTCGCAAGTGGTAGCAATACGACACAGGCTAGATTATCGCGCCGCCGCGTCAGCATGATCAGAGATCCTGGTGTTGCCGCCACGGCTAGCTCCGAAAGCGGATTCCACGAATGCTGCCAAACCGAGGCGCGGTTCTTGGGATTGATGTCGGCTACTCCGAACACCGGCCGACAACCTGCCTGTGTCTTCTTGAGTGGGCCGACGATCTTGTGCAGCTCTCGTTCAAGAAGGTTGGCACAGACCCGACGTCACGGACGAACGCACTCTGTGGACTCTTTCCGAACCCCAAACGTTTGGCCGCCGTGGCGATCGATGGTCCCCTGACCCGTGGCCTTCACCTTGTCACCCACTACCGGATCGCGGATGCTCTCTTCTCCCGAGGGGTCTTTCAGAAGCGAGGCAAGCCGGGCCAAACCAGTTCCCCCGTCGGCCAGAGGTTGCATGACCACGCGACACGGCTGGCCGAGCTCGTCGTCGAGTGTGCCGCGCGCGATGTCTTCTCAATCGCTCCAGCGGTGCACATCGAACCGATTCACGAAACCGCCCTGGTCGAGTCCTTTCCCAATCAGTTTCTCGGCTCGCTGATCGATGAATCAAATCTTCCGGTTCTGAATCGGGACGCCTCGGATCGGTTGGGAATACCTCGCGACATCAGGGGGACTTGAGATTCTGTTGCGAACGCTTCTCGAGCCCTGCCGATTCGAGGTGCAGCCCGGTGGCATCAAAGACCATGACGAACGAGCTGCCGTCACCTGCGCACTCACGGCACTCGCGGTCGCCGCGGAATCTGCCGTTGGCGTCGGCGACCCAGAGGATGGCGATATTTTCCTGCCGCCGACCGTTCGGTGGGGTGCTTCTTGCTCGGAGTCCTCCCCTTGGATCGAATCAGCCTTGCGCAAGAACGTTGAGGCCCTACGCCGCCGATCCGCGCTTCGCAAAAACAGCAATTGGCTTGGCCGCGTGCGTTTTCACGACGCGTACTGGTTCTGATGAGAGGAGGTGGCCGACAGGCCGGCCGTTGACGGTCCATACGCAAGTTGCGTATACTTACGGAAGTGGAGTTCGTCGAGGCGCCGCCCTTTACGCAGCTGCTCGGGGACTATCTGGGCGACGAGTTCTACGCCGACCTTCAGCAGTTTCTTGCGCGTAATCCTGAGGCGGGCGACCTGATTCCCGGGACTGGTGGCTTTCGAAAGCTCCGGTGGACGGACCCACGAAGGCGCAAGGGCAAGCGTGGCGGCCTGAGGGTGATCTATTTTCACTTCGTCGCTGACAGCCAGATCTGGTTCATGACGCTTTACGGCAAAGATGAAGCGGCAGACCTGACGCCGGACGAAAAGCGCGCCCTCAAGATGGCGATCGAACGAGAGGCTCGACAGCGTGCACAGCGTCGGAAGGCGCGGAGGAATTAGCCAATGGCCAAGGGACGAAAGCCAAGCAAGGGCATGAAGAAGCGGAGCCTATTCGGCGAGCTGATGTCCGGCGTTCGGGCGATGCGTGAGCACCGAGAGGGTCGCGTCACACTTCGGACTCACGAAGTCGAACCCATCGCGGTCCCAGCAGTCGATCCCGAGTTCGTTCGAGAAACACGCGAAGCTCTCCCCATGTCGCGCCAGGTGTTCGCCTTCAAGATTGGCGTCAACCCCAGGACTCTTGAGCGCTGGGAGCAGGGGCGTAGCAGGCCGAACGAACAAGCCTCGGCTCTGATCAGGCTGGTTCGGAAGTATCCCGACACGCTTCAGCGACTTGAGTCTCTCAGCGTTCCGGCCTGACACGGCCATCGACATGGGCGACGACTTCAGAGAGGACACAAAGCGAGTCCTCGCTGCGAGAGCGGGAAACCGGTGTTCCAATCCGGGATGCCGGGCGCCGACCAGCGGGCCTCAAGTCGAAGATCGGAAAGTCCTGAACGTTGGTGTCGCAGCTCACGTTATCGTGACGTACTTCGCCTTGAAATCGGCCTCATCGAGAACGTGCCGCGTGCGCGCATGCCGGTCCGCGTACCTGTCGTCCTGAGCCACGACGAGGTCGGGCGCATCATGAAGCACCTCGATGGGGTCGCGTGGATCATCGTGGCGCTCTTGTACGGCGCTGGCCTGCGGCTGCAGGAATGCCTGGAGCTGCGCGTCAAAGACATCGATCGCGAACGACGGCAGATCGTGATTCGGCGCGGAAAGGGTCAGAAGGATCGGCTGACCGTGCTACCGACCGCGGTGATCGAGCCGTTGTCTCGACACCTGGAGGGATCAAACGGCAGCATCAGGCGGATCTTGCGCGAGGATTCGGCCGCGTCGTCCTCCCGATCGCCCTTGACCGCAAGTACCCGAACGCGCCCACGGAGCCGTTTCCACCTTCACGAATCGGTTGTCCAGAAGGCGGTGGCGCACGCGGCACGGCAGGCCGGCGTCACCAAACGTGTGGGTCTACACACCTTCCGGCATTCGTTTGCGACTTACCTGCTCGAGGACGGCTATGACATTCGGACGGTGCAGGAGTTGCTGGGGCACGCGGATGTCAGCACGACGATGGTGTACACGCACGTGCTCAATCGCGGTCCCCTCGGCGTGCGCAGTCCCGTCGACCGCCTCGGAAAGGCGTCGTCCCATTCCGTTGGCCGCGAGACCCTGCCGCCAACCAGGCCCGCGTGTGCTCGGCAGAAGGTGCGAAGCCGTTGATCCGCAGCGGGTTGACTGCTGCAGGCCGTTGGTCGTCGTCGCGTGCTTGGCCGCGAGCGCACGCGGCCAACGCGGTATTCGCGGCCAACCACGTTCATGGTCGGTGCGAGGGCGTCCGTGTTAACATCCGCGCGCACAGGGACATACGGTCGGAGTACGGTGGTCGGACTGTCGCGTATGGACGCGAGGCCTGTGACCGGTCCACTCCATGAGTAGTTAGGCCGTCATGCAGCAGCATTGGAATTGCAATTCGTGGCAGTAGATAAGGAGTAGAACGACAATGAGCGATTCAACAAACATCATGCGGCAGTACATGGAGGCGGTCGCCCGCCGCGATTTCGACAAGATCCGGCAGCTCTTCCACCCGCAGTACTCTTACACGAGTGGTGACGGGCAGCGGCAAGAAGGGCCTGAGGCCGGCATCGCCGTTGCCGAGATGTACACTGGCGCGTTCCCCGACCTGAAGCTCGAAGTGAAGCGCATGCACGCTGCTGGTGACGACGTAGTCGTCACCGAATTCATCGTCCGGGCCACGCACCAGGGCGAACTTATGGGCATCGCGCCGACGGGCCGCAAGGTTGAGGTGCCAGTGTGTAATGTCATCGAGGTGCGGGACGGCAAGATCTACGCCGAGCGTGAATACTTAGACACGGCGCACCTGCTGCAGCAACTCGGCGTTGCGGCGGGACCTGCTCACGCGTAGCCTGCTGTCGCACCGCTTCGTATCGGCGTTTTGCGGCACGGGACGGCCTAACAGCGGCTGCACCCGACTGTGGCCGTGTGAAGCGGGCTGATTCAAGAGCTCTGTGCGGCCACCGCGGGTGAGCCGCCATCCGTTAGGCGGACCAGAGAGGCATACGAAAGTGCCAGGCTTTGGGAGCGGATGTCTCTGCTTGATGTAAAGGAGAACTGAGATGCGCATGTTGATGCTCGGCCTCGTCGTCATCAGTTCGGCAACGACCTCCGCGCAGTTCGCGACGTTCCAGCGTGGCGACCTTGTGCGAGTGCTTCCCCCGACCGCGACGTCTGCCCCGCAGACGCCAATTCTCGACGCGAACGCTCAGTATCACCGCGCGGGCATGGAGCTCAGGATCGTCGCTGTTCCCGGTGACCGCATCCGGATCGACAAGTCGGCGATCTACGTCAATGACGCGCAGGTCACGGGGTTCTCGCCCGACTTCGTGGCCCGGGTGGTTCAGGCGCCGGAGCGCGCGCCGCAGATCGTCCCAGAAGGTCACTATTTCGTGATGGGCGAGCAATGGGTCAACAAGAATATCTTCGAGTATTCGGGGCAACACTTTGGTGGGCAGCTGGAGAGAGCGTCGCGATAAACCGCGTCCTATTCGCACTCCAACTGCGACATTGGGCCAGTGACGCGAACGCAGTGCGCCGAGTCGACGCGGGATGAACCGCCTAACACGCAAATGGAGCCGGCGCGCCGCTGAAGCGTGACGGCGCGCGGCTCATTTGCAACTGACCGGCCGCCGCGGGTGAGCGCTGGCCGTTAGATGGTCCACTCGCGATGCGCAAGTTCTGAAAAGGTGAAGCTTATGAGCCTGGCCACTGGAGATGAAGTCGCAATTCGCAAAGTACTCGACGACTACCTGGAATTGTGGAATCGATGCGACGCAAAGGCGTGCGCCGACCTGTACGACAGAACCGGCGATTTGCTGGCCGTCGATGGAACGTTCCTGCGTTCGCACGCGCAAATCAGGCAGTACTACGATGACAATCTGTCGGGCAAGTACGCTGGGTTTCAGGCTCAAAGTGTCGAGGTGCTGGGAGTTCGTGAGGTGGGTTCGCAAGTGGCGTTGCTGGACGCTATCTGGGAGGTGCATGCGCCTTCGGCCAGTGACGCTCCATCGGAGCCGATCGCGAAACCGATTGGGAGCTTTGTTCTGGTCAAGAGCAATAACACGTGGAAAATCTCTGCAGCTCGACTCATGGTTCCATTCAAGGTGAGCCAGTAGAGACAAGCCATCTAACAACAAATGGAGCCGACGCGCCCACGGTCCTGTGCGATCATGCCGGCGCGGCACGCGGCTCATTTGGAGCGTTAGGCAGCGAATACCGTTTCAGATCTCACTGACGTGCAGCGCACAGTTCCACTGGCATGCGGGCAGACGTTCGACAAGCACAGGGTGCAAGAAGGCGGACATCTGAGCTGGCGTGGTTCACCATCGTAGGCGGTTCGAACAGGGAGGTTGGTCATGGCATCGAAGAACGTTGAGACCTTCAGAGCGACGCATCAAGCATTCAACAAACGCGATTTCGAGGTGGTTGTAAATGCGATGACGGAGGATGTCGTCTATCACGATCGAGCTCGCGGCGACACGTTCGAAGGACGCAGCGGGTTCAGGCAGTTCATGCAAGGCTGGGTGGCGGCGTTCTCGAACGCGGAGGTGTCCGAGCCGAAGTACAGCGACGCTGGCAATACTGTCGTCGCAGAATTTGTCGCCCGCGGCACCAACGACGGTGCTCTGGGGCCGTTGCCGAAGACCGGCAGAACGATAAGCGTTCCGTTCTGCGAGATCATGACCTTCAACGAGAAGGGGCAGATCGCCTCGGGCGCTGCCTACTACGACCAGCTTTCGATGATGATTCAGCTCGGTCATGCTCAGCCGGCCGAAGGAGCTTCGGCGGGTTAGACAACTCCGCCGCAGTCGTCGTGCACTTCCTGACCGATGCGACGGTGCGAACGACTGTACCCGACGGTACCAAGACAGAAACGACCGTTAAGAGCAATGACATCGACTGGCGTGAGCCGTTTTCCCATACCGTTGAAAATATCGGGCGCACGAAGCTGAATGCCGTTGTAGTCGAACTCAAGAGGCCCTAAAGTGGCACGGTTCTGACATCACAGACTCAACGTCGTATGTTGAGCCGCCCAACAAACGAATGGAGCCGGCGCGCCGCTCATTCGTAGGCGTTAGCCGGACGCATCCCGGCGCACATTTTACGGGAAAGGCGGCACCGCCCACGCGTCGTACTCGATGTGGCGCATCGCTCAGACTGTGATTCTGAGGAACGTGAGAAGATGTCCTTCCTCCATACTCGCCGTCGCTTCCTGCAGGCGTCGGTCGCCCTCCCGCTGACGGTAGCAAGACGTCGAACACAGGGGCGGCGTCGGCGCGTTCTCGTCGTCGGAGCCGGAGCGTTCGGCGGATGGACCGCACTCTACCTCCTGCGGACCGGCGCGCGCGTCACGCTCGTAGACGCGTGGGGCCCCGGCAACTCGCGGGCGAGTTCCGGCGGCGAGACCCGTCTCATCCGGGCGACCTACGGCCCCGATCGCCCCTATGTGGCGCTCGTTGCGCGCGCACTGCAGCTGTGGGGCGAGCACGAGCGCCAGTGGGAGCGCCGTCTGATCTATCCCATAGGTGCGCTCTGGATGGTTGGCGACGACGACAAGTACGAACGCGCTTCGGTTCCCCTCGTCCGCGAGGCCGGATTGCCGATCGAAGAACTGGGCACCCCTGCTCTCGTCAAGCGCTATCCCCAGATTGATTTCGACGGCGTGCGCTGGGCGCTGTTCGAGCCGAAGGCGGGGTATCTGATGGCGCGCCTGGCATGCGAGGCGGTGCTGGACAGGTTCCTGGCAGAGGGCGGCGAGTACCGCCAGGCCCTCGTCACCGTAGAGCAGCGCGGCGGCGAGGTGCAGGGCGTGCGCGAGCCAAACGGCCAGCTGCTCACAGCCGACACCTATGTCTTCGCGGCCGGCCCGTGGCTCAAAGTACTCATTCCAAACGTGTTCGGCCCGTTGATTCAGCCCACGCGTCAGGAAATCTTCTTCTTCGGTCCCCCAGCCGCTGACTCGCGCTTCAACGAGGAGTCGCTCCCCGCATGGGTCGACAACGGACGCCAGCTGTTCTATGGGATTCCGGGCAACCGATGGCGCGGCTTCAAAGTGGCGGACGACGCGCGAGGTCCGGTATTCGATCCGACCAACGGTGAACGGCTGCCGTCTGCCGAGGGGGTGGCGGCGGCGCGTGCCTACCTGACGCGGCGCTTTCCGGCCCTCAAAGCCGCGCCGCTCCTGGAAGCTCGAGTGTGTCAGTACGAAAACAGCCCGGATGGGCACTACATCATCGATCGCGTGCCGGCGCTGGGAAATGCCTGGGCGATCGGCGGCGGCTCGGGACACGGCTTCAAAGTGGGACCGGCCCTCGGGGAAATGACGGCCGGGCTAATCCTCGACGATAAGCAAGCGGATCGCCTCTTCCGGTTCGATCGGTTCAGGAAAGCACCATGACAACCGTGACGACGCCGGCTAACATCGCGATGGAGCCGTCGGCGCCCGTGCAATCAGGAGCGCCGCGGCTCATCGCGCAACGTTAGATTAGCCGACTGTTCAACAACGCGATGACCCCGAACGATGACACCCGGGAACGCATTCGAAGGCGAGTGGGCCACGAGATCTCGACCTTACCCGAGAGCCTCCGGCGCTGGGCAGAAGAGCATTTGACGGCTCCAACGCTTGTGCGGGCATCGCTGGATCCGGCGGCGGTCTGGTCGCCGACTTCTGGCTGGTGACCGACGATACGGGCGACGGCGATAGCATTGCGCGCGTGGTGTACGACCCGCGTCACGATTCGTTCGGGCTCGTCGAGCGCCTCGAAGGCGGCAGCCTCTGGTTCATGGGGTTGTATGGTACCTTCGGAGCCGTGGAGTCCATGTAGTCGCTCTGGACTACGTCCTCCCGGGAGGGGCGACTCAGCTTGTGTGGACGGGCGAAGTAGCCCGGGGCAGCGCATGGACAATCGGCACGCCGATAGCGGCGCAGAACACGCTTTCACGAACCTGCAAGGCCAGTATTTGGCATTCATCGCGTTGTACACGAAGCTCCACCGACGAGCGCCGGCCGAGGCCGACATCCAAAGATACTTTCGCGTCACTCCGCCGGCGGTCCACAACATGATCGTGACGCTCGAACGTCGCGGTTTGGTCGCGAAAACGCCGGGGGCACCGCGCTCCATTCGGGTTCTGGTCGACCCGGACCTGCTCCCGCGATTGGAGTGATCGCCGGGTTGGGAGGGTCACGCCGAATGGCGCTGAAGACACGCCGTCTAACACCTGACGCGGCGCCATCACGAGTGCGGCACGTTCGACAATCGAGGCTCTTCCAATGCCCCTGTGACGTATCATCTGCGCTGTGCTCGCCCGGCGGCCGTCTTGGCGCCGCGCAGGTGAGCGCGAGCGTTGTCCGCTACCTCCGAATCTGCCGACGATGTAGAGTTCGTTCGTGCCGGAGATCTCGCGCTTCTTCGGGATCGTGATTCGCATGTTCATGGAGGTCGGGGGACGTCACCACCGTCCGCATTTCCATGCCGCGTATCAGAACGCAGTCGCCACGTTCGCGCTGGATCCCATCGAATGCATCGGCGGTAGCCTTCCTCGAACGCAGCAGCGACTCGTCGAGGCATGGGCCGAGATCCACCATGCGGAGCTGCTGCACGATTGGGCGCTCTTGCAATCAGGCAGGCTTCCCCTCAAGATTGATCCGTTGCGGTAGGAGGAGCACCGGCATGAGTCACGCCATTCATCGCGTCGAACACTTTGAGGTCGTGGCGCCCTACACCCTGGCACTGCGCTTCGCTGACGGAAGCACGCAACGAATCGATTTCCGGCCGGTGCTGGAGGGCGAGGTATTTGGGCCACTTCAGGATCTCAACATGTTCAACAGTGTCGAACTCGATACGACATTCGGCACCGTGCAGTGGCCAAATGGCGCGGATTTCGATCCCGAGACGCTCCACGATTGGCCGAAGTATCGCGACGAGCTCATCGCAATGGCGCGTGGTTGGGCGACGGCGGCCGATCCAATCCACCGAACAGCGGGCTAACACGCGAATGGAGCCGACGCGCCGCTGAGTTCGGTCGGCGCGCCGGCTCATTCGCAAGCCGTTATTCGCACGTGCTTCACCCGCCCGACGCTCCGATAAATGCCAAGGCGTTCGGGAGCGGATGGCGCGGGTCAAGGCCGCGACGCGCCGAGCGGAGAGAGGGCAGCCTTGACGCGCGCCATCGCTCCCGCAGAATTCCCGTTCGGAGCGTCGGGCGGCAGCAGGGATCAGCTTTTCGCCTGATCCGGATCGGGTGCAGAAGTCGTGGGAGTCTCGGAACGGATCAACGCCACTACGCCGTCAACGATCTGCGTGTCGCGCTTCGGGTGTGAGGGGGCCAACTTCTCCCGTCATCAGCTCGCTGCTCGACGTGAACAGTTTTCCCAGCCTGGCGTAGCTGGTCACGCGTAATCCAGCCGGACACGAACGCCGCATCGTCGAGCATCACCGCCGCAGAGTCGCCATACCTTCTGCTGGTGACTTGGCAAAGAACGCGATTGCGCGCCCGGCGTCGGCCAGACGACCGCGGGACGGGGGCATCGTCCGAGACAGGTCCGAGAAGGGAAAGCGGACGAGAACGACTGCACCTTTTGCAAGTGCTTCCCCGCCTCATCCTCCTCCGGACGCTCCCAGTCCTCGGCGAGCGCCGCTTCGCTTCAGAAGCGCGGTCTCCGCGGCGCGATCTGTGGGACGGTCCTCCAGGATGGTCACTAGCGCACGGCAAACACCGCCAGGACGCACTGGCTCCAGAAGCGTCACGTTGCCGCGCTCGTCGATGAACGCTTCGACGGTCTTGATCATCTGCTTGGTCCTCAACCTGAGAACCACCTTGGCATCCGCCGACATGCACCGTCAAGATCGAGTTCGATCAGGCAACGTTTTTGAGATCTCAAAACACCCAAGTAGAGCACGGCGTCAGGGCATTGGACCGGTCCTCCTTTCAACGACACACCATCGCCTGCCCTCCTGACAAGATCTACGCGCACGAAGCCTGCGTCCCCCTCCTCGGCCCCTCCTACTTGAATGGATTGATGACCCGGAGGCCGTCCAGATCATCGAAGCCGGGCAGGTCTTCCGAGTAAAGAATCTCCACGCCTGCCTCAACGCAGGCCGCGAGAATCAGGGCATCCCAGAACGACGCGCGTCGTACCAGATGAACGTCCTTGGCGCGGCTAAGGACGACGTCGGTGGGTAGCACCAGAGGCATGAGGTCGAGGCTTCTGAACGCCGTGATGAAACGCCTGCCGATCGGGCGAGTTCGCGTCGAGTCGGCGTGAGTCGAGCAGGTCGCGCCCCTCTTTCGTCAGCGTCACAACCGTGTTGTCGCGATCCAGGCGGACGGTGTGGACGAGGCCCGATTTGCGGAGGTGATGGGGACCACCGACTCGTTTCCACCTTCGCGAATCGGTTGTCCAGAAGGCAGTGGCGCACGCGGCACGGCAGGCCGGCGTCACCAAACGTGTGGGTCCGCACACCTCCCGGCATTCGTTTGCGACTTACCTGCTCGAAGACGGCTATGACATTCGGACGGTGCAGGAGTTGCTGGGGCACGCGGATGTCAGCACGACGATGGTGTACACGCACGTGCTCAATCGCGGTCCTCTCGGCGTGCGCAGTCCCGTCGACTGCCTCTGAAAGGCGTCGTCCCATTCCGTTGGCCGCGAGACCCTGCCGCCAACCACGCCCGCGCGTGCTCGGCAGAAGGTGCGAAGTCGTTGATCCGCAGGCCGTTGGTCGTAGTCGCGTGCCTGGCCGCGAGCGCACGCGGCCAACGCGGTATTCGTGGCCAACCACGTTCATGATCGGTGCGATGGCGTCCGTGTTGACATCCGCGCGCACAGGGACATACGGTCGGAGTACGGTGGTCGGACTGTCGCGTATGGACGCGAGGCCTGTGACCGGTCCACTCCATAAGTAGTTAGGCCTCAGAATCAACGTCGGTTCAGATCCGCAGACCACCCGAGTCAGAATCGGTCGATTCGGGATTGCCACACGGTCACGCGCCACGATCAAAAACAATCACTTGTTCGAATGCATTCCCGCTTCCATCGATGCCCGTGACCGTGGCGGTCATAGTGTTGCCATCTTCAGAAACAGCATACGAACCGTGCCCCATCGTTGCTCCGTCTTTCGTCGCGATCGACTCGAAGCCGCGCGGGCCCAATGAACTGGTCACGACGATACCCGGCGCGAGGGGATGGGCGTGCGGCAGGCCGTCGGCATGCAACACCTGCTCGCTCCTCTCCTCCTTGCCGGAGGCATTAACACCTTCGTAACTCAACCGTACTTCGTCGTGGGCGATGGCGAAGTGCATCGTCGCGTTGGCGAACCGGTGATTCTCGTGACGGCTCGACTTCGCGATGTTCGCGATCCAGGTTCCGATCAGTGAATGCATCGCCCGTCTCCCTAATCAATTGAATGTGAATCTACATTCACATTCTGATTTTGTCAACATACAATGACCTGGTCATGCTCCGTGCCGAACACCCGCCGCGCCAGGCGCGCAGTCGCGAGACGCTCCGGCGCCTGCTCGACGCCGCAGAAGCCGTAATGCTCAAGCACGGTGTGGAGGAGACGACCCTTCCCCGAATTGCCCGCCACGCACGGGTCGCGCCCGCCACCGTCTATCGCCGCTTCAGGAACAAGGAAGCGCTCATGCGGGCAGTGTTCCGTCGCTTTAACGAGCGGAGCAGCGGCGCCGTGAGAGAGCAGTTCGACGCGGACAAGCTTCGAGGGATCGGCCTCGTCCCGTTCGCGACCCAAGTCGTCCAGGGCATGGTGCAAGGCTTCCGTGCGAACGCTGCCTTGAGTCGCGCCGCGGTGCTCTACGCAGAGAAGAACCCCAAGGCAGACTTCATTCGCAGGAGCGGCGAATCGGAGCGCAAGAGCTTCCAGCGCATGGTCGACACGTTCCTGCTATGGCGAGACCAAATCAACCATCCCGATCCCGAGCTGGCGATCCGACTGGCGTTTCTCGTCGTGGCGTCGATGCTCCGCGACCTGGTGATCTTCGATCGGATGCGGTTGATGGTCTCAGTGATTCCTGTCGACGATGACGTGTTGAAGCGCGAACTGCCCCGCGTGTTTCTGGGATGCCTGGGCGTCCGATCCGCAGAGTGAGCCGCCTGGCGCCGTCGACACGACTGCGACCGGCGGCAACACGGCAAGGGCTGGACCTTTTGAGCCACTGAGGCCTGACATGCGCTGCAGCCGACGGGCGCGTGTCAGTGAACATTCTTGTGGTGCGCCCCCGGCTGAGCGCTGTCGTTAGGCGTACGCAAACAGCAGGCACGTCGTCGCAGGCATGGCTGCGTCAGTCAGGGTTCATGACCGTGACGAGAGACCACGGCGGGCGTCTCCGTACGTTCGGCGCGATGTGGCTGTTGCTGGCGCCGATCGTGTATCTGATGGCAGCGATGTCCACACTGCGCAGTCAGAAGTGGCATATCGTGTTCAGCTCGCAGTGTTCTCGGTGGTGGCCCTCGCGAGCGTGATCCTTGGCGTGGCGGGAATCCTCCGTCGCATGTGGGCAGCCGTAGGACTCTTGGTCCTCTCCTCACTTGGCCGCCTACTTCTTTGGCGCAGCGCTACTGATCCTGGTCTGGCCGCTTGTTCCAGGCTCCGCTGCTCAGTTTAGCGGTCTGGTTCTCCTGGTGCCGCTCATGATTGCCCCGTTTGGGGTGCCGTTCCTGCTGATGGCGCGCGCCTTGAGGGATATTGTCAGGGACCATCGCACCGACAGTCGGACCGGCGAAGCCTAACCACCGCGTGAAGGCGACGGCGTTCGGCGCCTGTGGCAAGATCGGGCACCGAGGCGCCGCGGCTTCCGCGGGTCTCGTTCGGCGGCGCAAGACCATACCGTAGATTCCAAACCGGAGCACAAACATGAATCCCGCTCACGTCGCCTCCCTTATCGCTTTGGCTGGGTTCGGCTGTGTTGTCCAGTTGACATTCGCCCACGGGGCCAGACCTGAGTCAAGTGCCGGAGGTGGTGCCGAAGACCGACGTATGAGTCAGCACGCTCTGGCTGATGACCAAGAGTCGATACTCGCTGTCCTACGAGGAGTGGAGGCTGCGTTCTCCGACGCGGACCTCTCGCGCTGGCTGTCGTTCTTTCATTCAACGTACATGATTATGGCGCCCGAAGGTGTAATTGCGCCATCGTCCGAGAACGAGGCTCTGACGCTCCTTCGCCCTCAGATGGAGACTCTCCGTGCTCGGGGATACGCAAGGAGCGAGTTGAACCGGGCGACGGTGAAGGTGTTGAGCGCAGCTACTGCACTGGCGTCCGTCGAGTGGATCCGCCGGAAGGCCGACAATGAAGAACTTGAGCGACTCGGAGGGACGTACGCCTTTTTCAAGACTAAGGACGGTTGGAAGATCGTCATGGTCACCGTGCATTCTTCGACGACAGTGGTGGAACTGAAGTGACTTCGCGCTTGATGGACTGGACCCACGCTCGCCATGTACTGCCCAACCGGCTAACATCGCGATGGAGCCGACGGCGCCGTCCGGTCGGTGAGCGCCGCGGCTCATCGCGGTCGTTAGACGGCTGAACGAGGTGCACATCGGATCTCGAACCCATGGAACCGTTCACGAAGCTTCAAGGTCAGTACCTGGCCTTCATCGTGGCGTACACGAAGCTGAACCGACGCGCGCCGGCAGAGGCCGACTTTCAGCGCTACTTCGAAGTGACGCCGCCTTCCGTGCACGCCATGATCCTCACGCTTGAGCGGCGCAGGCTGATCACACGAACGCCGGGGCGGCCGCGTTCGATCGAGATCGCGGTACCAAGCGGCCAGATTCCTCCTCTTGATTGACGCGCGGTCATGAACGACACCGTGGAGAATCACCGGCACGCCTTGCTCGACGGACTGCGTCGATTCGTGGGTGCCTCCCGCAATGTCGCGGGCGTCCGCCGGATTGCTCTGGTGGGGTCAATCGTCACCGCCAAGCCGGATCGCAAGGACATCGACGTGCTTGTCGTCGTTGCCGATGACGCTGATCTGCGCCGTTGTCATCACCGATGCGACCTGGAACGCGCTTGTCGAACGCTACGACACTCGACAACTCATGGACCTCGTTTTCACCGTCGGCACCTACAGCACCGTCTCGATGTTTCTGAACAGCTTTGGCGTCCAGCTCGACGAGGGGTTCAGCGGCTTTCCGGAAGGCGCCGCTGGCGCCAGGTAGCGATTGCGCAGTCGGAGGCTCGCACTCGAGGAGTGCTCTCCTTACTCGCTTCGGTCCAGCCTACGCGGCCGCCCACGCGAACTCCAAATTCAGCGGGTTGCCACCATCTTCGGTGGCCTCGCAGTCCTTCTCGCAGCGCTGGGTTTGTACGGTATTGCTGCTTACGCTGTTGTACGGCGCCGGGCCGAGATCGGGATCCGCATGGCGCTCGGTGCTGCACCAGGGAGTGTCGTGCGACTCGTGCTCGCGCGAGTCATCCTGCTAATCGCGGCGGGTATCCTGTGTGGGTTTGTCGGCAGCGTCTGGACGACGCAGTTCACCAAGTCGATGCTGTACAACGTCGAGCCTGGCGACAGTGCGACGTGGTTCGGATCATGCGCCCTGCTAATTGCCGTCGCATTTCTGGCTGCATGGCTTCCCGCGCGTCGAGCTGCTCGCGTCGATCCCGCTAGCGTGCTGAAAGACGCCTGCTAACCATCCGAACGCTGGAGGCTCGTGTCAGCGATCACTGTCCGGGGCGTGAGCGACCCGCTAGCAGCCCTTGGGGGAGTGGCGCTTATGCATGCCGTTCGACTCGATGGCAATAACATAACGTCTTTGAGTATTAATGCCAACTCGACTGGCTGCCGGACCAGCTCCGATCACCGGGTGTACGATCCCTCGCACATGGAGCTCCCCTGACGCCGAGGTCGCCATTCTGCTCATCGGTGCAGCTTGCCAGCAAACGCAGACGAATCCGGTTTCGCTTCAGACTGACTAAACCCGCGCCACGTGGATGCCGTCTAACGGATCCATGACCGACTTGTCCCGGCGAGAGTTCGCCGCTCTGGCTGCGGCTGCCGCCGCATCCCCGTTCATCGGGTCCGCAGCCGCGGTGCAGATTCGGCCTGCCATCAATCCACCTGACGACCGCTTTTTTCGCCAGACGCTGCCCAGGTTGATGGACGCAACCGGTGCGCCGGGGCTGGCCGCTGGCATTGTGCAGAACGGCACACTCGTGTGGGAAACGTACGAGGGGCTGGGCGAAGCGGGAACTACGCGCGCCATCGCGGCGGAGACGCTGTTTCCTGCGGCTTCGCTCGGCAAACCCGTGTTCGCCTACGCGGCGCTCCGGCTGGCGGAGCAGGGCCAGCTCGATCTCGACCGTCCTCTGAAGTCATACGTTCCCGACCATGCGCCGGCCGATGCGCGCGGCGACAAGGTGACCGCGCGTCACGTACTGAGCCACACGTCAGGATTCCGTAACTGGCGCAACGCGGCCGACGAGCCGCTCGTCCCGGAATTCGATCCCGGCAGCCGCTTTCAGTATTCCGGAGAGGGGTTCTACTATCTGTCCCGCGCCGTCGAGAAGATTACCGGGCGCGCCGTCCAGCGGTTCATGGAGGAGTCGCTCTTCCTGCCGTTCGGGATGCCATCGTCCAGCTACGCGTGGCGGGACGATACCGAAACGCGCCTCGTGCTCGGCCACAATCGTGGCGCCCTCGCACGCCCGCCGTCGCGCGAGTTCTCAAACCGTCTGTTCGCTCACGCGAAGAGTCTTGGAAGGCCACTCGCGTCGTTCACGCACGAAGAGCTGGTCGCGGCGATGACGGCGATGAAACCGGCGCCGCGGCCGCTGCCCAACTTCATTCCGACCAACGTGGCTGGCAGCCTGATGACGACAGTCGGCGACTACGGGCGCTTCCTGGCGAGGCTGCTGTCACCGCGCGGCGCAGCCCATGAAGTGACTCTGAAGATGCGGGCGCAGATGCTGGCGCCGCGGGTCCGCTTGAATCGCGCGCTCGCATGGGGTCTGGGATGGGGACTCGAAACTGCCGGCGGACGCGACTACATCTGGCACTGGGGCGACAACGGCACGATCAAGAACTTTGTCCTCGCCCACGTGCCTTCACACTCTGCCGTGGTCGTCTTCACCAACGACGCGCGCGGCATGCGAATCGCTGAGGCCATCGTCAAGGCCGCGTCGGGGCACGACCATGTCGCGTTCGACTGGCTCGGCTGAGGCCACCAGGGTGATCGGCGGCGTCGGTCGCAAGCCGGCAATGCCGCAGTGGTTCACGTGGTACACTGAGGCCCGTGCCCTCGTCCTGGCCGTGAAAGGAATCGCCCATGCCTACCCCGACGAGTGTTCTTCTTGTTTTCGTGCTCGGCGTGGTCGTCGCGGCCCAGTCGCCGGACCCGCCTCTCTCGGATACGCGATTGACGGTGCATACCTTGGTGCGCGAGGACCTGTTCGCGGGGTTCCTCGCCAACGATCTCGCGCGTTTCTCGCGAGGCGAGCGGAACGTCGAGACACTGCTGCGGGAGCGGCCGGACCAGCGGGCGAATTTGCTGGCCTGGCAGGGTGGCGCGGCCCTGTACCGCGCCGTTCGCGCGCACGAAGCCGGTGATGCCAGGGAGTTCGAGCGGCTGTATCAGTCAGCGCGTGACGCATTTGCGGAGGCGACGCGGCTCCAGGCGGGCAATGATGGAGTGCACGCGGTCGTTGGCGGCAGCCATTCGCTCTTCGCCGACCGGCTGCCGACCGCACACCGCCCCGCTGCGTGGACGCAGGCCTACGAGTCGTACTCGCTGCTCTGGAAGGAACAGGGTCCCATCATCGACAAGCTCCCGGTGCACCATCGCGGCGAGGTGCTTGGCGGGCTTGCCCAGGCGGCGCAGCGGACGGGGCGGACCGATGAAATGGGCCAGCACCTCGATCGGATGCTCACGGTGTTGCAGGGCACGCCGTACGAGGCCACCGCAAAGCAGTGGAAGTCGGATCCCACCGTGGCGGCGACCACCTACCTCACCTGCAAGAACTGCCACAACCCCGGTCGCCTGGGGCCACGGCTGGCGGAGCTGAATAAGTCGGGTAACCGCTGACCGGGCGGCGTTCGACCACTGAGCCCTGCGGCCCGCGTCGTCCAGTGACGATTCGGTCCCGTGCACGCCAGTCGTGAACGCCCGCTTCTTTAGCAACAAGTGCTCGGTTCTGCGCAGCCCCGCGAATCGCGAGGTCCAGATCGCCGGGTCGGTCACTCGGCCTGCGATGCACGGCCGGAGCTGGCTCCGGCACTCTCCCGCTGCGCCTGCGCCTGCTCGATGACACCATTCAGCTCCGCGCCGACGAGAATGGCGAGACTCGAGACGTAGAACCACAGCATCGCGATGATCACCGCCCCGATGGCGCCGTAGGTGGCAGTGTAGTTCCCGAAGTTCGTTACGTAGAATTTGAACGCAAACGAGCTCACGATCCACAGCGAGGTCGCCACCAGCGACCCTGGCGTCAGCCAGACCCAGCGCGCCTTGCGATTCGGCGCGAAGTGGAACACCAAGTCGACACCGGCGATCACGCAGAGAAGCAGCACCGGCCAGCGCAGGAGCGCCCACACGGTGGTGACGACGGGTGCGAGATCCACCCAGCTCGCAATCCTGGCCGCCAAGTCTGGCCCAACGAGGACCAGCGTCGTGGCCACCAGAATGAAGAATGCCAGGCCAATGGTCAGCGCAATGGCGAGGAGGCGCCGCTTCCACCACGTGCGCCATTCCGTGACGTCATAGGCGCGGTTGAGCGCATCGATGATCGCGACCAGCGCGGCGGAACTGGTCCACAGCGCGCCGGCAATGCCGAGCGTCAGCAGGCCGGCATGCTGTCCGGCGGCAATGTCCGCGAGCTGAATCCGCATCAGCTCCACCAGCTCGCGCGGGGCGACGGTGCCGAGCGCCGCCAGCAGTTCGTCGAGCGCGTCGTCGATGGGCACATATCCAATCAGTGCGACGAGAAACAGCAGGGCCGGGAACAGGGCCAGCAGAAAATAGAAAGCCAGCTGTGCAGCCAGGCCAAAACAGTTGTCGTCGTTGATCTCCCTGATGGTGCGACGGGCGACCTCGGTCCAGGCGATGGGCGGGCGGAAATACGTGAACATCAGGATCCGGCGAGCCCATGCGGAATGTCCCGCGGTTACGGCGCGGAGGCTCGTGCGCTCGGCACGGCCAGGGTTGCCGCACGGAAGCGTCCGGTGATGCCGGTCCGCAAGCGGCTTCCGCGCCAGGCGTATGTGGGGGAGGTTAGCACGTCGCGCAGGCAGGGTGGCGCCGTCGGTCATTTCCTGTGCCAATCAGGCCCGCTTCTGGGCGACAATCGTCAGGTCGTCAGCGTCTTTTCCTGAGTACTTGCTACCGTCCTCGCAGATCATCAAGACCTGACGAAGGCGAAGGAAGGTCAAACAATGCGGCGTTTCATTGCTCCTCTACTTGGCGCATCCATCTCAGTGCTGCTGTCGGCGGCACCTTACCAGGCGCCGCCACCGCAAGCGCAGCCGCGGACGCCGGAAACGGCGCTCGACCGCTACGTCGCGGCGCCGGATTCGAGCTACGGGTGGAAAGTGGTGCGCGAACTGCCCGCCGATGGAGCCACCGCCACTTTGCTTGAAATGACGTCGCAGAAGTGGCTGACCGAAAAAGAAGTGGAGCAGCCGCTCTGGAAGCACTGGCTGACCGTCGTGCGCCCCACTCAGGTCACCAGCGACATCGGCTTCCTGTTCATCGGCGGCAGCCGTCTCGATCGCCAGCCGCCGGCACAGCCGCCGGCGTGGATGGTCAATCTCGCGCGCGACACCGGGACCGTGGTGACTGAGCTGCGCCTGGTGCCCAACCAGCCGATCGTGTTCGTCGACGACCCGCAACGCAAGCCGCGACTCGAAGACGACTACATCGCCTACACCTGGGACAAGTTTCTGCGCACGGGCGACGAGAAGTGGCCCGCCCGGCTGCCGATGACCAAGAGCGCGGTGCGCGCGATGGACGCCGTCACCGAATTCGTCGCCTCGGACGGGGGCGGAGCGTCACGCGTCGCGCGATTCGTCGTCGCGGGCGGATCCAAACGCGGCTGGACGACGTGGACGACGGCGGCCGTGGACGCGCGAGTCGTGGCGATCGTCCCGCTGGTGATCGACATGCTGAACATCGAGCCATCGTTCATCCATCACTGGCGGGCGTACGGCGCGTGGTCGGATGCGGTGGACGACTACGTCGAGCATCGGATCTTCGATTGGATGGGCACGCCGCAATTTCGTGCGCTGATGAAAATCGAGGAACCCTACGAATACCGCGATCGCCTGACGCTGCCGAAATTCATCGTGAATGCGTCGGGCGACGAGTTCTTCCTGCCCGATTCATCGCAGTTTTACTTCGACGAGTTGCGCGGCGAGAAGCAGCTGCGCTACGTGCCGAATACAGGCCACTCGCTCGACAAGACCGACGCGATTGAAAGCGTCCACGCGTTTTACGCATCCGTGGTGACGGGTCGCGCGCGTCCGGAGGTGACCTGGACGTTCGAGCGCGACGGCTCGATCAAGGTGGTGACGAAGCAACGGCCGGAAGAGGTGCGGCTGTGGCAGGCGACCAATCCCAAAGCACGCAACTTCCGCCACGACGAGAGTGGCGCGTCCTACAGCAGCACGCTGCTGAAACCCTCGGGACCGAACACCTGGATCGGGCGCGTCGTGCGGCCCAAAGCGGGGTGGACCGCGTTCTTCGTCGAGATGACCTTCCCGAGCGGCGGGAAATACCCGTTCAAGATGACCAGCGGCGTGCGCGTGGTTCCCGAGACGCTGCCGTACCCGGCGCCAAAGCGCAGTTCGAGTCCTCCATCTGGTTGATCTGAGGGCGGCCGGACGGCCGCGGGCCGCAGGCATGCGCGCGCTGTAGTCAGGCACTGACGGCTGCGTGCGTCAGCATCTGCCGGTGTCGAAAATCCGCGAGTGTGCTGGCCGGCACGACGCGGATCGGCTCCTCGAGATTGGTGCGGCCCTGCTCGAGTGCACCCATCATCGTCTCGCTCATCGCCAGGCGTCGTGCGTCGAGCACTCAGACGAACCTGACGTCCTCAGAAGGCCGATCGCTACAATGTGTTGCCGCAGATGCCCATCACACGCCTCTTACTCGTCCGGCACGGCGCGACGACGGCAACCGAGGAGGGCCGCTTCTCCGGGTCGTCCGGTGTCGAGCTCTCCGATCAGGGCCGCTGGCAGGCCGCGCGCCTGGGCGAGCGGCTGTCGCAGCAGAACATCTCCGCCATCTACTCGAGTCCGCTGTCACGCGCGCTCCACACGGCACGCATCCTCGCCGACCACTGCCGCGTCAAACCCGTGACGCGCGATGAGTTGCGGGAGATCGGCCATGGACACTGGGGGGGCTGACGCGCGAGGACGTCGAGGAGCGGTTCGGCGACGAATACGCCGCCTGGGACGCCGATCCATTTACGTTTGCGCCTTCCGGCGGCGAGTCGGGCGTCGCGGTCCTCGCCCGGGCGCTGCCGGTGATCCGCGACATGGTCACGGCACATTGCGGCGAACAGTTGCTGGTGGTGTCCCACAAAGCGACCCTGCGGCTGGTGCTCAGCAGCCTTCTCGGGTTCGATGCCCGCGGGTATCGCGACCGCCTCGACCAATCGCCCGCCTGTCTGAACGTCGTCGACTTCAGGGATCCCGTGCGGGCGCGTCTGATGCTCTTCAACGACATCTCGCATTACGCGGACCGGCCTCGCGTCCCGGATCAAAGCCTGTCGAAGTGGTGGGATCGGCGCGGATAGCCGAACGGCTGAGAGCGCCCGGAGGGCAATCCGAACACGGTTGGGGCCAGCGAAAAACTGTGGGATGCTTGCACTGTCGGTCACACGGATTTGGAGAACAGGCACATGACACGCAAGCTCACTGTCAGCGTTCTGGTCGTCGCGTTCGCCACGGTCGCTTGGGCCGGTCAGGCCTCGACCCTCATTCCGGACGTCCGCAAGGCCATTGCTGCCAAAGACGCCGGCCGTGTCGACCAGCTCCTCACGACATTCAAAGCCCAGCACGGTGTGACGTCCGAGTGGCTTGCGGCGCTGTCGTGGCGGGCGCGCGGCGCTCTCGCCGACCGGCAGCTCGATGCGGCGGAGCGCTACGCGACCGAAACGGCCGAGCTCGCGCAACCGCTGTTGCGCAAGGGCTCGGTGGACCAGGACGCCCACCTGCCGATCGCCGTCGGCGCGGCCATCGAAGTCCTGGCGCAGGTCAACGCCGCACGGGGCGCCCGCACAGACGCACTGGTCTTCCTGCAGAACGAGCGACAACGGTATGGCGGGACCTCGATCGAGAAGCGTATTCAGAAGAACATCAACCTCCTCAGCCTCGAGGGCACCGTCGCGCCGCCACTGGATCTCGCCGACTATCTCGGGGCGCCGCCACCGCCGCTTGCACAACTCAAGGGCAAGGTCGTGCTCCTGTTCTTCTGGGCCCACTGGTGCAGCGACTGCAAGGCGCAGGCGCCCATCCTGGCCGAGCTCGCCTCGCGATATGCCGCACAGGGTCTCGTCGTGATGGCGCCCACTCAACGCTTCGGCTACGTTGCCGGCGGGCGGCCGGCGACTGCGCAGGAAGAGGCGTCGTACATCGACGAGATCCGCCAGCGTACCTATGCGGTGCTGCACGATCAGTCGATTCCGCTCAGCGAAGCGAATCATCGCCGCTACGGGGTGAGCTCGACGCCGACACTGGTGCTGCTCGATCGCGAGGGGGTCGTGCGGTTGTACCATCCGGGCCGGATGACGCTGCAGGATTTGGAGCCGGTGATCAAACGCCTGGTGACCGGCGCGACGCGCTGACGTCGGCGATCATCCGCGTCGGCGTTTCGTGCACTCGGTCCGGGTGGGTTTGGGGGTCCGCCGTGCCTGTGGCTCGAGCGGCATTTCCCGCAAGCGGGCAACTGCCGACCGATTTCGGCGGGCTGCCATGTCAACGCCGCCATGCGCCAGCGGCACGTCGATCGTAAACACGCAGCCAACGCCCGGCATGTTGCGAACGCGAATGTCGCCTTCATGGGCGCGCACCGCCTGTCGCGCAATCGAGAGCCCGAGTCCGAGACCCGCACGATCCCTTCCGCGCCGATCTCCGAATGGTTGGAAAAGGTCGCTCTTGCTCTGAGGAATGCCGCCGCACTGGTCCTCGATCTCGACGAGCAGGCGCCGGTCCCGGGCATAGGCGCGAAGCGTCACGCATCCGTCGGCGGAGGTGTTCTTGAAGCCGTTGTGCAACAGATTCATCACCGCGGATGTGAGCAGCTGCGGATCGCCCTCGACGATCAAGGCGTGGTCAACCGGCGCGACCGAGAAGCGAACCCCTCGTGACTCGGCATGAAGGGCCGCGACGCTGGTGATTTGCTCAATCAGCGTGGCAACCTCGAGGCGCTCGGTCTGAGGCGTTCCGGCCGCCAGTCGAACCTCTGACAAGGTCCGGTCGACGAGGCGGCGAAGGCTCGTCAAACTGCGGCCGAGAATCCCTGCGGTGCTCCCGCTGATCGGGACCACGCCTCGTTCGATCGCGTGAAAGGCCAGGACTGCATTGTGGAGGAGGTCGCGAAGCTCGTGCGCCGCGCGCCCAAGACGCTCGACTTCGGCCGCAAGCTGCTTCTCGGTCGTCAGCCGCGTATGCTCGGTCACCGCCTCGGCAATCGCGATGTCGAGGCAGCGGTTCAGCGCCGTGACCTCGGGCACGCTGATCGCCACGTTCTGCTCGCCGGCGATTTCGGTGATGGCTTGACAGATGTCGCCGTAATCGTGGACGACCTGGCTGACGGTGAATCCCGCGGCAAGTAACTTCGCGCCATGCCTGGCCGCGGTGGAGCCGATGATGTCACCCGAAACGGTCGTGTCCGCCGGCACTCCCGCCAGCGTCTCCGACACCTGGGTCAGAAATACGGCGACGCCGTGCTCGAAGTCCGGAGTCGAGACTGGCGGCCGCGGGCGGCGACGGACGTTCTCGCTCGCTCGGGACGCGATTTCCGGCCGGTTCTCGGCGATGAACTCATGCAACATCGGGCCTCCCGACTGCCGCGACTGGGACGACGAATCTCAACTGTAGACATCTCAGCAGGACTGCGATGTGCAACTTTGCACACTCCTGTGGTTCGCCGGCCGAACGCCCATCCTGTGCTCAACCGAACACACCAGACCGCAGCGATGTGTCATGGTTGTTGATATTTCTTTTTGCCCCGCCTCCACCGCCCCACCGCACAAAGTTCGCGCGGCGGGGAAGTCCGGCCGGCGCGGCAGTCGCCTTGACGGAGCAAACTTGACGCGTTCGTCACGATTCCGGGCCGTCAAGGCTCCTGGGGGAAGGTCACAATGGAAAATTCCACCGAGCAGGGGCGGATAGAGGCAGAACGGGCGCGTGAAGCGGCCGAGCGCGAGCGCCAGAACCTCGAGCAGACACGTAGCGATGTCGAGGACCGGCGTGCCAACGCCGAGGCGTCCCGCGCCGAGGTCGAGCAGCTTCGCGTCCTCGCGGAGGAGCTGCGCGGTGCTCGTGAGCGTCAGCGCCGCGAGGCGGAGGCGCTGCGGCAGGATCGGGAGGCTCTGCGCCACATCGCGGAAGACGCCCGAAAGGCGGCCGAGGAGGCGCGGCACGCCGCCGTTGGCGCCCTGGCGGCGACCGCCGATGCGCTCAGCGCCAACCTGGCGCAAATGCAGTTCCTCGCGGACGCGCGGCAGACGCTTCGGGAGATGAAAGAGAAACTGAAGTCGGAGGGTTAACGGCAGCTAGTGCTCGATTGGCTCGTCAATCATCAGGATCGGAAGTTTCGCGACTTCACGGTCTGGGAGTCGCAGAACTGGCTGATGGCCGGCGGCGAGCGCGACATCGGCGGAAGCGCCTGCGGCTGAAGGGCATGCTGTCGCTCGAGTCTTTCACTCTCCAGGACATCGGATCCCCGCAGGCGTTTCAGACCGGCGAGACGTACCAAGGCGGAGCGCTCATCGATTATCAGCACCCGCGCGATTTGCTCATGGCGCTTGGCACGGATCTGCGCGTCCCCACAGGCGCGTTCGCGATCCTCGCCGGCGTTGACATCGTCGGCAGCCCGACGCTCGGCCCGCCCGCGTTCATGCATCGCCCATCGGCGGCGTTCAATCCGCAGGCGCCGCTGGCGCATCATCACCTCGACTCGACGCACATCACGCCGGGCGTCGTGCGCGGCGGGCTCGAGGTGAGCGCCTGGACGTTCGAAGGCGCGTGGTTTCGCGGCCGCGAGCCGGATGAAGATCTCGTCTAGAACAGGTTTGGGGCCTTCGGCGTCGGCGGCGATTTGACCGGCTACATCGTCCCGTCGAATCTGCGCGAGGCGTACGGTACGTCGCCGCTATCCGTCCACGCCTTCGTGCGTTATCGCGCGCGGCCGAACGGAACGCACGTTCACTGAGCGAGCGTCATGGCTCGCCAAAGTTTGTCGGTGCGGGGCCAGCGACGGGAGTCCTGGTGGTGGGCGGCGGAGATGCGAAGGCGAGGCGTCTGGATTTCGCGTCGTTCTCCCATCAGCTTCTGGCACCTGGCCGTGAGATCTGCTAATGTGACTCCACACGAACGTGAAGCGATCCGCTACCAGTCTCCCTCGCAAACAGGGAGAACGCAACCAACAGCCGTCGACGCTGTTCGCCGATTTGAAGCCTGCCTTTGCAACCAGCCTCGGCGCGTTCCTGATTGGTGACTGCCTCCCAATACTCCAGCAGTTGCCCGACTCGTCAATCGATCTCGTTATCACGTCTCCTCCTTACGATCGTCACGCGAAGTACGGGAACGGTGAGCCCTACGAGCGAGACTGGTACGAAGGGTTTTTTCTCGACGTCACAGCGCAGCTGCTCAAAAAGCTGAAACCGCATGGGAGTTTTGTACTCAACTACCGCTCGAAACGACAGGGACATGAGCGAGGAACCTTGCAGTACGAGTTGGTATTCTGGCTCCGAGAGCAAGGGTTTCTCTTTTGTGAGGATTTCGTCTGGGGAAAACCCTCTCCGCCTCCAGGGCGGTTTCGCCGATTCTTGAAAGATGCGGTCGAGTACTGCTTTCACTTTGCCAAGAGCCCGGCATGGCAGTTTTACCCCGAGCATTGCTTGACGCCGGCGAGGTGGGATGCTGCTGACAGAGCCCGGCGTCGAAGGCTTGCGCACAATTACGAGCGAGTCAATGAACCGTCTGGTCAAGGTCGTAAGCGTGTCCAGGCCGGTCCGGATTGGGTTCGCCCATCGACGTTGCTCACCCTCGAACCGGAGTTCAGCCCAAACCCTACGCTCCATCCGGCGCGCTTTCCGACAGCATTGCCAGATTTCTTTGTAAGGTTGATGACCCAACCGGGGCAGGTGGTTTTGGATCCTTTTGCGGGCACTGGTACGTCTGCAATTGCCGCGGAGAACCAGGGACGTCGATGGGTTGCGATTGAAGTCAATCCTGCCTACGCAGCAGCCCTGCCGGATCGACTGCGTGTGGGTCGGTGAGCTAGGGTGACGATCGAAGCGGCAATCAGTACTGTGGTATCTGCTGACAGCTGGGATGCGAGGATTAGCGCGATCCGCTTGATTCCTGAGCAATTTGGCACTAAGGATCATCAAGCTGTCTACTCCGCGATCGCAAAGCGGGTATACGTGCCAAACCTCGCACCTGACTTCGCGTACGTCTACTGGCGAGACGACTATGAGCTCCAGCCGATCGATGATGCATACGCACAGGCGAAGAGCGTTACCGCGGGATTCACACTCGTCAGCGTTGAGGACCTCAAGCGAGTCATTACGGACCACGCTCGCACTCTGCGGGTGTTTCGACTTCTGATTGGATTTACTTCACAGGAGTTCGCGGCCGCGACAGCCTTGGTAACGGATTCCGGGAAGCCAATGGGCACTGCGCGCGTCAGGGCGATGGAGCAGGGCGTGTCACCGACCGAATCTGCCGCGCTGGCATGCGCTCGCGTTATTGACGGGACAATGACTGGTCAGCTGTTTGGACCATCGCCGATCGGTGATATGCGGCCCAAGACTCACAAACCTGACACCCTGCATGGCTGGCAAACTGTCAGGCACTATGCCACCGAAGGGGTACCGCTACCGGTTCTGCTTCATCAGCGTCATTACGGAGGGGCCTTCCGCCAACTCCTCGACGCCACGAGTGCGAAACGAGGGGACGTGCTCGAGGATGCAGTCGAGGAGGTGTTTGACCACCATTTGATCGAGCGCGTCAGGACTGGAGGTCATAACCAGGAAGAGATCGCGAAAAGATTCGGTATCACTGTAAGGCCGGCACCGGATTTTGTGATCTTCGACGAATCCGGCTCGTTGCGAGCGATGCTTGAATGTAAGGCAGCTAACGATGGTGGCACCGCTCGGGACAAGGCGTCCAGGTTTCGTGCGCTGCGCCAGGAAGCAACGCGACTCGGCGGAGTCCCCCTCTTTGCCGTTTTGGCGGGTCTTGGTTGGACTCGAACGGCCGATGCTTTGGGTCCCGTGATCAGGGACACCGATGGACGCACGTTCACGGTGCCAACGTTGATGGAGATGATGCAGGTCTTCCCCTTTTCGAGCATCGTCGTTTGACTCAGAAGCAGGGCTTGTGAGCGAAGGTCGAGTTCGCAAGCGACTGAAAACGCTGTCGCGATCGTCTTGGCGCCGACGTTGTCGATAGTTCGGCGCGGAGACCGTCCGTCGTCCATGCTCGGTCTTGTCGCTGATCTGTCCTTAGAATGCCCCCACAGGCCGTCGGTCAGCGGGCGGCCGAAGTCAGCCTGCGAACGCCAATCCTCGATGCGCCGGGCTTGCCGGCCGTCCAGACGGCCAGCCATCCATCTGCGGTGACCGCGAGGACCGGATACATTGCGCTTTGGTCGCCTGCGAGCACGAGCGGGGCACCGAACGTCACGCGTTCGGCGCCACCATGCGACATCTGCAGTGCCGCCGCGACGCGGGTGCCGTTGATCACCTCATCCCACGCGACCATCACGCGGCCGCGTTCGTCGACGGCGATCTGCGGGTGCGCCGGCTTCGGGCTTCCCAGAGTCGGCACCCGCACGCGCGGTGTGAAGCGACGTCCGTCCCGCGTCGTCGAGTAGAACAGCGCGCCTTCAGGCGTCGTGTCCCCGATCACTGTCGGCCATACGATGTGCACGGTGCCCGACGCGTCGGCGGCAAGGGCCGGGCCATCGTCCGGGCAGCCATTGAGCTGCCACCGATCCTCGCTGACGCGGACGGGCGGCGTGAACGTGCGCCCGGCATCGCGCGACACGGTCATGGCAATGTCGCGAATATCGTTCGGATAAACATTGCGCCACGCGGCGTATACCGCGCCGCCGGCCGCCACGGCGAGCGCGGTCTTGCAGCAGTAGCGGACACCCGGCGTCAGTTCGCGTTCGGTGGCGGGGCTGGATCCCGCTTGGGCGTAGTACAACCCCGACCGTTGCGCCATCGCGACACCGTCATAAGGTGTACTGCTCTTGTGATCGTGCGTCGCGACCTGGTTCGCCGCGCTGGGCAGGCCGCGATGATCGAGCCACATCACGTGCGCGGAGCCCTGTTCGTCGACTGCCAGCGCAGGCCATCCGCGATCGCCCTGCGCATCCGCCGCCTGCAGCGTGCTGGGCTCCGCAGAGCTCCGTCTGTCGTCAACCTGCGGGACCTCATCTGGGCTGATAGCATGATCCACGGCTCGACATGGGGCGAATTGTTCTTTGCCTGCTTCTCGGCGCCGGCGTCACCTGGGCGCAGGTCACATCCGCGCCGGACGGCGATCACGCGACGTCGCGCTCAATCAACCGCGCGCTCGGGGTCGAATGCACGCATTGCCATGTCGCCTCTGGGTCGGCGGAGCCCGAGCGGCCAGCCCTCGCGGTCGCGCGCCGCATGGTCGCCATGGTCGAAGAGCTGAACACCAGGGGCCTGGCGGCGGTCAGCGGGCGCATCTCGTGCTGGACGTGTCACGCGGGCCAGGTCGTCCCGTCCCGGCTTCCGCGCGAGGCCTGGGAGAAGGTGCTGGCGGCCTGGCCGGCGGGCTCACCGCCGGCCTCGGACGGCGTGAAGCTCACGATGTCGGTCTACACGGCCAGCGTGGGTCGGACCTGCGCGGGCTGCCATGAATCGGGCGGCACCGGTCGCGCCACCGAAGAGGCGGAAGCGCTCGTGAACGTTATGACCAGCCTGTTTCCCGTCATGGAAAAGTACCTGCCGGCCCAGGCGCGGACCCAATGCTTCATGTGTCACAAGGGGCGCCCGCACCCGCTGATCGCGCCGGGGCAGTAAAGCGCCACGTCTCGCGCGGGCGTCGGGCCAGCCTGTCCACATCGCGCGCGTGTGAACGTGATAATAGGGGCCACATGCCCGCTGGTAATCCCTTCGCGGAGATCGCCCTCACGCTGCTCACCGCTGCGGTGGTGGCGGCCATCGGAACATGGTTCCGCCAGCCGCTGATTGTGTCGTTCATTGCCGCCGGTATTCTGGTCGGGCCGGCGGGCATTGGCCTGATGACGCAGCACGAGGAAATCGAACTGCTGGCCAGCGTCGGCATTGCGTTGCTGCTGTTTGTCGTCGGGCTCAAGCTCGACTTTCACACTATTCGCACGCTGGGGCCCGTCGCACTGGCGACGGGCGTGGGGCAAATCGTCTTCACCTCGGTCGTCGGCTTTCTGATTGCCATCGCGCTCGGGATGGACTGGCTCACGGCCGGCTACATCGCGGTGGCGCTCACCTTTTCGAGCACGATCATCATCGTCAAGTTGTTGTCCGACAAACGCGAGATCGACGCGCTGCACGGACGCATCGCGGTGGGTTTTCTCATCGTGCAGGACGTCGCCGTCATCCTCGCCATGATCGGCATCACCGCCATCGGCGGTGAGCGCACCGCTGACCAGAGCCTCGCCCTTCACGCCGCGCTCATCGCGTTGAAGGGCGTCGGGTTTCTGGCTGTGGTGGCGGCGTTGGCCGTCCGCGTGTTGCCGGCGGTCACGACACATCTGGCGCGCACGCCCGAACTGCTCGTCCTCGCCGGCATTGCCTGGGCGGTCGCGCTTGCGGCGGCGGGCGAGGCACTGGGTCTGAGCAAAGAGGTGGGCGCGTTTGTGGCCGGCGCCTCGCTGGCGTCCACGCCCTATCGCGAGGCAATTGGGAGCCGCCTGGTCACGGTGCGCGACTTCCTGTTGCTGTTCTTCTTCATCGATCTTGGCGGCCGGCTCGATCTGTCGCTGCTCGGCACGACCCTGGTCGAAGCGGTCCTTTTCTCGGCGTTCGTGTTGATCGGTAACCCGATCATCGTGCTGGTCATCATGGGTGCGATGGGCTATCGAAAGCGCACAAGCTTTCTGGCCGGACTCACCGTCGCCCAGATCAGCGAGTTCTCGCTCATTCTCGGCGCCCTTGGCGTGAGCGTCGGGCATCTCGGCCCCGAGGCCATGGGCCTCATCACGACCGTGGGGTTGATCACCATTGCGCTGTCCACCTACATGATCATCTACTCGGCACGGCTCTACGATTGGCTGGCGCCGTGGCTCAGCGTGTTCGAACGGCGATCGCCGTACCGCGAAGCAGCCACCGATACGAGTGCAGCGCCCAACGCGGACATCGTGGTCTTTGGTCTCGGGCGCTACGGCGGCGGAATCATCCGGCACCTGTTGTTGAGAAATCGCCGGGTGATGGGCATCGACTTCGACCCCGAAGCGCTGGCGCGGTGGCGCGCCGAGGGGCTTCCGGTTCTCTACGGAGATGCCAGCGACCCGGAGCTGTTCGAGCACGTGCCGCTCAGTGGCGTCTCCTGGGTCGTCAGCACGGCGCCCGACATGGAGACGAGCCAGGTGCTTCTGCAGCATCTGCGTGACCGCGGCTTTCGCGGCAAGGTGGCCGTGGCGTCGCGAGACGAGGGGGCTGCGCAACGGCTCGAGGGCGCCGATGTGCTGCTCCGGCCGTATGCGGATGCGGCGGAGCAGGCCGCCGATGCCATCACGACCGCCATGGACAAGCTCACTGCCGTGGCCACGGCATCGCCCGGCCTGCGCGAAGTGCGGCTCGGTTCGATGTCGAAGTGGATCGGTCACAAGATCGCCGACGTTGCGCTCCGTGAAGAGTTTGGCGCGACCGTGCTGGCGATCAGCCGCGGAGGACGGAGCTTTTTCAATCCGGGGCCGGCTTTCCAATTGTTCCCAGGCGATCGCCTGATCCTCACTGGAGAGCCGGCGTCGCTCGACCGTGCGATTGAGTACTTGTCGCAGGTCGATTCACCTAGCGACGCGCACGTCGATGAAGAGTTTGTCGTGGACGAAATCCGCGTCGGCTCAGTGCCGGGTTGGGCGGGCAAGAGCCTTGCCGCGCTTGCGCTCCCGGCGCAGTTTGGGGTCACCGTGCTGGCGATCGCCAATCATCAGGAGCAGATGTCCGCTCCCGTGCCGCACGAGCCGCTGTCCGAGGACGATCGCCTGATCCTGGCGGGCACGGCAGAAAGCTTGAAACGGGTCAGGGACGTCCGAGCCGCTTCGTAGCAGCGTGCTGAAAGGCGCCTCGACTCGGCGAGGCGGGCGGGGCCACAGCCTCACCCGCCCTCCGTCAATGCGCGCAGCACGCAGGCGAGGCCTGCATCATTGTCGAACGCTGCGCGTTGGTTCAAACACGGTTTCAGGGGACTAGAAGCCGCCGACGTAGAGCCGCGTGATCGTGCGGCCGTCCTTGCTCTTGTTGGCGGTGGTGGTTGCGGCATTCCTGAGCGCCGTTTCCACCGTTGCCGGGGTCGCTCCGGTGTTGTTTGACAAGTAGAGGGCGCCGCCGCCCGCCACGTGAGGTGACGCCATCGACGTGCCCGACATGGTCGTCGTACCGCCGCCGCGTTTGGTTGAGAGGATGCCGACGCCGGGCGCCCAGATGTCCACGCACTCTCCGTAATTACTCCACGACGCTTCCTTGTCGCTGGAGTCCGTGGCGGCCACGGTCATGATGCCGTTGTTGGTGCCGGCGCCCGCCCGGGCAGGGGATGCGTTGCAGGCGTCAGCGCCGCTGTTGCCTGCGGCAAGCGCGTAGAAGACCCCACTAGTGGCTGAACGGACCACGGCGTCGTCGAGCGCCTGGCTGACGCCGCCACCGAGGCTCATGTTCGCCACTGCCGGTTTGACCGCATTCGCCGTGACCCAGTCCACGCCTTTGATGACGCCGGACGTGCTCCCCGATCCGCTGCAGCTCAGCACCTTCACGCCCGTCAGCTTCGCGCCAGGCGCGACACCAACCACGTCGCTGGTGTTGTCGCGGGCAGCGCTGGTGCCGGCCACGTGTGTCCCATGGCCATGGCAGTCGTCGTTCCGCCCATTCGCAAAGTTCACGTGGGCGACCTTGTTGAGATCGCCATGGCTTCCGATGCCCGTGTCGATGATGTACACGTTCACGTTGGTGATCGCGCCGGTTCCGTCACCGGCAAGCGTGGAGCTGACATCCGCATCGACCTTGTCGATGCCCCAGGGCAGCGTCTGCGCGATCGCGTGCATCTCGCCGTCCAGTTCGATGGACGCGACCGCCGGGTCATCTTCGAGCGCGGCGATCTGACGCGCCGTCAGACGTGCGGAGAACCCGCGCACGGCAGCGCTGTAAACGTGCTCAGCCTGGAATCCCTCGCGTGCCTCGAAAGCCTGCACTGCGGCGGCGACACCGCGATCGAGATAGCTCCAGGCGACCGGGTTCGCCGCGGCCCGGTCATCTGCCCGATAGCTGAGCGCGAACGAATCAAACGACGCGTCGTCGTGGAACACGACGATCACCGGAAACGAGGCAGCCGGCCGTTGTGCCATGACCGCCATCGTTGACACGCAGACGAGGATGGTTGCCCCAAACCAGACGAAACGTGCACGTGACATGCAAACCTCCAGAATCGCGATCCTGTTGCCCGCCACAGCTCCGCAGGAGCGACGGCGGAAGAGCGCGTGCGCGCGAAGGTTACTCGAAATGTGGGAGGAGCGGTGGGGTGTTCGAGGGTGTGCGGGACGATTTCGCGTGTTTGTGTGCAAATTTGGGGCTTCAGGGCCTCCCGTCCACTTGGGGCACAATTCTCGTGCAAGCCGGTCTTTGTCGTGTGCGGGAGGACTCTCGATGATTCCAAGAACGTTGTTCTGCGTGATCTGCGCGCTCGCGTTCCCGGCGAACGTGTTCGCTCAAGGCACGATCTTCGTGGTGCGGCACGCCGAGCGCGCTGACACGACGGCGGGCGCGCCGGCCACGATGGCTGCCGATCCCGACCTGTCCGAGTCCGGGCGGGCGCGCGCCGCGTCGCTGGCGTCCATGCTGAAGGACGCACATATCGGTGCGATTTTCGTCACGGAGTACAAGCGGACGCAGCAAACCGCCGCGCCTCTGGCCAAGGCGCTGGGCATCACGCCGGTCGTCATCGCGGCAAAGGACACGGCCGGGCTGACAGCGAGGCTGAAGCGGACAAACGGCAATGCTCTTGTGGTCGGACATTCCAACAGTGTGCCGGATATCATCACGGCGCTCGGGATCCGCACGCCGGTTTCCGTGGATGATACAGAGTTCGACAATCTCTTCATCGTGACGCCGCAATCGCCACCACAGGTGATCCAGCTTCGCTATCGCTGAGGGCCGGTTGGCCGACTCGCGCTACAATCGGGCCACGTGGGCAGTCCGAAACGCAAGCACTCCGGTCAGCGAGGCACTGCCGCCAGTACTCGCGCGGAGCGTGAACACCAGGTAGACGCCATTGTCGAGCGCGGCAAGCGTCTCAAACAGCGCGCCGAAGAGTCGGATCGCAACAAAACGGCACGACAAGTGGTGCGGAAGAAGCCCTCACGGCGCCGCCGCAATCGGTGACTGAGGTTTTCCCGCACGCAGTCGTGCTGGCGATGACGGCGAGGACGAGCCAGATCCGGAAGGTCAACCGTCCAATCACGAGCCGGCAGATCGCAACGCCAGTCCGTTGCCTCGCCGTGGGGCTGTCCCGTGCTACCGTGTCCGCATGAACCTGCGATCTGTCGTGCTGGCGCTACTGGTTTTGGCGTCCGTGTGTGCACTCGCGATCGGGGCGCAACGCCCCGGTGGACCCGGCGCTGTCGATCTCGAGAAGGATCCGTTTGTCGGCATCACCACCGACGGAAGCGTGCAGACTGGTCTGTTTGCCACCCGCTCGACGGGCGTGTCCACGAGGCCTGTGATGGACGCGGCGGCGCGTTTCATCGCGGCGCTGACCCCGGAACAGCGAAAGGCGACGACCTTTGCCGTGGATGATCTCGAATGGCGGCGCT
Organism: Vicinamibacterales bacterium; assembly: GCA_035512515.1. GTDB lineage: Bacteria > Acidobacteriota > Vicinamibacteria > Vicinamibacterales > UBA2999 > JACCSI01. Next base: position 41,470 of record DATKDY010000187.1, read on the forward strand.
GGAACAACGTGCATCGCGCGGAGAGGTCCGGCACCTCGTTCAAGGAGATGACCGACGCGCAGCGAGCCAGCGCCTATGCGCTGCTGCAAGCAGGGCTCAGCGCGAAAGGGCTCGAGAAGACCCGCAACGTGATGCGGCTCAACGAGACCATCGCCGAGCTCACGAACAAGTTCACGGAATACGGTGAGGGGCTCTACAACCTGACGGTGATGGGGGAGCCCTCGATGACCGAGCCCTGGGGCTGGCAACTCGAAGGCCACCATCTCGTCATCAACTACTTCGTGCTTGGCGATCAGGTCGTGATGACGCCGGCATTCTGGGGCTCTGAACCGGTCACCGCCGAGTCCGGCAAATACGCCGGCACCTCCGTGCTGCAGGATGAACAGAACCTGGGCCTGGCCTTCATGCAGTCGCTCACGGCGGACCAGCAGCGGCAGGCGACGATCGCGCCAGGAAAGAAAACCGCCAACAACGCGCAGACACAGGCCTACCGCGACAACGTGCGTCTGCCCTATGCGGGGATCAAGGCCAGCGAGCTGAACGAGAAGCAGCGGAAGGCGCTGCTCGACCTCATCGGCGAGTACGTCCACAACATGGCCGAGGGGCACGCACGAGTCCGCATGACCGAAGTGCGTGCGCATCTGGACACCACGCACTTCGGCTGGATTGGCGAAACCGCGGCAGACAGCGTCTTCTACTACCGCATCCATAGCCCGGTCATCCTGATCGAGTTCGACCATCAGACGCCCGTCGCGTTGCCCGGGCCCCGGGAACCGGGGCGTCGTCACATCCACAGCGTGGTGCGAACGCCCAACGGCAACGACTACGGGAAGGACCTGCTGCGGCAGCACTACCTCGAGCACAAGCACGACGCCTGGCACGGACACGTGCAGGCGCCGTGGTAGACGTCCGTCAGCGACGGGGTGGGCTGGCGGTCTCGACCTGCAGCAGGTTCTCCACGCGGGCGACGCCATCGGTGTCGCGCGCGATGGTCTCTGCCACGCGCTTCTCGGCCTCGGATTCCACCGTGCCTTTGAGGTAGACCACGCCATCGCGCGCATCGACATCGATGTCGCGGCCCTTGACGTCGTCATCCAGGAAGAACTTCGCTTGGACTTTCGTGGCAATCCAGACGTCGTCGATCCCGAGCGACGCACTTCGTGGGGCATCGCGAGTGTCGCGAGCGCTGTCCGCCCGTTCGGCTTCGGCGAGCTGCACCTGGAGATTGTCGGTGACGGTTTTCACGCCGTCGGTGTTACGAGCAATGGCCACGGCCTGGCGCCGCTCGCCTTCGCTTTCGACCTCGCCCGTAAGCGTCACCACGCCGTCACGGGTATCCACGTTGATGTTGCGGCCCTTGACGTCCCCGTCCAGGAAGTACTTCGCCTGAACCTTGGCGGTAATCCACCCGTCGGGATCATCGGTCGCGCGCGTGGCGCGCTCGGCAGCGGTGGCATCGTCACGATCGGCGGCGTCGCGCTCGGCGGTGTCGTCGCGGACTCGCAACTGGTTCTCCACTCGCGTCACGCCTTCGGTGCTGCGCGCGATGCGGACGGCCTCTTCGCGATCGGCGGCCTCGTCGACCTCGCCACGAAGCGTGACCGTGCCGTCGCTACCGGTCGTGACGTCGATGTTCCAGGGCTTGATCTCGGGGTTGACGAAGTATTGCGCGTGAATTTTCGTCGTGATCCAGGTTGGTGATGTCGGGTCGCTGGAAGCACGCGCCGGTGTGGAAGCACGCGCCGGTGTGGCTCCACCCTCGACCGGCCGGGCTGTGGCCGTCGTGGCATCGCCCGCTTCCGGAGACGCCACCTCGAGCTGATTGTCTACACGCTGCACGCCGTCGACCTGACGTGCGAGCGAGACGGCGTGTTCGCGCGCGTTGTCGTCGGCAACGGTGCCGCGAAGCGTGACGACGCCGTTGTCGGCACTGACGCGGATGTCATTGGCGCGGATCGAACTGTCGGTCTGGTAGCGCGCCTGCACATAAGTGGCAAGCCGCTCGTCATCGACCGCCACAACCGCGTTCTGATCGATCGGCGGCGGCGGGTCGGTGCGGTTGCAAGCCGCGGCCATTACCGCGACCGCGGCGACGATGAGGAATCCTTTGTGTAGGGCACGGGTTGTCATGCAGCCTCCTGAGTTGGGTGCCGCAAGAGTGCGACGGAAGATGTCTTGCAAGCGCGATACCGCTTCCACGCATCACGAAGGCAGCCAGCGCGGCTACTCGGACCGCAGTGCTTGAAGCACGTCCACGCGCGAGGCTCGGGCCGCGGGCATCAGCGACGCGACTATCGCGGCAAGCACGAGCGTTGCGGCCGTCGCCACAATCGTCAGCGTGCCCGGCACCGTGATCTGGCCGAGGTAGCTGCCGGCGACGCGCACCAGCGCGAGGCCTCCCACCAGACCCGTCACGATGCCGCTTATGGCGATCACGGCGCCTTCGCCCAGCACGCGGCTCAGCAGGTGGGTCGGCGTCGATCCAATCGCGAGGCGCACGCCGAACTCCCGGGTGCGCGCGCTCACCGAGAACGCCAACACCCCGGCCACGCCCACCAGCGCGATGGCCAGCGCGACCATGGAGAACCCGCCAAACACCATTGCGTTCAAGCGATTGGGCGCGAGCACTTCGGCGCGAATGTCGTCGAGCGTGGCCGCCTTTTCCACGGGCTGCTCGGACGAGAGCTCGCGGATGATCCTCGTAATCGGTGGAACCAGCGCATAGGGATCGGTGCGCGCGTGCACGAACAACCGCCCCCCGCCCATCTCCTGGTCCATCGGGTGATAGATCGTCATTGCCGGACCCGGCACGACGTTTTCATCGTCGACATCGGCGACGACGCCGATGATGCGACGCGGCTCGCCGCTGACGTCGATGAACTTGATCACGGGATCGGTCCACAGAAAACGGCGATTGACCGCGTCCTGGTTGGGAAACATCCGCTGCGCAACACTCTGACTGACGATCACGACACGTTCGCCATCGCGGCGGTCGTCTTCGGTGAAGTCGCGGCCGGCCATGAGGGGCACGCCAAGCGCACGGAAGAAGCCCGGCGAGACCGTGCGAAAACGTGCGCGCGGATCCTCTTCGCCGTCGGCCTTGGCGTAGCCCTCGACGGTGAACTGCGCCGCGAAGAACCCGCCGTCGCGCCACGGTACCGTGGTCCCGACCGCCACTCGCTCGACTCCCGGAAGTTCCGTCACGCGGCGAATCACTTCCTTGTAGAACGCGGCAATTTCCTGTGGCGGCCGCGAGTACGAGACGATCGGGACATTCACCGCGAGGACGTTGCGTGTGTCAAACCCGGTCTGCGTTCGCTGCAGCGCAAACAGCGTCGTCAACAACATGCCTGCGCCGGCCAGCAGGATGAACGACGCCGCGATCTGTGTCACGGCAAAGACACGCAGCCGCCGATTCGTTCCCGAGGTGACCCGGACGCTGCCGTTCGACAGGCCGTGCGCCGCGTCCGCGGATGGCAAGCGCGGTACGAACGCCAGGAGCACCGCGGCGGTCAGCGCCAGTCCGACGCCCACCCAGAGAATGCTGGCATCGATCGTGACGTCCAGGGCGCGCACCGAAAAGCGCGCGGCGTAGCGTGCGAGCACCGACACCATGGGTTGCGCGATGATGACCGCCAGAATCGCGCCGGCGCCGCAGAGCACGAGACTTTCCGCCAGCAGCGTCCGCCGCAGGGCGCCCGCGCTCGCGCCGAGCGCCGCGCGAATCGCCAGCTCGCCCTCGCGCCGCACGGAGCGCGCCAGGATCAGATTCGCGACATTCGAGCAGGCCACGACGAAGACCAGCGCCGCGGCGGCGAGCAACACCAGCAGCACGGTGCGTGCAGGCGCGGTGATCTGATCGCGCAGCCGAACGGCGTCGATGCGGAAGTCGGCGTTGCTCGCGTAGGACTCCGGATGCTCCGCCAGGATGGCGCCGTGGACCGCCTGCAACTCGGCGCGCGCCGCCTCCAGATCGGTGCCCGGTGCGAGACGCCCGAAGAGCTCCGTCATGCGGTGGACGCGCCCTTCCACCATCGTGGCGTCGAGGTGGTGGGCGCTCGTCACCACGTTGGCGATGATCTCGGTCTCGGTCGGGTATGGCACCGACGGCTCGAGCACGCCGACAATGGTGGCCGCGCGGTCGCCGAGCCGGACAGTACGCCCGATGACCGACGGATCACTCTGAAACTCCGTCGTCCAGAATCGATAAGTCAGCACCGCCGCCCCCGCCGCGCCCGGCCCATCGTCAGCCGCATCGAGCAGGCGCCCGGCGACCGGCTCCAGACCCATCACCTGGAAGTAGGATCCGCCCACCACCCCCGCCCGGACGACGCGTGGTTCGCCGAGGCCCACCATCGTGAACTCGATGGTCGAAAAGTCGCCGAACGCGGAGAGCGTTCGGACGCGCGACTGCAGGTCGCGGATCTCAGGCACCGAAAAATACGTGTTCTCGAAGCCAATGCCGGGGGCGCTCTGGCGGATGTAAATCAGACGGTCCTGATCGCGATTGACCAGAGGACGCAGGAGCACGCCGTTGACGACGCTGAAAATGGCGGCGTTGGCGCCGATCCCCAGGGCCAATGTCACGATGACCGTGAGGGTGAGGCCTTTGACGCCAGCCAGGGAACGAAGCGCGAACCGGAAGTCGGAGAGCCAGCTCATAAAGTTCCTATTCAAGAAGCGACAGCGGAATCTTTAACTGTCAGATTCTGGTCGAACGGTCCGGGGCAAAATCGACACATCCCGCCAACGGCTCGTCAGAATTTACTCCTCTGACGCATTCCACGCGTACAATCTTGCGGCTTGCTCCCCCACTTTTACTACTGAAGGCTTTATTGGACCCGCTCGCGAGATGTCACACGCCATTTGTCCCCTGATTGCGGCAGCGCCACAAGGATCAACGACAGCACGGTTCCGGCCTGGTATCACGCACGCACGGGGAGCGGTGCGGCCATCGTCGCGAACAACGGGGGAGCAATGCCGGTAATCGTTATAGTTACGGCACCGGCTCGAGCAGTGAGCGGGCGCTCGGTTCGGTTGGTTCGGGCAACGCGGCTGTGGGGCACTTGTATTGGGGCGTCCGACTGTCCCCGATCTGCAGTCTGGTCACTGATTCCAGAGTCCTGTCACCGATGCCACCTGGTTGCGGGCGCTCAACGTAAACACGTTGGTGCCCTTGCCTCGCGCCTGGCCGTCCGCCGAAGTCGCCACCCAGTCGGCCAGAACGATGCCCTGGCAGTGACGGACGTCGCCCTCGCGCGTCAGCGAGATGCCGGGCATGAAGCGGTGCACGGCGGCCAGGTGCTCGCGCAGATCTGATTCGCCCACGATCAGGCTGAAGCGATCTCGCATCGCCACATTCGGTGCAACGAGTGCGTGCAGGTCGGCGTCTCGTGTGATCCCGTCCGGGTTTGACCAGACGTTGAACCACCGGTCGGTGATCGAGGCGGCATCGGCGTGAACCTCGTTCGCCACGGCGTTGCCGAACAGCGACAATTGATAGCGCCAGCCCTGGACGTGGTGCTGCACCACGCCTGACTCGGCAAACTCGTGACGCAGGTGAAGCTGCGTGCCGTCCGGCACGGCCTCGAGCCGGATGACGACGCGCGACTCGCCCGGCGCCAGGGGCACTCCGCTGGCGTACCCGTAGGTGAACGCCAGATGTTCGGGCGGGGTGATCTCGAGGACTTCGCCCACCATCTCCACACCGTTGGGATGACGCACGAGGATGCGGCCTCCGGCGTGCGGTTCAATCGTGGACCCGGCGCCCCACCATGCGGCCCACCGGGCGTTGTCGGTGAAGAACCGGAAGACAACGTCCGGCATGGCGCCAATCACGATCGTGCGATCCAGATGATGCGGGAGTGTGTCGGTCATCGCGAGTTCCTTGGGTGGCGCCTGGGCCGGGGCCCACGGCGCGATTGGTCGAGTTCGGCGGCCACCTTCAGCCGCCAGAGTGCGTCGTCCCACATCCGTTCGAGCATGCGGCCGACCGAGCCAAACGCGTCGCGCCGGGCCCGATAGCGGCGATGACGCCCGTCGGCGCGGATGTCGACCAGGCCGGCGGCGGCGAGTTGGCCGAGCTGCAGCGACACGGCGCCGAACGTGATATCGGGCATCGCCGCATGGATTTCTCCCGCGGCCCGCTCCTGTCGCCAGATGAGCCGCAGAATCTCGCGGCGGCGCGGTGAGGCGACGGCGACGAGCGCGGGCGTTTCGGAGACGGGAACCCCGGCGGTCTGACGCATGGAGATACACTTTAGTAAAAACTAAAATAAAATGCAAGCCGGGAGTTGCCATGCCTCTCCAGTCGCATATATGCTTGTCGCACATATGCCACCCGATCTGTTTGCCGAGCTCAAGAAGGGCAGCGCCGAGACCCTGATCCTGGCGCTGCTCGAGGACGGCACCCATCATGGCTACGAACTGGCCAAGCTCATCGACGACCGGACGGGCGGACGCCTGTCGTTTCACGTCGCGAACGTCTACACCTCGCTGTACCGCCTCGAACGGGCGGGATTGATCGTGGGGCGCTGGGTCGAGAAGGCTGGACAGCGCCGCCGCCGCTTTTATCGCCTGACCCCCGCCGGTCGTCGTGAGCTCGAGGCACGGCGGCGCAACTGGCGCGACTTCGTCGGCGCCGTCGACGTCGTCCTTCGGCCTGCGTGACCTGAGCCACACCGATGCACAACTGGAACGCGATCGTTCGACAACGCCTCGCCGTGCTCGCGTCGCAACCGGTGGACGACGATCTCGTCGACGAACTGGCGTCGCACCTGGCCCAGGCGTATGACAAAGCCTGCGAGGAAGGCCGCTCCGCTGGAGAAGCCCGCGCTCACGCTGCGAAAGTCCTCGACGAGTCGGAGCTGTTGCGTGGTGTCCTGGCGGCGCGGCGGGCGCCGTTGCCGCAGCGGATTGCTCGTTGGAACCGGCAGGAGCCGGCCGTCGTCCACGGAGGAGCCTGGATGTTTCCCCTCACGTTCGCCCGGGATGCGCGCTATGCGTTGCGGATGCTGTTCCGGACGCCTGCCTTCAGCCTGATCACCATCCTGACGTTTGCGGTCGGCATTGGCGTGAATACAGCCGTGTTCAACGTCGTCAACGGCGTGCTGCTCCGCCCACTGCCGTATCCAAATCCCGATCAAATCACGCTGCTCTGGCTGGACAACCGCCGCGACGGCATCCGCGAGGACATCACCTCGTATCCGAACTATGTCGATTGGCAAAGCCAGAGCACCTCGTATGCACAGATGGCCGCTGTCAGCCCCACAGCGTTCAGCCTGACCGGCAACGGCGACCCTGAACGGCTGGAGGGTGCCCGGGTCACGGCGAATTTCTTCGAGGTGATGCAGATACCGCCCCTCAGCGGTCGCGCGTTCACCGCGCATCACGAGACGCCAGGGCAGGATGCCGTCGTCTTGCTGTCACACGGCTTGTGGCAACGGCGTTTCGGTGGCGCGCCAGACGTCGTCGGCCGCACGATGGTATTGAGCGGGCGCGTGCACGAGATCGTGGGGGTCATGCCGGCTGCGCTGCACTGGCCGGACGATGTTGAAGTCTGGGCGCCGCTCGCGCCCGGCGAGCAGCTGCGCGAGTCGAGAGGGTCGTTCTGGCTGCCGGTGATCGGGCGCCTGAAGCCTGGCGTGTCGCTCGAGCAGGCGCAGACCGAGATGACCGGGATCGCCCAGCGCCTGGAGGAGGAATACCCTGGGAACCGCGGGTTCGGCATCAATGTGGTGCCGTTGCAGAAGCAACTGGTCGGGAGTGTGGAACGCGGGCTCGTGATCCTGTTGGCCGCAGTGGGCTTTGTGCTGCTGATTGCCTGCGCCAACCTCACGAACCTGATGCTCGGACGGACGACGGCGCGTCGCAAGGAGTTGGCCGTTCGCGCGGCGCTCGGTGCGGCGCGTGGCCGGCTGGTGCGGCAGATCGTCACGGAGACGGTCGTGCTCGGACTTGTCGGGGCAGTCGTCGGCGTCGTCCTCGCTTACTGGACGACGGGCTTCTTTCTGGCGATCGCGGGCGACAGCATCCCGCGCCAGGATGCCATCACGATGGATGCGCGGGTCCTCGGCTTTGCACTCCTGCTGGCGCTCGTCGCGTCGCTGCTCGCGGGACTGATCCCCGCGCTACAGGCGTCGCGACGCACCATCGTCGATCACTTGCGAGAGGGTGCACGCGCCGGCACGGGGCTCGCCAGCCGGCGGACGCGCAGCGTGCTCGTTGCCGCGGAGGTCGCGCTCGCCATCGTCCTGCTGACTGGCGCCGGATTGCTCATTCGCACGCTGATGACGTTGCAGCAGACCGAACGCGGGTTTGCGCCTGCCAACGTCGCGATGATGACGGTCAGCGTGCCGGCTGCCGATTACCGCGATGCATCGGCCGTGCGGGGATTCTACGCGCGGTTGCTCGAACGGGTCCGCGCGCTGCCCGGCGTGCAGTCGGCGGCCACAGGCACTGGCGTCTTGCAGCCGCTCGTCGCGCGGTCCACAGTGTTCTCGATCGAAGGCGTTCCGGCGCCTCCGCCGGAGGAGCGCGTCGAGTATCCGTTCGAGACGGTCTCACCGGGCTACTTCGAGACCGTCGGCATGACGGTCGTGCGTGGGCGAGGGTTCACCGATGCCGATCACGCGGACGCGCCGCCGGCGGTGGTCGTCAACGAAACGCTGGCCCGAATGGGCTGGCCGGATCAGGATCCGATTGGTCGTCGAATGAAACCAGGAGGTGAGCAGTCGAAGGCGCCGTGGATGACGGTCGTCGGCGTGATCCGCGACGCCCACCGTGCGGAGGTGACACGCGCGATTCGACCAGAGGTCTACATCTCGGCATTGCAGAATCCACCTCGCACCCAGACGCTGCTGGTGCGAACGAGCGGTGAGCCAAACGAAATGGTTCCCACGATCCGTCGTGAGCTCCAGGCGCTCGATCCCCAATTGCCGATTTTCGACGTCACCACGCTCGAGCGCGAGGTCGCCCTGACGCTCAGTCGGCCCCGCTTTCAGGCAGTGCTGTTCGCCGGTTTCGCGGGAATCGCGCTCCTGCTGGCGACGATCGGTATCTACGGGGTGACATCGCACGCTGTCGGCCAACGCACGCAGGAAGTCGGCATTCGCATGGCCATGGGTGCCGCGCGGCGCGACGTCCTGCGGCTGATCTTCGTTCAGCACCTCCGGCCTGCGCTTGCCGGTCTCGCGGCCGGGGTCGTTGGCGCCGTCTTCCTGACTCGATTTCTGCGAAGCCTTCTGTTCGGCGTCAGCGCAACGGATCCAACGACCTTTGCCATCGTCGCGGGCGGGTTGCTGGCGGTCGCGGCTGCCGCCTGCTGGATACCTGCGCGACGCGCCACGCGCGTGGATCCCCTCGTGGCGTTGCGCACCGAATGATCGTGACTACGCCGGCGGCGTCACGCCGAGGACGATATCGAAGCGTGCAGCCACCTCGCCCGGCGTCGAGCCCGGTACGGCGGCGAAGTCCACGATCACCGATTCGCGCATGCGCGGATCACGAATCCTTCGCAGCACACCGTCGCGCTCGTTCTGCGGGTGTCCCTTGATGTAGCACTGCGTGGTCAGCAACTCACGGTCGCCCCGCTTGACCTTCATGTGGATGTGCGGCGTCCGCCCCGGATACGGAACCGGACGGATCGTCCGGAAGTAATACTCTCCGGATGTTCCCGTCAGGAAGCGGCCGAACCCTTGAAAGTTCGCGTCACGCCGCTCCTGATTCGCCGTGCGCGAATGCAGGTATGCGCCGTGATGGTCGACCTGCCAGATCTCGACGACGGCGTTTCTGAGGGGCTCGCCTGCATTCGTGAGCACGCGTCCCGACAGATGCGTGATGTCCCCCACCGCTGGCGTGATCCGGTCGTTCACGATGAGCAGATCGTTGTCGGTGTCGAGTGGCAGCGCGTCAGGGTAGAACGGACCCTCCGTTTGTCGAGGGGTCTCCACGAGCGCCTGGGCAAACGCACCTGGCACGTGAAGGAATACGCCGCCGAGTCCGAGCATCCCCAGAAAGCGCCGGCGCGACGACCGAGTGTGAATCGACGGCATGGTGATGGCCTCCTGGGTCAAGATTTTGCGTCCGCCAGGCCGAAAATGACATCGGCATTTCGAGGCGATTGTTTCGGCTTTTGCGTCAGACCACGCGGAAGCGCCGCCGGTACGCGGTCGGGGTTTCGGCGCTCTGCTCGCGGAACACCTCCGAGAGGTGGCCACTGTCTCTGAATCCTGATTGTTCGGCTATCAGCGGCATCGCAAGGTCCGTTTCGATGAGCAGCTGACGTGCGCGCTCCAGCCGCACCCGCCTGATCTCCTCGGCGGGGGCACGGCCGAGGCCGGCGCGAAATCGCCGCTCCAGGGAGGACCGCGACAACAGTGCCGCGCGTGCAACGTCGGCGACGCCGATCGGCCGGTGCGCCCGCTCGCGAATGAAGCGAAGCGCGTTGGCCAGCGCCGTGTCGGTGACCGCGAGCACGTCGGTCGACCGTCTCGTCACGACGCCGAGCGGCGGAAACTCGAGGCGGGTGGTCGGCGGCGTCTCACCGTCCATCAGCCGAGCGAGGAGCCGGGCCGCCTCGTATCCGGCGGCTTCGGCGGCGACGTGGATGCTGGAGAGCGAGGGATACGCCATGTTGCAGAGCAACTCGATGTTGCCGGCGCCCAACACGGCGAGATCTTCCGGGACACGCCGGCCCACGGCCCGGCCCGCTTCGATGACCTGGAGCGCGAGATGGTCACCGGCGGCAAACGCGGCGACCGGTGTCGGCAAGTGCCGAAGCCAGCGTTCGGCCCGCACCGACGGAGGGCGGAGCGCCTCGGCGTCCGCTTGAAAGACACCCCGCGGCGCATGGACCGGTGTGCGATGAGCCGCCAGCAGGCGTGTCCCGAAACCTTCCGCGGTACGGCGACTGAACTCCTTCCTCTCGTCGCCAACGAACGCGAACGCTCGAAACCCCCGATTCAGCAGATACTCGGCCGCCAGCACGCCGACCGCCCGGTCGTCGAGCCCGACCTGTGGCACCCCGCCGCCGGTGACATCGCGCGCGGTGTTCACCGCCGGCACGTTCAGACGCTTGACCGCTGCCATCGCGGCTGTGGAGAAGAAATGACCAATGATGCCTGCTGGCCGCCACGCCAGCAGCCGTGGCAAGTCACTGTCGAACGTGAGGCAGAACTCCCAGGGCTGCGAAGGCCGCGCATAGCGGAAGATGCCGCGCAGAAACTCCTGCGCATTACCGGGTCGCCATGGGTAAAACAGTGCGATCCGTCGTGTCGGCGGACGCGCGGTCATTCGCTCATCCCAGTGTTCGCCACTGAAACGATACGCCAGCCCATCGTTCTGTCATAATCGGACAGTGATCTGGTTTTTCGAGCGCGCGGGCGTCGAGATGCGCGTGGTCACCCGCGTCGACCAGCGCGCCGGTGACTACGTGGTCGAAGTCGAATGGCCCGACCAGGACAAGACGGTCGAGCGATACGTCGAGTACGACGACTTCAACAGGCGCGTCCAGCAGCTGCATATCGAACTGCTGGAGAGACGCTGGGTTCAACAAGGCACACCAACGGTCCTCACCGACGGCTGGCGCGGGCCGAGCTCAAGCAGTTAGCGGCGCAATCACGGCACGTCCGGCGATCTCGCCTCGCTTCAAGCGCCCGTACACGTCGTTGATCTGCTCGAGCGGAGCCAGCTCCGTCTCGGTCAGCGACAGTCTGCCGCTTTCGGCCAGCGCGATGACCTCTCGCAGTTCCTTGATGGTGCCCCACAACGTCGCTTCGAAGAGCACCTCGAAGCGCGAGTTCTCGAGCGGCTTGAGCCGAGCGGCGCCCCCCGCCAATCCGAGTTGCGACACCTTGCCGAGCGCCCGGGTCTGGCTGATGGCCAGCGCGAGCGTCCCTTCGGTGCCAACGAAGTCGAACGAGGCGTTGACGCCGTGCCCCTGCGTGAGCTCCCGAATCTTGCCGGCGAGGTCAGGGTCGAGCGCGTTGATCGTGTGCGTGGCGCCAAGCTGCCGCGCGATCCCGAGCTTGTCGTCCGACTTGTCCACGACGATGACCGGGCACGCGGCCATCAGGTTGAGGAGTTTCAGACCGTACTGCCCGAGCCCGCCAACGCCGATGAGCAGGGCGCAGTGATCGGGCTCGAGGAAGGGAAGCGCTTTCTTGATGGCGCGATAGGGCGTCAGGGCTGCGTCGGTCAAGGGTGCGGCCTCGGTCGGGTGAAGCGTCGTGAGTTTGACCAGATAGCGCTCATTCGGGACGAGCAGGTAATCGGCGTAGCCGCCGTCATACTTCGACAGGCCCGCCCACTGTGGCGTCTCGCACAACTGCTCGTGCCCGGTGACGCAGTAGGCGCACAAGCCGCAGCCCCAGCCGCCGAAGACCGCGACTGACTCGCCTTCGCGCACGGCCGTCACACCGCGGCCGACCTCGGCCACCACTCCGGCGTTCTCGTGCCCGAGCGTCAGCGGCATGTGCGGGAGAATCTGGATCTCGCCATCCATCACGTGGATGTCGCTATGACAGAATCCGGCGCCTTCGACGCGCAGCAACACCTCCCCGGGACCGGGCTCCGGTGTCGGAATGTCGTCGATAACCAAGGGTTGCCCGTACGCGTGAAGTCGTGCTGCTCTCATCGATCCTCCTGATCTTCCGTGACCACGCATCAGGATCCAATTGCCGCGCCATTGCGTGCGCGCGAAAGGGTCGTGTTGGAAAGCTGCGAGACGGATCGGGCGTGAGCGCGGTGGGAATTAACCAGCGGCACTGCGGAGATGTCCGCAGTGCCGAAAGAAACTGGGGCGTGACGCGGAGGCCGCCGCTACTGTGGCCACCCCGTGCGTGGCATGCCTTTCACGACGCGCAACGCATTCTGGTAGTAGATCTTTTTCAGCACCTGATCCGGCAGGTCCATGCCGTACAGCTTCCAGAACGCGTGGTAGTCGCGGTAGTAATCGAAGTACTCGTCGCGTGTCTCGAACACCCGCCAGTAATACGGGAATTCCCGCGGCTGCCAGGCGTCCTTGCCGAACAGAATCCGGTCCTGATACTTGACGAAGAAGTCGTGTGCGGCGCGCGGCTGGCGTCCGAGATCGTACAGAATGGCGCCGGCTTCGATGACGACGTTGGGGTGTGCGTCGAGCAGCGCCGCCGCGCGCTCGAGATCGTTGGCGTGCCAGCCGAAATGGGCGGCGATGAACCGCGTCTTCGGATGTCGCTTGAAGAGGTTGTTGCGCTCCGTCACCAGTTCTTCGAACGTCACCTGACCGGGCTCGTAATTGCGGCGGTCGGGGAAGAGCGCCAGCTCGAGCCAGCGCTCGTTCTTGTAGTCGAGCGGCGAGAAGAACTCCTGCGGCTCGGCCGTGTGGATGAACATCGGGATGTCGAGGCGCGCGGCGGCCTGCCAGATGGGATCGAGATCCGGGTCGTCCACCTTCAGGCGTGTCCCGTCACGCTTGCGGATGCTCAACCCGAAGGACTTGCCCACTTCGCCGACGCCGACGGCGCCGGCCCTGATATCGGCTTCGAGCTGGGCGACGGCTCTTTCCGCCCAGCCCGGTCCGACGTTGCGGAAGTCCACGCCGGTGAACACGCGGAAGCGGTCCTTGTGCGGACTGGCGTTGATGACGCCGAGCAGTTGCGTGAGCCGCTCGCCTGACGTGTTGCTCGCGCTGGTCATGACGCGGAGATTGAGCGTGTCCATCTCCGCGACCATGCGTGCGAGCCCTTCAGGCGTGTTGATGCCAGGGGGATGGCCGTGAATGTCGATGACCGGAAACTTCGCGCGCGGGACAGGCGTCTCGGTGGTGACGAGGGTGGAGCGCGGGCGGTAATCGAGGATGCTCGGCGGCGGAAACTCCGGCGCCTGGCAGATATTCGGCCGCGTCTCGGTCATCCCCGGCGGGCATTCCCCGCCGGGCTTGATCGAGGTCCCCGAACGACGGCCCTGGGCGCTGATGGCGAGCCCGAGTCCGATCAGAATCAGCACGACACCGGCAATGTTTGCGCATCGCATAAGAATGGGCCTGCCCCATTTTCGTCGGCCGCTACGCGGGGGCACCGACGCGCAGGAATCTCCATCTTACTTGGCACTCATTGCGCCAGTTTGCATTTTCCACCTGCGAGTCGTGCAGTTTTTAAAACCGCGAAGAGCGAATCCAGGTGTCCGACCGGGACCAACTCGCCTCCAGGTCCTTGTCTACGTCTGAAGAATTTTTCCCCTGAGCCTTCAGCGCCTGCTGAAGGCCGAGCAGCGACCAGCCGTTGTGCGGATGATCGTCCAAATCCTCTCGATACACTCGCTCGGCGTCCGCCGCGCGGCTTGCCTCGAGCAGTGCCGCGCCCAGCCAATGCCGTGCCGGGAAGGGCAACGGCTCCGGCTCGTCATAATCGAGGGCGTCGTCCGCGACCACCGCGCGTTCGAACGCGGCGATGGCGCCGGGAAGATCACCGGCTGACCGGGCGATTTCGCCCTCGAGAATTCCGGCGAGCACGCCGAGCAGATTCTTCGCGGCGTGGTTGCGGAACTCGGCTTTCGCGGTCTCGGCTGTCTTCTTGACGCGCGCCAGGTAGACGGGCGCGAGATCCTCCTGCTTGGTCCGTAGATACGCGTAGCCCTGCGCGAAGTCCCACGTCGCTGCCGGGATCTCGCGCTCCGGCCGTTTGGTGACCTGGAGCACCTCGTCGAAGCGCCCGAAGCGAATCAGGGTCAGCACGTGATACATCGCGTCGTTGGTGCGCTTGGCGTAGTCCTTGCCGGCCTGAATGGCGATCGCGCCCTGTCCATCCATGGCGGCCGCGTAGAGCAGCATATGAAGGTTGTGATCCGGGTAGATGGCAAAGCCTTCTCCGTATTCGGCCTTCTGATCCGAATGCCACGCTTGCAGATTGGCGCGGACCGAATCCCCCCATCGGCCGACCTCGTTGAACGTATGCGAGGGCATGTGATTGATGTGGCTCGCCCCGGGGATCATGTCGCCGAGAAATGAGGCGCAGTGCTCAGCCTTGTCAGGCCGCGTAGTCGATTCCGTGGCGTGCACATATAAATGGCAGGCCCCGGGATGCCTGGGATCGCGCGTGAGCACGGACTCGAGCACGGCGTGAAGCCGCTGGATGTTGGGCGCGTTGATGTCGCGCGTGCCCCGCCGCGGCTCGAGCAGGAAGAGGGCGTCGCCGTAGAGAGTACCGGCATCGAGATCCTCCGGATACGTCTCATAGACCTTCTGCATCGCCACGGCGTACGCTTTGTCCTGCTCGACACGCGTCTTCGGGTCGAAGTCCTTGACGTAGCGCACCTGGATGGCGTCGATGAACGCTTGTTCCTGCGGCGTCGCCTTGTGGCGCAGCGAGAGCGCCTTTTTGGCTGCCGCGTAGGCGAACGGCGATTGTTCAGCGTTCATCGGGCCGTTGAGATACGAGCCCCACGCCCACGCCTCGCCCCAATAGCAGATCGCGCACTCGGGATCGCGTTTCCAGGCCTCGCGGAAGGAGCGGACCGCGTCGAGCTTGGCAAAGGCGAACATCATCTGAAAGCCCTGGTCGAAAAACGCCTGGGCGTCGCCATTCGTCGATGAAATCTTGCGGGTGAAGGGGCCGAGGCCTGTGGTGAAGAGCTGAATGGGCTCGGCGACATATTTGGGGACCGGACCAGGATCCGGGACGCCGGTGTGAGGCTGGGTTTGTTGGGCCGTCGCCTGTCCTGCGGCGGCCACCAGACAACAGCAAACGATCGAGCGGAACAACGTCATCAAGGTGCGGGGCATCTGGTCTCCTGTGGCGCCCGTTGCACGGTGCGAGGACGCACGGGGCGGGGACAGGCCGTGCGTCGTGCGCACGACGCACGGCCTGTCCCCGCGTATTGTGTCCTTACCCCCGTGCATTGCGAAAATGGGGCAGGCCCATTATCCTGCATGCCGCAGAATGTGCGATCTATTTGAAAAGCACGAACACTACGGATTTCTCGTCGACACGCCGGAAATCCGCACGCTCGTCGCCGAAACCCGCCGCCTGATGCGCGAGGTGGCCGATGACGCGGCACGCGTCGAGCACCTGCGGCCCGCGTTTGCGACGCTGCTGGCCGCGGACGGCTGGCTGCCCGATGCCTACGCCCAGCCGGATTTCAAGAGTGGCATGGGCGGCGGCATCGGCCAATACGCGCTCTACCGTGCCGGGGACGGATCGTTGTGCCTCTTCTCGCTGGTGATTCCGCCGAACTCGCGGACGCCTGTGCATGACCACCTGGCGTGGGGGTTGGTGGGCATCTATCGCGGGCAGCAGGACGAGACGATTTATCGGCGTCTCGACAGCGGCCACGACGAAGGCAGGGCGACGCTGGAGGTGCAGCGCAAGCAGCGCCTCAGCGCGGGCGAGTTCTACGCGCTCCTGCCTCCGCAAGACGACATCCACTTCGTGGAAACCGTGTCGGCCACGCCATCGATTTCGATTCACCTGCTCGCCAACGACACCGCCTGTGTCTGGCGCCACAAGTACGAACCTGAGGCGGGTCGGGTGACCGCTTTTCGGTCGGGCTACAGCAACGCACCTTGTCCTCCCTAATCCCGCAATTCACTTGAATTGGCGTGCATTGCGAGTGGCTTTCGGCTCTCGGCGATCAGCCTTCAGCGCTGACAGCCGATCGCTGACCGCTGAAAGCTGATGGGCGCGGCCCTCAACTCAATGTGCGCGCCGGTGTAAGGGTTCCAAAGTTCCACAGTTCAAGAACCTCGGAACTATGGAACCCTGGAACCCTCGCTCTGAAAGAGCGACGCGTGGGCGAAGAGCGCCGGGACGCCACCTGTGTGCAGGAACGCCACCGTTGACGCGGGATCGAGCGCGCCGGTGCGCACGTGGTCGATCAGGCAGGCCATGGCCTTGGCCGTGTAAACCGGATCGAGCAGGATGCCTTCGGTTTCCGCGAGGAGATGGATCGCCTCGATGCATCCTGGCGTCGCCATGCCGTATCCCTCGCCGATGTAGCCCTGGTCGGTGACGAGGTCCTCCGGTGTGACGCGCACGTCGATGGCCGCAAGGCTCGCCGCCTCGTTGGCGATGCGCCGCGCGCGCTCCCGCTTGAACGACTCGCCGCCGCTCACCGCCACGCCGTACACGGCGTATGGCGCCTCGCACCACTTCGCGCCCAACGTCAGACCGGCCTGTGTGCCGCGCGATCCGCTGGCGAAATACAAGCGTGTCGGATGCTCGCCCCGGTCGCTGAGCTGATCGACGATCTCGCGCGTGCCGAAGGTATAGCCGAGCACGCCGACGCCGCTCGATCCGCCGACCGGGATCTCGTATGGCCGCTGGCCGGCAGCGCGCAGCAGGTCGAGGACCTCCGCCACCTTGGCCTCTTCCTCGTCGCTCGTGGCGAGCGTCGGATCGGCAGGCGGCGGGACGTAATGGATGACCGCTCCCAACAGCCGATCGAGCAGCAGGTTGCCCTGCATGGGCGGATTCGGGTCCGCGGTGAGCACGAGATGGACCTGCAGGCCGGCGGCCCGCGCGGCCGCCGCCGTCATCCGCGCGTGATTCGACTGAGCCGCTCCGGTGGTTACGACGACGGTGGCACCCTGATCGAGTGCGTCGCCGATCAGAAACTCGAGCTTTCGCGCCTTGTTCCCTCCAAGTGCAAGCCCCGTCAGATCGTCGCGCTTGATCAGGAGCCTGGGAGAGCGTCGGATTCCGCCCAGCGCTTCGCGGAGGCGAGGCAACTCGTGCATCGGCGTGGGCAAAGTCGCAAGCGGAACGCGCCGCATGAGCAACAATAATGACATGACCTCCCCGTCCGATCCGCACGGCAATCAACTCGTACTCCGCCATGGACCTGCCGCGCGCCAGGCGCGCCTCGCGATGATCCTCGTGCACGGGCGCGGCGCGTCCGCCGAAGACATCCTCGGCCTCGCGTTCGAACTGCGCCTGGACGACATCCTGTATGTGGCGCCGCAGGCGGAGGGACACACGTGGTACCCGTATTCGTTCCTCACGCCCACGGAGCGCAACGAACCTGGATTGACCTCGGGGCTCAACGGGATCTCGTCCCTGATTGACACGCTGCGTCACGAAGGCGTCGCACCAGAGCGCGTGGGACTTCTGGGATTCTCGCAGGGGGCCTGCCTGGCGCTCGAGTACGCAGCACGCTACGCCCGACGCTACGCCACCGTGGTCGGACTGAGTGGTGGACTGATTGGCCCGCCGGGAACGCACCGCGATTATCCGGGCACGCTCGACGGCACGCCGGTCTTTCTCGGGTGCAGCGATATCGATTCGCACATCCCCGTGGAGCGCGTGCACGAGACCGCGGAGGTCTTCACGCGACTCGGTGCCATCGTCGATACACGCATCTACCCTGGCATGGGCCACATCGTCAACGAGGACGAAATCGCGGCGGTCCGCGCGCTGCTCAGCGGCCCGGCCAGCGGGGCCCGGCCTTAGCCGGGCATGCGCCTTTATTCCTCGTCAGCTTCGGCGCACGTCGTACTCGAGAAACAGTGTCCCGGTCGCCGCGTAGAGCCGGTGCCGTTGCAGGTGCAGCGGGAGGCGAGGGCCCGGCGATGGCAGCAGCGGAATGCCAGCGCCCAGCAGAATCGGGATGATGGCGACGTCGATGCCGTCCACCAGCCCTGCCGCCGCCAGTTGCCGGAACAGCTCGCCGCCTCCCCACAACCACAGCGGCTTGTCATCAGCGCCCTGCTTGAGCCCCCGCACGTGCGTCGCCGGGTCGCGGACGACGGTGACACCGTCGCGTTCGCCCTCGGGGAGCGTGCGCGAATACACGTAGGTCGGGAGGACTGGCCCTTCTGCGCCACCGGTAGCGACAAACACCTCATAGGATCGCCGTCCCATGACCAGGCCGCTGAAGCCCGCGTACATTGCAGCGAAGTCGATCTCCGGATCAATGACGATCCAATCGAACTCGCCCTCAGGTCCCGCGATGTAGCCGTCGAGGCTTGCCGCCACCGAGTATCGAAGCTGTCGCATGGTTCCCCCCGAGTTGTGAGCGCTGAAAGCCGTGAGCCGAAGCCGCGAGCGCTGAAGCTGAAAGCCGAAAGCCGAAAGCCGTGGCGGTGATCATGAACTGGCCGCGAACGTGCGCAACATCGCTTCCATGACATTGACGGCACGCCAGTACTCGTCGAGCGAGACATGCTCGTTGGGCGTGTGATCGAGCGCGCTGTCGCCAGGGCCGTAGGCCACGATCGGGCACTTCCACAAAGGACCGACGACGTTCATGTCGCTGGTGCCGGTTTTGACGAGGAAGCCTGGTTGCGCCTGCGGATCGACTGAGCGGATGGCCGTCAGAAAGCTGCGCACCAGCGCATTCTGCCGGTCGCCGCGCCAGGCATTTTCCCATCCGCGAAACCGCAAGGTGATCTGCGTGCGGGGGCCGTCGATCGTCAGCGGTTCTCCAGTGATCACACGCGCGGCGTCGAAGGGCGGAAGCGCAGCGTGCAGATGCGCGGCGCTCCACGCGACGAGCGCGGCCACGAGCGCTTCGGCTGCCACACCAATTGGCAGACGCCAGGCAACCTGCGCGTCAACGGTGTCGATCATGTCCTCGGTCGTGGCGGTGATGAACCGGCGCAGGCTCGGGCTGAGCTGATCGAACGCCCTGTCCCGCCCGGCGTTGATGGCGGCCGCGTGTGCGGTCACCCAGTTCCACATGTCCACCACCACGGTGGCGATGCTGGCGTCCGGGCCCGCCGTGTGCGCCATGGGCTGCGTGGCCAGAAGGTCGAGGAGCAGCCGGCCTTTGTAGCCGAGCGTGAGGCGCTGCCAGTGACTCGGCTCGCCGATCACGCATGCCGCCGGCACCGGCTCACGTGCGCCATCGAACCGCGCCGCGATGCAGCGCGCGCCGGCGCTGGTCGCGGCCTCTTCTTCGACCGCTCCAACGACGACGACACGGATGTTGGCATCCCGCGCCCAATCTGGGCCCACGCGCGCGCCAGCGGCGACAAAGGTTGCGAGCGGCCCCTTGGCATCAACGCTGCCGCGCCCGTACAGCAGGTCGCCTTCCGGCGTGGATTCGATGCGGACGGGGATGTTGCCCGGGACGGTATCGATGTGGCCGAGCAGCACCACCGTGCGGACAGCCTCGATCGGACCGATTTCGCCGACGGCGTTGCCGGCTTCGTCGACGCCGGCACGGTCATAGCCAAGCGCAAGCATTTGCGCGGCGAGCCACTGCGCCGCCTCCGCCTCCTGGCCTGAACGCGACGGAATGGCGACGAGCCCTCTGAGCAGTTCGACCGCGTCGGCTCGCTCCATCAGGTGAGCTCACCAATTGCCTGTGCGATGGCGGTGACACCCTGCTCGATCTGTGCTTCCGTGATGACGAGTGGCGGCAGCAGCCGGAGCACCGTCGGGCCGGCGGGTAACCCGATGACGCCATGGTTCACCATCAGCGATTTCAGGACGGGCGCGACCTTCGTGCGAAGCTCCACGGCCAGCATCAGCCCGAGGCCCCTGACCTCTCGTACAACGGCGACGCCATCGAGCGCGCGGCGCAGCGAGTCGAGCATCGACGCGCCGAGCCTGGCGCTCCGGTCGATGAGCTCCTCGCCGCGATACGCGTGCAGCGCCGCCAGGCCGGCCGCGCAGGCGAGCGGCGATCCTCCAAAGGTGCTCCCATGCGCGCCTGGCGACAGCACATGGCGAACCGCTTCCGTATAGGCCAACGCGCCCATGGGGAAGCCGGCGCCGAGCCCTTTGGCCAGGCAGATGATGTCGGGCTCGAGCTCGACGTGCTCGACGGCAAACCAGCGGCCGGTGCGGCCGAAGCCGGTTTGAATCTCGTCGACGATCAGCAGCGCGCCGCGCTCGCGGCACAGGCGCTGCGCGCTGTGCAGAAACTCGCGCGACCCGATGTTGACGCCGCTTTCGCCCTGCACAATCTCGACGATCACCGCGGCGGTCTGGTCAGTGATCGCGCCGTCGAGCGCCTGGCTGTTGTTGAACGGCACGTGCGTGGCGTCGAGCAGCGGCCCGAACCCCTCGCGATACTTCGGCTCCCACGTCACCGACAACGCCCCCATCGTCCGCCCGTGAAACCCCTTCGTCGCCGCCACGAACGCCGGCCGCTTCGTCACCAGCCGGGCAAACTTCAGCGCCCCGTCGATCGCTTCGGCGCCGCTGTTGGTGAAGAAGACGTGCTTCACCTGAGAAGGCAGGACGTCACTGAGTGCCTGTGCGAAGTCGGCGCGCATGTCGTTGTAGAGAAATGCCGGGCACGAGATGAGCGTCGCGGCCTGGCGCGCGATGGCCTCGACGAGGCTCGGGTGACAATGGCCGAGCATCGCCACGCCTTGTGCGGACGACAGATCGAGGTACCGTCGGCCACTGCTGTCGTACAGCCAGCAGCCGTCGCCGCGGACGAAGACGGCGTCGCCGCGCCGCGCGGTCGTGCCGCCGAGAATGCGCTCTTCGATTGCTGCTCGGGGGTTCATCGTTCGGCTGGGCCAACGCCCGCGCCCTCCTTTAAAAAATGTGGGTGCCGCCGCCCGCGAGCGCGCGGGTGATGGGCTCGGCGACCCGCCCATCGGCAAAGATCACCTTCGCGACGCCCTCGCCAATGGCTTCGACGGCGCCCATCACTTTTTTCTTCATGCGCCCTTCCGCAAACTGCATGAACTGGTCGGCCCGCGCGCGCGCGATCTCGGTGATGAGCGTGGATTCGTCCGGATGCGCGCGGAGAAGCCCCGGCACATCGGAGAGAATGACGAGCGCGTCGGCCTTCAACCGGCCGGCGACCATGGCGGCCGCGCGGTCGCCGTCCACGTTGATGGCGTCTCCGGCTGTGGACGCGCCCGGCGGCGTCAGTACGGGGAAGTAGCCGGCCCGAGTCAACAGGTGCAGCAGCTCCGTGTTCACGCGCTCGACGGTGCCCGTCCAGTCGTCGCGCAGGACCATCCGGCGCCCGTCCACACGGATTCGCAGCGTCTCTTTCCGCGTGCCTTCGAAAATACGGCCGTCGAGTCCCGAGAGACCGACGGCGTTGACGCCCTGCCGCTGAAGTTTTTCGACCCACATCTTGTTCAGTTGCCCGCAGTAGACCATCTCGAAGATTTCGAGCGTGCGCCGGTCGGTCCGGCGACTCACGTGGCCGGATTCGCTCGTGACGAACTGCGGCGGATGGCCCAGGGCCTCGGCGACGGCGTTGGTCGTCTGCGCGCCGCCGTGCACGAGAAGGAGTTCGGTGCCCTTCGCACGTAACGACACGATGTCCCGAACGATCGCGTCGACGTCGAGCGACGTGCCGCCGCCTGCTTTTACGACAATCATGCGTGGTCTGGCGGGGCTGACAGCCCCGCCCTCCTGACGGCCACCCGCCCTCCTGCGATCTACACGGGATGCAGGCCCGGGAAGCCCAGTCCGACGGTCTCATCCCAGCCGCACATCAGATTGGCGCATTGCACGGCCGTGCCTGCCGCGCCTTTCATCAGGTTGTCGATGGCGCACATCGCGACGACGCGTCCAGTCGTGACATCGAGCTCGAATCCCACATCCGCGTAGTTGCTGCCCGCAAGAATCTTGGGTTCCGGATAGCGATACAACCCGGCGCGCTCCTTGACAATGCGCACGAACGGCTCGCTGTCGTAGACGTCACGATAGGCTTTCCAGACGTCGCGTTCGGCCACGCCGGGCCTGGTAAACACGTGCGCGGTCGCCAGCACGCCGCGGACGTTGTCCACGGCGGTCGCGCTCATGTGGACCTCGGTCTCGATCGCGCGCAGCCTCAGCGCCTGCAGCACCTCGGCGGTGTGACGATGACCAGTGGGCGCGAAGCTGCGCATGACGCCGGCGCGCACCGGATGGTGCGACGCATCGCTGGTCGCGGCGCCGCCCTCGCTGCTCCCGACTTTGACCTCGCAGACGATCCCCCGTGCCGGGTCGAGCAGGCCGGACGCAGCGAGCGGCCAGATCGCCAGTGTAGTCGCCGTCGCATTGCAGCCTACGCCGCTCACGTATTTGGCCTCACCAATCTCGGCGCGATGCAGCTCCGGCAGGCCGTAGACGAACTTGTCCAGCCAGTCGCGATTCGCGTGTGGTGCACCATACCACCGCACGTAATCGGCGGCGCGGCGGAGCCGGAAGTCTGCGCTGAGGTCAACGATCCGATCGGCGAGCGCGGCGAAGTGCTCGATCCGTCCGGCTGCCCGTCCGTGCGGCAGGCACAGAAAGAGCAGGTCCACCCGCTCGACGGCCTCGGATCGGACGAACTTCAGCGCCGTTCGCCGCCGCAGATTCGGGTGGGTGAAATGGACGAACTGGCCGTCGAGCCGTTCACTCGTGACCTGTCGGACCTCGACGTGCGGGTGAGCGAGCATCAGGCGCAGCAGTTCGCCGCCCGTATAGCCGGACGCGCCGACGATTGCGGTGGTGAGACCAGACGACACGCCGGCTACACCGATGCGCCTTCGGCAAGCGAGATCGACGTGACGTGCGGCACCGTGCCTTCGGGCCAGCCGTTGGCCGCGTTCCACCCGTCGGTGGCGACCGTGAGACAGAAATCCACCATGCGCTCGGGGATATCGACGTTGGTCGGCGCGATGCTGTTGCGGAACTCCATGGTGTAGTTCACTTCGTTGACGAGCAGGCCCCGATCCGGATCTTCGAAGAGATCGAGCGCCACCAGCCCGCCGCCGCAGGCACGGGCCGCACGCGTGCAGAGGTCGGCGATCTCGGGCGTGACCGGGCAGTTGCTCGACGAGCCGCCGCGCGCGGTGTTGGTGATCCAGTTCGGCGAGTTGCGGTAGATCGCGCAGATGGTCTCGGGGCCCACCTGAAACGCGCGGATGTCACGTCCCGGCTTCTTCACATATTCCTGAATGTAGAAGATGCTGTGGTGATAGCTGCCCAGCGTTTCCTTGTGTTCGAGGATGGCTTCGGCCGCATCGCGATCGTTCACCTTGCTCAGCAGCCGCCCCCAGGAGCCCACGGTCGGCTTGAGCACCGCCGGGTAGCCAAGCTGCTCGATGGCTTCGAGTGCGCTCTCCGGCGTGTAGGCCACCAACGCCTTCGGCTGCGGCACGCCGGCGGCCGCCAGCGCGCTGGTCGTCATCAGCTTGTTGCCGCAGATGTCAGCGACGAGCGCCGTGTTGACCGTGCGCACGCCCTGGTCGTTGAGCATCTTGAGGCTGTAGAGCGCGCGGCTGTGATTGATGCACCGCTCGACAATCACGTCGTACTCCTGGAACGGATGGTTCGTGATGTCGGTGAGGTCGAAGACCAGCTTCTGATCGTCGAGCAGCTCGAGATCGACGCCGCGGCGCTCGAATGACTCGAACAGGAGCTTTTCTTCCACACGCACGCGGCTGTAGAGGACACCCACGCGCAGCGTCTTACTCACCCCAGTCCTCTTCTTCCTGCGGCGCCAGCGTCAACGACAGCGGCGAGAGGCTCGACACCTCGAGCTCGGCGCCACAGCCCGGGCACTGTGTGATTTCGTTCTGCATCACGTTGCTGAGCGTGACGTCGGCAAAGCACTCGGGACATTGCGCCTGTCCGGTGGCGGTTGGAACGGCCATGGATGACTCCTGTACGAAAACCTGAACTCGAGAGTTTAGAATGAACGCGCAGCATGCGCCAACTGTCGAGCTATGTAGTGACCGCCGCGCTCGCGTTCGTCGGTGTGGGCTGTGACCGCTCGGCGGCCTCGACACCCAGCCCGAGCCGAACCGGCGAATTCCGTGTGCTCATACCGGCGCGCCCGGCGACACTCAACCCCAACCTCGAGCTCGACGAGTTGGCCTCGGTGGTCGGACGCAGCGTCTTCAACCACCTGCTGTCGCTCAACGAGAGCGGGCGCTTGCTTCCCGAACTCGCCGAGTCGTGGGCGGTGTCACCGGACGGCCAGACCTATACGTTCAAGCTGCATTCGAATGTCCGATGGCACGACGGCGCGCGGTTCTCGTCCGCGGACGTCGGCTGGACCTTCGAGACGGTTGGCACGCATGGGTATGCAAAGGACGCGCTGGAGCCGGTGGCGTCGATCGACACGCCTGATCCGGCGACCGTCGTCATCAGGCTCAAGTCAGCGTGGGCGCCGTTTGCATCGGATTTGGCGGGACCGGGGCTGGCCATCCTGCCGCGGCATCTGTATCAGGGCCGGGACTGGCGAACTCATCCCGCGAATCATGCGCCGGTCGGCACGGGACCATTTCGTTTTTCGAGCTGGGAGGACGATACGATTGTCCTGAGTGCGAACCCGCAGTACTTCCGGAGCGGACCCTATGTACAGCGGCTGATCTTCACGGCGGTGGCGGCCGACGCCATGGGCGAGAAACTGATGCGCGGTGAGGCGGACTATTCGGTCACCCGCCCGCCATCGCTCGACCTGCGGGCGCCGCCGCCCGAGCCGTTGGCCATCCGGACTCTGCCGACGTCGGCTCGCATCTACGTCGCGATGAACCTGCGACGTCCCCCGTTGAACGATGTGCGGGTGCGGCGCGCCATTGCGGCCGCGGTTGACCGGCTGGAGCTGGTGAGCGCGGCGCTCGGTGGTCTGGCCGCGCCGGCCATCGGCTGGTACACACCGGACGTGGAGTGGGCTTACAACGCCAACGCGCGAGTGCCTGACTACGATCTCGCGGCATCGCGACGTCTCCTCGACAGCGCAGGGTGGCGCGCGAAAGGCGGCGAGCGTTTCCGGGCAGCGCTGGTCGTGCCCAACACGGCGCCGCTGCGCGAGATCGCGAGCGTGCTCGAGGCGCAATTCGCACGGGTCGGGATCACGCTCGTGATCCATCGTGTGCCGCCGGGCCAGTTCCCTCAGCGCGTGATCGGCGACCACGATTTCGATTTTGCCCTGGTCACCGGCGCGCAGGGTCCCGATCCTGACGCGCTGCGCCGCCGGTATTCAGCCGACACGGAGACCGGGGCCTATATCGGTTATGCCGACGAGGAATTTCGCGAGGCGGTCGAGCGCGGAGCGCGCGCCGTGGAGATCGACGAGCGCGCGGCGGCGTACTATCGGGCGCAGGAGATCCTGGCGCGAGACATTCCGTTCATACCGCTGGCGGAAAGCGTGAAGGTCGTCGTCCACAACCGCCGTGTGAGGGGTCTGCCGCAACTCGAGGCGCGCGGACTGGTCGGGTCGTTCGATTTCAGTCTCGTGAAGCTCAACGCCCCACGCACGGACAGCCGCCGGTGAACGTTGCCGCCACCGTGCACCGCCACTGGCAGGACCTGCCGTTCGCGCAAAAGCTGGCCGGGCTGCTCATCGCGCTGGTCAGCCTGCCGATCATCATCGTCGTCGTTTACACGACGTATTCGAGCCGGGACGCGCTGATCGCATCGACCCGCGCGCGCAACCTCGAACGGGCGCTCGGCACGGCCCAGATCATCGACGCGTTTTTTGCTGATGCCCGCGCCGATGTACGAGTGGTCAGCAGTCTGCCGGCGATCGTGGAGTTCTGTGAGAACAGCAGCGCGCCGGGACGCCACGACCGCGCGATGCGATCCCTCTCTGCGATGCGGAACGAGCAGCAGCTGCTCGCGTTATATGTCACCGACCGGTCGGGACGGGTGCTCGCGACCACCGACGATCGCGTCGCGATCGGCAGCCAGCAGACCGGGCGCGTCTTTCTGACCGCGATCGCGGGCGACACCGTCGTGGACGATCCGGACTACGATGCCTTCGATCAGCGTGTCGCCTTGCGCGTGTCACATGCCGTGCGGTCGGACGCTGGTGGCATCATCGGGACGGTGACGGCGCTCATCGATGTCACAGTGCTCGACAGCTTGACGAGCAGCGACGCCGATTACGCGGGCTATGGCGAATTCGGCGTCCTGTCGACGGCGCCAGGGGTCCATCTGAGTCATTCGAGTGACCCCACGGTGCGATTTGCCTCGTGGGTGCCGCTGCCGCCTGATACGGCCGCGATCACCCGGCAGCGGCTGGGGCCGGCGTACCTCGGCGAGCACGCCGTCGATCCTGGTTTCGCCGCCGTCGCGGATCGCGCCGCCTGGCTGCTCTACGACACGGGCACCGATCCGCATCTGCGTGTGGCCTCCGAACGTCTGGGCACGCTGCACGCGACGATCGTGCCGCTTGCGGGCATGCGGTGGGTGTATGGCATCTTCGTACCGGAATGGCGTCTGCTCGGCGCGCTGCGCG
Organism: Vicinamibacterales bacterium; assembly: GCA_035512515.1. Taxonomy (GTDB): domain Bacteria; phylum Acidobacteriota; class Vicinamibacteria; order Vicinamibacterales; family UBA2999; genus JACCSI01. The sequence continues at coordinate 68,581 of DATKDY010000187.1, forward strand.
GACAGCTGCTGCACGAGTGGGTGGCGGCGTTTTTTACGGTCCTGTCCGCGCTGGCGCTCTCGGTCATTGCGGCGCGCTGGGTGACCAAGCCGCTGCATCGCGTGACCAGCGTCGCCAACGCGCTTGCCGCCGGAGACATGACGCGCCGCGTCCATCTGGAGCAGGAGGACGAGCTCGGGCAGCTTGGGGCGGCATTCGATGCCATGGCCACGGCGCTGGCTGACAAGGAGCGGCAGGTACAGGCGCATGCCGCGCTGCTCGAACGCCGCGTCGAGGAGCGCACGGCGACGCTGCAGTTGTTCGAACGCGCGAGCCGGACGCTGGCCTCGTCGCTCGAGTTGCGACGAACCGCGCTCAATCTGGCGGCTTTGCTGGTGCCGTCGATTGCCGATTTCTGTTCGATCGACATTCGCGACCTGCACGGCAATTTCCGGCGCGTCGCCTGCCGGCACGCCGACGCCGCCCGCGAGCAGGCCGCCAACGAAGTGACCGATGTCCGGGCGGTCCGCGATCCCGCCTGGACACTCTCTGCTGAGGAGCGGCAGGCGCTCGGTCTGGAGGACGTGCGCGTCTACGAGTTGAGCGCGGGACGGCAGGTCGTGGGCATGCTGTCCGTCGGGATGGCAGACTCGGGTCGCCTGTTTACCGAGGATGCGGAACGCGTCTTCGAAGAACTTGGGCGGCGCGCCGGTCTGGCTCTGGCCAACGCGCTGCTGTACCAGGAGGCGCAGGACGCCAATCGTCTCAAGGACGAATTCCTCAGCGTGGTCTCGCACGAACTGCGGACGCCGCTCAATGCCATCATGGGCTGGACGCGTCTGGCCGGCATCTCCCGCGAGGCCGGCATCGAGGCGCACGAGGCACTCGACGCGGTGGATCGCAACGCGCGAGCTCTGGCGCGTCTCGTCGACGATCTGCTCGATGTGCCGCGCATCATGATGGGGAAGCTGACGCTCGACCTGCGTCCGGTGGATCTCGTCACGGTGGTTGGCGGCGCCGTCGACGCCGTGCGTCCTACGGCAGAGGCCAAGGCGCTGACGCTGAGTATGCAGTCCGAGCTGCCTTCGGCCTCGCTCGAAGGCGATCCACACCGCCTGCAACAGGTGTTCTGGAATCTGCTGGCCAATGCCGTGAAGTTCACGCCCGCCGGCGGACGGATTGCCGTGCGCGTCTTTCGCGCGGCCGACAACTTCGTGACCACCGTTGAGGATACGGGTGTGGGCATTCCGAAGGACTTCCTGCCGTTCGTCTTCGATCGCTTCCGGCAGGCGGACAGCTCGACGACACGGGCTCATGGCGGACTGGGGATTGGATTGTCCATCGTCCGCAACCTGATCGAGATGCACGGCGGCCGAGTCAGAGCGCTCAGCGAGGGCAATGGAACCGGGAGCACCTTCACGGTTGAACTGCCGGTGACGTACGCCGACCCGATCACCGCCGCCGACGCGTTCGCGCGGGTCTCAGACGACGCCGAGATCGAGCGCGTCCGCGGCATGCGGCTGCTCGTGCTCGACGACGAGAGCGATTCGCGAGAGGTACTGTTGCGGTTGCTTCGATCAGGAGGCGCTGTCGTGACGCCGGCGACGTCGGTTGCCGAGGCGGTGGAGGCGCTGCGGCAGTCGCCCAGCGACTTCGATGCCGTGCTGGCGGACATCGGGATGCCAGTCGAGGATGGCTACGCGTTTATCGCCGGGCTTCGGTCGTCGGCCGATGTGCGGCTCCGTGGCTTGCCCGTCGTCGCGGTGACGGCATACGCGTCTCGTGCCGACCGCAACCGAGCCCTGGCGGCGGGCTTCGATGGTCATGTCGCCAAGCCCGTGACGCTTGGTGCGCTCGCCGACGCGCTGGAACGTGCGCTGGCGCGCCGCTGAGCGACGCCTCGCACGAGAGCGCCGCTCTGAGCGGCGTGTGGTTGCAAAGCTTGTCAAGCTGGAGGCTGGAGATGAGCCATCGAGACAAGCGCGACCACGAGCCTCGCGGGCGCTGGCGGTGGGATCGGATCGGACGGGAGGGCTGGGAGCGCAGCCGTAACGGCGTGCAATTACTTCCGGCGTTTGAAGGCGAGACCCGACCACGTCTCGTCGATCGCGCAGACCTTGAAATCGACCCACCCGGCCGCCAGCCCCGATTCGCGGACCACGTTCCCGTTCAGATCGGTCGTGATGCCCGACGCCTTCTTTGGCCACGAGAACCACACCGTCTGACGGGCGACGTCGGGCAACAGTTTGCCGAGTTGCACGCCAAGTTCACGACGGCTGCGGACGAACACCACGAAGAGATCGCACCCGGCGTTCGGGCGAGCCGTGTAGGTGACCCCCGCGGGCTTCGGAGCCAGCGAACCGGCAAAGCCTGCGGGGGCGTTGACCAGGCAGACGCGCATGCCCGGCCTGATGCCGAGCTTTTCGACAACGGGCTTGCCGCTGTAAATGGACGACGGTGGGACGACCGGGTCGAGCGCGGGACTGGAGAGCGCTTTGGGGAGCGCGGTCGCAAGCCGCGACCAGGACGACGAATACATCGCGTCGGGCAGGAGCTGTTTCAGTTTCGCGACCTTGGCGGGGTCGCCGTCGACGAAGACAATGGGCACATGCCGCGTGTCCTTCGTGCTCCGCAGCCACATCGCGACCTCGCGGCCGTGCGAGGGGAGGCGCGACAGGTCGATCACATAGGCGTCCGGGATTGACCCTCGCAACACCCGCATCAACCCTGGCCCATCCACATCGTCGAAATCGGCATGGTGCCCGAGCGACGCGAGGCGCAACTTCCGCTCGCGTCCCTCGGGTCCATTCCAGTGGATCAAGCGAATCTTTGCCATGCACGACAGGGCAAGGCCCTCGCGAGTTGGCCCGGCCGAAACGGGCGGTCCATCGCATCTATTTCAGGTTGGCAGTCAACGTGATGTTTGGAACGGCGGCGAGTGCGCGAGAGACGACGCAGCCCTTCTTGGCGCCCTCCGCAAATTCCTGAAACGCCGCCGCATCGATGCCGGGCACGGCGCCTTCGACCATCAGGTCGATCTGCGTGATAGTGGGACCGGCTCCGGCCGTGCCAAGGTGAACCTTCGCGGTTGTCGCAATGCTGGTGGGATTGTGCCCCGCCTTTCCGAGCGCCGCGGCGAGCGCCATCGAGAAACACCCGGCGTGCGCGGCGCCGATCAGCTCTTCAGGATTGGTGCCAGGCCCGGTCTCGAACCGCGACACGAACGTGAAGGGTCCCTCGAACGCGCCGCTGGCGGCGCGCATCGTGCCCGACCCTTCTTTCAGGGAACCGTTCCACTCCGCGCTTGCACTCTGAACTGCCATCACGGCCTCCGCTCCACAGAAAATACAGAAAACACAGAAAACACAGAATATAACGATCCATGCGTTTTTTGTGGATCGTTACTTCTTCTGTGGAGGGACGCTTCTGATGATGAAGAGCTTCTCGCCCGGTTTGAGGAGGCCCAGCTCACGGCGCGCGAGCTCTTCGATGGCCGTCGGATCCTCGCGGAGGCGGCGGGCCTCCTCGCGCCGCTGTCCGTTGTCGCGGCGGGCACGCTGGAGCGCCTCTTCGACGGCGGTGTAGTCCCGGCGCGCGTCGAGCAACGTCAGCAACCCCTTCTCGCCGACGATGGCGTCGATGACGAGCACGACGGTGACGAACCCGAGCACGTAGCGCGCAAGACGCCGGCCCCGGCGTGCCATCGACGCGCGCGTGCCCGACTGTGACCCGTGTCGCCTGGGCGTGTCGTTCATGGCTCGGGGCGTCCCCGCCGCGTAATCGCGCGGGGTGCCACGCCCAGGTAGGCTTCAAGCGCTCGGATCATGACGGTCCTGAGGTCGACGCGGTCGTCCATGGCGCGAATCTTGGCCTCACGCCAGAGATCCCCCGGCAATTCGATGCTGGTCTTGATCGGCTCACGGACCGCTGCGGTGCGCGCTTTCGCCACGGCGGGGAGTATACGCGATGGCCCGTAAAGAGGCGTAGCCGTCAAGATATCGGGAAATATAGAAGTAAATACATACAAATGTCAAAGCATATTTACAGTTCCAGGTGTTACCTCTTTTACAGTTTTACAGCCCGCCCGCGGCAGGCAGAGCGGGCAACGATCTGCGAGAGTCAGTTCTTACAGAACACGACGATCCGGTTGGTGTTCGTCCCCTTCCGGTTGTTGGCCACGCCCCAGATGTTCGCGGTTTTCGTGAACACCTGCTCGTTCAACAGGATGGCAACCGGGCAAGCGCCTGCCAGAATTCCTGCAGGGATGACGGTTTCCTCGAGACGAATCCTCCCGCCCCGCACCTCGCCCACCTCGAACGCGATGAATCCTCCGGGACGGAGCAGCCGGATGAACTGTCGAAACGCGGTCGAGACAAACGCCTGCCACGCCTCGAGGGTGGAATGCAGTGAGATCGGCACGTTGTCCGCGGAGATCCCGGAGAACCAGCAGCGGAGCCAGTTGTCCTCGGCATAGTCGACAACATTCAGGAATGGCGGTGACGTGACGACCAGCTGGACCGAACCGGCTCCCCAGAATTCGTCGGTCGACGAACCAATATGAAAGCGGAGCGCCGCTCGTGCACGACGGAGGACCTCGCGCGTCGGATCGTCGACGTCCGCGAGCAGCGACTTCGTCTTCTTGAGAATCGTGGCTTTGAGGTCTCGTTCCGGCGGCGTCTGTCCACGGTCGGCATTGATCTTTCGCTGCGCCTTCACGCTGACGGCTTGATTCGGCGGGAGTGTGTAGACCGACAGGAAGCCGGGCGAGTGGCCGGTGAGACGATTGAGCGTCACCATCCGAATCCATTCGTCGACCGCGTCGATAGTTCCGGTCGCGTCCCGTTCCATCAGGTGCTCGCGCAAGGCGCAGATCTGGCTTAACGTGTTCGAGTGGTAGAAGGTCAGCAGGTCTTCTGGCAGGGGCCCGGTCCATCTGAGCGAGAGCCCGGACAGCCGGCGCTGCACATCTCCGAGCGTCGGGGGATCGAGCCGCGGGAGGATGAGCGCGCGACTCAGCGGGTTGATGTCGCAACCCGCGGGAGTCCGCTGGTTGAGCGCGGCTTCCAGAAGCGTTGTCCCCCGACCGGCGAACGGATCGAACACGGTGTCGCCAGGCTCGGATAGCCGGTCGAGGAAGAATCGCGGCAATTGGGGCTTGAAGCACGCGCGATACGAAATCTCGTGCAAGCTGTGCGCGGCGCGCTGGTCGCTGGTCCAGAACTCATTGGTGAACACCGGAATCTCGGTATCAGCCGTGGAGCACCGGTACGCCGTGACGGCAGTGCTCTTGCCATACCAGGCGAACCCCCGAAGGGCGTTCACGAACGCATCGGCGGCGAGCTTCGACCGTTGAACCCGCGGCGCGAAGAGATCGAGTTGGCTGCTCACGCTGTCGGGATTCTACCGTGGTCCGGCGCTGCTGACAGGAATACACTGAATGCACGCGTGGCGGAGGGCGGCGGGAATGGCGAGCGTGCGACATGAACTCGGTGTGGGCCTTCAAGGGCGGGCGCGCGCGCGCGCTTCGAGGCGGGGGGCCTCAGTGGTCCGGTGCATAAATACGGCCCGCATCGAGGGCGCCGAGGCGCCCGGCCCGCAAGGCGCGAGGAGGGAGAATGCCGAGCGTATTTGACCGACGAGCAACGCGGGGTCCCCGCCACGCGGTTTGTGCGTGGTGGGGTGGAACGCCGCGGGGCGGGATGCCTCGGCGGCCGAATGCGGCCGTATTTGTGCATCGGACCACCTAGTCGTCATGGCTGCGGTGATTGTTCTGGTGACATATCCAACGGACCAGGATCCGTTGCCGCTGGCGCGGACGCTCGTCGATGAGCAGCTTGTCGCGTGCGTGAACGTGCTGCCCCCGATGCAGTCCGTTTATCGCTGGGAAGGCAAGATCGAGCAGGCGGCGGAGCACCAGCTCGTGATGAAGACGACGCACGAGCGAGTGAAGGCGCTCGAGGCGCGCCTCGTGGACCTCCACCCGTACGATGTGCCCGAGGTGCTGGTGCTGCCGATCAGCGGCGGCGGGGAAGCGTATTTGAACTGGCTCGCAGCATCGGTGCGCGACCTGTGATGTGCCCTCGGGCCGGCCCTCACGCGAGCGCCTGGTCGAGGTCCTCCTTCAGATCGTCCACGTCCTCGATGCCGACCGAAATGCGAATCATCCCGTCGGTGATGCCGATTGCGGCCCGCCGCTCCGGCGGCACCGAGGCATGCGTCATGATGGCAGGGTGCGAAATGAGCGTTTCGACTCCCCCGAGGCTTTCGGCCAGCGACATCAGCTTGAACCGCGGCAGCACCCTCCGCGCCGTCTCGAGCGACCCGACGTCAAACGTGATGAGGCCCCCAAACCCCCGCATCTGCTGTTTTGCGAGCGCGTGGTGCGGATGATCGCCGAGCCCCGGGTAGATGACGCGCTCGACCTTCTCGTGTGCCGCGAGATGCTCGGCAATCGCCATGGAGTTGGTGTTGGTGCGCTCCATGCGAATCGGCAGCGTCTTGGTGCCGCGCAGGATCAACCATGAGTCCATCGGGCCAAGAATGGCGCCCGCCGCGTTCTGCACGAACTTCATCCACTCGATATCATCGTCATGTTTGAGAATGACGACCCCGCCAACGCTGTCGCTGTGGCCGTTGAGGAACTTCGTCGTGCTGTGAACGACGATGTCACATCCGAGCGCCAGCGGCTGCTGGATGAACGGGCTGGCAAAGGTGTTGTCCACGATCACGCGGACGTGGCGCTTGTGGGCGATGTCCGCGGCGGCGGCGAGGTCGGTGACCCGCAACATGGGGTTGGTTGGTGTCTCGATGAACAGATATTTCGTCTTGTCGGTGATGGCAACGTCGATGGTGTCGAGCTGCGAGGTGTCCACATAGGTAAAGTCGAGTCCAAACTTCCGGCGCACTTTCTCGAACAGGCGGAACGTGCCGCCGTAGGTGTTGTCGCTGACGACGAGGTGGTCGCCCGATTCGAGCCGGGTGAGCAGCGCGTCGATGGCCGCCATGCCCGAGGCGAACGCAAACGCGGCGGCGCCGGCCTCGATCGCGGCGACGTTACGCTCGAGGGCGAGCCGGGTCGGGTTCTGCGTGCGGCCGTATTCGAAGCCCTTGTGCTGTCCGAGGCCCTCCTGGACGTAGGTCGAGGTCTGATAGATCGGCGTGATGATGGCGCCCGTGGACGGATCGGGTTCCTGGCCGGCATGGATGCAAACAGTGCTGAAGCGCGCGTGATCGTTGAGTTTCACAGTGTGTCTCTTTTACCATCTTCGCTAGATGACGTCTAACCGGCCGCTGTTGCCAGGCGACGCTCCGTCGCGTGCGGACGCGTGGGTACGGGGGGCGTCAATCCGGCACGTTCTCCACGGCCAGTCTGCGCGCCGTTGGCTGCTGGGCAGCTTCGCCGGCCGCGTCCTTCTGGTCGGTCTCGCGATCAAGATCCAGGCGAAAGTCATCAAGGTTCTCTTCCCGTCAACCGCGGCAACGCTTGACGTGGTCGATGCGCTCGGCAGCCTGGCCGTGATCTTCGTGGGCGCCTACCTGCTGACGAAGGGCGCGGTCTGGGCCAAGCGCCGGCTGCTCTGGCGGGTGCGGCGCAAGCTGATCCTGTCGTACGTGTTCGTGGGGCTGGTACCAGGTCTGTTGATCATCGCGTTCTTCTTGATGGCTGGTTTCCTGCTGTTTTTCAACGTCAGCTCGTACGTCCTGCAGTCGAGGGTCCGGACCTTCATCGACCAGGCGCAATTCACCGCGGAGTCGGCCGCGCTCGAGACCGAGCATGGCGACCCGCCCGACGTGCTGCGACGGCGTCTCGAACAGCGGCAGGCGATTGCCGCGGCGCGCTTCCCATTTACTTCTTACGCGATCGTGCCCGTCGAAGGACTGGAGTGTGCAACGGCCAGTGTCGAGACGGCGCCACCGGCCCGGCCGATACGATTGGGACCGTGGCGGCATTTGCCGGCACCCGAGCGGCTGCCGCGCTGGATTCGGTGCGACGGGTTCGCCGGATTGTTTGCCTACGAAGTAACCAGTGGCGCGGCCACCGAACACCGACTGGTCATGCGCGCCGTGGCGGTGCCCGATGTCCGCAAGCCGCACTGGGCGATGGTGGTCGACATGCCATTCACGGCCGCCATCGAGCAGCGGCTGCTCGAGGAAACGGGCGTCGAACTCGGTGAAGTGACGGCATCGCCGTTCGACGATTCGCGCTTGCGCATTCCACGAGGCCAGCTCCTCGAGACGCGCCCGCGATCGAATCCTGACGACACCAGCCTGCTCGGTAACTGGGTCGCCTGGCTCGACGTGCACGAGTGGGAAACCGGCGCCGATAACGTCGCGGCGATTGGAGTACGGCTCAACCTGCCCGAGGTCTACCAGCGGATCACCGACATCTCGTCGGCGCCGCTCAGCCAGGTCCTGCTCCTGGTGCTCGCCTTCATCGGCGTGCTGTTCCTGACCATCCAGTTCGTCGCGCTCGTCATCGGCTTCGCGCTCGCCCGCCAGATCACCGGCGCCGTGCACGATCTGTTCGAGGGTACCGAGCACCTGCGCAATCGCGACTTCACGTATCACATCCCCGTTCGCGCCCGCGATCAGCTCGGCGAGCTCGCCGAGTCGTTCAATGTGATGACCGGCGAGATCACCACGCTCATTCGCGAGAACGCCGAGAAGGCGCGCATGGAGCAGGAGATGCTCGCCGCCCGTGAGATTCAGCAACGGCTGCTGCCGTCGGGGCCGATGTCGGTGCCCGGTGTCGGCATAACGGCGTTTTGCGTACCGGCACGCGAGGTGGCCGGCGACTATTTCGATTTCATCGCCATCTCCCCGACCAGGCTCGGGGTGCTCATCGCCGACGTGTCCGGCAAGGGGCTGCCAGCGGGTCTCTACATGGCGCAGCTGAAAGTCATTGCCCAGTCGCTCGCGCGAACTGAGCCGTCGCCGCGCCAGTTCCTCAAAGCCGTCAACCGCGTCGTCGCCGACAACATCGATTCGAAGAGCTTCATCACGATGTCCTATGGCGTCATGGACCTGGAGAAGATGGAGATGGCGTACGCGCGCGCCGGGCACTGTCCGCTCATCCGCGTGCCGGGTGCGGCGCCGGCCGGTCTGCGCAAGGCCGAGCTCATCGCGCCGGATGGTCTGGTGCTCGGCCTGAAATTGGACGACGGGGCCATGTTCGACGGGATGATTGAGGAGGTCACGGTCCCGCTGTCGCCAGGCGATCTGATCGTCTTCTTCACGGACGGCATCAGCGAGACGATGAACATGACGTTCGATTGCTATGGGGAGACGCGGCTGGCCAAGGTCCTCGAGCAGTATGCACACTTGCCGTTCGAACAGCTGCGCTCGTTCATCTTTGCTGATCTGCATGCGTTCGCGGGCGAGGCCGATCAACACGACGACATGACGATGATCCTGATGAAGGTAGAAGAACCGTAGACATGGCCGACCTGACGGTCATCTTTCGCACGACGTCGAACATCGAGGCCAGCGTGGTGCAGGCGCTGCTCGACAGCCACGGCATTCAGTCCGTGCGCACGGCGGCGCCGCCACCGGGGGTCTTCCCCTTTGCGGTCAACCCGATGGGCGAAACGCAGGTCTCCGTACGAGAGGACGATGCCGACGACGCGATTCGTGTGATCGAGAGCCATCGGCAGGAAGTGAGCGGCGGGCTGGTGGTTCCGCTGCCGCAGCAGTTCCTCGCGCTCGAAACACGCATTGGCTACCGCTTCCGCGATCGCGGGCTGCTCGAGCACGCGCTGACGCACAAGTCCAAGGCGCACGAGGATCCGAGCGGCGGCGTCATCGACAACGAGTCGCTGGAATTTCTCGGCGACGCGGTGCTCGGGCTGGTGATTGCCGACGGGCTGTGCCGCCGCTTCCCGCATTCGTCCGAAGGGCAGAAGTCGAAGATCAAGGCGATGCTCGTGTCGACGGCGTCGCTCGCCGAGCTCGCCGAGCGTCTCGACCTGGGAGAGCACATGATCCTGGGCCGCGGCGAAGAGAAAACTGGCGGCCGGCGGAAGCAGGCGCTGCTCGCGGACACGTGCGAAGCGCTGATCGCGGCGATTTACCTCGATGGCGGGCTCGAACCGGCCCGTCAGTTCCTGATGCGCGAATTCGAAGACACGCTGGAACAGGCGGGGCAGCCCGATTATTTCGGACGCGATCACAAGTCGCGGCTGCAGGAGGCGTTGCAGGGCCTGGGGCGATCGCTGCCGACCTATCGCGTCGCCGGCGAGGCGGGCCCGGAGCACCGCAAGCTCTTTCACGTCGAGGTGGTCGTGGGCGGCGAGATCCTCGCGCAAGGCGCGGGGCGGACGAAGAAGGATGCCGAACAGGACGCGGCGAAGACGGCGCTCGCGATGCTCGGCCGCGCTGACGCCGCGGAGTAGGCCGCGCTTCGCGCGGAGGGGGCTTCGCCGAGGGCCGCGCTGCGCGCGGAGGGGGGCTTCGCCGAGGGCCGCGCTGCGCGCGGAGGGGGCTTCGCCGAGGGCCGCGCTGCGCGCGGAAGGCCGACTTCGTCGGAAGGGCCGCCTCAATCGATTTCAACGATTCCCCAGCGCTTGCGATCGGTGGCGCCGACGACCGCCCCGGCCATCGCGAGCGTGGGCTCCGATTGCGGCAACCGCGCGAGGGCGTAGCTTTGCACCTCACGCGCGACCTCATCGACCGTCGGTGGCACCGGACGGCAGTGCAGCCGGACCCAGAGCCGCAGGACGGGATCGGTAAAGCTATAGCGCTTTTGCCGTGAGACGACCAGATCGACGTCTTCGAGCCACGACAGATAGTCCTTCGTCGAGCCGGGCGTGCGGTGCAGGCGCAGCGCAATCTCCGTCAGCGTGAGCGGTTCTTCGTCCGCGAGAATCTCGAGGATGGCTTTGAGCGCGCCGTAGCCGCGCGCACGATGCAGCCGGAGCTCGTAGCGGTAGCCGCACCACGCGGTGAGCACGCCATCAGACGTGAGCAGTGCGGTGAGCGCCGACACGGGATCGCCGGTGCGGCCGCTGCCGGTGGAGGTGGCCTCGCTGATGGCGCGGACGTAGGCGGCGCGCCCATCGGACAGCGCCTGAATGGTGCGGCTCAGAAAGTCGCGATCCTCGTTGCCGGGACCGCCCGTGGCCGGCAGCATCGCGTTGACTTCGCTCTGAGACAGCGCCGGGAGATGGATGACCTCGAACCGCGCCGACGCATCCCGCAGCAGCCGATGTGCGCGCGCCACATAGCGCGAGGTGAGCACGAAGCGATTGACGCTTTCCTGCATCGCCTGCACCACCTCGCGCTGGATATGGCGCAGTCCGGGAAAACTCTCGAAGGTGCGCAGCTCGAGCACCTCGTCGAGCAGGAAGGTGGCTGGACGATCGAGGGCACGCGCCTGGGCGAGGTAGGACAGCGTGTGATCGAAGGCCTCGCGCGCGGAGCGCGGCGGCGCGCCCCGGCCGGAACGCAGGAACGGGGAGGCGGCGCTCACGGCCGCAAAGAAACGCTCAGGGGTGCTCGCCGCGCGTTCCACGTCGACGTACTGACACTCCTCGCGGCCGAGCCGCTCGGCCACCGCATTGAGCGCCGTCGTGCGGCCAGTCCCGCAGCCACCGAGCAGCACGGGAATGCGCGGGGGAGCAGCCTCGAGCGCCGCCAACACACGCCGCTCCAACCCCACGTGAGGAGCCATCATCGCTCTGCCTCCACCATCGGAATCCGTACACCATAGCGCGCTGCGGTCTGCAGCGCGTCCGCATAACCGGCGTCGGCGTGCCGCGCGACGCCGCTGCCGGGATCGCACGTGAGCACGCGCTCCAGCCGCTCGTCGGCCTCGCGTGTCCCGTCGGCGACGATCACCATCCCGGCGTGAATGGAGTAGCCGATCCCGACGCCGCCGCCGTGGTGCAGCGAGACCCAGGTCGCGCCTGCCGACGCGTTGAGCAGGGCGTTGAGGATCGGCCAGTCGGCGATGGCATCGCTGCCATCGCGCATGCCTTCGGTTTCCCGATTCGGTGAGGCCACCGAGCCGGTGTCGAGATGATCGCGTCCGATGACGATCGGCGCCTTGATCGCGCCCTCGCGCACCAGCTCGTTGATCTTGAGGCCAAAGCGCGCGCGGTCGCCGTAACCCAGCCAGAAGATGCGGGCGGGGAGTCCCTGGAACTTGACGCGCTCACCCGCGAGGCGAATCCAGCGGCACAGCGGCTCGTCGTGACCGAACATGTCGAGCGCCGCGCGGTCGGTGACGGCGATGTCTTCCGGATCGCCCGAGAGCGCCGCCCACCGGAACGGGCCCTTGCCCTCACAGAACAGCGGGCGAATGAATTCGGGGACGAAGCCCGGGATCTCGAAGGCGTTGGTGACGCCGGCCTTCACGGCCTGGGCGCGAATGTTGTTGCCGTAATCGAACGCGATCGCGCCCCGCCGCTTGAGCGCCAGCATCGCCTCGACGTGGATGCCCATGGCGGCCACCGAGCGGCGCTGGTATTCGATCGGGTCCGAGGCGCGCAGCGCGTCGGCCGCGGCGAGCGTCAGGCCGTCGGGCACGTACCCGGTGAGCGCGTCGTGCGCGGCGGTCTGGTCGGTCAGCACGTCGGGCACGATGGCGCGCCTGACCAGCTCGGGCAGCACCTCAGCGGCGTTGCCGTGTAAACCCATCGAACGCGCCGTGCGCGTCCGTTGCCAGGCGCGCACGGTGTCCAGTGCGGCGTCGAGACTGTCGGTGGCTTCGTCGAGATAGCCGGTGGCGAGCCGCCGCTCGACGCGGCGCGGATCGACCTCGACGACGAGCGCGACGCCCTCGTTCATCGTCACGGCCAGCGGCTGAGCGCCGCCCATGCCGCCGAGACCCGCGGTGACGGTCAGCGTGCCGGCGAGCGAGCCACCAAAGTGGCGCCGGGCAAGCGCGGCCAGCGTTTCGTAGGTGCCCTGCAGAATGCCTTGCGTGCCGATGTAGATCCAGCTTCCCGCGGTCATCTGCCCATACATCGTGAGGCCGCGGTCCTCGAGATCCCGGAACGTGTCCCACGTGGCCCATTTCGGCACGAGGTTGGCGTTGGCAATGAGCACGCGCGGCGCGTGGCCGTGGGTGCGGAAGACGCCGACTGGCTTGCCCGACTGGATCAGCAGCGTCTCGTCGTCACCGAGCCGGCGCAATTCGTGGACGATCGCGTCAAACGCCGCCCAACTGCGCGCGGCTCGCCCGGTGCCCCCGTACACGACGAGATCGTCGGGCCGTTCGGCGACATCGGGATCGAGATTGTTCATGAGCATCCGGAGCGCAGCTTCCTGGAGCCAGCCCCTGCACGTCAACGACGTGCCGCGAGGTGCGCGAACCGAACGAGCGATGGTAGACATGAAGAATCGTACGGAGGGCGATCGCGAAGCTTAGAAACTAAGCACCGCGCCGCTGCTTGTCAAACTGAAAATGCGATCCGAAATATTTTTAATTCAGTTGACAATCGCGCCTGACGCGTATTCAAACGCCCCCGACCGAATCAATTGAACAATTCGATCGAGATCGGGCGCCGGCGGACGATCGTCCACGAGTGTTGGCACGTGTTCGCGTACGGCGGCATGCACGCGCGCGAGTGATGTCGAGGTAGTGAGGGGCGACAGCAAGTCGAGTGCCTGACACGCGCACAGCACTTCAACGGCGATCACGTGGGTGGCGAGGTGCAAGGCACGTTCCGCCTTCAATGCGGCGGCCATGCTCATGCTGACGTGGTCTTCCTTGTTCGCCGACGTCGGGATCGTATCGACGCTGGCCGGGTGGGCGAGGGTTTTGATCTCGGACGTGAGCGCGGCAGCGGTGACTTGCGCGATCATGAGGCCCGATTGCAGGCCGCCGTGCCGAGTCAGGAAGGCAGGCAAGCCACTCAACGCCGGGTTGACCAGCCGTTCAGCACGCCGCTCGCTGATCGTGGCCAGCTGCGCGACCGCCAGCACCAGCGCGTCGGACGCAATGGATACCGGCGCGCCGTGAAAATTTCCGCCCGAAACAATGTCCTCGGCGTCGGCGAACACCATGGGGTTGTCCGTCGCCGCATTCATCTCCGTCGTGACGATCTGGCGGACCCACGTCAGTGTTTCGCGCGCCGCACCGTGAACTTGCGGCGCACACCGCATCGAGTAGGCGTCCTGCACCCGACCACAATTCACGTGCGCGGCGTTGATCGCACTGCCCGCGATCAGCCGGGTCAGGTTGGCCGCGGAGATCATCTGTCCCGAAAAAGGACGCGCCGCGTGAATCCGCGGGTCGAACGGCCGAATGGAGCCCTGCAGTGCGTCGATTGACAGCGCGGCCGTCACGTCGGCCGCGCGCGACAGGCGTTCGGCGCCGGCCAACGCCAGCGTCGCGACGGCCGTGGAGACCTGTGTCCCGTTGATGAGCGCGAGTCCTTCTTTCGCGCCGAGCGTGACCGGTGCGAGTCCGGCCGCGCGAAGCGCCTCGCACGCAGGCGCGCGCGCATCGCCGTCCCACACGTCGCCTTCGCCAATGAGACACAACGCGATATGGGCGAGGGGCGCCAGGTCGCCGCTCGCCCCGACCGATCCGCGACTCGGCACGTAGGGGTGTACGCCGCGGTTGAGCGTGGCAACCAGCGCGTCCAGCGTTTCGAGGCGAATGCCCGAGTACCCCTTCGCCAGGACGTTGGCGCGCAACGCCATCGACGCGCGCACCGCACGGACCGGCAGCGGGGCATCGACGCCTGCGGCATGGCTGCGGACCAGGTTGACCTGCAAGGCCGCGAGATCGTCGCGGTCGATCCGGGTTTCGGCAAACGAGCCGAAGCCGGTGTTGATGCCGTAGACCGGCGTGTCGCCCGCCGCGCACCGGTCCACGACCTGGCGCGCCGCCGCGACACGCGCGCGCGCGGACGCGGCCACCGTGACCGGGGCGCGGTCATCGGCAATGGCGACGAGCCGTTCGATAGTCAGCGCGTCGCCGTCCAGTTCGATCACGCGACGATCATACAGGACACGCTCCGCTCGCCGAGCGCGTGCTGCGTCGCGCGAGCGTGATCGAGCGGGTCCAGAGTATTCTGTGGCCGATGAACATCGTCGTGCTTGGCGCGCAGTGGGGAGACGAAGGCAAGGGCAAGATCGTCGATCTCATGACCCCGTATTTTTCTGTCGTGGCTCGCTACCAGGGCGGGCACAACGCGGGACATACGGTTTATGCCGGTGGGCGGAAGTTCGTCCTGCACCTCATCCCGTCCGGCATCCTGCACGAGGGCGTCACCTGCATCATCGGCAATGGTGTGGTCATCGACCCGCACGCGCTGTTCGCGGAGATCGAGGAGCTGGCCGGCCTCGGCATCGATGTGGGCGATCGGCTGCTGATCAGCGAGAAGGCGCACTTGATTCTGCCGTATCACCGCGAGCTCGACATCCTGAGCGAAGCGCGGCGCGCCGAACGCAAGATCGGCACGACGTCACGCGGGATCGGGCCGGCTTACGAAGACAAGATTGGCCGGCGCGGCATTCGCGTCTGCGATCTGATTGACACCCAAGCGCTCGCTGACGAAGTCCGCGCCAATGTCGATGCGCGCAACCAGATCATCAAGGAGTCGACGCTCGACTGGCATGCGGTCTACACCGACCTCCTGGCGCACGGCGAGCGGATGGGCCGCTGGACTGCGGACACGTCATTGTTTCTCGCCAACGCCATCAACGACGGGCGGCGCGTCCTCTTCGAAGGCGCGCAGGCGACGATGCTCGACATCGATCACGGGACCTATCCGTACGTGACCTCCTCGAATGCGTCGATCGGCGGTGTGTGCACCGGTCTCGGCGTGTCACCGCGCGCCATCCACGGTGTACTCGGCGTCGTCAAGGCGTATACGACGCGTGTCGGCGAAGGCCCGCTGCCGACCGAGTTGTTCGGCGAGATGGCGGAGCGGCTGCGAGAGAGCGGTCAGGAATATGGCGCCTCGACGGGCCGGCCCCGCCGATGCGGCTGGTACGACGCCGTCGTCGCGCGCTACGCCATGCGCGTCAACGGGCTCGACGCGCTGGCGTTGACCAAGCTCGATGTGCTCGACGGACTCGACGAGCTGAAGATCTGTACGGGCTACCGCGTCCACGGTCGCGTGGTGACGGAGTTTCCGGCCAACCTCGCTGCCGGATCGTACGAGGCGATCTACGAGACGATGCCCGGCTGGAACGAGCCGACCCGCGGTGCCCGGCAGTTCGACGAGCTTCCGGTCGAAGCGCAAAACTATATCAAGCGCCTCGAAGACGTCAGCGGAGTCACCTGTGCGATTGTGTCGACGGGATCGGACCGCGACGAGACCATCATCCGGCGCGAGTCGATTGCCGCGCGCTGGCTGCAGGGCAAATAGCCAACCGTCAAGAACGCCAGTTCAACCCCGGGGACTTCGGCGCAGGAGGAGATCGAGTGTGTCGCTGTTCGCGCGACGCATCCGGCCACGGGCTTGAACTGGTGGTCTTGGCGGTTTTGAACTCATTCACTTTCGCCTGTGCTTGTCCGCGTAGCCGTTGACCGCCACCGGGTCCGTGTTGGTGAGCTCAATGCCGGCACGATAGCGAGGCGGCAGACCCGTCGGCATTTCGAACGAGGCCCACGCGATCGACCCGCTGCAGCGAATCGCGGTCTTGCCCTCGGGCAGCGACAGACGCACGCGCTGATTCGGTTTGAGCATCTTCTGGCTGAGCACCTGCAGCCCCACCGCCGAAATGTCGATGAGTGCCGCGGCATTGCCGTCCACGAGGACTTCGACGCCTTCACGGACGCGGACCCGTGTCGCCCGCCGCGTGCCGCGCTGGTCCAGCGGCTTCTGCGGTTCTTCCACCGCCACCACCGCCGCCATGACGCGGCCCGACGAACGCCGCACCGCGACGCGGTTGAGCGCGGTGTCGTGAGCGACCACACGCACCTCGCAGCCGGTCAGCGACGGGTCGTCCTTGATGCGGTTGATGAGCGCGGTGCCACGCGAGGTGGACGAGAAATCGGTCTCGAGCGCGACGATGCGCGGCTTGGTTCGGATGATGTGGTCGAGCGCTTCGAGCGCTTCGGCGTCGGTAAAAGTGTGCAGTTCCACTCCCGAGTCGAGTCGTTCCCGCAGGACCGGAAGGGCCTCGGAGGGGCCGATGACGACGATGCTGGACACGCCTTGGCAGTTTAACAGCTTTCTTCAGGTCCTTCTCGCGCCGCGCGCACAGAGTTCCTGGGACGGGGTTCCCGAACGGGGTTCCGCCCACAGGGTCCACGGGGTTCGCTCACGGCGTTCCACTCGCAGGGTTCCGCTCACGGAGTTCACGGGGTTCGATCACAGGGTTCGATCACGGCGAATCGCGCACGAAATGACGCGTCACAGGTCTGGCAGTCCTGTGCACCTGGGCGTTGGGAGCGTTGTCGGGATTTCGTTCAGGAACGCCGGTCGCAGAAGCGAAGCGCGGTGACGGCGATCACTCGCGCGACGGTGAGCAGGTCGTCGACGGGGACGGATTCGTCGGGGCGATGTGCGCGGCGGACGTTGCCCGGGCCGAACAGCACAGTCGGGATGCCGCCCTGATTGACGAGCAGGCGCATGTCCGCGCCATACGTCATGCCTTCCACACGCGGCGGCTGTCCGGTCACGTCAGCGACCGCCGCGGCCGTCGTCGAGACGATGGCCGCGTCCATCGGCGTCGTCGCCGACATGAATTGTCCGCCCCACCACTCGACCGTCGGCGCGTGGTCGCGCAGATGGGCATGATGCATGGCGCCGCCGGCGACCGCGCGTTCGAATTCGTTTCTGGCGGCCTCGGCATCCTCTCCCGGCGCGATGCCGTACCGCCCCTCGCAGACGAGCAGGTCGGGGACTGATGACGGCCAGTCACCGGCGGTGAGTCGTCCAATCGAAAGCGCATACGGAAGGCGATAGCGATCGAACAGCGGTTGCCGCAGCCGCTGGTTGCGTTCCGCTTCCAGCGCAAGCAGGGCATCATGCACGGGACGGAACGTTTCAATCGCGCTGACGCCCTCCTCTCGTACACAGCCATGCGCCGAGAGCCCCGGGACGCGGATGCGGAACGACAACGCTCCAGCATGTGCGGTCGCCAGCATCAGCTCGGTCGGCTCCATGGACAACGCGCCGTCACCCCGATGGCCGCGCAGCAGGGTTGCGAGCGTCCCGGCGCCGCCATCTTCTTCCGCAATGACCGAGTGCAGCGCCACGCGCCCCGCGAGCTTGCAACGCGAAGCGCTCAGGGCGCCGAGAGCTGCCAGCGCGGCCGCCAGGCCGCCCTTCATGTCGCATGCGCCCCGGCCGAAGACGAGTCCGTCGCGATGGGTCGCCGAAAACGGCGGGAGCGTCCACTGATCGACATCCCCGACGGGAACGACGTCGACATGGCCGTTCAGAACGAAGGTGGGTCCGTCGCCCTCGCCAAACGTCCCGACGACGCCGAGGCCCTGATCGCGCGGCACTTCCATGCTGAACGCCGGGTGCTGACCTAATGCGTTGAAGTCGATGTCCCACATGTCGGTCTGCAGCCCGAGCCGGCCGAGCCGCGCCGCCATCCACTCCTGGGCGGGGGTTTCAGCGCCGCCAAGGCTTTCGAGCGCGATCAGCGCGGACAGATCCGCCAGCAGGGCGTCGCGATCGATTCGGTCGAGGACATCAGCCTCGCGCGCGGTCAGCATGCCGTCATTGTGAACGAAAGGCGCGGGCGACGGGCTTTTGACAGCGGGTCCCCCGCGAGGCTACCATCGATCTCGGCCTGCCCCCTACTTCTCGGTCATTGCCTGAGGGTCGTTCCCCGGGGAGTGGCCTGAGAGAGCAACGAGGTGTGCGCATGCAGGATTCATCGGCTTCGTCGCGCAGGTTGGTGCGAGGTTTTCTGACTCTCCTGCTGACCGTGGTGGCAGCGGGTTGCTCCAGCGCCGACGCCTCACGGGCTTCCGCGCCCACGAGTCCGACGCCAAGGATGGATACCACGCAGTGGCTCACCTACAATAACGCCGCGTTCGGCTTCGCCCTGGAGTATCCGGACAGTTTTGTGGTGCTCCGGGAGCCGCCGGGCGCGCCGGCCGCGCCGCTGGTGGAGCGCGTGCGCTTCCTGGAGCAGTTCCTCGCGGAATCCGAGACGCGCGATCTGCATCCTCCCAACTTCCATATCGAGATCTTCGCGCGTCCCGCGGGTGGGACTCTCCGCCAGTGGCTGGCCTCCTCGGGGCAGGTCCCCGCCGGTGCAGCGATCGAGGCGTTCGCCATCGCCGGGGCATCGGAGTCGCTCAGAGTTGCCGACCCGAAGCTGATTGCGCCGAACGAGTTCTACTACGCCGCCGGCGATCGCTACATCTACAAGCTGACCCCGATCGGCGATGCCGGGCCCCGGATGCTCGCCTCGTTCCGGATCGCGGCACCGCGGTAACCCAAAAAGACACCGAGATGACGCAAAAACGAGAGGGCCGACAGCGGCCCTCTCGCCCTTCACGTCTAACCCCAGGGTGCCTTGCTCTGCCCCTGGCTACCGACTAGCCCGGGGCTAGCAGTTGCCGGCACCTGCGCAGACGATGTTCCAGATGCTGACCCAGGTGGCGTTTGGAATCGACGCCCCCTGGACCTTCGGGTCGGTGGAGATGTATCCGTAGGACGTCACGCCAACGACGCGCAGCAAGCCGTTGTTCAGGCCGATGCCGGCCTGACCCTGGGCCAGCTCCGAGAAGTTCTGGATCCATGGCCCGCCGCTCGAGCCGCCGCGCGAGTCCGATCCGTACTCGACGTTATTCGGCGCCGCGTTCTGGTGCGCGCCCGACGTGATCTGGTGCATGATCGCGCCCGCATCGAAATTCCCAGGGTAACCGAGCTGGGTGGTGTGATTGGCCGAGAGGCTGAGCGTCTGCCAGCCATACCAGCCGGTGACCTGGCCGATTTTCTTTATCTTCGTTTTGACGAGCTGATCCGGGACGACGATCATCGCGTAGTCGGCGGCGTTGGGAACGCCACCGCCGCCGCTGAACCACTCGCCCGAGACGGTCACGTGGCTCCAGCCCCACTGGCCGAACTTCGCCGCGCCCTGCCGGTAGGCTGGCACGAACACGAAGTTGGAATGCACGTCGGACTCCAAGGCTCTCTCGTGTCGGAGATCAGCGCAAAGCTTCAAAAAGTTGGCCGTCGCATAAGCAAGTGACTTACCAGCAGCTCCTCCTTTGCGGGACAGCCAGTTACAGGCGTTGGCCAACATCGGAGTCGGTGGGGAAGGCGATGAAAGTCTCCGCGACGGCGGATAGGTCAGCTCCTAGCGGGCGTTCGCATGGTGTGAACGAAGGACTTGCGCGGTCTCGAGATCGAGGGGCAGACGGCCGTCGCCGGCGACGAGGGTCGGTGGGCGATCGATTACGTGATTACGCCGGGCTTGATGGAATCGCTTCGTGTGCCACTCATCGAGGGCCGGTCAATCACCGACGCTGACGGGGCCCACGGCGCCACTGGTCGCACTGGTCAATCAAGCGATGGCGCGGCGCTACTGGCCGAATCAGTCACCGCTGGGCGCGACGGCGGCAGGTAGCGGCGATGATTGCAGGCCAGGGGCTGGTGCCGATCGCGCTTGGTCTGGCGGCCGGTCTCGCCGCTGGGCTTGGGCTTGGTCAGTTGATGCGCAGCATCCTGTTCGAGGTGACCCCGACCGATCCGGTCACGATTGCCGTGACAATCGGGGTCCTCCTTGGTGTAGGTGGGCTCGCGACAATCGGCCCGGCGCTCCGCGCCGCGCGCCTCGATCCGTTGACGGCGCTGCGGAGCGACTAGGCTCTCGCCAACCCTGCGAACAGAACGTTGTGAACCCGTGTGGGAACCTCGTGATCATTCCTGCAGCAACGGGTTCTTCGCGTACCACTCGAGCAGATGCTGCTGCGAATTGAGCGCCTCGACCCCTTCGGATGGATGCACATGCGCGTAGCTGCCGTCGGTCTGCAGCGCCCACGCACGATGCGTGTCGCTCAACAACGCCTCGAGCACCACATCGCGCAGGTGGCGCTTGAGGGCCGCATCGCCAATCGGCGTGATGACCTCGACGCGGCGGTCGAGATTGCGCTCCATCAGATCCCCACTGCCGATGTAGACCTCTTCGTCGCCGCCGTTGAAGAAGTAGTAAATGCGCGAGTGTTCCAGAAAACGTCCGACGATTGAGCGCACCGTGATGTTGTCGCTGACGCCGGGAATGCCCGGCCTGAGACAACACACCCCCCGGACAATCATGTCCACCTTGACGCCGGCCTGTGAGGCCCGGAAGAGCCCCTGGATCATCGCTTTGTCCGCCACGGCGTTGTTCTTGACGATGATGCGGGCGGGCCGTCCCGCCTGGGCCTGCTCGACCTCGCGATCGATGAGCGCCTTGAACCCCTGACGGAAGCCGATCGGCGCCACCAGCAGGGCGTTGTACGAACGCTTGTTGGAATAGCCCGTGAGCGAATTGAACACTTCCGTCACGTCGTCGACGAGCGCGTCGTCGGCCGTCAACAAGCCGAGGTCGGTATAGACCTGGCTGGCGGCGCGATTGTAGTTGCCGGTCGCGATGTGGGCGTAGCGCTTGATGCCGTCGGCCTCGTTGCGGACGACGAGGGTCAGCTTGCAGTGCACCTTGATGTTCACCAGCCCGTAGACGACGTGAATGCCCGCTGATTCGAGCCGGGTCGCCCAGGCGATGTTGTTGCGCTCGTCGAAGCGCGCCTTGAGCTCGACCAGCACCGCCACCTGTTTGCCCTGTTCGGCCGCCTCGATGAGCAGATCGACCAGCGGCGAATTGGCGCCGATGCGATAGAGGGTCATCTTGATCGCGACGACTTGCGGGTCGTCGACCGCGGCACGCAGGAACGTCTCGATGGTCGTAAAGGAATCGAACGGGTGGTGGATCAGAAAGTCCTGGTCCGCGATCTGGTCGAAAACCTTTCCGGCCTGATCCGGTGTCCACAGATTTCGCGGATGGAACACCGGGTCCTTGAGCGCCGGCCGGTGCATCCTGGTGAGCGCGCCCCAATCGCCAAACCCCATCCGCTCCGAGGTGCGCACGACGATGTCTTCCTCGACTTCGAAGTTCTCGATGAGAATGCTCAATACGCGGCGGGGCATGTCCTCTTCGACCTGCATCAGCGAGAGCGCGCCGTAGCGCAGTTGCTTGAGGCCGCGATCCACCGACTCGAGCAGATCATCCGCTTCGTCTTCCTGAATGACCATGTCCGTGTCGCGAATGATCCGGAAGAGGTGAGCGCCTTCGACGTGTGTGCCGGGAAACAGCTCCTGGATGTTGCGCCGAATGACGTCCTCGAGAAAGACAAACGACGTGCCGCTCTCGGGCGCGAGGTCCTCCGGAATCGCGATGAACCGCGGCAGCATCCCCGGCACCTTGACGCGCGCAAACTTCGTGCGCCCCCCGTGCTTGACGCGCACCGCGAGATTCATGCTCAGGTTCGAAATGTACGGAAACGGATGGCCCGGATCGAAGGCCAGCGGCGTGAGCACCGGAAAGATGTGCGCGTCGAAGTACTGCTGCAGCCACTGATCCATGGCCGGCGTAAACCTGGTGGGCTCGATGAAGTGAATGCCCTCCGCCGCCAGCAGCGGCCGGAGCGCGTTCGACCAGCAGGCCGACTGGAGGTCCATCTGGTCGAGCGCGCGCTGGCGGATGGCGGTCAACTCCTGCTCGGTGTTCAGGCCGTCAATCGAGACGTCGTCGATGTCGGCGCGCAGCTTTTTCAGGATGGTGGCCACGCGCACCATGAAGAACTCGTCGAGGTTCGACCCGGTAATCGAAAGGAACTTGACGCGTTCGAGCAGCGGATGAAACGGGTCCTGCGCCTGCGCGAGCACCCGCTGGTTGAACTCCAGCCAGCTGAGCTCCCTGTTGATATAGAGCGTGGGGGCCGTCAGATCGGTCCGATCGACGGTGGACCAATCGACCGGCGGCGCCACGACGGGCTGGAGGTGCGGGACTGGCTTGAGCCGTCTGGGGCGTGGGCGTGCCACTTTGGGCCCTTGCTCTTGCGGTCGTGGGACCGGCCGGAGCGTGGTTCGCCGGGTTCTCGGAGCGGGCATGCGAACCATCAGGATAGCAAACCCCTGCCACCCCGGTCCTTCGACTCGCGCGGCTCGCTCAGAACAGGTAGGGCAGGTAGGGCGGGTAGGGCAGGTAGGGCCCTTCGACTCGCTGCGCTCGCTCAGGGCAGGCAGGTAGGGGCTGGTCAGGGCCGGCACACCGTCGCGGAGGCGGGACCGCTCCATCCGTCCAGACCCTCGGCGCGTACCCGCAGGCAGTCGCCCGGGCCCCAGTCCAGCGTGGCTTCGGGCCGTTCGACGCGTTGGCGCTCGATGACGGTGCCGTTTCGAACACGCTCGACGGCATAGCCGACGGCCTCCGCGCCGCCTGGTCGTGACCAGGCGAGAGAGACACGATCCTCGTCGACATCCGCCGAGACGTCGGGTGCCATCGGGACCACCGAGAAGTCGGGCACGATGCGCACGACGGTGCCGCCCGAGTAGTTTGCCAGCAGCATCTCGCCGTCGTGGTCGTGGGCGAAGGTGCTCACCATGCCCAGCGTGCCACGCGCGCCGAGCGGTTGTGTGAGCTCGCGCTCGTCGTCGGCCGTGGCCTCGCCCGCGGCGTCGAGGTGCAGCCCGATCGAAAACACGCGCCCCGAAATGAAGTCGGCATAGAAGTACCGGCCGTGAAAGCTGGGGTCGAGGGCGGCGCCGCGATAGACGAGTCCTCCCGTGATCGACGCGCCCAGCGATCGCCCGTAGTCGTGAATCGGTTCGGTCAATGGCAGGATCGCGGGCGGCGTGCGCTCGTCGTATGGCTGCCGCCCCTCGCGCAACCGCCAGGCGTAGTTGCGGCCGCCCCGGGCCGATGGTTCGAAGTTGATCTCCTCGCGCGCGTTCTGTCCCACGTCCGCAATCAGCAGCGCCGAGGTGCCGCCCCGGGTCCAGTCGTCGAAGCTATAGCGCCACGGGTTGCGGAGGCCGAACGCCCAGATTTCGCCAAGGGCGCGAAGCGGCGTGCCGTCCACGAATGGATTGTCATCGGGCACACGATAACCGCGCGAGTCGTCTTCGGGTACGCGAACGTCGATGCGGAGCATCTTGCCAAGCAGCGAGTCGGCGTTCTGCGCGAAGTTCATCGGGTCGCCGCCGCTGCCACCGTCGCCCAGGCCGATGTACAAGTGTCCATCGGGACCGAACGCAAGGTGACCGCCGTTGTGATTGGAGAACGGCTGCGCGATGTGCCGGCGACCATCGGGCCACTGCAGATCGAAGCGCGATGTCTGATCGGCCTGCAGCGGCAGATCGGGCTGACGGATGAAGCGCGCGACTACGGTGTGGCCATCCCGGTTGGTGAAGTTCACAAACAGCCGGCGCGACTCCACGTAGTCCGGGGCGAGCGCCAGACCGAGGAGTCCGCGTTCGCCACCGGTGCTGATCGCGTCGCCGAGGTCGAGGAAAGGCTCGTCGAGCAACACGCCGTCGCGTGCGACGCGAATCAGCCCGCCTTGCTCGGCGATCAGCAGGATGGAGGGGTCAGCGGGATCCGCGACGATCGCAACGGGGGTGCGAAGCCCGTGCACCACTGTTTCGCTCCGGAGTTGCGCCGCTAGCGGTGATGCCAGCCCAGTGACGAGGGCCACCGCGAGGACCGTAACGCGTCGCGCCATGCCCGAGGATATCCCACTCGCGTCAGGATCCAGACCATCACGGGCGATGCCTGAATGACATGCAGCGTGACCCCGTCGAGGGGCTCGAGAGCCGTCGTCTCGGTCGCCGCCATGACCAGCCCCCACGAGGTTGCCCACTTCCAACCGCCCGGCTTCAGGCGCTGGGGGCGGCGTATCCTCATTGGGGCACGTAAGTGGGCACCATGGGATTGTTCGAACCTGATCTGCCAGCAGGGTTCCTCTATCGCGCGGACTTTCTCGGCGCCGGCGACGAGCGCGATCTCGCGACCGCCATCACCGAGGTGTCGTTCGACAGCTTTGCCATGCGGGGCGTTGTCGCACGGCGCCGCGTGAAGTTCTACGGCCAGGCGTACGACGATCGGCCGTCGCTGCCCATGCCGGAGTTTCTGCTGCCGCTGCGTGCGAGCCTTGCGCGGTGGGCGGGAGTGGCCACCGAGGCCTTCGTCATGGCCCTCATCAATGAGTACCCGCGCGGCGCAACGATAGGATGGCACCGTGACGCGCCGCAGTACGGCATCACCGCTGGTGTATCGCTGCTCTCGTCGTGCCGCATGAAGCTGCGGCCGTACGTCTCGCCCAACGACCTGGCAGGACCCGCGCCTCGCGCCCCTCGAAAATCGACGCACGAAATCGAGCTGGCGCCGCGGTCGGGGTATCTGATTACCGGACTCGCCCGGGATGGCTACGAGCACAGCATCCCGGCGACCGCCGCGCTGCGCTACTCCATCACCTTCCGCACGCTGCGCTAACGCGGCGGTCACGGCCAAACCGGCAAGACCACCACTGCAAACCCAGGAGTCCTACGCGAACGGCTTTGATCTGGAGGTTTGACGGTTTTGAACTCCCGCGAAGCGGGCCGGGTTTTGAACTGGCGATCTTGACGGTTTTGAACTTCTTGGCGTCGAAGGGCTACGCCGCTTCGCGGCCGTGGCTTCACAACCCCGTGTGCGAGGCGGCCATGTAAACTCGCGGGTTTTGAACTGGGGACCTTGGCGGTTGGCAACCTGGCGCCGAAGGCGCCTACTCCGTCACCCACAGCAGGATCGCGAAGACGATGACCGTGACGGTGACCGCGGCGATGAATCCGATGACAAAGAGCGCGACGTAACCGGCCTGCGTCACAGGGCGAGCTTATAGTAGCGATGTGCCTCTCCATGGCGGACTACTCCAGGAACTCGTGCTGGCCTATGCCCTGGCGGTCGTCCTGCTCTTGGTCGCGGCGCGGCTGCGTCTGCCATCGATCGTTGCGCTGATTGTCGCGGGGGTGATCGCCGGCCCCGCTGGATTCGGCTTCGTGCGCTCGCAGGAAAACGTCAATCTGATGGCGGAGGTCGGCGTGGCGCTGCTGCTGTTCACCGCCGGACTCGAGTTCTCGCTGACCGAACTTCGTCGTGTCTGGCGCCGCATCGTCCCGGGTGGACTGGCACAAGTGACGCTCACGGTGATTGCGGCCGGCGCCGTTGTCGCCATCGTGTTCGGCGGATCGTTCACACGCATTGCGGTAGTCGGGCTGTTCGTCGCGTTGTCGAGCACCGCCGTCGTGCTCAAAGAGCTCTCGCGGCGAAACCTGTTGCACTCGCCCCATGGGCAGCTCGCGATTGGGGTCCTGCTGCTCCAGGACGTGGTGATCATCGCCGTGCTGGCCTCGACACCGACGTTGTTCGGCAGCGCGAGCGCGCACGCTTCCGACCGGGCCGGCTTCGGCGCGGTGTTGGTCAACCTCGCTGTGGTCGCCGGCGGCGTATTGCTCATCGGCCGCGTTCTGCTGCCGTGGCTGCTTCGCCTGGCCGCCTCGTTGTCGCGCGAAGCGTTTGGACTGGCGGTACTGCTGGCCAGCGTCGGCACCGCGTATCTTGCGGCCGCGCTGGGCCTGTCGATGGCCGCAGGAGCGTTTCTGGCCGGGTTGATTCTCGCGGAGGGCGAGTTCAGCCACCAGGTTCACGCGGACGTGCGACCGCTGCGCGATCTCCTGGCCAGCCTGTTCTTCATCTCCATCGGCATGATGCTCGACGTGCGGATCCTGTTGCCGGTCCTGCCGCTCGTGCTGGCGGGCGCGGCCGTGATCATCATCGGGAAGGCCGGACTGACCGCGGCCGCGGTGGCGATCACCGGCACCCCAGTGCGCGTTGCGCTGGCGACGGGGTTCGCCCTTGCGCAGGTCGGGGAGTTTTCATTTGTCCTCGGCCGTGCGGCGCTCGATGGGGGCGTCATCACCGGCCAATGGTGGCAAGTCCTGCTCGGCGCCAGCGTCGTCACGATGGCGGCCACGCCGCTGCTCGTGAACACGGCCCCCTCGCTTGCCAGCCGGCTCGTCAGAGGATCGCCAGCGCTCAGTCCAACCCTGGATGCACAACGGCATGCGCTGCAGAACCACGTCGTGATTCTGGGGTTTGGGATGGGCGGGCAGTTGCTGGCGCAATCGTTGACGGAGTTGTCGGTGCCGAACGTCGTGCTCGAGCTCAACGGCGCGACGGTGCGGCAGGCGCTGCAGCGGGGCATCAACATCCACTACGCCGATGTGGCAGCGCCGGAGCCGCTCGAAGCTGCCGGCGTCGCTCATGCCGCCGCCGTCGTTGTCGTGATCAGCGATCCGGACGCCTCGCAGAGAGCGGTCCGATCGGTGCGCGCGCTGTCGCCGGACGTGCCGATCATCACGCGCACGCGCTATCGGCTCGAAGCGGAGCGCTTGACGGAGAGTGGCGCGACGCTGGCCGTGGCCGAGGAACTCGAGGCGTCACTCGAAGTGCTATCGCAACTCCTGGCAAGGCTCCACATTCCCGGCAACGTCGTCGAGACGCTCGTGGACAATTATCGGCGCGCGCTGGGTGCATCGACCGGCCGCGCGGCGCGCGCGAAGGCCATTCCGCTCGACCAACTTCCGCAGGAAGTGCTCGACGCGCCAGTCTCGAGCTTTCGGCTGGCGGCCGATGCGTGGGGGGTCGGGCGCACGCTGCATCAGCTCGACTTGCGAAACTCCACGGGTGCGACTGTTCTGGCCGTGCGGCGGGGCCCGTTGACCATCACCTCGCCCGCTGCCAGCTTCGCGCTGGCCGCCGACGATGACATTTTTCTTCTGGGTGATGACAGTGACGTACTGCTGGCGCGGTCCCTCCTGACGACGGGGCCGCGTCCGCGACGGATGTCCTGACCAGACCCGGATGAGCCGCCGCCGGAGACATTCCGAGACAACTGCTGGACCGGTCAAAAGGATTTGTTTCGCTGATTGAATCCATCGCGTGTAAAATCTGCGGATTCGTCCAGTTTCAACGTCGGCGTAGGGGTGCCGCCTCGCGTCGCCCGTACAACGTAGTCAGGAGGATCCCATGTCGCTGTCCCGTCGGCGACTGTTCCAGCGGTTTGGCGCCAGCCCACTCCAGGGTGAGTGGATTGCTGCCAGAGGCCGCGAAGCAGCCGTAGCCGAAGGTTCGGTGTTGGAATTTGCGCAGGCTCCACGCGGCGCATCCAACGCGAACGTCATTCGCATTGCCAGTAACGAGAACCCCCTCGGCCCCGGGCAGCACGTCATCGACGTGATTGTCGGCAAGTTTCCGGAAGCCGGCCGCTACCCGTTCAACGCGAGTGAACAGGAGCCCGTGCTGGTGAAGGCGATCGCCAGCAAGCACGGCGTGGCCAACAACCAGGTCGTCCTCGGCCCAGGCTCGGGTGAGATTCTCAGCAATGCGGTGCGTGCCTTCACGTCACCGACCAAGCCACTCGCGACGGCCTGGCCGACATTCGAGAACCCACGAGACACGGCGGGGAAGATCGGCACCGAAGTGCGTGCCATCCCCCTCGATGCCACCCTGAAGATCGACATCGACAAGCTCGTCGAGGCGTCCAAGGGCGCCGGGTTGGTGTTCTTCTGCAACCCCAACAACCCGACGGCGACGGTCCACAGCGGCGAGGCCGTGGCCGACTTCGTCAAGCGCGTGCGGGCGGCATCGCCCGACACGGTCATTCTCATCGACGAGGCGTATCACGAATACGTCACCGATCCGTCCTATCGCTCCGCGATGGACCTCGCGAAGAGCACGCCCAGGGTGTTCGTGTCGCGGACCTTCTCGAAGGCCTACGGCATGGCCGGCCTGCGCGTCGGCTTCGGCGTCGGCGATGCCGAAGTCATCAAGCGGCTCGGTGAATACCGCACGCCCTACGCCGTCAATCTGCCGGCGATTGCTGCCGCCGTGACGGCCTTCAACAACCAGGCGCACATCGATCAGGAGAAGGCGCGCAATACATCGGTGCGCGGCTTCACCGTCAAGGCGTTCGAGCAGATGGGGTTCAAGGCGACCGACTCGCAGACCAACTTCATCTTCGTCAACATCAACCGTCCCGCTGAAGCGTTCCGCAATGCCTGCCGCGAGGCCGGCGTGATGGTGGGACGCGACTTCCCACCCTACGAGAAGACGCAC
>DATKDY010000188.1:0-127529 GCA_035512515.1 Vicinamibacterales bacterium
CTGCGGCTCGATCTCCATCAGCACCACTGCCGCTGGGTCATGGGAACCGGTGATGGCTTGCTGCAGCAGCGCGCGAAAGCCGTCGCGCGTGAGCCCGCCGGCGTACTCGTCGAGATTCTCCGGCATCTGGAAGGCGGCGCAGTACGCGTCGGCCAGCGCCATCTGAAAGCCGTAAAGAGACGGAAAGGCCTGCAGCTCCACGAGCCGGGGTTCGACTTCACCGGCGGCATTGCGCACCAGGCCAAAATCGACCTGGATGAACGTCGGGTTCGGCTCGGAGGCACCGGCCCCGCGAAAGCGCTCAGGGGCGGCGCGCTCGGCGGCCGCCGCCGCGTCGCCGGTCAGGCATTGTCCGATCAGGTCGATGCCCACATCGGCCAGCTGCTCAATCAGCGGACGCGGAAAGAAACACGGCGTCTCCGACACCGGAAACTGGATGGTGCCGTGCGTCTGCTCGTGCAGGTGCGCGAGCATCGCCTGGTACTGCGCCTCGGTCCACGACGCGTTGAACCGTGTGCGAAGCGCCGGAATCATGGCGCGATGTTACACGCGATTGCGCGCAATCTCGCCGCGGCGGAGACGCCGGTAATCCTCGAGCGCCTTGTTGATGATCTGAACCGCTTCGGCCGGACCCAGCATATCTTCGACGATGACCTGCTTGTGCTCGAGGGCCTTGTAATCCTCGAAGAACCGTTTGACCTCTCGCAGCAGGTGGCTGGGCAGCTGTGCCTTGTCCGTATAGTCCGAAAATGCCGGGTCGCGGACGCTGACCGCCACGATCTTGTCGTCGATGCCCTTTTCATCACGCATCCGCATCACGCCGATGGCGCGCGCCTCCACGATGGTCAGCGGATAGACGGGCTCCTGGCCGAGCACCAGCGCATCGAGCGGGTCGTCATCGTCGCAGTAGGTGCGTGGGATGAAGCCGTAGTCGGCGGGGTAGTACACGGCACTGTAGAGGACGCGGTCCAAACGCAGCAAGCCCGTCTCCTTGTCGAGTTCGTACTTGTTCTTGCTGCCTTTGGGGATCTCGATGACGACGGGGAAGCCGGTTGCGATGACAGCTTCGTCCACGTAGCTGTCGTGCCAGGGATGCATCTGCTCAGTCTACAGGCCTCGGCCGCAGCCCCCGGGCTCCCCGTCCCGCTCCGGATCGTCAGGACTACAATCAACGGCGATGACGTGGCTTCTCATCGGCGTCGGCGGAGCGTTGGGAGCGATGGCACGGCATGGCGTCAGCGTGGCGACACACGCCCGCTACGGTGCTGACCCATTTCCGGTCAGTGTGCTGGTCGTCAACGTCCTCGGCTGCCTGATCGCCGGCCTCGTGGCCGGCCTGCTCGCGAGCGCGCGCCTGCATCTTCCTACGGAGGCGCGGACGTTTCTCATGGTCGGCCTCCTGGGCGGCTTCACGACGTTTTCTGCCTTCGGCGTGGACACGTTCACGCTGCTTCACAGTGGTCATTACGCCACTGCCGCGCTCAACGTCGTTGCCCAGGTCGGTCTGACGCTTGTGGCGGTGTGGGCCGGCTTCGCCCTGGCCGCGTCCTGATGACACCTGCCTTCGTGCCCCTGGTGCTTACGCGGTGATGAGGAAGCGGCCGTCGCGCATGATCTGCTGCTTATCGACCCAGATATCGAAGCGCAAACCCACCACGTCGATGTGTGTGGCCGAATACCAGTCGGCACCGGTGTGCGCGCCGTAGGGGTTACCGAAGGCGATGTGGATCCCGGGGAACTTCTCGTCCTGCAGGATGTGGCCGATGACGTGCGTCAGCTCGATATTCGTGCCGATGGCAAACTCGCCGACGCGATCGGAATTCTCATCGGTGTGTGTATACGTCCAGAAGTCGGATTCGAGGGCCTTGTTCTCGGAGAACGCCTCGGTGAGCCGGTTGTGCCTGATGCGTACGGTCAGCGGGGATGCCTGGAGGCTGCCAAACCGCTCGCAGAGATAGTCGCCGACGACACCATCAATCACAAAGGTCCCGTTGACCTCACCCGGCGTGGTGAACACCTCGCCACCCGGAAGGTTGCCCCACTTGTCGGGGCTGATGAGCCCGCTCGTTTTCACCCAGCGATAGTCCGGATTGAGCGCGGCGGTGAAGTCGCTGCCGGCCGGCGTCGTGGCGCGGATCTCGCGCGCGACGCGAACCAGCCCGACGACCTTGGTACTCAAACGATCGACCTTGTGGTAATCCGCGCGCATCCCCTCGAGCATGATCTGCCGGTTGATGTTGACCATGTGCGCGTGCCGCATGCGCCGCCGATTGACGATGTCGGTCATCTCCATGCGGGAGCCGAGCTCGTTCTGCTGGACATGTACGGCGAAGATGCTGACCTGACTGCGCGGCATGTCCTCGGCGATGACCGCTGGCAGCCCCGCGAGCGGCCTGGCCGCCACATCCTCGAGGACGAACGCGCGGTGCTGAGCCCCAACCTGCTCGATCTCGTGAACGAGGCTGGCCGCAATCTCTTCGCATTCGCGGTCGGTGATGACGGTGACACGCTCGGTGGGTTGCACGTTCAAGCAGACGCGAATCGCGTTGCGCGCGCCGGGCAGGAGCTCGGGATCCACAGCTTTCGAAATCACCCCCTGATTGTACCTTCGTGCCCTTCGTGCCCTTCGTGTCCTTCGTGTCCTTCGTGTTGGCGCTCGTCACAGACCCGCTTCGGTTTCGCTGACCATGTACTCCACCACGTTCCGCAGGTCGCCGGTATCCGCAAAGACCTTCAACTGCCGATCCGCGCCCGTTCCGCGATCCAGCATTGTCTGCACGTACTCGACGTCCTTGCGACACCCCAACTCGTCGAGCACGTCGTCCACGAAATCGAGGTACTCGAGAATGAGCTCCCGCTCAGGCACTTCCTTCTCGCGGCCGAAGTCGATCAGCATGCCATCCAGCCCATACCGTGAGGCACGCCACTTGTTTTCCATCAGCACCGCACGGCCGTAGACGCGGTAGGCCTGATTGCGGGAGTGCAACTTGTACAGCTTGGCCAGCGTGGCCTGAATGAGCGCCGCGATCGCCAGCGTTTCGTCCACCCGCATGGGCACGTCGCAGATGCGAACTTCGAGAGTCGAGAAAAACGGGTGAGGCCGCACGTCCCACCAGATGCGCTTGGCGTTGTCGATGCAGTTGGTGCGTATGAGGAGGTTGACCAGACCGTCGAACTCGGCCCAGCTCGCGAAGGTCTCGGGGATGTTCGTCCGCGGAAACTTGTCGAACACTTTGCAGCGATATGACTTCAGACCGGTATTCATTCCCAGCCAGAAGGGCGAATTCGTCGACAGGGCGAGCAGATGGGGCAGGAAATAGCGCAACTGATTCATCAAATGGATGCTGGTCTCGCGGTCCTCGATGCCCACGTGAACGTGCAGGCCGAAGATCAGGTTCGAGCGCGCCACGCTCTGCAGGTCCTCGACGACCTGCAGATAGCGCTCGTCGGGAGAGATGTCCTGCACACGCCAGTCCGCAAACGGATGCGTCGCGGCCGCGGCGAGCCGCAGGCCGTGCTCCTTGGCCAGACGCACGGTCTGGCGGCGCAGGTTGACGACGTCCTCCCGTGCCTCGGCGATGGTCCGGCAGATTCCGGTCCCGACCTCGATGACCGCCTGGTGCATCTCGGTCTTGACCTTCTCCTGTAACTGGAGCTTGCCTTGCGCGATCAATTCGGTATGAATGTGCGAGCGGAGATCGAAGGTCTCTGGATCAATCGTCTGGTATTCCTCCTCGATGCCGAGCGTGAACGACGGCCTCATTACGGGTCGCCCGCGAGAAATCGATCCCAGCGATAGGTCATCTCCGGACGAGGCTCCAGCACCTTCTTGGCGCACAACTCAGCCATCCGCCCGACGATCCAATCGAAATTCTGCGGACCCACGGAGTGCAGATCCGCATCCGGCGCGGGGTTCATGAAGTCGATGGCGTAGGGCACGCCGTTTTCCACGGCAAACTCCACGGTGTTGAGGTCGTAGCCGAGCGCACGGCAGATGATGCGGGCATCCTCCTCCACGCGCGCAAGCAACGCCGGATCGTGGGCGGGCGGGTTCTTGATGTAACGCTCGTGAAAGGGCGCCCGGGGATCGTACGGCATGACGTGCACGACCTCCTGGCCCACGACATAACAGCGGAAGTACTCCGTGAAGTTGACGGCAGTCTGCAGCGTCATGCACAACGTGCGGGTCTGGTCGTAGGCGCCGAAGAACTCCTCGCGCGAGTTCACCCGATGCACGTCGCGCCAGCCGCCGCCGTCGAATGGCTTCAGGAATGCTGGAAAGCCGACGTACTCGAAGATGCCGTCCCAGTCGATCGGGTAGAGGAGATTGCGCATCGACCGGTCGGTCGTGCCTGGTGGGTGTTCCTTGTGCGGGAGCACAACGGTGCGCGGGATGGCCACCCCGAGCTTGGACGCGACCGCATAGTTGAAGAACTTGTCGTCGGCGCTGCACCAGAACGGGTTGTTGATGATGTACGAGCCACCGAGCGCGCAGTTCTTGAGCCAGGCACGATAGAACGGCACGTCATGCGAAATCCGATCGACGACCACGGCGTAGCGGCAGGGTTCGGCCATCTTGACGCCGCCGACTTGCACGAACTCCGCCTGGATGTCCGGCAGGTCGAACGAGTTGATTCGGTCAACCAGTGCGCCCGGAAAAGTGTTTTCCATGCCGAAAAGGACGCCGATTCGCTTCATGCTGCGCTCAGCTTACTCCGTTGCCCGCCCCTGGCTGAAGCCTGGGACCCGTCGGTGGTACTCACGATGCATGCGAGCGCATCCTATAATGAACAGCCCGGCTCACCCTTGAATCTCGTTACCCACGGATCCTTTCATTCCAGGTTCCTGCCGGACGATCGCGACATCACCGTCTTCCTGCCGCCAGGTTACGAAGCGTCGGACGAGCGCTACCCCGTTCTCTACCTGCATGACGGGCAGAACCTGTTCGATCCCGAGGCCGCCTTTGTCAAGGGGCAACATTGGCGCGTCGGCGAAACCGCCATGGCGCTCATCGAGGCCGCCCGCATCCCCCCGCTCATCATCGTCGGCATCGACAACGCCCAGGCGCGCAGGCTCCACGAATACACGCCGACGCACGACCGCCGGCGCGGCGGAGGCGGCGCCGAGGCGTACGGCCACCTGATCGTGCGTGAGCTCAAGCCGTTTGTCGACGCGCGGTACCGGACGCGACCCGACGCGGCGAACACCGGGCTGGGCGGGTCCTCGCTTGGAGGATTGGTATCGCTGTATCTTGGCTTCGCGTATCCCGATGTGTTCAGCCGGCTGGCCGTCATGTCGCCGTCGGTCTGGTGGGATCGGCGCGCCATTCTGCGCAACGTGCGTCACGCAACGCCGAAGCCGCGGGTGCGCATCTGGCTGGACATCGGCACGCGCGAGGGCCGATATCACGTCCAGAATGCCCGGCTGCTCGAGGCCGGCCTCCTCAAAAAGGGGTGGGTCGAAGGCGAGGATCTCCACTACGAAGAGGTGCCGGGCGGCACGCACAGCGAAGGCGCGTGGGCCGAGCGCTTCGGACGTGCGCTCGAATTCCTGTTCGCTCGCGGGCGCAACGGTACCGGATAATGCGCGTCACGTGATGCGCACCCCTGGGTTCCTGTTCGCAGCCCTCTTCGTGGCCGCCTCGGCCGGCGCACAGCCGTTCGACATCACGAAGATCGATCCTGAGACGTTCCGCGCGATGGCGGTCCGCATCCCGCCCGGCCAGACGCCGCATATCGATGGCCGGCTCGACGAAGAGGTCTGGACCCTTGGACCAGCGTCCGGGGACTTCGTGCAGCGCGAGCCCGACTTCGGCGCGCCGTCCACCGAACGAACCGAGTTCCGCATTCTCTACGACGACAGGAAGATCTACTTCGGCGTGTGGCTGTGGGACAGCGACCCGTCCGGCATCATGGGCAACGAGATGAAACGGGACTCGGGCCTGCGCCGAGGCGATCAGCTGAAGATCGTCATCGACACGTTCCACGATCACCGCAACGGCTTCTACTTCAGCACCAACCCGCTCGCCGCGCTCAAGGATGCCAACACGGTCGAAAACGGCCGCACGATCAACTACGACTGGAACATCGTCTGGGAGAACGAGACCTCGGTCGACGACCAGGGCTGGTACGTCGAGATCGCCATTCCCTTCAGCCAGCTTCGCTTCAGGACGACCGTCGGCGAGTCCACGTGGGGGTTGAACCTGTGCCGGATCATTATGCGGAAGAACGAAGAGGCGTACTGGGTACCATTTCCGCGCGAGTGGACGGCTAACGGATTTGCCAGGCTCTCCAACGCCGGGGTCATCACCGGGCTGCACGACCTCCGTGCGCGGCGTCGCATGGAACTGCTGCCATACGTGTCCCCGCGCGTGCAGAGGGATTTTACCGGGCCGGTCTCTACCGAGTCCCGCACGGACGTGGGCTTCGATTTCAAGGTCGGCGTCACCGACGATCTGATCGCCGACATCACCTACAACACCGATTTCGCGCAGGTGGAGGCGGATCAGGAAGTCGTGAATCTCACGCGCTTCAGCCTGTTCTTTCCCGAGAAGCGGCAGTTCTTCACCGAAAGCATTGGCATCTTCGATTACGGCAAGAGCGCGTCCAGCCCCGGCGGCGATGCCGCGGCCAGCGACCCGGGCATTCTGCCGGTGTTCTACAGCAGGCGCATCGGGCTCGACGATGGACAGGAAGTGCCGCTCATCGGCGGCGGCAAGCTCACGGGCAAGGTCGGTCCATATTCCGTCGGCGTGATGAACATCACGACCGACGCGGCCGACGTCCGCGAAGGCGGCGACAGCCGCCTGATCGATCGCGCGAATTACACGGCGTTGCGGGTGAAGCGCAACATCCTGTCGAAGTCATCCATCGGCGCCATCCTGCTCAATCGTGAGGGCGGCGTGACGGACTACAACCGATCCGTCGGCGTGGACGTCGGCTTGATGCTCGGCCCGTCGTTCACGGTGATCGGTCTGGTCGCCAGGACGGACTCGCCCGATGCCGCCGTCGCGGATCGGCCAGGCAGCGATGTCGCGGCCGTCGCCGATGTCGGCTACAGGACCGAGCGCTTCAGCACGGCCTTGCAGTATTCCGACATCGGGGCGCGGTTCAATCCGGAGATGGGGTTTGTGACCCGCACCGACGTCCGCGCGACCAAAGCCAGGGCGGCGTGGACGCCGCGGCCGCGATGGCGCGGTGTCCGGCAGATGTTCTTCCGGGGTGATATCGAGTATTACGAAGACCACGAGGGCCGCCTCGAGTCCCGCAGCCAGCAGTTCGACGCGCGGCTGTCGCGGCAGGACTCGTCGAGCGTGCGGTTGGGCGTCAGTCGCGAGCACGACGTCCTGTCCGCGCCGTTCACGACCGCCGGCACCGAGCTGCCGATCGGCGGCTACTCGTGGACCAGTTACAGTGCGGGGTTCAATTCGAATCAGGCCAGGCGCGTGTACGGCAGCGTGAACGGTGAGGCCGGGGGCTATTACAACGGCGACCGGCAATCGATTCGCGCCGCGGTGAACTTTCAGCTCGGGCGCACGTTGCTGTTGGAGCCGAACTACACGAAGAACTGGATCACGTTGCCTGGACGGCCGACCTACGAGACCAACACGCTGAATTTCCGGGTCAGTCAGTCGTTTTCGCCAGACCTATTCGTCAAGGGGTTCGTGCAATACAACGACGAGCGCCGCACCGCCAGCTTCAACTTTCTGTTCTGGTACATCTACAAACCCGGCAGCGACCTTTACATCGTCTACAACGAGGGGCGCGAAACGGATTTGGCGGGGCGCTCGTCGATCGGCTCACGGCAAGGCTGGAGCCGCCCGCGCAATCGTTCGCTCGCGCTGAAAATGACCTATTGGCTGGCGCGCTGAAGAGGCGCGCCTGCGGCGCGTGGGCCGCCCGCGGCGGAAGGCCGCCTGCGGCGGAAGGCTGCCTGCGGCGGAAGGCCGCCTCCGGCGGAAGGCCGCCTCGCTTCGCTCGGCGGAAAGGGCGCGACCACTGAGCCAGATCACCGAAGCCGAGTAAGGTCGCAGGGGGTCGACGTACAAAAAAGGGCGGGCTTTATCCTCACCGCGCGTCGTGGCGCATGCGATAGAACGGCGCGTCGAATTCGGTGACGTAGAAGCCGAGCCGTTCGTAAAGCTGCCGGGCTCGTGGGTTCGCCGGAACGACCGAAAGTGTGACCGCAATTCCACGACTCGCGGCGTCGTTAATCACCTGCTGGACGACAGCCGTACCTACACCGCGGCCCTGGTACTCAGGCATGACCTGCAGTTCATGGATGTAGATGGAATCAGGCTTCACCTCCAGAAGTAGCCCACCGGCCGCGCGCTCATCGCATTCGATGATGGAGACCAGGTACTCGTCGAAGCGGCGGTCGAAGTCCATCCGCTGCCAGGAGTCGTCCCACCCCCAGGTCTGTTCGATGACCTCGCGCATGGTCCGGCAATGCAGCGCGTAGAGGAACTCTCGATCCGAATCCAATGCGGGCCGCAGGTGAAACGTCACACCCTCATTCTGTGCCTACGTGCGTCCATCTCAGCGCCGTCCTTGGCGTAGCGGTCCGCCTCGCGCGAAGCGGGCCTTCCGCGCCGCAGTATCGAGGGCGAAGCAGCCGCCCACGCGTCTCCGATAAGATTCACGCGTGGGCGAAACACGCGTCGATCTCCATCACCTGCTCGAAGATCTTCGGGATGCGTATACCGGCGCGCTGGAAGAAACCATCCTGACCGAAGTCGTCGCCAACGCCCTCGACTCGGGGGCAACGCGCATCCGGCTCTTCACCAATCCCGCCGAATCGACATTGACAATCGTGGACGATGGGCACGGGATGCGCCGCCGGGAGCTGGCCCGTTATCACGACATCGCGTCGAGCACGAAATCGCGCGGCGAGGGCATCGGCTTCGCCGGCGTCGGCATCAAGCTGGGTCTGCTGGTGTCGCGCGAGGTGGTCACCGAAACGCAGCGCGGCGCCACGCACGTAGCCACACGATGGCACCTGGCCTCGCGTCATCGCGCGCCATGGAAGTGGATTCCGCCGCCTGGACTGACGACCTCGCGCGGCACGGCTGTGCGACTGACGCTGGCCAATCAGTTGTCGCCGCTCGTCGACGCCGGCTACCTGGAGGAAGCCATCCGGCAGCATTTCGAGCCGCTGCTCGATCCGCTGTTCGACGAGTTGCTTCGCCGGCATTACCCGGCGCGCATCGTCTTCGAAGTCGACGGAAGTGAGCTGCCCCCGGCGATGCCTGGGGCGGAACGCGTGCCTATCGCAGTGCGTCTGGGTCGTCGTCGGACGCCGTCCGTCATCGGGTTCATCGAACGGCGCCACGGGCTGAGCGCTGACCGCGAGGGCATCGCCATCAGCACGTTCGGCAAGGTCATCAAGCGCGGGTGGGACTGGCTCGGCGTGGCGCCGGCCGCGCGAGGCCAGGTCACCGGGCTCGTCGAGGCCCCTGACCTCGCCGGATGCCTGACGCTCAGCAAGAACGACTTCATTCGCACCGGACCGCGGGGTGCGTCGTATCTGGCGTACCGGAAGGCGATTCAGGAAGTGGTGGCGCGGCAGCTTGGCCAATGGGGCGATGGACGTGAGGCAGAGGCGCGCCCGCGACTGATCCGCCTGGAGCGGGATCTGGAACGCGTGCTCGAAGATCTCTCTGACGATTTTCCACTGCTGCGATCGCTCGTCGATCGTCGTGCGGGAGGCCAGAAGCGTCTGCCGATGCCGGGCCGTGGTCCCGAGAAAGTCGCGGCGCCGCTGTTTGCGGACACGTTGGGGGGCGACGGCGCGAACGACGGTTCGGGCGACGCAGTTCCACCGAGCGCGGACGGTGATTCCGGTGACGCCGCGCCGCCGCGCGGGCTTCCCACCACGCCGAGTGATCCCTCTCCACAGGCCGATCGCGACACAAGCGGGATCGGCGACACGCCAGCGCAGACCGAGATCGCGGCCGGGACGCTCGAGACGACGAGTGGGCGCCGGCGTCCGGCGCGCTACGGTCTGCTAGTGCAGTTCGAGTCGCGGCCCGAGGACTCGGAGCTGGCGCGGCTCGTGGACAGCACGATCTGGATCAATGACGCCCATCCGGCCTTCGTTCGCGCGTCGGCGTCGCGCTCGCTGGGCTATCACACGGCGCTGTCCGTGGCGCTTGCGCTGGCGCCGCTGGCGGTCGAGGCGCGCGACGAGCACGCGTTCATCACGCATTTCCTGGCGCATTGGGGTGGCGCGAAGACGCCGAAGCGGGTTCGCGCTCGCTGAGGGCCAGCCTTCGGCGCAGGGCCGGCTGCGCCGGAGGGCCGGCTGCTCCGGAGGGCCGCCTGCGGCGGAGGCCGCTGCGCCGGAGGGCCGGCTGCGCCGGAGGGCCGCCTCGCTTGCGCTCGGCGGAGGGGTCGTCAGCGGACGGACCGGAGCGAGTGGGCGAAGTGCACCACTGAATGCCATTTTGTTCGAGTCTCCGTCATGGGGCGGTAACCCTCCCTTACGATCCGACGGTAGACCGTCAAGCGCTGTGCAAAGCGTTCAACCTCCCATACGGGTCCCCGCACCGGCCTGTCTCGCTCCGATCAAGACGAGAACTCCGGGAATCAGAAACAGCCACCCGCCTGATTCCGGCATGAGCACGCCGCCGACGGGTGCAGCCGTCCGTGGCGTTATCCGGTGCAGGCGGCCAACTCTGCGAGCGCCTCTTCCTCCGAGAGGCGTCCGGCAGCCGCGCGGACGCTCGGCGGAACCCACTCGGGGAACGGGACTTCTGTCGTCGTGTGACGTCCTGAACGTGTGTGGACCTCGCGCACTCGAGATAGGCGATCCGATGGCAGGCGGCCCGCCGCTCGGACCAGAGCAGGCCACAGCCGCCGATGGACGAACGTGATCTTGCCCTTGACAAGCCGGCAGACGAGGACATCGTCGCTGTCCCGGACCGCCCGCGTCACTGCGAAGATCTCATCCCGCTTCGCGTGAGACCACCAGCTGCCCCGGACTGGCCCTCCAGCGATGACCACTGCAAGGGACGGGACGGGGCCTTGCGCGGCCTCGAGCACGACACCGTGCTGACAGATGAAGGCGAGTGCCTCGCGTGACGTCATTGCAACGTTGTCTTGCCGTCGGGCCCACTCCGACGAGCAACGCGAGTCGGCCTCACGCCGACGTGCCGAGGCGATTGTCCCCCTTCGCCGCGAAGCGGCGCCCGCGGCGAAGCCGCCCTCCGCGAAGCGGCCCTTACTGCCCGCGGCGACTGCTCTCAGCCGCGGGGGCTTCGATATTCACGGGCCGGCCATCGACAAACACGTGCTTGATCTGCATCTTCTCGGCGAACAGGTCCCCTTCGGTGACGAGCACGTTGGCCATCTTGCCGGTCTCGAGGGACCCGAGACGATCGGCCGCGCCCGCGATGGTCGCGGCCTGCAGCGTCAACGCGCGCACGGCGTCTTCGCGTGACAGACCATTCTGCACGGCCTTGGCCGCGTTCCTGATGAAGTCTCGCGGCTCGTTCAACCCCGACGTCGCAAACGCGAACGGCACGCCGGCCTTGACCAGCGCGGCGGCCGTCTTCGGCGCATTGGCCCGGTCGCGCAACACGCGCAGCGGTTCGTCGGCATCTGGAGCCAGGTTCTCCGGCCGCGTCGGGTAGTTGAGGCTCAGGATCACGCGCGCGTTGACGGCCTTGAGGTCGGCCGCCACCTCGCCCGCTTCACGACCGTTGGTGATGATCGGATCCAGCGTGAAGCGCTTCGCCATGTCGAGTCCGCGCAGGATCTCGCGCGCCGATGCCCCTTCAAACGCGACGGGGAGCCGTCCCGCGAGCGCGGGTTGCATCGCCTCGAATGCGGGCTGGTAGTTCAGGCGAAGCAGCGCACGCTGAGCCGACGGGGCTGATTCGTCCGCCGCCGCCCCCGCAGCGGAAGACGCGCCCTCCGCGTACTTCTGCGCTGCGGCGAAGTGCTGCGCATCCAGAAACGCCTGGCGCACGAACGCAATCACGCCCATCAGCGAATTCGGGTATGCGCTCCCGCCCCCAGGCTGCCGTGAGAACGTGACGTGAAGCGCCACCGGCGCCTTCAGCACCATGACGCCCTTGCGTTCGTCGGCCACCGCGCCGATCTGCGGTTCGTCATCCGGCAGCGCCGTGGTGATGAGCGCACTCTGCCCACGAATCGCGTCGCCTGAGGGCGTCGCGAGCACGGACGTGATCCCCGCGCTCGCGGCGCGGCCGAGCGCCGAAGCTGTTGGGTCGACGTAATCCGCGGCCCGCAACTGCGCACGAAGCAGGTAGTTCGCCTT
Organism: Vicinamibacterales bacterium; assembly: GCA_035512515.1. Classification (GTDB taxonomy): domain Bacteria; phylum Acidobacteriota; class Vicinamibacteria; order Vicinamibacterales; family UBA2999; genus JACCSI01. The sequence continues at coordinate 12,283 of DATKDY010000188.1, forward strand.
CGCGCGCTCGACGTCCTCCCGCGTGTTCGGGTTCTCCAACCGCGGCACGGCCGGCATCGCCAGCCCCGCGGTGCTGCCCATGTCAATGAGCCCCGGATAGACTGTCAGGCCTTTGCCCGCAAGCACCTGCGCGCCCACCGGCACGGTGACGTTCGCCCCGACCGCCGTGATCACGCCATCCCGAAACACGATGGTGCCGTTATCAATGACCGCCCCGGAGACGGGCACAATCCGCGCCCCCTGAATTGCGTAAATTCGCGCCGCCTGCGCCGCACCTGAAGCACCCGAGGCACCTGAGGCACCCGAGGCACCTGAGGCACCTGAGGCACCTGCTGCACCTATGCCACCGATGACACCTGCGACGAGCGCGAGCGTGAGTAGTCTCTTCATCGTCGCCTCCTACTGCGCGCGCGTCGGCATCGGCCGGCTACCGAAGCGTTCATACAGTTCAAGATGCTTGTTGAGCGGGCCGACATCACGACCCGCGATGAACACTCGCGGCACGGGCGTCCGCAGCTCCAGCGGATCACCTTGCCAGATCACGAGATTGGCGACCTTGCCCGGTTCGATGCTCCCGACCTGATCGGCCACGCCCAGGATGTCGGCCGTGTCAATCGTGAGAGCTCGGAGCGCCTGGTCGCGAGGCAGCCCCCACGCCACCGAGATCGCCGCTTCGTACGGCAACAACCGCACGTTCTGATAACTGCCGGTTGCGAACCCGAACTTGACGCCCGCCTCGGCAAGCTCGCCAGCGGCTTTGTACGCGGCCGCGTGATGCAGATCCTCGCGTGATGGCAGCGTCAGCACCGACCCAAGCAGCACCGGAATGTTCTTCTCTTTCAGGAGTGGCGCCACCAGCGGGGCTTCGATGCCGCCGGTGATCACGACACGCAGGCCGGTGCGGTCGGCAAACGCCACCGCCTCACGAATCTGCGCTTCGTTGCCCGCCTGCACGAAGAGCGGCTGACGGCCCTCGACGACGGGAACCATCGCTTCGAGATTCCAATCGGTGCGGCGATCGGCAGCCGGAATGCGTGCGTAGGCTTTGGCCCGCGCCACCAACTCCTCGACGATCTTCACGCGCGCGTCACGCTCGCGTTTGAGCTCTTCGTACTTGCGCGGCGGCTGGCTGGCGTCACCACCGAAGCCGCCACCACCGCCGATATTCGGAAATTGAAACGTGACGCCGGCCGTGGGCTTCAAGGTCGCCTCTTCCCAGGTCCAGCCGTCGAGATTCATGATCGCCGCCTGGCCGCCGAGCAGGCCGCCCGCGGGCATGACGCCCACCGTCGTGACGCCGTTGACGCGCGCCACGGCAATCGCGTCGCTGTCGGATCGATAGCCGACGTTGGCACGAACCGCGGCGTTGATGTCCAGCATTTCCTGCACGTCGTCGAAGCCCCGCGGGCCCGGCTCGCTGAGGCCCATCGACGTCCGCCCATCGACGAATCCGGGATACACGTCGGCGCCCTGCGCGTCGATGACCTGCGCGCCTGCCGGCACCTGCACGTTGGCGCCCACGGCCTCGATGCGCCCGCCACGCATCACGATGGTGCCGCGTTCGATCATGGGCTGCGTGATCGGATGAATGCGGGCGTTGGTGATGGCCGTCACCGGGCCCGTTGTGGCCGCTGGTTGCGGCAGCCGGGATTCGTCGATGCCTCCCAGCCCTTGATCGTGCTGTTCCGACTGGGGTCCGGCACCCGAGACCTGCGGTCTCGGGCTCGAGGTCTGCGGCTCGGCCGTTGGGGACGTCCGCCCTTCGGCAGCCGCCAGACGCGTCTTCTCGGATCGCGCATCCGTCAAGCGGCGCTCGTCCTCCAGCCGGTCGTAATACATCTGGCCGTCGATGTAGACACGGTCGGCGATGGCGTAGTTGCTCAGCGGGTGGTTGTTCCAGATGACGACGTCGGCGTCCTTACCGGGTTCGAGCGACCCGACGCGATCGTCGATGCGCAGCTGCTTCGCCGGGTTGATCGTCACCAGCGCGAGCGCTTCGTCGTCCGAGAGTCCGCCCCAGTGAATGGACTTCGCGGCCTCGGTGTTGAGGCGGCGCGCATGCTCGGCGCTGTCGGAGTTGATGGAGACCAGTACGCCGCGCTCGTGCATCAGCGCCGCGTTGTACGGCGTCGCATCCTCGGCCTCGACCTTGTAGGCCCACCAGTCGGAAAACGTGGACGCGCCGGCGCCATGGGCCGCGATCTCATCGGCGACCTTGAAACCTTCGAGCACGTGCTGGAACGTCGCGATCTTGAAACCCATTTCGTCGGCGAGACGGATGAGCATCAGGATCTCGTCGGCCCGGTAGCAGTGTGCGTGCACGAGGCGTTTGCCCTCGAGAATCTCGACCAGCGGTTCGAGCTGCAGATCTCTTCGTGGCGCGAGCGCGGTCTGGTCCGACGCACGCCGCTTCTCATATTCCTGCCACTCGCGCTGATACGCCTTGGCGCGTGTGAAGGCATCGCGGATCACATATTCGACGCCCGGACGCGTGGCCGGATAGCGGCGCGGCGGCTGATTCTGCTGCCCGCCGCCAAAGCGCATGTCCTTCGGGTTCTCGCCGAGCGCAAACTTGATGCCCGGCAGCGCGCCTTCGAACAGCAGTTCGTTCGCACGCGCCTTTCCCCAGCGGAGCTTGATCACGGCGTTGGTGCCGCCGATTGGATTCGCGCTGCCGTGCAGCACGTTGGCGACCGTCAACCCGCCGGCCAGGTCGCGGAAGATGTTGATGTCCGTCGGATTGAGGACGTCCTCGATGCCCGTCATCGAGCTCACCGTCGTTCCGCCTTCGTTGATCGATTCGGCGGCGATGTGCGAGTGTGCGTCGATGATGCCGGGCGACACGAACCGGCCTGACGCGTCGATGGTCTCCGCGCCGGCTGGAATGGGCGTGTTCGTCCCGCCAACCGCCTCGATGCGGCCATTGCGCAAGACCACGACACCATTGGGAATCGTCCCGCCGGTGACAGTGAGCACGGTGCCGCCACGGATGGCGACGGCGCGCGCCGTTGGCGCCTGCGTCTGGGCCACCGGACGCTCGGGCGTCAGCAGCGCCAGCGCGGCGAAGGCGATGAACAGCAGCTTCTTCATTGCGTTGCTCCAGGGACAGGCCAGAGGTACTTGTTGAACCACTCGAGATTCTGTTGCATGGCGGCACGATTGGCTTTGGGCTTATTCAGGGGGTGGCCGAAGCCTTTGAACAGCACGAGCTGCGTGGTCACGCGCTGATCGCGGAGTCCTTGATACAGCTCGAATGCGTTGGGCACGGGCACGCGCGCGTCCTGATCGCCGTGCTGAATGAGCGTCGGTGTCCTGGCGGACTTGATATAAGTCATCGGCGACGTGTCCGCGTAAATCCTGGCGTCGTCCCAGGGGGTCGCCTGAAGGTACTGCCGTGTGAACGGGTGAATGTCGGTGTTGACGTAGTACGTCATCCAGTTCGAAATGCCGGCGCCGACCGACACGGCCTTGAACCGATCCGAGTGCCTCGTCGTCAGAAACGCCGAAATGTACCCGCCCTGACTCCAGCCCATCGCGCCGACCCGATCGCGGTCCGCCATTCCGGCGTTGACGAGATGATCAATTCCGGACAACACATCCCACGCGTCACCGATGCCGAGATTTCTGACGTTGAGCGACCGAAACCGCTCGCCGTACCCCGCGCTGCCGCGATAGTTCGGTTCGAGCACGAGCGTCCCTTTGGCAAGCCACAAGTCGATAGGGTAGTAGCCCACACCGTTTGAATACGGAAGTGGACGCGACACGCCGGTCGGTCCGCCGTGAATCACGATCAGCAAGGGATACCGCCGGCCAGGCTGGAAGTCCGATGGCTTGTGCAGCACGCCTTCGATCTCGGTGCCGTCCTGGCTCTTCCATCGCACGATCTCTCGCGCGTGCTTTGGCCAGGCCGCGATCTGATCCGCGGTCGTCGTGATGCGCGTGACGTCCTCCACCCTTCCGACCAGCCCCACGCGCCCCAGAAACACGTCGGCAAAGTCCTGAGGCCCGGATCCGATGAAGGCGGCGCGACGTCCGTCGCCAGTGATCGAAAACGAACTCCCGATCCACTCGTCGGCGACCGCAACGCGGCTGATCTGCCTGGTCTGGGCGTTCAGCTTGAACAGATACGACCACGTCCGCTGGGACGCGCTGAAGAAGATGCCGTCCTGAGTCCAGTCCACCAATTGCGGGTTCTCGTCGAATGCCTCGCTGAGCGTCCGGATTGCCATCGATCCCAAATCGACGATGGCGATGGCGGAGTTCAGGTAGTAGTTGAACGGCTTGCGCATCGCCGTCACGAAGGCAATGCGGGTTCCGTCGGGCGCCCACCGTGGGTTCGAGTCGGGCCCCGCCTGCCCGACAATGACACGGCTCGTGGCCGTCGTCACTTCGACGGTGGAGATGTCCGCAGAGCCGCCATCAGCCGGGTCGCTCGAGATCCGGTGATCGAATGCGATGTACCGGCCATCGGGCGACCAGTCGAACGCGCCGACCACGAACGAGCCCCTGGTCAACACGCGCGGCGTCGGGAGCGGCCCACCGGACGCCGCGGGCACGGCGATCAGGTGAATGTGCGCCATCCGCTGGTCTTCGTCCTCGATACGCAGGTCGCCGAATCGCTGCTCTCGCTCTTTGACGCTCTCGCTCACCGGCTCGGTCATCGTGAACGCCATCGACTGACCATCGGGTGACCATCGAAAGGCGTTCACCCCCTCGTCACCATCGGTCAGCTTCTCGGCTTCACCGCCGGCGATGGCGATGCGGTAGATCTGCCGCTTCCCATCCCGGTCGGAAATGAACGCCAGCCAGTTGCCGTCGGGCGACCACGCGGGCTGCTGACTCGACTTGCGCCCATTGGTGAGGCGTCTCGGGCCTGCGGCGGTGCCAATCCAGATCTCGGTTTCATACTCGTTGTCATCCCAGTTGGTTTCGCGAAGCGTGTAGGCGACTGCGCTGCCGTCCGGTGAGATGACCGGTGAGCCGACGCGCTTCAGGTTCAGGAGATCGTCGATCGACGGAGCCGGTGACTGGGCCGCCGCCGCGGACAGTCCCATAGCCAGAGCGACACCGAATGCTGCTGCGGCACGCGCGATGAGCATGGCAATCCTCGAAGAGTGGGAACGTAACACACCAACGGGTGCTTTCGCTCCGACTTTCGCCTTCGAAGCGCGAGGCGCCCCACCTCGTCTGTAATAATGCCGGTTGACAACTCAGCGGCCACGTCGCTACAAGAGATGGCTTGGATCGACATTGCGGGACGACCAATCCTGCCTCACGGGGAGTGAGACATATGCGAAAGATGTTTTCGATGATGGCCGCCGTGGCCTTTGTGGCGTCGCTGGCCGTGCCGGTGTTTGCCAACGACGTGACGATAACGGGCGAGCTCGTTGACGTCGCGTGCGCGCTCAAGAAGGGTGAAGGCGGTCACGGCGAGTCCCATGCGGCCTGCGCGATGGCATGCGCGAAGCGTGGCCAGGCGCAGGGCATCATGACGACCGATGCGGTGTACACCATCGCAAACGGCGAGTACACCGCTGACAACAACGCCAAGCTGATCGACTTCGTCGCCAGGAAAGTGACTGTCACGGGCGAGGTGGCCGAAAAGGACGGCCAGAAGACGATCACGATCAAGTCGATCAAGCTGGCGAACTGACAGCTTACGGCTCCCGGCTATCAGCGCTCTCGGCTTTCAGCTGTCGGCTCTGACGAGGCCCGGCGACACCGCCGGGCCTTTTTCATTTTCTGGTGTCTAAGCTCGTAACGACGACGATCGGCCGGTCAGTCGCGTGAGTCGCCCCTCGGCTCTGCTCGAGCGTGATGGGGCAAGGAGATGCTCATGCCACGCGAACTGTTCGGCGATGTCACCGATCCGTCCATCACGCTCGGCACACGCAAGTGGTACAGCGTGCCGCTCTCGTTTCTCGTCCACGCGCTCGTCATCAGTGTTCTGGTCATCACGCCGCTTCTGGCGACCGGCGCGCTGCCGCTGCCGGACTCCGGGCCGACCTTCGTGCACATCGAGCCGCCGCCGCTTCCGCAGCCGCCGCCAGTGCGGGCGGTGACGCCGGCAGCGGCGCCAGCGGTTTCCCCCGATGCGGCACCGGTCGTTGCCCCCGATGAGATCACGAAAGAGCCCGACATCGACCTGGGCTTCGAAGCCGCAATGCCTGCGCCGGTTGGGATCGTGGGCGGTACGGACATGGAGATCAGTGGTGCGGTGGTGGCTCCTCCCGTCGCCGAACCGACGCCGTCCGAACCGGTGCGCGTCGGCGGGATCGTTCGGCCGCCGCAGCGTGTCGCGTATGTCGCACCTGCGTACCCGGCGCTGGCGCTCACCGCCCGCGTGCAGGGTCTCGTGATCATCGAAGCGACGATCGACACCAGCGGGCACGTGCGGGCCGCGCGCGTGCTGCGCAGCGACTCACCGGTGTTGAACGAGGAGGCGCTCGCCGCCGTCCGGCAGTGGACCTACACGCCGACGCTGCTCAATGGCGTGCCGGTGAGTGTGGTCATGACGGTCACCGTGCACTTTCGATTGCAGTAGGGCAGGTAGAGGGCAGGTAGGGCATGTAGGGCAGGTGGGGCAGGGGTCAGGTAGGGCAGGTAAGTCAGGTGGGCAGGTGGGCAGGTGGGTCCCGTCATCGAGCGGGCTGAGAAATAGAAAGCCCGGCGGACGTAGGGCCGCCGGGCGCCGAGCGCTGAGAGCGCCGATAGCCGAGAGCTGATAGCCGAAAGCTACTTCGCTGCTACAGCGACCGGCTCTTCCCACGGAAGGCCCGTGCGTCCGAAGTGTCCGTAATTGGTGGTGCTCCGGTAGATGGGCCGCAGCAGGTTGAGCGTGTCGATGATGACGCGTGGACGGAAGTCGAAGTGCTCCATCACGTACGCTGCCGCCGCCGCTTCGTCGCCCGTGCCGAACGTTTCGACCTTGACCGACACCGGCTTGGCCATGCCGATGGCGTAGCCGACCTGAATCTCCGCCATCTTCGCCAGTCCGCTTGCCACGACCTGGCGCGCGACGTAGCGGCAGAAGTACGCGGAGCTGCGATCCACCTTGGACGGATCCTTGCCGCTGAAGGCCCCGCCGCCGTGCCGTCCCCAGCCGCCGTAGGTGTCGACGATGATCTTGCGCCCGGTGACGCCGGCATCCGCCGAGGGTCCGCCATGAATGAAGCTGCCGGTCGGATTCACGAACAGCTGCAGATCGTTGTGCCACCACTTGCCGAGCACGCGCGGCCCGAGATCTTCGCGGACGTATTCGGTGATGCGCTTCTGATCGGCAGCCGGCGTGTGTTGCGTGGACACGACGACCGCGCTGACGTACTTCGGCACGTAGTTGTCGTAGACCATGGAGACTTGGGACTTGCTGTCGGGGCGGAGGAAATCGACCTTGTTCAGCTTGCGATCCTGGGCGAGACCGTAGGTGAGCCTGTGCGCGAGCAGAATCGGTAGGGGCATCAGCTCGTCGCTTTCGTCGCTGGCGTAGCCGAACATGATGCCCTGATCCCCGGCGCCCTGGTCTCCGCTCTGGCTGGTGCTGGACGTGACACCCTGATCGATTTCGTTGGACTGGCGCGTAATGAGCGAGATGACCTTCAGCGTCGTGTCGCAGAACGGCTCCGTGGTGTCTGTGTACCCGATCTCCTTGACGGCCTGCCGCACGATCTTTTCGTAATCGAGCTTGGCGTTGGTCGTGATCTCGCCGGCCAGCACGACATGATCGCTTTTGACGAGCGTCTCGCAGGCCACTCGGCTCTGCGGATCCTGCTCGAAGCAGGCGTCGAGAATCGAATCGGAGATGTAATCGCACACCTTGTCGGGATGACCCTCGGACACCGACTCGGACGTGAACGTGAACTGCGACATAACGCTCCTTGAAAGTGAACCCTGAACTCGGACGAACAGCGCCCTGAAACAACAAAAGGCTCGCGATTTGTCGCGAGCCCCGCGACTTAGATAGGTCTTCGACACGTCGCGATGCGAGGTGTCGTGCGCGGCCCATCAAGTCGGTGGAAATCGCCGCGCCAAAACGACTTGACAGTATAGCCCTATTTCTTGCGCGCCTCAATATATTTCAGGGCGAATGCCTCGAGCGGCGCCGACGAAAGCCCGATCAGGCGCGCCTCCTCGGCGGCCTTGTCGACGGCCCAGCCATCCTGCAGCACACGCTTGGCCAGCCAAACGGCACCCACACGATTCGCCGAGGCGCAGTGGATATAGACGGGCTGATGGGACTTGTCCGCCACCGCGATCAGGAAGTCGTCGAACGTCTTGTTCTCCGGTGCGCCGCCGTTGAACGGAATGTGGAGGTACTTGAGGCCGAGCGCCTCGGCGCGCGCGCGGTTCTCCTCGATGTTCGCGCCGCGCTCCGAAGCCTGGCGCAGATTGATGACGGCCTTGAACCCGTCGTTCTCGAGTCCTTCGAGCGCCGACGTTTCCGTCGCGCCGCCGCACGCGACAACTGCGTCGACCTGCGTGTAATTGCTGATGCCGGGCTTCGACATCTTCTGTTGCGCCGTGATGGCGGCGGTCGTGCAAACGAGGAAGGTGATGGCGAGTACAAACAAACGGCGCATGGTCGATCCTCCTGGGACGGATCGATCATACGCCGAGGCGCTTCTGGCCAGTTTTCTTTACTTCTCGACGGTGACCGTCACGGGCTGCTGCATCCGCACGGTAACGGTTGTGCCGGCGGTCAGCACAGCCGGATTGCGATCACCGGCCATCGTCGCCGCGGTGCCGCCGGCCGCGCCGGTCGCGCCGCCGATGACGGCGCCCTTGCCGCCGCCGAGAATCGCACCCAGGATGGCGCCGCCGATTGCCGCGCCGCCGATCTTCGCCGCGCTTTCCTTGGACGGCGAGGAGCCTTCGCGAACAACCGAATCCGTTCGGATATCGAGCCGCGACCCGTTGGCGAGAACGATCGTATGGAAGCGAACGCCCAGGCGGGCGCGTTCCTTCAGTTTGCCGCCGCGCTCGACTTCCATCACCGAGCCGTGGACGATTGATCCGGCGGGAATCGCGACCTTGTCGCCGACCCGCACGTCGCGCGTGACGCGCGCTTCCACGCGGTCTTCGACGCGTGCCGTTTCACTGGTCACTGTCCGCTCGATCTGCAGGCCGACGACGGCATCCGACGGCACCGTCAGGTCGAGAAACTCGGGCGCCGGCGGCGGGGGCGGCGCCTCGGGTTCGGCGTCGTCAAACGCACCGCGCGATGAGCCGGAAGAATCCGGGGTAATGCTGGGGCGCGTTTCCCACATCCCGCCGGCCGCTGGCGCAGGCGCGACCGCAGGCGCAGGCGACGTCGGCTCTGCGGGTGGAGGAGCGTTGTTACGGGCGCTGCGGCTTTCGGCCTCACGCGGCGTCACGGGCGTTGCCGCCCGGGCGCGCGTACTGGGAGCGGCCGCCGCGCGAGTGGGCCGGGGCGTCGATTCGCGGCGCGGAGCGGCGTCGGGAAGCTCGAGAGCCTCGGGAGTGCGGGGTGCGGAAGCCGCATCCGGAACGATGACCCCTTCCGATTCGGTCACCGGGCTTGTTGCGGTTCCGGACGTCACTGATGGGGCTGGCGCGGGCGCCGAGATTGCGGCGTCGGCAGGTGCGGGCGCGTGCCGCGCCGCCAGATAGCCGCCGCCGGCGGCGGCTGCGAGACAGGCGAGCGCGAGACCACCGAAAACCAGCTTGTTGAGTTCCATGGGTGTTTGCGATGCCCCGGCGTCAACCGAGGACACTCGCTCTCCGAGCGGCAGTGACAGCAAGGCCCGTACCGGCGACTGCCGCGCTTAAGTCTTGTGGAGTCTACAACTTCCCGCGTTGGTGCAACAGCCCCCTGTCCACGTGGGACGACAGTCAGGTGGCTGAACTGCCCAGGGCGCCGAGGGCGCCCAAGGTGCCTCGGGTGTCGACGCTGCCCGGTGCGCCTGGGCGGTCATGGCGTGCGTAGCGGCTTCAGGCACCCTAGCCACCCTGGATTGGCACCTTGAAGGGCGCAATCAACCCGAGACGTGCGGCTCCGGCGGGCGACTCGTCCTCGTAATCGTCCAGAATTTGCCTGTAAAGCCTCACCGCCTGCGCGCGGTTGCCGTGAATGTCGTGGACCCACGCCAGGTTCAGCAGCGCCGCTGCCTTGAGCCAGCCGGGCATCGGCGACCTCGCGGCGACGATGGCCTGCATGCCCGCCGCTGCAGCATCGTATCGCTCGCGAGCGAAATCCAGATACGCGAGGCGATACCGCACCTGCCAATCATCCGGATGTTGCCGTGCGAAGGCGTCGTACGCCGCGCGCGCTTCCTCGAACCGCTCTTCGGCCACGAGACGATTGGAGGGCAGCAAGGCGGCGTATACCGCTGCCTGGCTGCTCCGGCGGTGTGACTCGATCGCCCGGATCTGCCGCCGCGCCGCTTTATGCCAGGTGTCGAACGTGGAATCTGCGAGCACACGCCGCGCATCGTCCATCGCGGACGGGTTGTTGACCAGCATCTTGTAGTTCGCGCGGCGCAACAGCAGGTTTGGCATCACCCACTCCGGCGTGGCCGGCCTGCTGTCGATCGGATCATCGAGAAGGCTGATCGCTTCGTCGATGCGCCATTGGTTGCGGCGGACGCTCGCCAGCCCGAGGATTGCGCTGTGGCGCTGCGAGAGATGACGTGGGATGTCGCTGCTCGCCGCGGCGCGCACGGCCTGGTAGTGCTGCTCGGCGCGGGTGTAATCCTCAATTGCCGGATGCAAGTACATCGACGCCAACTCGAGGCGCATCTCCGCGTTGCCGGGAAAGCGCTGCACCAGTCGTTCGAGCGTCGGAAGGGCTCGGTCAGGGCGCCCCTCGAACGACCCATGGATATCCGCGAGCGCCGTCTCCGCGAACGGAGCAAACAGGTGGCCCTCGGTGCTCGCTCGTTCGAGTTGCTTCACGCCTTCGGCGCGATTGCCAGAGGGCAGCAACAGCAGCACACGCACCACCTTGACCACGGTGGGCGCGATATCCACGTAGTAGTTGTAGAGTCCGAGGGCGAGGTAGGCGTCCCCATGTTCAGGGTGGCGCCTGATGTAGGCTTCGGCGTACCCCTTCGACTTCGCGGCGTCTCGCGCGGCGCCCCACATGCCTTTGTCGAAATTCAACCGATAGGTGCTGCGGAGCAGGTACGCCTGCGCCAGATAGAACAGCGCTTCCGAATCCTGGGTCGTGCGCCCATACCGCCGTGATGCTGTCTCGATGAGCGAATCGACGCTCTGCTCGAAAATCGGCCCGAGCGAATCGTCATAATCCATGCGCGCCATCATCACGAACAGTGAACCGAACCAGGGACCCAGCGCGTCGTCGTCAGTGCGGCGCAGATGATCGAAACGTTCCTGCGCCTCCTCGGGTTGGCCTTCATAGAGCCGCGTGTAGGCGATGGCCAGCGGGTCTGCGCCCTGCGCATGAGCCAGGGCTGCGCACGGATTCACCAGTTCGGTCAGCGCAAGAAAGAACGCGAAATGCAGGTGTCGTATGCGCATGCGGTATCGTCTTGAACGCCGTGTCCCTGCACTTCTTCAGCGCGCCCGCAGCCCGGGACCGAATCGAGGCGGCGCTTACCGCGATGAGTCACGTCGCTCCGGCCGATCGTATCGTCATTGTCGGCGCATCGCGCGCGGCCGCGGACGAACTGGCCTTCGTGGCGGCGTCGCGACGTGGCGGCCTGTTTGGCGTGACGCGTGTCGGGCTGGCCGAGCTCGTGACGAAGCTGGCATTGCTGGCTCTGGCGCGTCAGGGACTCAGCCCCACCGGCGGTCTTGGCGCCGAGGCCGTCGCGGCGCGTGCGACGTTCACCACGCTTTCGGCGGGCCGCCTCACCTATTTTGCACCGGTTGCTGACCTGCCGGGTTTCCCGCGAGCGCTGACCAGGACAATGGCGGAGTTGCGCCTCGGTCACGCGTCGGCGGCTGAGCTCGCCGCGCTCGCAGGCGCCGGAGCCGATCTTGCGGAGTTAGCGGAGGCGGTGGCGCAGGAATCGAGAAATGCCGGCGCGGTGGATCGCGCGACGCTGCTCGAAACGGCGACCGCCGCAGTCCAGGAGGATGACACGATTGCGCGCGGCGCCATGGTCGTTCTGCTCGACATTCCGATCGCGAGCCTTGCGGACGAACGGTTGATTGCGGCGCTCACGCGCGCCGCACGCGCGGTGTTCGCCACGGTTCCGCATGGCGACGACCGGACGCTGAACGCCCTTCGCAACATTCATTTCACGGAAACCACGGCACAGCCCGGGTCGGCGCCGGCGCGGGCACTCGCACGCCTGCAGCAGCATCTGTTTGCGACCGGGAGCGTTCCATCGGGTGAGATGGACGACTCCGTCGTGATGTTTTCAGCGCCGGGCGAAGGGCGCGAGTGTGTCGAGATCGCGCGTCGAGTACTCGAAGAGGCGGCGCGCGGCGTGCCGTACGACGAGATGGCCGTCCTGCTTCGTGCCCCGCAAATCTATCTGGGCCTGCTCGAACACGCGTTTCAACGGGCGGGCATCCCGTCGTGGTTCGACCGCGGCACACGGCGTCCCGATCCGGCGGGCCGCGCGTTTCTGGCCCTGCTGGCCTGCGCAGACGAGGACTTGTCGGCGCGCCGCTTTGCCGAATATCTGTCGCTCGGTCAGGTGCCACCGGCCGGGGAGCCTCCCGCGGATCCCTGGTCGCCGCCAAGCGACGAGATCGCCGAAGCGGTCGTTCCCGATCTGGATCGTTCGGTGGATCGCGAGCCCGAAGAAGAAGCCCGTTCCGCCGCCAGTGAACCGGCGCGCGACGGTGTGATGGCGGGCAGCCTGCGCGCGCCGTGGCGGTGGGAAGAGCTGCTCGTCGAATCTGCCGTCATCGGCCATTTCGATCGCTGGGAGCGTCGTCTGCGCGGGCTCGCCGAGGAGTACCGGCGCAAGATGGAGGAGCTCGAGTCCGACGAGCCCGAGTCGCCGCGCATTCCCGCGCTCGGGCGCGACCGCGAGCAGCTCGCACACCTGCGGGCATTCGCGCTGCCGCTCGTGCAGGAGATGGCGGGATGGCCGCGCGGCGCCGAATGGACGTGGGGCCAATGGCTCACGACCCTCCGCGCGCTTGCGCCGCAGGTGTTGCGCCAACCGGCACGCGTGCTGCGGGTTTTGACCGAGCTCGGCCCGCTGGCCGGCGTTGGTCCGGTGTCTCTCGGCGAAGTGCGCGACGTGCTCGCGCCACGGCTGCTGATGCTGACGCACGACCCGCCGAGACGGCGCCATGGGCGGGTCTTTGTCGGTGTGCCATCCGCCGTTCGCGGGCGCTCCTCGCGCGTCGTCTTCGTGCCGGGCCTTGCCGAGCGCGTGTTTCCCCAGCGGCTGCGCGAGGATGCGCTGTTGCTCGACGAGCGGCGGCAGCAGCTCTCTGCCCCGCTGCTGCAGCAGAAGCAGCGCGCCGACGAAGAGCGCCTGCACCTGCGGCTCGCGGTGGGGGCGGCGTCAGAACGCATCTATCTGTCGTGGCCGCGCGTCGAGCTGCAGGAATCCAGGCAGCGCGTGCCGTCGTTCTACGTGCTCGACATCGCGCGCGCCGTCGAGGGGCGCATTCCACCCTACGCGGCGATTCGCGATCGCGCGTTTGCCGCCGGCGGCGCGACGCTGGCCTGGCCGGCTCCGGAAGCGCCCGAGCGTGCCATCGACGAGTTCGAGCACGACCTCGCGATGCTGCATCAGCTGCTGCATGACGATCGCGGACGCGTCAAGGGCCGCGGGCGCTATCTCTATGAGCTCAGCCCCCACCTGCAGCGGTCGCTGACGGGGCGGTGGGCACGCTGGCAGAAGCGATGGCATCCGGCAGATGGGCTCATCCGCGCGACGCCACAGACGGCCCCTGCGCTGGCCAGGCAGCGTCTCGGCGCGCGTCCGTTTTCGTTATCGGCGCTGCAGCGCTTCGCCGAATGCCCGTATCAGTTCCAGCTCTCGGCGGTCTTCCGGCTCGCGCCGCTCGAAGCGCCGGCGCCGCTGCAGCGTCTCGACCCGTTGACCCGCGGCAGCCTCTTTCATCAGATCCAGGCTGAGTTCTTCCGTGAGCTCGAGAAGAACGGTTTGTTGCCGCTCACTGACAGCCGCGCCGCCGCCGGACGCAAGATGCTGGAGTGGGCAATCGGGCGCGTTTCGCGGAAGGCGAAGGACGATCTGGCGCCTGCGATCGATCGCGTGTGGAGCGACGAGCTCGCGTCGATTGCACGCGATCTCCGCGGCTGGCTCGACCACCTCGTCCGCGACGGACGCGAGTGGAAGCCGGAGCTCTTCGAGTTCGCCTTTGGCCTGCCAGGAGACCTCGAGCGCGACCCGCGCTCGGTCAACGATCCGGCGCAGGTGAACGGGCGTTTTCTGATTCGTGGCTCCATCGACCTCGTCGAGCGCCGCCTTCACGGCACGGCGCTCCGCGTGACCGATCACAAGACTGGCAAGAACCGCACGACCCGCGCCACCATGGTCGATGGCGGGCGCGTGCTCCAGCCGATTCTCTACGGCATGGCCCTCGAAGCCGTCACTGGGGAGCACGTCGAAGAAGGCCGCCTCTCGTACTGCACGTCGGTGGGCGGATTCTCCGTTCACTCAATCGCTCTCGACGACACCAGCAGGCGTCGCGCCCTCGAGGTGCTGGAGGTGATCGACCGGGCCATCGAACAGGGCACGCTGGCCGCGCGGCCGGCCGACGGCGCATGCCGCCGCTGCGACTTCGTCGCCGTGTGCGGAGGCGACGAAGAACGCCGCACCCGACGCAAGTCCACTGGCCTCTTCGCCGATCTGGACGCGCTCCGCCGAATTCCATGATCGACGAACGCGACCTCATCCGGACCAATCTCGACGACACGCTGATTGTCGAAGCCGCCGCCGGCACCGGCAAGACGACGCAACTGGTCGCACGCATCGTCCTGCTGATTGAAACGGGCCGCGCCCGGATCACCGAGGTGGTGGCCGTCACCTTCAGCGAGAAGGCGGCAGGCGAGCTCAAGCTGCGACTGCGGGAGGAGCTGGAGAAGGCTCGTGTCTCTGCGCTCTCCGGCAGCGTCGAGGCCGGGCGTCTCGATGCGGCCGTTCTCGAATTCGAAGAAGCGCACGTCAGCACGATCCACGGATTCTGCGCAGAACTGCTGCGCGAACGCCCGGTCGAGGCGCGAATCGACCCCTCTTTCGAAGTGCTCACCGAGGCGGCCAGCGAGCGGCTGTACAACGAAGCGTTCAGCGAGTGGATGGAAGCGGCGCTCGAATCGCCTGGCGAAGGCGTGAGGCGATCGCTGCGCCGGCCTCGCCGGATGTCGTGGTGGCAGGACACCGAAGAAGGCGACGGGCCCATCGAGCGGCTGCGCCGCGCCGGCCGCGATCTGCTGCAGTGGCGCGACCATCCGGCGTCCTGGAAGCGGCCGCAATGGGATCGCGAGCCGACGATCGATCAAGTGGTCCAGTCGGTCCTCGATTTCGCCGCGATGACCGCATCGCCGATCTACGAACGCGACAGTCTGTATCAGGACACCGCGTCGCTGCGCCGGTCGGCCACCGAGATCGCCCGCACGACACAGCAATCGCCCCGTGACTACGACGGGCTCGAAGCGCTGCTGACGACGCTCGCGTCCGATCGCAACCTCGCGAGCACGCGTAAGGGCAGCGGCGCCATGTACGCGAAGACCCTGTCGCGAGACGCGGTCCTCCAGGCGCGCGAGGGCCTGCTCTCCGCGCTCAAGACCTTCAAGACCATCGCGGATGCAGACCTCGCCGGCTGTGTACACGCCGAGCTGCAATCGTGCGTGCGGAGCTTCGAGCAGCGAAAGGTCCGCGCCGGCGCGCTCGATTTTCTCGACCTTCTGATCCTCGCGAGTAATCTCGTGCGCGACACCGCGACCGTCCGGCAAGCGTTCCAACGGCGATTCAAGTACATCCTCGTTGACGAGTTCCAGGACACCGATCCGCTGCAGGCTGAGTTGCTGATGCTCCTTGCCGCAGACGAGCAGTCCGGCGGTTCGCGGATCCGCCCCGGCGCGCTCTTCGTCGTCGGCGATCCGAAGCAGTCCATCTACCGATTCCGTCGCGCCGATATCGGCATGTACCAGCGCATCTGCGACGAGCTCGCGCGGCAGGACGCGCGCCCGGTCGTGTTGCAGCAATCCTTTCGCAGCGTGCGGAACATCCAGCGCTTCGTCAACGCGGCGTTTCACGGCGTCATGCAGCGCGACGATGATTCGCTGCAACCCGGCTACGTCCCGCTCGCGAAATATCGCGACGACATACCCGGGCAGCCCTCCGTCGTCGCCCTGCCAGTGCCACGACCGTACGGGCGCTACCGGATTGCCAAGGCCAGCATCGAGAAGTCGCTGCCTGACGCCATTGGTGAGTTCGTCCGGTGGGTGGTCGCCGCAAGCGGCTGGCAGGTAACCGTGCCGGGCGACAGGGCGCGTCCCCTGCGTGCAAGCGACGTCTGTCTGCTGTTCAGGCGGTTCATTGCGTATCAGGACGACGTCACGCGGACGTATGTCGAAGCGCTCGAATCGCGGGGCGTTCCGCATCTGCTCGTCGGCGGCAAGACGTTCCACGAGCGCGAAGAGGTCGATGCGATTCGCACCGCCCTCTGTGCCATCGAGTGGCCCGAGGACGAGCTGTCGGTGTTTGCCGCCCTGCACGGCCCGCTGTTTGCGATCGGCGACGAAGAGCTCCTCGAGTACCACGCGCTCATGAAGGACCAATCGCGCGCGCATGCGTTTCACCCGTACCACGTGCCGGACGACTTGCCGGAGCATCTCGCGGCCATCGGTGACTCGCTGCGGACACTGCGCGAGCTGCACGCCGGCCGCAACTATCGCCCGGTCGCCGACACGATCGGGCGCCTGATGCAGATCACCCGCGCGCACGCCAGCTTCATGCTCTGGAAAAGCGGCGAGCAGGTCCTGGCCAACGTGCTGCACATCGGCGAGCTCGCGCGGCAGTATGAGAGCGACGGTGGCCTGTCATTTCGCGGGTTCGTCGAGACTCTGCGCGATGCGGGCGATCGTGCCCAGGCCCCGGAGGCGCCGATTCTGGAGGAGGGCAGCGATGGCGTACGCCTCATGACGGTCCACAAGGCGAAAGGGCTCGAATTTCCCGTCGTGATTCTCGCCGACATCGCCTGCGGCCTCAGCCGCGACGACGCGCAGCGATACCTGGACACCGACCGCCACCTCTGCGCGATGAAGCTCGCCGGCTGGTCGCCGCTCGACCTGATCGAGAACAACGACCGCGAAGCGCGTCGCGACGCGGCGGAAGGGATGCGCCTGGCGTACGTCGCGGCCACGCGTGCGCGCGACGTGCTCGTGGTCCCAGCCGTCGGCGACGGGCCGCTGGAGGATTCGTGGGTGCGCCCGCTCAATCAGGCGTTGTATCCGCCGCTGGCGGAGCGTCAATCGCCGCGCGCGGCTGCGGGCGTGCCCAGGTTCAGGACGAGGGACACTGTCCTCGAGCGGCCGGATGGCGACATGGCCGGCAGCGGCACGATGTGGCCCGGGGAGTACTCGATGGTCGACTCGTTTTCGCAGGAGTCGTACTCGATTGTGTGGTGGGATCCGGCGCTCGTCGATCAGCCGGGTGACGATACCCGAGGATTACGGCGCGACGACCTCATCTCGAAGGAGGCGCGGCTGGAGGACGTTGCCGCCGACCGTGCCCGTTACCAGAAGTGGCAGGCCGACCGCGCAGCCGTGCATGGCCAGGCGGCGAAGCCGTCGCTCGCGGTGGTGACAGCGACCGAATATGTGAAGGGCGACGCACCAGCCGCGCCCTCCGCGGACGTTGGTTCGACCGTGACGGTCGTGGACGCGTCGGTCCCGGGCCCGCGTCCAGGGGGACGCCGCTTCGGCGTGCTGGTGCATGCGCTGCTCGCCGCGGCTCCGCTGGACGCCACACGCGACACCATCGATGATCTCGCGGTGCTGCACGCCCGCATGCTCGGCGCGTCGGACGACGAGCGCGCTGCCGCAGCGGTGATGGTGGAACGGGCGCTGGCGCACGACGTGCTGCGCCGGGC
The DNA here is from genome assembly GCA_035512515.1 of Vicinamibacterales bacterium. Taxonomy (GTDB): domain Bacteria; phylum Acidobacteriota; class Vicinamibacteria; order Vicinamibacterales; family UBA2999; genus JACCSI01. The sequence goes on from DATKDY010000188.1 coordinate 30,292, forward strand.
GCACCAGGCGGCCGCCGCGGGACACTCCTGCCGCCGTGAAGTCCCGATCTCGTTCATGCGCGACGGCGTGCTCATCGACGGGCAGATCGACCTTGCCTTTCACACGCAGGAGGGGTGGGTTGTCGTGGACTTCAAGACCGACGCTGAACTGGGCGCCGCCGAGGACGTTTACCGCCGGCAGGTCGCGCTCTACGCCGAGGCGCTGACCTCCATCACACAGACGCCGGCGACGGCGACGATTCTTCGTGTCTGAGCGCCTCCTGTTCGGCCGCGGCGACCGCCTCCTTCAACGCCTGCTCGAAGCGCTCCATCACCTCCCGCCGGTGACTGCTCGTATGCAGCTTCAGGCACTCCCGATCGAGTCGAACCTGATCGCCAGACCTCCACGTGTGCGCCCGGCGGCGAAGGTGGGCCCGGTAGAGCCATCGACAGGCGCGTTCGGCGATCGCACCCATTGTCAGGTTGATGACGCCTTCGACCAGCACCGGACAGTGCCGATCCCCACGTACGTCACGCGGCAGGAAGTTGGGATAGAAGCGCTGCACAAAGCGATTCGCATCGAGGAAGCGCCAATACGCCTTGCTCCCCGTGATCGGCTGCAGGTTCACGATTTGATTCGCCGAGAACAGATCCGCGGGCGCAATCCATAGCGCCCGTTCCGAGATGACGTAGTTCAGGCACAACCGCTTTCGCCATCCCAGCAGGCGCGCGACGAGCAGTGCGGCAACCGTCACAGTCCAGACCCGGCCGGGACAGGTGATTACAAACAGATCGAGATCGGCGTCGTCGCTCGCATTGAGGTGCGCGAGGCTGCCCGAAAGCGCCACGAGCCGCACGAACGGCATGCGGGTCATCAGCCTCAAGGGCCCGGTTATCTCCTGAAGCATCCTGCGGCTGATGGCTTCTCGTTCGGCGCGGGTGCGGAGCACGTCGCGGCGGCCTCGGGGAAAGAAGAAGCCGTCGGCATACTCGACCGCCGCCTGCAGGTAGGCGCTGGCCTGGTACCACCGGAGCAACGCGGGCTCGTCTGCCGGCTGGCCGATCAGCGATTCCCGCAGCTGTGCTGGTGTGAGCGGGTAATCGAAGAGCGCGGCGTAGATCACGGACTGCAGAAAAGCCCGCTCCTCCGCGGCGCTGGGTGCTGCGAGCGGTGTCATCGGCGCACCAGGGACAGGGCACAACCGATCAACACCACGAGTTCCGTCAGCAGCGTCGAGACAGCGGCGCCCGTCATGCCGCCGTCTGGAATCAGCCAGGCGTTGCCGAGGAGATTGGCCACGAGCGCGACGGTGGCGATGGCGACGAAAGCGCGCTGGCGTTCCCACGCAATCAGTTGATGTGTGAGCGCGTAGTTGACGTAGAAGAAGGGAATGCACAATCCCAGGACCTGGAGTGCCTGCCCAGCCGTGCCGTACGGCTCGCCATACACGAGCACGAGGAGGCTGTGTGCGCTCAGGGCAATGCCCAGCGCCGCCAGCACCGACGCGGCAAGCAGCGACAGGGAGAGCCTGGACACACGGTGCAGATCCGTGGCCGCGCAGAGCAGCGGATAGGCAACGGCCAGCGCCGCCGCCGGAAAGAGCCGCAAGGCATCCACGATGCGAAAGGCGGCGTTGTACGCGCCCACGGCCTCTACGCCGTGGAGCCGCTCGATGAAATACACGTCACAGCGGAAGTACAGCGCCGAGAGCAGCACGCCGAGTCCGAGCGGCGCCACCTCGGTCAGCATGCGGCCTCGAGTCAGAGAAAACGGCGGACCGTCCGCAGTCAGCCGTCGTACGGCCACACCGGATGCGACCAGCGCCACCAGGGGCGGCACGGCCAGCGCGACGGAGAGTCCCAGCAGCGTGGGCTGCACGGCGAGCACCGTCAACGCGCCGATCGCGACGGCGCCGCGGTGCGCGAGCGACAACGACGATTCGACGTCGGTTCGGCCCAGCCCACGAAAGGCATGTGCGGCGGTCTCGAGCATGGCGCCGAACAACTGATGCAGCACGATGAGGATGAAGGGAATGAGCACGAAGAACGGAACGAGCGCCACGCCGGCGGCGGTTGCCGCCACGATGGCCATCACCGCGAGCCGTGTCCGCCACGTCATGACGGCGCGCGCGATCGGGTAAACAGGGATTCCGGCGCCATGCGCCTGCGCCACACGCGTCGCGAGATACATCGGCAGGCCTGCGTCGCTGGCAACACCAAGCAGCCAGCCGGTTGTCATCGCGAGCGCCATCACGCCAAAGTCGCCCGCCGGCAGCGCACGCGCCGCGGCAACGGTGACGACGAGGGTCACCAACTTGCTGAAGAGGTCCGCGCTCGTCTTGTAGACGACGAGCGATGCCCCCGCGCGACCAAAGCGCGGGATCTCAACGGCCAGGCTGCGGCCCTCGGGCGGAGCCGGCCACTGCGCAGAGGGCGCGCTCGGCAGCGAAGCTGACGCAGCCCAATGCTTTACGTATCGCGAAAGCGTTTTCACGATTGGTAACTCGTATTCGCAGAGGAGCGCGTGCGACAGGGGCGATCCCGTGCGTTGGCCGACCGCGTTGCACCTCCCATGCCGTGCGAAGCCGTGGCAGATCTCTTGCAGCCCGCGCGGCATTCACCATGCTCGCGCTCCTGGCGATCGTGATCGTTGCGCCGTTTGAGCGCGTCCTCTTCGAGCGGCCTGGCGCCTTCGCGGCGACGAGTGTCGAGATCGTGGTCGCGATCGGGCTCGGCATGGTGACATGGCGCGCCGGTCCACGAGCGCTGATTTCCGGCGTGCCAACCGCGATTCTGGTGCCGGGCGCCGTGTTTCTTCTGATGCTGCTTGCCGCGGCGGCGCTCACATCGTTTGAACAAGGCAACGCCATCAGATTCGTGTTGCGGATGTTGATGGCGGCGTGGCTGTTCCTCGTGACGTGCCATGTCGTGGACACCGGCGACCGCGCCCGGCGGCTCGTCCGCACGCTGGTGGCCGTCGCGGCCGTAGTCGCGGGCATTGCGGTCCTCGAGGCGGCGCAGATCCCGGCGGTGACGACGGCGCTGACCACGTTCCGCCCGGGATTTCACGTTGTCGGCGGGCAACTTCGCGCCACCAGCACGCTGCCCTATCCCACGATCGCGTCGATGTATCTCGAAGTCGCCTTTGCCCTTGGATTGTGGCTCTTGCTCGATCCGTCGCCCCGGCGCCCGCAGGCGGAACGCCGCCTCGTGTTCGCAGCCCTGACGCTGATCGGCGCCGGCATCAGCGCGACCTTCACGCGCGCGGGGCTGATCGCGATGGCCGTGGCCATCGCCGCGGTTGCCGCGATACGGCTCGGCCGCGTCGCGCGCCCGCATGCTGGCCTGGGCGCCTTGACCGCCCTGGCCACGACGCTCGTCGCCGTCGTCTTCGTCGCGCATTCGCCGGAGCTGCTCGCGGCGCGTCTCAGCACGGAAGGATCCGAGGCGTGGTATGGCGCGCGGTATGAGGTGCCGAAGGCGTTATCGCTCCGTACAGGACGAGCACACCGCGTGCCCGTCGCGATCACCAATGCAGGGCGGCTGACGTGGGATTCGTCGGCTGATCCCGCGTTCGCGCTGTCTTACCACTGGCTGCGCGCCGACACGGGGGCGGTGGTGGACTTCGAGGGCCAACGCACGCGTTTTCCCGGCGCGGTTCGTCCACGCATGCGCGTCGCGATGGAGGCCGACGTGATTGCGCCTGTCGAGCCCGGCTCGTACACGCTGGTCTGGGATGTCGTCCATGAGACGCGCGCGTGGCTGAGCACGGAAGGGGTCGCTGCTGCGCGCACCGAGGCGACCGTGAGCGGCGCGCCCTCCGGCATCGTGAAGACCGAGATGGCTCAACTGCCGACGGGGACGATGAGGCCCGCACGTCCCGCGCTTTGGTCGGCCGCCTTTCGCATGGCGTCGGACCACCCGCTCCTGGGTGTGGGTCCGGACAACTATCGCCTGGCCTACGGACCATATCTCGGCATCGAGCGCTGGGACCGCCGAGTGCACGCCAACAACATGTACCTCGAGGTGCTGACCGGCGCAGGAAGCGTTGGCCTGCTGGCGTTCCTCTGGTTTCTCGCGTCGGCCGGCCGGGCGCTGTCGCGTCGCCTTGCTGCCGCGCACGGCGGCAACCACATTGCCGTCGCCGCGCTGTGTGCCACCGGGCTGGTGGTGGCTGGCCACGGGCTCGTCGACTCGTTTCTCAGCTTCACGACGACCTACGTCATGTTCGCCGTTGCCGCCGGCATCACGTTCTCTCCAGGGATGGAAATATCCGAGGCGTCCCATGCGGATCGCGTTTGACGGCACGACGCTGACGCCGCGCCGGACGGGCGTCGGCTACTACACCGAGCATCTGCTGCACCATCTGGCGCGCGAGGTGGAGGTCACCGGCGACGAGCTGGTGGTCGTGTCGAATCAGCCCATCGACACGACGCACCCCCTGCCGCGACACGTCACCGTCCACAGCCGGCGGCGCTTCCCGCTGCGAATCGTGTGGATGCAGCTGCTTGCGGGCCGCGTGCTCGACGACGTGCGGGCGGATGTCGCGCACTTCACCAATGGAATGATTCCGCTGGGGACGGGTGCCGCGCGTGTCGTGACGATTCACGACATGAGTCTCAAGCTCTACCCGGAGTGTCATCCGATGCGCCGCCGGGTGATCAACCGTCCACTGATCGGCGTGGCGGCCAACGTCGCGGACGCCGTCGTGGCCGTCTCCAACAGCGCCCGCGACGACCTTCTGCGATTCCATCACATCCCGGCCGAGCGCATCAGCGTGGTGCACGAGGCGGCCGGCCCGGAGTTCCGGCCGATTCACGATCGCGTGTCGCGGGCCCGCATCCGCATGCGCTATGGGTTGCCGGAACGCTTCGTGTTGTACGTCGGCGCCATCGAGCCGCGCAAGAACCTCGTGCGTCTGGTCGCGGCGTTTGCGGACGCGCGACGGCAAGGCATCGCTCACGAGCTCGTGTGCGTGGGCCCTTACGGGTGGTCATCACGAGACCTCTACGACCATGTGGATCGCCTTGGCCTGCGCCGCGTCGTGCACTTCACCGGCTACGTGCCGGCCGACGACCTGCCGGTCATCTACAACCTGAGCGAGCTCTTCGTCTTCCCGTCGATCTACGAGGGGTTCGGCCTTCCCGTCATCGAGGCCATGGCGTGTGGCACGCCGGTCATCACGTCAAGCACCTCGTCACTCCTCGAGATTGCAGCCGACGCGGCAGAAACCATTGACCCGCACGATGTCGACGCGCTCACCGGCGCGCTGGTGAAGCTGGCGACGAGCGTCGACCGCCGTCGCGAGCTGTCCGCCCGCGGCATCGCGCGCGCGCAGCAGTTTTCGTGGACCCGGACGGCCAAGGAGATGCTGGCGCTCTACAGGCGTGTCGCCGGCCTGCCTGTGGCACGGCCGGTCGGCACGGCCGACGCGAGGGCCGTGTCGTGACGGACGTGCGGCACGACCCGCGCCCGGCGGCAACCCTGGCGTTCGACCGGCTGGCCGCGGCATACGACGGCCTCACCGGCGGCGAGATCTTTCGTCTGCTGCGGCAGCGGACGCATCGTGCGTTTGCCCGCCATTTCGGTCGCGACGCGCGCGTGCTGGAGATCGGGTGCGGGACCGGGCTCGACACGAGTTACCTGGCGTCGCGCGGTTGCCACGTGGTGGCGTGTGATCCCTCGGAGGAGATGGTGACGCGTACCATGCGTCGCCTGGCGCACGATCGACTGGAGACGCGCGCGACGGTGATGCCATGCGGTCTGGAGGACGTGCAGACGTTTCTCGAGGCGCTTGCCCCACATGAACCGTTCGACGGCATCGTGTCCAACTTCGGGGCTCTGAACTGCGTCGGACATCTGGCGCCGCTCGGTGCCGTCGTCAGGCGTCACTTGCGCCCGGGCGGAACTGTGCTTCTAGGGGTGATGACCCGCGTCTGCGCAGTCGAAGCGTTGTACTTCACGACCAGGCTGCAGCCGCGTCTGGCGACGCGCCGGTTGGGATTCGGGGCCGTGCAGGTTCCAGTGGCCGGCATTGACGTGCCGACGTTCTACCACCGGATCAGCGAGTTGTGCGCCGCACTCGGCCATGAGGTTCGACTCCGCACCATCGAGGGCATCGGCGTCGTCGTGCCGCCGCCATATCTCGAAACACGATGGCAGGGTCTCCCGCGGTCGGTTCGTGTCGCGGTTATTGCCATCGACCGATGGCTGGCTCCGTGGCCGCCCTTCAATCGTCTGGGCGACCACGTGTTGCTGCACTTCACCAAGGACGGAACGTATGCCTGACGTGCTGCTCGGACAGGCGTACTACCTGAAGTTCGATCCGAAGCTGTGGCGTGCGCAGCAGCCGTTTGCCCCGCTCGGCACGCTCTATGCCGCGGCCTGCCTGCGAGCCCGCGGGCACACTGTGGGGCTGTTTGACGCCATGCTCGCCGAATCAGAGGCGGAGTGGGCGCTGGCGCTCGATCGCGCGCGCCCGCGCATTGCCGTTCTGTACGAAGACAGTTTCAACTACCTGTCGAAGATGTGCCTGCTTCGCATGCGTGACGCCGCGATGACCATGATCGACGCGGCGCGTCTGCGCGGCTGCAGCGTCGTGGTCTCGGGATCCGACGCCAGCGATCGCCCCGAGGTGTATCTCGAGGCTGGGGCTCGAGCCGTGATCCGCGGTGAAGGCGAGATGACACTGGCCAAGCTGGTCGACGTGCTGGCAAACGGCGGACCGCTCGACGAGGTGGCCGGTATCGCATACCTGCGCGACGGCGTGGTTGAGCGCACCACCACGAGGCCCTTCGTGCGCGATCTGGACGAGCTGCCCCGTCCAGCGTGGGACCTCGTCGAGGTCGAACGATACCGGCGCCTCTGGCGGCAGCGTCACGGCTACTTCGCGATGAACGTTGCCACGACACGCGGCTGTCCCTTCCACTGCAACTGGTGCGCGAAGCCCATCTACGGACAGCGCTATGCCGCACGCGCGGTCGCGGGTGTCGTGGACGAGATCGCCTGGCTCAAGACCGAGTTCGCACCCGATCAACTGTTCGTCGTCGACGATCTGTTTGGCCTGCAGCCCGGCTGGGTGGACGCGTTTGCCGCGCAGGTCGAGCGATGCCAGGCGCGCATCCCGTTCCGCTGTCTGATGCGGGCGGACCAACTCGACCGCGACGTCGTCCGGCCGCTCGCCGCCGCCGGTTGTCGCATGGTCTGGATGGGGGCCGAGTCCGGATCGCAGCGCATCCTCGACGCGATGGAGAAGGGGGTGACTGTCGAGCAGATCCGAAGCGCCGTCAGCGAGCTTCGCCACGCCGGCATTCAAGTCGGCATGTTCCTGCAGTTTGGTTATCCGGGCGAGACCTGGGACGACGTGGAAAAGACGCTGGCGCTGGTGCGGGAGCTCGCGCCTGACGATATCGGTGTGTCGGTGTCCTACCCGCTCCCCGGCACGAAGTTCTATGAGCGTGTGAGAGCGGAGATGGGCGCGAAGCAGAACTGGGTGGATTCAGACGACCTGGCGATGATGTATCGCGCGACCTACACTCCGAGGTTCTATCGCGTGCTGCACCACGTCGTGCACCATGAGTTCCGGGCGCGACAGCTCGCACGGCGCGTGAAGGATCGCATCGGCAGCCCCTCCCAGCTGCGCCTTCCAGATCTGCGACGTCTGGCCGCCTGGGCGTATCACCGCACGGCCCTCCCGCTCGCCTCATACGAGCTACGGAAGCTGGCGCGATGAACACACCCCCACGCGTGGTGCTCTACAACCCGCGCGCGGTGTTTTACACGATGCCGCTGGCGCTGCTCGCGCTGGCCTCGGCGCTGGATCGACGCGACATCGATGTCGTGATCGTCGATGGCCGCCTCGAGGAGGATGCCGTCGCCCGCGTTGTCGCGGCAGCACGCGGTGCGCTCTGTGTGGGCGTCACCGTGCTGTCCGGGGCGCCGATTCACGATGCGCTTCGGGTATCACGCGCAGTGAAGGCGGCGCACCCGTCTTGTCCCGTCGTCTGGGGCGGTTGGCACCCGTCGTTGTTTCCAGACGATTGTCTGGCCGAGCCTTCTGTCGACATCGTGGTCGTCGGTCAGGGCGAAGGCGTGTTCCGGGAGGTGGTGGCGCGGCTCCGCGACGGCGAGCGGCTGTCGGGACGATTTGGCAGCGCCGCTCTCCGCGATCTCAATGAGTTTCCCGCGCACGACTACGCGCTGATTCCCGTCGCTCGCTATTTCGCTCTCAAAGGCCGGCGGCAGGTCGACTACGTCTCCTCGCAGGGCTGCAGGTTCCGGTGCGCGTTCTGCGCCGACCCCACGGTCTACGCGCGCGGCTGGACCGGCCTCGCTCCCGGTCGCGTCGCCGCCGAGGCCGAAGCCCTCCAGCGTCGGTTCGGCCTCGAGGAACTGGCCTTTCAGGACGAGACCTTCTTCACGCATCGGTCGCGAGTGGATCAGATCGCGGAGGAGTTTCTGCAGCGCAATCTCGATGTCGAGTGGACCGCGACCCTCCGCGCCGATCAGGCCCACCGGATGGGCGAGGCGCTGCTGGCCAAATGTGTTAGAGCAGGATTGCGTCGCGTGATGATCGGCGTTGAGTCGGGGTCGCAGGCGACACTCGACCGGCTCAAAAAGGACCTGCGTCTCGAGCACGTCGAGGCCGCGGCGGAAATGTGTGTGCGCCATCAGCTCGGCGCCATCTTCAATTTCATCGTGGGATTCCCCGGCGAAGACGATGCCAGCATCGAGGCGACGCTGGCGCTCGCCAAGCGTCTTCGCGCGATGCACCCGCGATTCGAGACGCCGATCTTCTATTACCGTCCCTACCCCGGAAACCCGCTTGCCGACGCCGCGGGTGCCAGCGGCTACAGCTTTCCGCGCAGCCTTGCCGAGTGGGCCGAGTTCGACTATGTCGGCAGTCGAAGTCCGTGGATGAGCGACGCGCGGTGGCGCCACATCGAGCGCTTCAAGTTCTACACGCGCCATGCCTGGCAGAGGGGCAGGTGGCGGTGGCCTCTGCGGGCGGCCTCGCGGTGGCGGTGCAATCGCGACTGGTATGCACTGCCGATTGAGAAAACGGTTGTGGAATGGCTGCGCCCGCCGCAACAGGTGTCGTGATGGATCTGTTGCTGGCCCACGGCTACTTTCTGGCCTCGGACGCTGAGGAGCAGCGGATTATGCGGCCTCATCCGCCGCTGGGCCTTCTCTACCTGTCCTCGCATCTGAAAGCGCGCGGATTCGACGTCCGCGTGTTCGACAGCACGTTCCAGCGCCTCGAAGACTTCGAGCGGTGCCTGGAGCGGGAGCGGCCCCCCATGGTCGGCATCGCCGTCAACCTGATGACCAAGCCGAACGCGCTCCGCATGATTGTGGCGGCAAGGCGCGCCGGCGCCCGCGTCGTGGTCGGTGGACCCGATCCGCCGCATTACGCGGACGAGTATCTGGCCGCGGGCGCGGACGTCGTCGTCATTGGCGAAGGCGAACATACGCTCGAAGAGCTGTTGCAGAAGGACGCGCCGGACGTACCCGGCGTGGTGTTCCGCGGCGGGCGCACGGCGCCGAGGGCCCAGATCGCCAGCCTCGATGCGCAGCCGTTTCCTGACAGGGCCGCGGTGGACATCGAGCGCTACATGCACGCGTGGCGAACCCGCCATGGGTTCGCGTCCCTGTCGCTCATTACGGCACGAGGCTGTCCGTACACGTGCACCTGGTGCAGCCGATCGGTATTCGGCACGACGCACCGGCGCCGCTCTCCTGAGAACGTGGCAGACGAGGTGGAGCTGCTGGTCGAGCGCTACAAGCCCGATCGGCTCTGGTACGCGGACGACGTCTTTGCCATTCATCGTTCCTGGACTCTCGAATACGCCCGCGAGCTGCAGCGGCGGCGGCTGCGGCTCCCGTTCGAGTGCATCTCGCGCGCGGAGCGGATCGACGGGGCTGTCGCAGACGCGCTCGCCGAGCTGGGATGCTGGCGCGTGTGGATTGGCTCGGAAAGCGGCTCGCAGCGCGTGCTCGACCTGATGCAGCGCAAGGTCCGCGTGGAGCGCGTTGCCGAGGCCACGGCCCTCCTCAGACGCCGCGGGATCGAAGTGGGCATGTTCATCATGCTGGGCTACGACGGCGAGCGCGTCGAGGACCTGCAGGCGACGGTCGATCACCTCAAGCGCACGGCGCCCGACGTGTTTCTGACCACGGTCTCGTATCCGATTAAGGGCACGCCGTATTACGATGCCGTCGCGCCTCGCATTGCGACGTCCGCGCCGTGGAGCGAACGAAGCGACCGCGACCTGACCATCAGCGGCCGGCCGTCGCGGCGCTACTACGATTTCGCGCGGCGGTGGATCACCGGAGAGGTGGCGCGCGAGCAACACTGGCGCAACGGCCGCTACACGGAGGCGGTGAAAGCCGCCGCCTCGGCGACGCTCGGTCGGATTGGCATGCGGGTCACGGGAGACGGGGCGTGATCGTTCTCGTCAACCCGGCCAGCACGCATTCGCCGCGCAAGCCGCTGCCGATGTCGGTGCTGGCGGTCGCGTCGGTGCTCGACGGCGAGTTCGACTACGCGATTGTCGATGCGAACGTCGACGGTGACGCACTCGCCTGTATCACGGCGCTCGCGGAGCGGACCGCGCTGACGGCCATTGCCATCACCGTGATGCCTGGTCCGCAGTTGTGTCAGGCGGTGCCGCTATCGCGTGCACTGAAACAGCGCTTTCCGGGCGTACCGCTCGTCTGGGGCGGGTATTTCCCATCCGAACACGCGGACGTCGTTTTACGTGACGCCGCAATCGACTACTGCATCCGTGGGCAGGGCGAACGGAGCTTCGTGTCGCTGGCCCGAATCCTCGCACACGGTGGTGGGCTCGACACGGTGGCCGGACTGAGCTACGTCCAGAACGGACGGGTCAGACACAATCCTGCGGCGCCGCTCGCGGCCCTCGACGAACTGCCGCGATGGCCCTACGAGCGACTCGACATGGGGCACTACTTTCATCGCCACTACCTTGGCGCACGGGTCGGTGCCCATCACTCGTCGTACGGCTGCCCTCACGCGTGCAATTTCTGCGCGGTCGTCGGCATTGCCAATCGGCGCTGGGTGGCCGAATCGCCTGAGCGCGTCGAGGGCGTCCTGCGGCACTTCAAGTCCACGTACGCGGCCGACGCCGTTCAGTTTCACGACATGGACTTCTTCATCTCGGAACCACGCACCGCGGCGATTTGTGAGCGGGTAAAACCCCTCGGTCTCACGTGGTGGGCCCTGGGACGCGTGGACGAGCTGATGCGCTACAAGACGGCCACCTGGCAGGTCATGAAGCAAAGCGGGCTGAAGATGGTGTTTTGCGGTGCCGAGTCGGCATCGAATGACACGCTGGCGCAGATGAACAAGGGCGGGACATCGACGGCGGAGCAGACACTGGAGCTGGCGTTGCGCATGCGCGAGTTCGACGTCGTTCCCGAGTTTTCCTTTGTCGTCGGCAATCCACCGGATCCCGACGAAGACCTGCGCAGGACGCTGGAGTTCATCCGACAGATAAAGGCCGCGAACGAGGCCGCCGAGATCATCCTGTACGTGTACTCGCCGGTGCGGGGGTCTTCATCGCCTGAGAAATTTCCGTTTCCGGAGACGCTCGACGAGTGGGTGAGCGAGCGCTGGCAGTCCTTCGCGTTGCGACGAGACCCGCAAACGCCGTGGGCGCCGCGCTCGATCCGTCAACGGGTGAGGAATTTCGAGACCGTGTTGAACGCGTATTACCCCACGGTGACGGACACGAGACTGACATCGCGACGGCGGAAAATGCTGCGCGCCCTGGCGTCGTGGCGCTATCACGGGCGCATCGAAGCGACGCCCTTCGAGCTCAATGCCGTGCAGCGGGTGTTTCGCTATCAGCGCCCGGAAACCACGGGGTTCTGACCAGGGGTAGGGCCACATGCGAACTGATCCCTACGCGGAGTGGGCGCCGACGTATCCGCCCTACGCGCACAACGCGCTGATGGAAGTGGAGCAGGCGGCCGTGCTGTCGCTGCTGCCGCCGGTCTCGGGTCGCCGCGTGCTGGACGTCGGCTGCGGCACAGGGCGCTACATGCAGTTGCTCGCCGCGCTGGGCGCGCAGGTGATAGGCATCGATCGGTCGCCCGCAATGCTCGCGCGGGCGCGAGCCTGTGCCGCCGCTCTGGCGCAGGGGGACATGATGGCGCTGCCGGTGGCGCCGGCGGCATGTGACGTCGTGGTCAGCGGACTCTGCCTGATGGACGTGACCGATCTGGATGCCGTCATTGCCGAGTTCGCTCGAGTGCTTCGGCTGCGAGGCGTAGCGGTCTACTCGACGCTGCACCCTTCCGGCCGTGACGAGGGCTGGACACGTACCTTCGAATCTCCGGCCGGCAGGCGCACCATGCCGGTGTGCTGGCACGCGGGCGACGATCACAAGCGCGCGTGCAGCGGCGCCGGCCTCAATATCGAGATTGTCGAGGAGCCGCCATTGACGCCGGGCGGGCAGCCTGTGGCCATGGTGATCCGCGCCCGCCGGGTGGCCTGACGTGTTTGGTCACCCCGCCATCACGTTCGTGAACGCCGTGGTGCTCGCTGGCGATGGCCGCGTCCACTCCTCAGTGCGGGTGCGCCGCAGCGTCGTTGACGCCATCGGCTCGCCGCCGCGGCGAGGTGACCGCGTCGTCGATGTCGACGGAGCGGTTGTGCTGCCAGGCATGGTCAATGCGCACGATCATCTCGAGCTGAACTCCTTTCCGCGCCTCAAGTGGCGCCGGCAGCATGCCAACGTCCGCGAATGGATTGCCGACTTTCAACCGCGGTTCAACACCGATCCGGCTCTAGCCGCGGCCCGCGCCGACACGCTCGCCGATCGTGTATGGGTTGGCGGGCTCAAGAACCTGCTGTCCGGTGTCACGACCGTGTGTCATCACAACCCCTTCCACGCGCTGTTGAAGCGGCGCTTTCCCGTCCGAGTGGCGCGCCGGATTGGCATCAGTCATTCCCTGCAGATTGATGGCGCATGCGTCGCCGACTCGTGCCGCCGGACCCCGGCCGACTGGCCGTGGATTGTGCACGCGGCTGAGGGCGTAGATGTCGAAGCGCGCGACGAGGTCCAAAAGCTGCAGTCGCTCGGCTGTCTCGGGGCCAACACGGTGCTGGTTCACGGCGTCGCGCTGGACGCACGAGCCGCTCGGCAGGTGCTTTCCGCCGGCGCATCACTGGTGTGGTGTCCGACATCCAATGACTTTCTGTTCGGTGCGACCGCCGACGTGAGGCTGTTCAGCGTGCGGCGGCGCGTCGCGCTGGGTACGGATTCGCGTTTGAGCGGCGAGGGCGATCTTCTCGACGAGCTGCGCGCGGCGTTTCGAACACGACAGTTGTCGGCCGAGGCGCTCGTGAGGACCGTCACGTCGAGCGCCGCGTCGGTGTTGCGTCTCAGCGACGCGGGGTCCCTCGCCCTCGGCAAGCCGGCAGATCTCGTCGTGCTGCGCCGACGTGCCGGCGATCCGTTCGACTCCGTCGTGGCGTCCACGCGGGACGACGTGCGGCTGACGATGATTGGCGGCGTGCCGCTGGTCGGCGAGCCCGAGATGCGGCCCGTCTTCGAGGCTCGCCGGGAGCGTCCTGTGAACGTGACCGTCAATGGGGCCGGCCGTCTCATGGCCTCGTGGATTGCGCGCCGGGTGGCGCAGATGACGTTGAGTGAACCCGGTCTCGAGGTGTGCTGATGGTGGACCTTCACGAGACGGCGCGGCGCGTCAGGAGCCGATGGACGCATCGACTGCAATCGCTCCCGATCCTGGCGCTCAACGTCCACACCGCGTGTAACTGCCGCTGCGTGATGTGCGACATCTGGATGGCGAATGCCCGGAATCGCGAGATTGGTCTCGACGAGCTCTCGCGCCACGTCGACGCGATTCGACGGCTGCGCGTACGGCGCGTGATGCTGACCGGCGGCGAGCCGCTGCTGCACCGCAACCTGTGGGCGTTGTGTGGCCTGTTGCGCGCCGAAGGCATTCGCATCACGCTGGTGACGACGGGGCTGCTCATCGGCCGTCATGTCGACGACGTGGCCGGCAGCATCGACGAGCTGGTCGTCTCGATCGACGGAGCGCCGGAGGTGCACGACGCCATTCGTCGCGTTCATGGTGGATTCGATCGAATCGCGCACGGCCTTGGCCTGCTGAACAACCACGGGACGCGGCCCCGCATCGTTGCGCGATCGGTCGTGCAGCGGGCGAATCATGCGAGACTGGCCGAGACCATCGAGGCGGTGCGGGCCGTGGGCGTGGACTGTCTCTCGTTTCTCGCCGCCGACGTGAGCTCCCCGGCGTTCAACCGTCCGACACCGTGGACCACGGATCGCCAGGCGGAGATCGCGCTGTCGCGGGACCACGTGATGGCATTGGCGGCGGCGATCGGCGAGGCGGAAGTGCGATGCGACGAGGCGCTGCAGAGCCGTTTCATCGTTGGCGGTCTCGAGGCGCTGTGGCGCATCTACGACTACTATCGCGCGCTGGCCGACGTGCGAGGTTTTCCACGCGTGACCTGCAATGCGCCATGGACCTCGGCGGTGATGGAGCCGGGCGGCGCGTTGCGGCCGTGCTTCTTTCATCCCCCGTATGCGGTCGCCGCGGGCCTGGCGCTGGACCAGGCACTCAACGCGCCCGAAGCGGTGGCGTTTCGCCGGGGACTCGACGTCCACGGGGATCGGACGTGCCAGCGTTGTGTGTGCACGTTGTCGGTGGCTCCGTGGCGCGACGTGTAGCCACGGGTGAAATCGCTTACTTGCGCAGCAAGGACTCGTACAGCGCCGTCATGCGCCGCGCCGTGTCATCGGCGTCGTGCTCCTGCACACGCGCTCGTGCCGCGTTCGCCAGCTCACTGCGGCGGGCGGGATTGGCGATCAGTGACACGATGGATGCCGCCAGCGCCTCTGGGTCCCGGGGCCTCACCGCCGCTGCGGCGTGGTCGGCCCAGTCGCTGACGAACCCGACACGCGTGCCGACGACCGGCAGTCCGGCGGCGGCGGCTTCCAGCACGGCCACGCCCGCCGCCTCATGGCGCGACGACTGCACGTAAAGATGGGCGGCATCCCGCAGACGCGCGAGGGCGTCCTGAGGTTGAAAGCCGTGAAAGGTGACGGCATCCGCGATGCCGAGCGCATCGGCTTCGCGCGCCAGACGGCCGTCAAGGGTATCCTCTCCAACGAGATCGAGGCGCACGTCCAGCGAACGCCTCAGCGTAGCGAGCGCTTGCAGCAGCGTTGACTGATCCTTCACGCGATTGAGGCTGGCCACCTGCAGCAGCAGCCAGGGTGGGCCCTCACGGCGTTCGGCCGGCGGCTGCACGCGTTGGAGATCGACCCCGAACGGAATGCGGACGGCATCGACGCCGCTCGCGCGTGCGAGGCGTTGCATGTACTCGGACGCCACGTGCACGCGTGTGGCCGAGCGGCAGGTGAGCGAGAGCACGGCGCGGCCCGTGAAGTGGCACTGGAGCCCGTAGTCGATCTCCGGCAGGGCAACGAATTCACCGCTGTCACACGTGACCACGCTTGCGATGCTCAGCCGGCGGCCGACGAGTGACGCCATCAGACCCGCGGGGTCGGCCCAGTAGCCGTGAATGACATCGAACGGTCCGCTGGCACCCACGGCCCGTCGCAGGGCGCGCCACTGCTGCCAGCGTCCCCGAGGCCGTCCCAGGTCGTGCACGGTTGCGCCGAGCAGCCGGTAGGTCGACGCACGGGCGAGGTGTCGGAGCGAGAACGCATGAACGTCGTGGGCGCGAGCCATCCGCTCGATGAACCACAGCAGCGCCGGAATCACCTGCGCGGTGCCGCTGGGGTGCAACCCTCCGGTGACCACGAGCGCGATCTTCAACGGCGGGCCCCTGCCATCGCGCGGATTCCGCGCGTTCGATCGGCGGCGAGATGGAGTTGGACCACGCGCACTCGCGGCGATGATAGCGATTTTGCGCCGCTCACAGGTATGCTTCGGAGCGTGACGCTCGACCCGCGGTACGTGCCGCTCCAACGGGAACTGGGTTGGTACTGGACCGCCGGACTGTCGGTTACCCTGCTCGTCGGGTCGTTCGCGCTGCTCGGCCCACGCCGCTGGTACTGGTGCCTGTTGCTGTGGCTGGTCGGGACCGCGCTTCTCGGGTGGTGGTCGTACCGATGGGCCGAGATCGAGTACCGCCACATGTCGTACGAGGTCGACGAAGAGCGCATCGAGATTCGATCCGGTGTGTTCTGGCGCTCCGTTCAGAACGTGCCGCGCTCGCGCGTGCAGCACACGGACGTGTCGCAGGGCCCGCTCGAGCGGAAGTACGGCCTCGGACGGCTCGTGATCTTCACCGCCGGGACGCACCACTCGCGCATCGATCTGCCCGGGCTTGCGCACGACACCGCGCTCGAGATTCGCGATCGCCTGCTCCCGCGGCAAACCACCGATGTCGTCTGAGCGCCGCCTTCACCCGTATTCGATTGCGTTCGCGTTCCTGACGCAGATCCGGCTGTTCATCGTCCCGGGGATTTTCGTGTATCTCGGGGCCCAGCGGAGCGAGGGCAACTGGTGGCAGCCGTGGATGATGTTCTTCATTCTCCCGAACGCCGCCTTTGCCGTGCTCCGCTATCTCACGTATCGATACCGGTACGACGACAGCGAACTGGTCATCCGCAGCGGGCTGCTGTTTCGTCGCGAGCGCCATATCCCGTATGCGCGGATCCAGAACATCGATGCTGTTCAGAACGTCCTCCACCGGCTGCTGACGGTCGTCGACGTCCGGATCGAAACCGGTGGCGGCGCGACGGCCGAGGCGACGATGAGCGTGCTGCCCATGTCGGCGCTCACCGAGATGCGCGAGCGTGTGTTTGCGGATCGGCACCCGGTCGCGACCGATCAGGAGGAGCAGCCCGAGAAAATCGCGACCGCCGCGCGTCCGCTTCTGCGGCTGAATACGCGCGAGCTCCTCCTCGGCGGGTTCATCGAGAATCGCGGAGCTGTCCTGATTGCCGCCGCGTTTGGGGTCATCTGGGAGCTGGGCCTGTTCGACCGCATCGTGACACCACTCGTTGGTGAGCCAATCACCGGGCGCGGCGTGCTCCGCAACTTCGTGCGCGGCGTCATCAGCAACGCCACCATCTCCTGGGGGCGCATCGCGCTCACCATCGCCGCCTTTCTCGGCCTGCTGCTGCTCATCCGCCTCTTCTCGATGGCCTGGGCGGTCGTGCGTCTGCACGGCTTCACGCTGACGCTCGTGGATGACGATGCGCGGAGCCAGTTCGGGCTGCTGACGCGAGTCGCGCAGACCATTCCGCTTCGCCGGATTCAGGCGCTCAGCGTGAGGGAAGGCCCTCTGCATCGATACTTCGGCCGCGTAGCGGTCCGCGTGAGCACCGCCGGCGGCCGCCTCGAGGAACAAAGCGCCAATGCAGACCGTGAGTACGTCGCGCCGATTCTGCGGCGAGAGGCGCTCGGCGGGTTCGTGCAGGCGATGATTGGCGTCGCGATCGCCGAAACGGCGTGGAATCCACCGCATCCACGCGCCTTCCGCCGGGAGGTCAAAGGCTGGCTCGTGACGGCGGCCATCATCTGTGTGGTGGCTGCCGGGTATCTGCGATGGGATGTGCTGCCGGTGATTCCCATGGTCCTGTTGTGGGCAGTCATTGGGGCCCGCCAGACCGTCAAGCATCTGGGCTGGGCCGAGACCGGCGAGGCCATTCTGTTCAAGAGCGGCTGGCTGTGGCGGCGGATCGTTGTCGTGCGGCTTGCCAAGATTCAGACCGTGACCCTGTATCACAGCCCGTTCGACCGGCGGACGGCGATGGCGCGCGTCCATGTGGATACCGCGGGCGTCTCGGAGGGGAGTGCGATCAATATCCCGTATATCGCGTGGGAAGCGGCGGTCACGCTCTACCTTCGGCTCTCCTCCGAGGCCGCGCAGCGGCAATTCAAGTGGTGATTCGACGGGCTGGCGCCGCCGAGGCTGAAGCCCTCGCGCGGTTTGCGGAACGGACCTTCCGGGAGGCGTTCGAGGCCGACAATCGTCCCGAAGACATGGACGCCTACTGCGCGACGGCGTTCGCGCCCGAGATCATGCGAGGCTACCTGTCGGACCCGTCCGTGACGACGCTCGTGATCGTTGCCGAGGACGGCGCCTTCGCGGCGTATGCGCAGCTGCGGCCCGAAGCGCCCGGCCAGGATGCCGACCTGCCGCAACCGTTCGAGCTCTGGCGTTTCTACGTCGACAAGGTGCATCATGGCCGCGGCATCGCCCACCAGCTCATGGACGCGACCATCGCCGCGGCGCGCGAGCGCGGCGCCGGCACGCTGTGGCTGGGTGTCTGGGAGCGAAATACGCGGGCCGAGGCCTTCTACCGCAAGTTCGGGTTCGTCGTCGTCGGCTCGCACACGTTCGTGCTCGGTACGGACGTGCAAACGGATCGTCTGATGGCACGCCGCATCGGCGGCCGCGATCGCTAGGGCGACAGGATCTGAACGTTGAATCCCGCACCGAGTGGCATCTGCACGCTGTCGTCGCGGCTGATACACCACACGTTCTCCGACAGGTCGTCGGGCAGCCCCGTAGGCCCGCGGTGCAGATACAAGCTGACAGTGGATGCGACGAATGGACGCAGCGCGTTGCTAGTGCCACGATTGGGTGTCACCGAGATCACCGCCGCGAAATTGAAATCCGTAACCGGATGCGAGAAACAGCTGACGTTGTTACCAGCGGCTCTTCTGTTCGTGGAGGTCACGACGTGAACGAATGCCAGCGGAATGTCGCCTCGCGCCGTACTACCCCTTACGGTTCCGGTCACCGGCACCATGTCTCCCGTCCGGCCCCCGTCGTCGACCCAGAAGCCGTTCAGCGAGGGCAGCTCTATCCGCGCGGTTACACGAGTGCTCCTGAACGAGAACCCGCCCGATTGCCCCGTCGTCAGACCGATCATCACGCTGCCATCGGAAGCGACAACACCGGTGCCGGAGACCGGCTGTGGGAAGTAGACCGAATCGCAGAGGTCCTCGTATCCCTGCAGTCGATAGGTATCCCCGTCTTGAAAGACGGTGAGCGTCAGCGTGTTGCAGTACGGTTCGAGCCGCCATTGAAACGTGCCGAGCGATTGCGCGCTGAGCGCCGACGGCTGGAGCAGGAGACCGACGAAACCACCGAGCACGAAGATACGCTTCATCACTGCACTCCAGATCCGAATCGTCATGGCAACTATCCTTGGGGACGATCGGGAGGAGCGTATCGTTATCCGCGCGGCGGCTGCAATCGGGCGAACGCAGGATGGCGGTGGCGAGCGATTTGCGTTAGACTGACCCGCTCACATTGGTCGCGCCATCTCTTTCTGCTGGATGGCCGCCGGTCGATCGACAGCTCGCCGCCGTTTGCCGCGGCCTTCCCCGAAGGAGTTTCCCGTGGTTCCAGTGACCGCACTGTGGCTCCCGATTCTCGTCTCGGCGGTTCTCGTGTTCATCGCCAGCAGCATCATCCATATGGTGTTGCAACTGCATCGCAACGATTGGAAGAAAGTGCCCGATGAGGACAACCTGATGGATGCCCTGCGGGCGCACAACCTGGCGCCGGGCGATTACTGCGTGCCGCGCGCCAACTCGCCGAGCGACATGAAGGACCCGGCCTTCATCGCCAAGTTCAAACGTGGGCCGGTCGTCTTCATGACCGTGCTGCCGCGTGGGGACCTGACGATGGGTGCGCAGCTCGCGCAATGGTTTGTCTTTACGCTGGTCGTGAGCCTGTTCGCCGGCTATGTCGCGGGCGCCGCACTCGGGCCGGGCGCAGACTACCTTGCCGTGTTCCGCTTCGCCGGCACGACCGCGTTCATCGCCTACACGATGGCGTTCTATCCGCAATCCATCTGGTACAAGAGGCCCTGGAGCATTCAGCTGAAGAACACAGTCGACGGGTTGGTATACGCCCTGCTCACCGCTGGTGTATTCGGCTGGCTTTGGCCATAGGAGATCACAGGGTTCCCCACGGGGGTTCCCGCCACGGGGTTCCAACTCGTGCCCGGAGTCTGCTCTGCGGTGCGAAGTTCTGTCGCAGGGTCCAAACCGGTGGAGTTCTTCGGGCCGGCCACAGGGCTCCGGCTGGTGTCAAAAGAGATCGACATCACGCGTGATGGCGCGGCTGTTTCAACGACGACACGAAAGATGCGGGCGAGGTCGGTGCCGGGCACTCGGTGACGGCGTTGTACGAAATCGTGCCCGCTGGCGTGAAGATGGACTCGCCATCCGTCGATCCGCTCGCGTATCAGCAGCCGGTCGCGCCGAGCCGCAGCGCCGCGTCCAGCGAACTGTTGACGGTGAAGCTTCGCTACAAGGACCCGTCAGCGGATGAGAGCAAGCTGATCTCGCGGACACTGCTCACTCGAACGAGCACCACGACACCCACCCTCGGATTCGCCTCGGCGGTGGCACAGGTGGGTATGCTTCTGCGCGGGTCGAAGCACGCGCCGGCGGCGCGCTGCGACGCCGCCATTGCCCGGGCACGCATGTTCCGGCAGGACGACCAGGACGGCTATCGTGCGGAGTTCGTCAGGCTCGCCGAACTGGCAGCCAGCCTGACGCAACTCAATCAGACGGCGCGGCGTTAGCGCCGTCCAGGCGACCTAGGCTGGTTCGAGGAGGCTGCGCAGCATCCACGCGGCCTTCTCGTGCACCTGCAGTCGCTGCGTGAGCAAATCGATCGTCGGCTGATCGTCGGCCTTGTCGACGACGGGCAGAATCGATCGCGCGGTGCGGACCACGGTTTCCTGGCCCTCGACCAGGTCGCGCACCATGTCGGTGGCGGCCAGTTCGCTTTTCGCGTCACCAATCGACGTGGCATCCATGAACTCGCGGTACGTGCCCGGCGCGGGAAAGCCCAGCGCGCGAATGCGTTCCGCGATCAAATCCACGGCGATTGCGAGCTCGTTGTACTGCTCCTCGAACATGAGGTGGAGCGTCTGGAACATCGGCCCCGTCACGTTCCAGTGAAAATTGTGGGTCTTGAGATAGAGGGTGTAAGTGTCGGCCAGGAGCCGTCCCAGCCCATCGGCGATTCTGCGCCGGTCGTTCTCGGAAATTCCAATGTCAATCCGCGGTGCACCGGTGGGAGTACGCAACGTCTTCGTCGTCCCTGTCGTTTTAGCCATGGCTCGATCATAGAACTGCACGGCCATCGCAGAAAGTCCCATCCCGACAGAAATGGGCCTGCCCCATTTCCTGGGGGCCCCATTTCCTGGGGACCCTTCCGGTGGCCGGTACGCCGCTGGTGCTCTACCGTTCAGGCTTGAACTCGATGACGATACCGCGCAGCGGCCTGTCGCCCACGTTCTTGACGACGTGGATGACCGGCTCGTTGAACGCCGCCTGGTCCACCCGCATCTCGCGGATGACCTCGGCGCCGCCCTCCGGCCACTGCTGCAGGGTGGTTGGGTTCAACTGAATGACGACGCGCTGGCTGTGGGTGTGGCGCGCGCGCGTGTCTCCCGGCTCGAGCCGCTCCTCGAAGACGAAAAAGCGATCGCCGTCGTGCAGAATCGCGTTCTTCTCGGGCGGGATGTTCTCCTTCGGCGAGAGCACCGACGGGCGATCCGCTTTGAGGACGACCTCGAAATAGGCGCCGCCTACCGGCGGCACGTAGGACTCCGTGGGATCAAAGACGGCGATATCGCCGCGGACGAGCTTTTGTGTGCCGTGGATCGAGTTCACGTCCAGGTTGCTGAGCGCGACGATGATGCGATCGGTGGCGCACCCGGGCACTTGTGCCGACCCACACAGAGTGCCATTGCGCGTGACGCGGACGTAGTCATTTTCGAGCGCCGGCAGGCCGGTCTGCAGCAACGCGCCGAGCAGAAGGATGCTGTTCCTGATCATTGCACGACCGCGCTGTCCAGCTCGTCGAGCCCTCGGTCGACGATGGCAAAGGCCTCTCGCAGTTCCGAGTCGGTGATGCATAACGGCGGATTCGTGAAGAACGTGTGCCAGCGCACGAACGTGTAGAGGCCCTCGTTGCGAAAGTATCGTCCCAGACTCTGCATCTCGGCCGACGTGCCATTGAACGGCGCCATCGGCTCCATCGTCTTCCGGTTGCGCACGAGCTCGACGACGCCGAAGAGGCCGATCGACCGTACGGCGCCAACGGACGGGTGCTTCCGCGCGAGCTCAGCCAGCAGCTCCTTCATGAGCAGACCAGTCTCGGCGGCGCGCGCAATCAGGTTGTCCTCCTCATACACGGCGATGGTCGCCAGTGCGCACGCGCACGCGAGCGGGTGGCTGTTGTAGGTGAGGCCGCCATAGAACACGTTGTCGCGGAAGTGGTCCGCAATCGTGCGCCGCATGCCCACGGCGCCCAACTGCACGTAGGCGGCGGTCAGCCCCTTGGCCATCGTGATCACATCAGGCACGACGTTCCAATGATCGATCGAAAACCACCTTCCCGTTCGGCCGAAACCCGCCATGACTTCGTCGGCAATCATCACGATGCCGTGTGTGTCACAGAGCCGGCGCACGCCCTGCAGATACCCGTCGGGCGGCACCAGCACACCGTTGGTGCCAACCACCGGCTCCATGATGATCCCGGCAATCGTGTTGGGCCCTTCGAGCTGGATCATCTCGTCGAGGTAGGCGAGCGCCTCGTCCGCGGTGTCCCAGCCGCGCTGAATGCCGTGATACGGATTGAGGACGTGGACGATGCCGGGAATGCCAGGCTCAGCGGCCCAGCGCCGCGGATCGCCGGTGAGCGACATCGCGCCCGCGGTCCCACCGTGATACGAGCGGTAGAACGCGAGGATCTTGTGACGCCCCGTATACCACCGGGCGATCTTGATGGCGTTCTCGTTGGCGTCGGCGCCGCCGTTGGTGAAGAAGAACGCGTCGATGTCGCCGGGCGTGATCTCCGCCAGCTTCGCGCCAAGCTTCGCGCGCGGCTCGGTGGCCATGAACGGGTTGGCGTAGGCGAGCACCGCGGCCTGCTCCTGGATGGCGCGGACGACGCGCTCGTCACCATGTCCGATGTTCACGCACATCAACTGGCTGTTGAAGTCGATGTAGCGCTTGCCCTCGGGCGTCCAGAAGTAGATGCCCTTGGCGCGGGCCACGGGAATCGGATCGGCCTTCGACTGCGCCGACCATTCGTAGATGGTGTGCTTCTTCGACAGCGCAACAATCTGATCTCCCGTGAGTTGAGGCGATAGCACGTCAGAGGCTGGCATGCGACAGACTATAATCCCCTCCCCTTCGAATGGCTATCGGCCCTGGTACGCGGCTCGGCGTTTATGAGGTTGTGGCGCAGATCGGCGCCGGCGGCATGGGCGAGGTCTATCGCGCGCGTGATCCCCAGCTCAATCGTGACGTAGCGGTCAAGCTGCTCCACGCGAACGTCGCGGCGGATCCCGAACGCCTCGATCGATTCAGCCGCGAAGCCAATCTGCTCGCCGCGCTGAACCATCCCAATATTGCTCACGTCTACGGCTTTGACGCGGCGCCGACGGAGGGCCGATCGGGAACGCTGATCATGGAGCTGGTCGAGGGCGAGACGCTGGCAGATCGTCTCGCGATCGGGCCGCTCCCTCTTGGCGACGCGGTGCCGGTGGCCAGACAGATCGCCGAGGCGCTCGAGTATGCCCACGAGCGCGGCATCATCCATCGCGATCTGAAGCCCGCGAACGTCAAGCTCCGCCCCGACGGTCTGGTCAAAGTCCTCGACTTCGGACTGGCCAAGGCGCTCGAGGTGCGAGAGCGTGACGCGAGGGAGCTGAGCAACTCGCCGACGATGATTTCGGGCACCGAAGCGGGGGTGATTCTCGGCACCGCGAGCTATATGGCCCCCGAGCAGGCACGCGGCCGCCCGGTGGACCGCCGAGCCGACATCTGGGCCTTTGGGGCCGTGCTGTTCGAGATGCTGAGCGGCGAGCGCGCGTTCGACGGATCCTCATCCGCCGAAATTCTCGCCGCCGTCCTCAAAGCCGATCCGCGATGGGAGGCGCTGCCCGCCACGACTCCTCCGGCCATCGTCACGCTCATCCGGCGCTGTCTCGAACGCGACCCGCGGCAGCGGCTGCGCGACATTGGCGAGGCGCGGGTCGCGCTCGAGAAACCCGGCGCCGTTACACAGACGACAGCCGGAGCGATATCGTCGCCGCCGCGCAGCCGCGCGTTCGCCCTGCTTCCCTGGGCGATCGCCGGAGCGCTGGTGGTCGTGCTGCTGGCGGCGCTCACGTGGCCCACACCGCCCCCGCCTCCTGTGTCACGTCTGCAGTTCTCCATCGCGAGCCCCACGCCGTCGGCGCTGCCGCGACAGTCGTTGACGCCGCTGCTCGCGGTTTCGGCGAATGGCCAGCGGGTCGCGGTTGCGGAAAGTGAAGGGCTGTGGCTGTGGGCCGCGGAGTCCGGCGGCTGGGAGTTGCTTCCAAACACGGACGCTGCGACCGCACCGTTCTTTTCGCCGGATGGCGCGCACATCGCCTTCTTTGCGCGCGGCGAGCTGCGACGGATTGCCACGGCTGGTGGCCCCCCGAGCCTGATTACGCGCGCGCCCGGGGGGAACGCGGGCACATGGGGACGCGACAACACGATTCTCTACAACCGTTGGATCGGCGAGGATGCCGGCTTGTGGCTCGCCCCCGCGCGTGGCGGTGACGCACGCCTGCTCGCGCCGGCGCCCAATCCCATCGACTTGCACGCGTTCCCTTCGTGGCTGCCCGACAATCGGCACTACGTCTTCTTGCAGGGTGCGTACGGCAAGGTCGTTGGCGAGCGCCAGGTCTGTGTGGGATCGATCGAGGGTGGCGACCCGCAATGTCTGGCGCCCGGAGACTCGCTTCCGATGTACTCGGCGACTGGGCACCTGGTGTTCGTGCGCGCGGGGGCCCTGGTCGCGCTACCGTTTGACGCGGGGAATCTGCGAGCCGTGGGTGAAGCGACGACGATTGAACGTGAGATCCGCTGGTTTGGACCGACCGGCGTCGCCCGATCTCTCACTGACGCGCATCGATCGCGCATTGCCACCCGAGACGATACTGGAGGCGCCGGGTGCGCAGATTGCGCAACATCGCCAGTCGTCGACCGGCCCGCTTGCCTATGTCGATTACGATGTCACGCGCGATGGTCAGCGCTTCTTGATCCGCACCAACGCGCCGAACCTCGAAGCACAAGCGCTGCGCATGCAGCTTGGATGGGCGAGCCAGCCGTAACCCCTTCAGCCGGGTCCTCGGCGGCCTTCGAGCGTGATCAGTACCACCTCGAGATCGTGACCTTTCCATCGGTATAGAACTGAAACGCGTCGCGGCCATGGACTTTCAGGTCTCCGAAGAAGCTGTCTCGCGCGCCGCCAAATGGAAAGTACGCCATGGGCGCCGCGACCCCGATGTTGACGCCGACCATCGACGCGGTTGCGCGGTGCGCAAAGGCGCGTGCCGCCTTGCCGCTCGACGTGAAAATCGAGGTGGCGTTGGCGTTGGGATGCGCCTCCATGACCGCGAACGCGTCGTCCAGCGTGGCGACGCGGTGGATGCCGGCGACAGGCCCGAAGATCTCCTCGCGTCCGATCACCATCTCCGGCGAGACGTCGTCGAACACCGTCGGGCCGACGAAAAAGCCCTCGGAAGGCACGGGCGACTGCCGGCCATCGAGGGCGAGCCTTGCGCCCTCGTTGACGCCGCGATCGACGTAGCCGAGCACGCGCTCGCGATGGGCGCCGCTGATGAGCGGCCCCATCGTGACACCCGGCTCGAGACCGTCGCCGATTTTCAGGCAGCGTGCGGATTCGATCAGCCGCTCGCGTGTCGGCTTGTGCGCCTCGCCGACCGGCAGCAGTACGCTGCCGGCCAGGCAGCGCTCCCCGGCGCAGCCGTAAAACGATTCGGTGATCACCGGAATGCTCTTGTCGAGGTCCGCGTCGGGCATGACGACAATGAAGTTCTTCGCGCCGCCGAGGGCCTGGACGCGTTTGCCGGCGTGGGTCGCGCGCTGATAGACCAGTCGCGCCACTGGCGTCGAGCCGACAAAGGACACGGCCCGAATACCCGGATGATCGCAAATCGCCTCGACGACCGCGCGTCCGCCCTGTACGAGATTGACGACGCCGGGCGGCAGGTCGCACTGCGCCAGCAACTCGAACATCCGCTTCATGGAGAGTGGCACCTGCTCGGACGGTTTCAGGACGAACGTGTTGCCGCTCACCACGGCAAACGGCAGAAACCACAGCGGCACCATCGCCGGGAAATTGAACGGCGCGATGGCGGCGCAGACGCCGATCGGCTGACGCATGACCGAGCAATCGATGCCGCTCGCGACGTTCTCCAGACCGTATCCCATGAGCAGCGACGGTGCGCCGCACGCGACCTCGACGCACTCGATGCCGCGACGCAAGCTGCCGCGCGACTCGTCGAGCGTCTTGCCGTGCTCGGTCGTGACAATGCGCGCGATCTCCTCGAAGTGCTCCTCGAGGAGTTGCTTGAATCTGAACAGGGCCCGCGCACGGACGACCGGCGGCGTCTCGCTCCATTCCGGAAACGCCCGGGTTGCCGCCTGAACGGCCGCGTCGACCTCTGACCGGTTGGCCAGAGGCGTGCGGGCGATCACGACGCCGCGCGCCGGGTTGTGGACGGGCACGAAGTCGGTGGCCTTCGATGCCGTCCATTGGCCGCCGATGTAGTGCGGGACGATTGCTGAAAGTTCCGGCATGATCTGCACACTATACAGGCCCCGGGCCGAAGGCCTCAGGCGGCAGATTTCGTGGACCGAATGCGCCAGGCATGGGACCCGGCGGACAAGGAGGCGGGATGGAGCGTGTGCTCGGTATGGGTGGTGTGTTCTTCAAGGCGCGGGACCCCCAAGCGCTTTCGGAGTGGTATACGCGTTTCCCGAGCAGCGTTTCGTGATCATCCCGGCCATCATCGTCTTGATCGTGATATGACAGACTGCGCATGCTGAGCCGCTTCATCGTCGTTGTCTGTATCACGGCGCTCACCGCCTGCGCCTCCCGCCCGCCCGCCATCGCGCCGAACGTCGTTCAGCCGGAGTCGCTGACCGACGTCGGCCACTACCTCGAGGCGCGCGCCCGGCTCATCGAGCAGGAGCGCGCCATGCGCCTTGGCGCGGGCCTGGTCCTGACGCCGGACGAACAGTCCGCCAACCGCCGTCTGACGGCGCTCAAGCAGGTGGAGTTCGAACGCACGCGCGCGCATTTCCCGCCCGCACACAGTTTTCTCGACGCCAGGACCAGGCAGCTCATTGCCGAATCGCCGGTGTTTGCGGTCATGCGGCGCATGCCCAAGGGCGGCATCCTGCACACGCACGGTGCAGCCACGGGCGATTTCCGCTGGCTCGTGTCACATGCGACCTATCGTGCCGACGCCTACATCTACGTCGGCTCCGCGGCACAACCGGTGAGCGGCGCGTTGCGGATCTCTCAGCAGCCGCCTGGCGAAGGCTGGCAGCGCGTCACCGAGCTGCGGGCGGCAGCGCCCGACGCGCGCGCGTTCGACGAAGAGATCTACCGGTCCATCACGTTGGGCGACGAAGATCGCGCGGCGCCCGACATCTGGCTGGAGTTTGGCCGGATCTTCCAGCGGTTCTCGGGCCTGCTCTTTGGTGATCCAGGCGTCCTGAGCGAGTACTGGCGACGGATCCTCGATGAACTCATCGACGAGAACGTGCAGTACCTCGAGGCGCGAAACCTGCCGATTGACGAGGCGATCGTCCGCCATGCGCACAAGCGGGATGCCGCGTTCGCCGTCAACTTCATCGTCAGCAGCGGTCGATCGGCGACACGTGAGCGGGTGGCGCAGACGCTGGCCGCGGTGCTCGACGGACGTGCGAAGGATCCGCGTCTGGTGGGATTCGATCTCGTGGAGGAGGAGGACCGCACCAATTCCAATCTTTTCTTCCTTGAAGAGATCCTCGCGGCCCGCCTGGAGGCAGATCGGCGGGGGATTGGACTGCGCCTCTACCTGCATTCGGGCGAGACCAACTGGGCGGAAAACGAGAATCTGTATGACGCGGTGCTGCTGGGCGCCTCGCGCATCGGCCATGGGCTGGCGCTCGTCAAGCACCCGCTGCTGATGGACCTGGTGAAGGCACGTGACATCGCTGTGGAGGTCTGCCCGATCAGCAATCAAGTACTTGGCTTCGTCCCCGATCTGAGAAACCATCCCGCGGTTCACTACATCAACCGAGGACTGCCGATCGTCCTCGCCCCGGACGACCCGGCGATCATGCAGCACTCCCTGTCGCACGACTTCTATGTCGCGTTCATGGCGTGGGGACTGGACCTCAAGGCACTGAAACAGATCGCGATGAACTCGCTCATTTACTCGGCGCTGAGTCCGGACGACAAGCGCCGGGCACTCGACGAGTGGCAGCGCCGGTGGGACGAGTTCGTCACGTGGGTGAACGACATGCCGGAGTAGAGAAGCGAGCAGCGTTTGATGTTCTACTCTGCGCGCAAGGCTTCAGTTGGGGCGATACGTGTCCCTCGGCGCGCGGGCACATACGAGGCGAGCGTCGCCACAAGCATCAACACGACGGCCGTGGCGGCGAACGTCAGGGGATCGAGCGGTTCCGTTTCGAACAGCAAGGTTTCGAGCACGCGTGTCAGAAGAGCTGCCGCGATCAGCCCCGCGACGACGCCCACGACGACCAGCTTGAGCGCCTGGCCCAGCACCAGGCGGAACACGGACTCCACCGTCGCGCCCAGCGCCATGCGCACCCCGATCTCCTGCGTGCGCTGGGCCACCGAATAGGCCATCACGCCGTACACGCCAACCCCGGCGAGCACCAGGGCGATCAACGCGAAGGCCGTCAGCAACACTGACACCGTGCGCGGGCGCGCGAGCGTCGCGTCCACGACGTCCTCCATCGACCGGACATCGGCGAGCGGCACTTCTGCATCAAGTGACCGCACGGCCGCGCCCACGCTGTTGGTCAGCGCGAGGGGGTCCCTTTCCGTCCGCACGACAAACGTGAGCAGGCCGATGGAAAGCTGCGGTTGCGGAACATACACGGCTGGACGCGTTTCGGCATCCAGGGACGCGAATTTGACGTCCCCGACGACGCCGACAATCTCGACGTGCATGCCGGCAGCGGAACCAATCGCCACCTGCAGGCGCTCGCCCAAGGGGTTCTCTCCGGGGAAGATCCGCCGCACCAGGCCCTCGCTGACGATGGCAACGAGCGGCGAATCGGCGGCGTCGGCGTCGGTGAAGTCGCGGCCGGCAAGATGCGGAATGCCCATCGTGCGGAAGTAATTCGGCGTCACCGGCCGTACTTCGGTGATCGGTCGCTCGCCATCGGGAGGCTCGGGTTGATCCGTTCGGTAGAAGCTCGTCCCCATCCCGGGGCCGGCAAGCGGAAGGAACGAGATCCCAGCCGCGCTCTGCACGCCCGGGATCTGTCGAATGCGCTCCAGCGTGTTCGAATAGAACGTCGTGGCATCCTGGCCCGTGGGATAGCGGACGGCAGGCGCGCTCACGCGCGCGGTGAAGACACCTTCCGCGCGGAACCCGGGATCGATGTTCTGAAGCCTGACGAAGCTGCGGATCAGCAATCCCGCGCCGGCCAACAGCACCAACGACAGCGCGACTTCGGCGACGACGAGGGTGCCGAGTGCGCGCGTCGATCGGGGGCCGCCGCCGTGTCGCCCGCCGTCGCGTATCGCATCGTTGGCCGCTCCCGTGGCCATCAACGCGGGAACGAGGCCGAAGAGCAAACCCGTTGCGAGCGACAGCGCCATCGTGTAGCCGACGACGGTGAAATCGAGCGTCACGTGATCGAGGCGCGGGACCGGGATACGGTCGGCCACGAGCGCGAGCAAGCCGCGATGGAACGCCGCGGCGAGAACAATGCCGGCGACGCCACCGATGGCCGACAGCAGCAGGCTCTCCGTCAGCATCTGTCGCAGGAGACGCGACCGCCCGGCGCCCAGCGCGGTGCGCAGGCCGAGCTCGCGCTGGCGCACCGTGCTGCGGGCCAGCAGCAGGTTGGCGACGTTCACACAGGCAATGAGCAGCACCAGGAGAACAGCCCCGGCAAGGATGAGCAGCGCCGGCCGGATCGTCTCCGTTGTGATCTCGTGAATGGGCACGACGGCGACAGACCAGCCCGCATTGCGCCGCGGTTCTTCCTTCTCGAGCACTGCGGCGATCGTTCGCATCTCGTCCTGCGCTTGCGCCAGACCGACGCCCTCGCGCAGCCGCGCAATCGCATGCGAGCTTCCACGCCCCTGTGCGGAACGCAGCGCTTCGAGCGTCCAGCCATACGGCCCGTAATAGTCCGCCTTTTGTCCCTCGATCGTGAAGCGCG
This sequence comes from Vicinamibacterales bacterium, assembly GCA_035512515.1. Taxonomy (GTDB): domain Bacteria; phylum Acidobacteriota; class Vicinamibacteria; order Vicinamibacterales; family UBA2999; genus JACCSI01. Next base: position 60,562 of record DATKDY010000188.1, read on the forward strand.
GCGGCATCACGCCGATCACTTCGCGTGGCCGCCCATTCGCGGTGAGCGTCGTGCCGAGAATGTCGGGGCGCCCGCCGAGCCGTGACTGCCAGAACTCGTGGCTGATCAGCAGCACGTCGTCGTTGCCGCGCAGGTCCTCGTCGGCGCTGTAGGTGCGCCCCAGGACTGGCTGCACGCCGAGCGCGGCGAACACCTCGGACGAAGCGGCCAGACCTGACACTTCGTAGGGTTGGCCGTCGAGAAGGAAGTTCAGCCTCGACGGACCGGTCATGCCCAGGTATTCGAAAGAGCGATTCCGCTCTTTCCACGCGACGAAGTTGGCCGCGCCGATGACGTTGCGCATCCGGTTCCGGCTGACGTTGGTCTCCCAGATCGACACAATCCGGTCCGGGTCCCGATAGGGCAACGGCTCGAGGAGCACGCCCCGTACGACACTGAAAATGGCGGATGTGGCGCCAATGCCGAGCGCGAGAGCCAGGACCGCGGGGATGGTGAACCTCGGGGCGCGCAGAAACGATCGGACGGCGAAGCGAAGGTCCTGGACGAAGTTTCCGTTCATGTGGGCCTTAGATGACGATCAGGGACCGATGGTTGGCATTGTCTGCTAAAAATTCAGCACACGCAAGACCGCCGATGCGCATGGCCGTATAGTTGAGTTTCATCATGCGCCTGTACACCGATCTGGCGTCCTGGTGGCTCCTGTTGTCGCCACCATCGCATTACGTCGAGGAGGCCGCGGACATCATTCCGACACTCCAACGCGCACCGGACAGCCCGCCTCGCACGCTGCTCGAGCTTGGTTCCGGCGGCGGCAGCCTCGCCTTCCACCTCAAGACGCATTTTCAGCTGACACTCACCGATCGTTCCGAGCAGATGCTGACCGTCAGCCGCAGCGTCAATCCGGAGTGCGAGCACGTCGCGGGCGACATGCGCACGCTCGGTCTCGCTCGGCAGTTCGACCTCGTGATGATTCACGATGCGGTCATGTATCTCACCGATGAACCATCGCTGCGCGCGGCGTTCGCCACGGCATATCAGCACTGCCGCCCGGGCGGCGCCGTCGTCATCCTGCCCGACTGTGTGACCGAGACTTTCAAGCCGGAGACTGACCACGGTGGAGAAGACGCCCCGGACGGCCGCGGCCTGCGCTACCTCGAATGGACCTGGGATCCAGACCCGCATGACACGACCTTCGTGACCGCGTGGTCGTTTCTGCTGCGCGACGCTCACGGCCGTGTGACCGCGGACATGGATCGGCACCTGTTCGGGGTGTTTCCGCGCGCAAGCTGGCTCGCGTGGCTGCGGGCCGAAGGGTTTGATCCGACCTCGCGGATGGATCCCTGGAACCGCGACGTCTTCATCGCGCGCAAGCCGGCGTAGCCTTACGCGGGAAACACGCGCTGAAAGTTTCCGCCGAAGATCTTCGCCCGGGCATCGGGTGGGATGAGCGCGTCGCCAAGCGCCTTTTCTTGCGCGTCGTAGACGGCCTTGTTCCACCCTCGCGGGAAGAACGAGGAATCCGTGCCGAAAAGCAGCCGATCGCTTCCGGCCACGTCGAGCGCCGTGCGAAAGACCTGCTGCAGCGTCAACCCCGGAACGTAGTTGATCCAGCCGTTCGAGCTCGACGTGTCGAGAAGGATGTTGGGACACGTGGCGGCCGCCATCAGCGCCTCGCGGAAGAATCCCGCGCCGAAGTGCGGGATGATCACGGGCACTGCGGGGTACCTGAGTGCGAGTGCCTGGACGTCGAGCGGATTGCCGAAGCGGATCTCGAACGGGCTGGCGAGTCCGAGCTTCTTTCGCACGCCGACCGAGAGGACCCCGCAGTGAATGAAGACGGCCGGCTTCGCGGCGTGATCTGCCGCAAGCTCGAAGATCGCGGTCACGCGCTCGTCGTCCAGGGAGTAGCGCTGCATCGCCGGAAACAGGCAGATGCCGCGCATGCCGGCGTCGAGCGCCCGCTCGGCGCGCGCGACCGCGTCTGCACTGCACGGGTTGAGCATGAAGAAGCCGACAAAGCGTGATGGCTGCCGCGCGACGGCCGCCGCCACTGACATCTCGTCGCCGGGCAGGCTGGCGATGAGCGCCGCGCGCGCCACCCCGTGTTTGTCGAGCTCCGCGACCCAGCGATCGGCAAGCGTCTCGACGGACTCAGGATGCTGCCACTCGGCGCGTGCCGCGACGGCATCCGCCCGTCCTTCAGCCGGCAGCCCCATCTGCGCGCCGAGCCCGTCGAAAAAGCCGGGGGAGAAGAAGTGAATGTGCGCGTCGCAGATCATGTCAGCGGCTCACCGTCAGCCACGCGACGGCCTCGGCTGGCAGCAGCACGCGAACTGGCGAACGGGGGAAATCGCTCGGATTGCGGGTGACGATGACGTCGCATTTTGCCCGGCGGGCCGCCGCGGCGGTGACCGCGTCCTCGAAGTCGTTCCAGCCGAGCGCCAATGCAGAATCCAGCACCCCACGATCTACAGGTGCCACCTCGAATACCGACAACAGCGCTTCCGTTGCCGCGCGAGCAGCGGCTCCCACGGCGTCGCGCCCGTTCAGATAGTGGATGGTCGTGAACGCGTGGGCCGACAGCATGCCCTCCGCTTCGCCCAACTCCACGAATTCCCACACCGCTGAAGCGGTTTCCGAGAACGGTTTGCGGTCGAGCAGCACGTCGAGCATCACGTTGACCTCGAAGAGCAGCCGCCTCATTTGTATTTGCGAGAGAGATATCGCCGGTGATCCTCGACCGAGCCGCGACGAATCGATCCGCGCATCCTGGCCAGTACGGGAGGCGCCTGGTCAGGCTGCCCCGGGCTTCCCGACGCGACGAGATCCAGAAAAGTCTCGACGAGCTGAGAGACGGACGTGCCTCGCCCCTGCGCGTACCGCTTTGCGCGCTCGACCACGGTTGGGTCCACGCTCAACGTCAGCTTCGAGACATTCATACGTATGATTCTAACACGCTGATACGTATACTGGGTGCGGAGTTTTCTGACACGAGGCATCGTTTGGCGGCGGGCGCCCTTGACACGCCGGGCACGCTTAGTTGACGGGCCGGGCATGCACGGCACCTACGGTTTCGGCACGCGCAACGTGGCGCTGATCATCGCGCTGCCGCTCACTCCGTACATCAACGCGAGCGGGTGAAGCGTGGCAGGGCCCAGCCGCCAGGCGCCAAACCACAAATCGTCATCGATGCGTCCCAGCCAGAAGGCCAAGCCGAGCACGGCGACCAGGCCGACGCTGGTCGGAATGGGCGTGCCTTCGAAGTACTTGACCTTGCCGGTCTCCGCATCCGCCAGCGTCGAGGCCGTGACGTTGAACCGCGCGAGGCGGCTGACGCCGCAGACGACAAAGTAGGTGAGGATGAGCATGTCCCATCCGCCACGAAGGCCGAGCGTGTAGCCGAGCACGGCCGGGGTCACCCCGAACGAGATGACGTCCGAAAGCGAGTCGAGGTCGGAGCCGAGCACCGACTGCCGTGAGCGGTTCAGGCGCGCGACGTAGCCGTCCATGAAGTCCAGCACGAGCGCGAGCGGCAGCAGCAGAAACGCCATCCACAGAAAGCGCCGATCGGCAGCGGAGATGTACTCGAGACAGAGGAAGATCGCAATCGTGCCGCACGCGGCGTTGCCAATCGTCAGCGCATCGGCGATGGTGTACGACCGGAGCATCGACAAGTGGCGTGGCCGGATGGTCATGCTCCTCAAGCGTAGGCGAAACAGCGCTGCGGGCACGCCTGAGCTAGGATGCCATTCGGCTGTCATGCGCACTGCGAAACGGCCGGCGGTGTGGGCGTGTTGCGTCTGGTTGTGCGGTGCCTCACCCGTGGCGGCCCAGACGTCGTCTCGGATCCTCCCGGCAAATCTGCTGCGCGATCTGCCGAACGGCGGCAACGTCTTTGCGGTCGTCGAAACGACCGAACCCGAGATCGTGACCGACCGCTTCAACAGCGGAGGGCTCAACGGCGGGACGCCGTCACGGGTCGGCGGCTTGTTCAGTTCGTGGACGCAGACACGCCATCGAATCGGCGACGTCGACGTGGCGAGTGCGGTTGACGGCACGCCCCTGATTTTTCCGCGGATCGCGTGGTGGGACAGCGTCGCGGTGTCCACGACCATGACGTCACCTGAACTCGATGCGCCTGAGCTCACGCTCTCGCTGCGCCCGCGAACGGGAACCGCCAGATGGACCGGAGACGTCGAGGCCGTCGCGTCTCGTCGCCCGCTCATCGGCTCATCACCTGCGCACCCGCCGCCGATCGCGCGGCTCGACGCGTGGACGACGGCCAGCGGCGTTGTATCCGGCCCGCTCACCCAACGGCTGAAGCTCGCGTTTGGTGGGGCGTGGTCCCGCAGCGCCGTGTCCGAACGGGCGTCGGCCGGGAGAGTGAATGAGAGCACCGCGGCGTTCGCGCACATCACGAGAGCCATGAGTCCGACCGATACGTGGTCGGGTCTGGCAATCGCCGAGCGAAGCACCCGTGAATCTGCCCTTCACGTTCAGAGCACGTGGGCGCGCGCGCCGGATGCCGGTCTTCAATGGCGCGTGTACGGGGGCTACACGCATTCGAATCGCGTACCACTGCCGCTCCAGGTCGATGTCATCGAACGGCTCACGCACGGACCGGTGCCGGCGGTCGTCGCCCATCGCGCAAGGTTAGAGCGCCTCTGGACCGCCGGTGTGCGACTGCGGTCACGGCCGCGCGGCAGTCGCCACGGGTTCGCCGCCGGTGGTGACGTCTCGAGGGCAGGCGTCACCGAGCCGCCCATGGATGCGCACGACGTTCACGAGACCGTTGACGGACGGCCCGCGCGGATCTGGGCATATGGGCGGCTGCGGACAGGGTCGCGCCGCGTCGCGACAACGCTGTCGGGCCACGTTGACTATCACCTCTCGCTGACGACCCGGGCAACGCTCGCCGCCGGTGCGCGGTACGAACAGGTCCGCGGCCGCGCCGCGCTGGGTACGAGCGGAATCAGTTGGAACAGCGTTTTGCCCGCTGCCCGTCTGACGTGGGAGCTTGGCACGCCACTCAATCTCACGTTGATGACCGGCGTTCGTCGGACAGCGAATCGGCTGATGCTCGAGTTGCTCACCGTCGGCGACCCGGCGTCGCCCGCCGCTGACGTCTATCGTTGGGATGCCCTGACAGACGCACGAGGGCCCCTGGTCGCGCGCGTAGGCCCCGGGACCGGAGGCGATGCGCGATTGAGTGCGCTTGATCCGGACCTGCACCGATCGACCATCGATGAGTTCGCCATCGGCCTCAGCGCCAAGCCGCGTGCCGGGCTGACGCTGGCCGTGAGCGGGGTGGCGCGGCAACAATCCAATCTGGTCGGACTCGTCAATGCCGGCCTGTCGCCTGGCGCGTTCCGCGAGTTCACCATTCGCGACGACAACGCCGACCTCGTGAAGCCTGACGACGACCAGGACCTTCCGGTGTACGACCGCCTGCCGTCGAGCTTCGCGCAGGACCGGTATCTGCTGACCAACCACGACGACCACGCCAGTATGGGTGCGGTCGTGCTCAGCGCGGAGGCATCGACGCCACGCCTGTACCTGTTTATCGGCGCCACCGCGTCAGCCGCAGTCGGCCCGGGCGCGAGCCGGGGCTTTCGAGCGATTGAAAACGATCAGGATGCCCTCGGCGAACGCACGATCAACCCGAACGCCGGCACGCATGTGCGAGGCCGGCTCTTCGCGGACCGCGCCTACACGGTCAAATGGACGACGGTCTATCGATTCCCGCGCGACGTACGGCTTGGGGTCATCGCACGATATCAGGACGGCCAACCGTTCACGCGAATGGTCGTCGTTCCGGATCTGAATCAGGGTGCGGAGGTGATACAAGCCTTCCCTCGTGGCCGCTCGCGCTTCGCGTTTACGGGCACGCTCGACGTACGGCTCCAGAAGGAGATTAAACTGGGCCACGCGCGGCTGGGGCTGATCCTCGACGTCTACAACGTGCCGGGCATGCGCAAGGAAACAGAGGAGTACGTCGTGACCGGGCCGCGTTTTCGCGAATCGACGGCGGTGCAGCCCCCGCGTGCGGCGCATCTTGGCCTGCGCCTGTCGTTCTGATCAGGAGATTCTTCATGGCGATCGTCGGCGCTCACATGCTGTTGTACACGCCGGAACCCGAAGCCCTGCGGGCTGTGCTGCGCGACGTGTTTGGCCTGACGCACGTCGACGCTGGTGAGGGCTGGCTCATCTTCCGGCTGCCGCCGTCCGAGCTGGGCGTTCATCCTGCGGAAGGCCCGACCTTCGAGGCCGGCACCCGGCACATGGTCAGTTTCATGTGCGACGACATCGCGCAGACCGTTGCCGACCTGCGGGCCAAGGGCGTCGACATCCCCGGCGAGCCGGTTGACGAAGGCTACGGCATCACGATCATGATGAACCTGCCGGGAGGCTGTCAGGTGCAGCTCTACGAGCCGCGTCATCCGCTGGCCATCGAGACCACGGTCGCGCGTCGCTGATGAACCTGATCCTGACCAGCGACTTCCCGTCGACGTCCAACCCGGCGGTCGTCGCCCGCCTCAAGGCGGTGGCCGCTGAGCCGCGCATCGCCTGGATTCCACCGGTCACGGATACCGACGGCATGCACTTCACCGAGGCGGGCCGGCGCTTCAGCGACGCCGGCTTCGACCAGCTCGAATACCTCGACATCGACGAGGATCTCGATCAGGTCCAGCTCGCGTACCTGCACGAGTTCGACGTCATCTTCCTGAGCGGCGGTGACCCGGTGCGTTTTCGCTACAACGCCATCCGGGCGGGTCTATCCGGGCGGCTCCGGCAGTGCGCCGCGCTCGGCCGCCTGATCGTCGGTGCCAGCGGTGGAGCGCTGCTCTTGACGCCGAACGTCTCGCTGTTTCGGCTCCAGTCCGAATCCGTCGAGGAGGTGGTGACGACACGGGGCCGATTCGAAGCGCTGGGCGCCGTAACGTTCGAGCTGCTGCCCCACGTCAATCGTCTCGACGCGGCCTTCATCGACAAGGTGCGCCGCTATTCGGAGCGGACCGATACCGACGTCGTCGCCGTAGCGGACGGCGGCGCGGTCTTTGCCACATCGCCTGAGGCGTTCGAGCACGTCGGGACGATCACGAGGTATCGCCGTGGTGAGATAATCGCCACCGACCCACCCACGGAATGAAGCTGGCCCTTTCGTTCGTCGTCCCGATGTACAACGCCGCGAGCACCATCGAGGCCGTCGTGCGCGACATCGAGAAGCTCGATGTGCCCGGTGGCCACGAGGTCGTGCTCGTCGACGACTGCGGCGGCGACGACACCGTGGACGTGTGCCGGCGGCTCCTCGCGACCACGCGCGTGCCGCTCACGGTTGTCGCCCATGCGCGGAATTTCGGCGAGCACAATGCCGTCATCACCGGCTGGCGGCACGCTCGCGGCAACCACATCGTCAACCTCGATGACGACGGGCAGAATCCCCCCCGCGAGGCATTGCGGCTGTGGCAACACGCGGTCGCGACCGGCAAGGACGTCGTGTATGGGCACTACGAGACGAAGCGCCACTCGATGTTCCGCAATTTCGGAAGCTGGGTCACCAATCGGATGACCGACTGGGCGCTCGACAAGCCCGCGGGCTTTTATCTGTCCAGCTTCCGGTGTGTCAGTGCGTTCACGGCCTGCCAGGTGATCAACTACTCGGGCCCGTACCCCTACATCGACGGCTTGCTGCTCCAGGTCACGCAGAGCATCGACTCCATCGTCGTGTCGCACGAAGCGCGGCAGGTGGGGCGCAGCGGCTACACGCTGAGGCGTCTGATTCGACTGTGGCTGAGCGCGTGGCTCAACTTTTCGCTGTTGCCGCTGCGCATCGCCACGCTCACCGGGTTTACGATGGCTACGATCGGCATGATCGCGTTCGTCGTCGTGCTCTGGTTGTGGTTCGTTGGCCGCGGTCCGCAATACGGCTTCGGGTGGCTGATGTCCGCACTGTTGATCTTTTCCGGCATCCAGCTCGTGATGCTCGGTCTCATCGGCGAGTATCTTGGACGGATGTTCCTGACCATCAATCAGCGCCCGCAGGCGGTCGTTCGCGAGGTCATCAGCAATGTGTCGCAATATCAAAACGCTGGCTAATTTCGAACCGCCGGCCACCGACGACGAGATCCGTGCGTCGGCCCTGCAGTTCGTGCGCAAGCTGAGCGGCATGAACAAGCCCTCGAAAGCCAACGAAGCGGTATTCAACGAGGCGCTCGAAGAAGTGACGGCGACGGCCCAGCGCCTCGTGCGTTCGCTCCGGGTGTCGTCGCCGCCCCGCAATCGCGAGGTCGAACGCGAAAAGGCGAGGCTGCGGCGGGGCGCCTTCGGCGCGTAGGGACACGTCGCCCCTTCGGCTTCGCTCAGGACGACCCGAGCGGAGTCGAAGGGCGAGAGACGGCTGTCGTCGTGCGGCGCGGGGTCCCGATGTAGCGGCCGAGGAACTCGCCCGTCCGCTCGAACGTGTAAATCCAGCGCTTGTGCAACAGCGAATCGTGCACGTCGTCCGGAAAGACGATGAGGTCGTGGTCGATATCATGTGCGCGGAGCAAGCCGGCAGAGGATCGGCGGGTGCGTATCATGGCGGCCTCCGTGCGCCAGAGTCTACCGCACTCGGAGGGTCTTCTTCGGTGGCGATGCGATAATCGTGAGGATGCTGGAATTGCTCAAGCGGGGGCCATCGAGCACCTTTACGCCCTTTACGAAACCGCGCGAGGACGATCAGGAACGGTTCAATCGAATTCGGTGTCCGTTGTGTCAGTGGCAGCCGACGCCGTCAACCGTCTGGGCGTGCGAAAGCTACGGCACGCCCGAGCCCTATTTCGGCGGCTGCGGTACGGTATGGAACACATTCGCGACCGGTGGGAAGTGTCCGGGCTGCTCGCACCAGTGGAAGTGGACGTCGTGTCCCGCGTGTCTGGAATGGTCACTGCATGAAGACTGGTACGAGGAGGAATCCTGAGCCCCGTGTCGCGCGACCTCACGACGCTGTTCGCCAACAACCGCCGCTGGGCCGCCCAGTGCGTGAGCGACGACCCGCAGTTCTTTCAGCGTCTGGTCGAGCAGCAGCTCCCCGAGTTTCTCTGGATCGGCTGTTCCGACAGCCGCGTGCCCGCAAACGAAATCGTGGGCCTGCTGCCCGGCGAGCTCTTCGTGCACCGCAACGTTGCCAACGTGGTCGTCCACACTGATCTGAATTGCCTGTCGGTGCTGCAGTACGCCGTTGACGTGCTGAGGGTTCGTCACGTGATCGTCTGCGGCCACTACGGCTGTGGCGGCGTACGCGCGGCGTACGAGCGCGCGACGTTCGGCCTCATCGACAACTGGCTGCGCCACGTGAACGACGTGCGCAACAAGCACGCGCACCTGCTTCCGGACGACGGAGACCTCGCGGCGAATGTCGATCGCCTCTGTGAGTTGAACGTGCTGGAGCAAGCTGACAACGTGTGTGAGACGACGGTCGTGCGCGACGCCTGGGCGCGCGGACAGGGCGTGACCGTGCACGCGTGGATCTATCGGCTCAGCGATGGCCTGTTGCGTGACCTCGGACTGACGGTGTCCTCGTTTGCGCAGTTGGCGCCCGCCTATGCCTCAGCGATCGCGCGGCTCGGCGGTCAACACACGAACCGCAACGGCGACGCCGCACACGCTGGCCATCACCACGACGGCCGATAGCGCGACGGCGAACGCCAGCGACGGCTCCTCCGTCGTCTTCAGCGGCACCTGCTGTAACACGAACGTGCGCAGGAGGATCAGCGCACTGGCGGGACCTGTGCCGAGAACGGCGGCGCCGACGAGGGCGGCGGACGCGCGCGCCCCCGAGGCTCTCTCCCAGGATCGGACGAAGAGCGGCGCCAGCGAGCGTGCGACTTGCCAGCGAAACCACCACCGCGCCATGAGCAGGCCGCGACGCGGCACGACGTGCACGTTGAACTCTTCCCACAAGTCGCCTGTCACGGCATCGCGCTGGGAGGTGGCGAGCGTGGCTTCGAGCAGCCAGGCGGACAACCGGGGTGGTGCCGTCATCGTGCTGGGTTCCAGCGCGCGGGGAGGCCGTCGAGCATCTGCCGCAACGCCTGTTGCGACTTTTCGAGCGCGCGCGCCCCGGCGCCCGTGATGGTAAAACACTTCTTCACCCGCCCGCCACGTTCGTCAGACGCCTCGCCGAGTCTGGAACGCACCAGCCCTTTGCTTTCGAGGCGGTCGAGCGTCGCGTAGACCGCCCCAATCGAGACATCGCGGGCCGCCCGCGCCTCGATCTCGCGGCGCACGGCCATCCCGTACGCCTCGTCGTCCAGCCGCAACAGCGCAATCAGGACCAATTGTTCGAACTCGCCGAGGAACTCGCCTTTGGGCACTACTGGGCCTCCGCCAGTTGCTTCAATCGGGCGAGGTCCTCTTCGAGCTTTTGCTGCGCCGATCGCGAGATCACGGGCTCGAGCAGCCTGGCCAGCCAGTGCTCGAATTGGTAGTCCCCGACATACTGCAGCCTGGTTCGATCCTGACCCATTGGTTCGAGCCCGTAGGTCACCGTCCCTTGAAAACCGCCCGGGACAACCAGCCGCGCAGACAGCATCCGATCCTTTCCCAGGCCGATGATCTCCGATTCGATTTCCATGCGCCGATTGTTGTTGTTGCGATCTTCCATCACCCAGACTTCGCGCGATCCGACACGCGGCTCTCCGGGGGTCAGCGGTCGAATCTCGATGAGCCAGCCGACCCAGGACTGCACCCGCGACGGCTGGGTGATCCAGTCGAAGACGACCGGGGCGGGCCGTGCGATCTCGACCGTCGCCTGGAGCCGGCTCTCGCCTCGCGCCCCGCCCAGGAGCAGCAGCACGAGCACCGCCAACATCACGACGCCAACGACGCCGACGAGCCCATACAGCAGCCACTTCATGTTCGGAACCTCAAGTTCTACAAAGTAGAACTACAGTTCTACATAATAGAACAAGCGGCGCCGCTGTCAACCCCTTTTACAATGCTCGGGTGCGGCTCTGCGTATTCTGCGGCTCCAGCCTGGGCGCGAATCCGGCCTTCGCCGAGGCGGCGCGCGTGCTCGGCACTGAACTCGCGCAACGCCGGATCGGCATCGTCTACGGCGGCGGCAACGTCGGCCTCATGGGTGTTGTCGCTGACGCCGCGCTGGCGGCCGGCGGAGAGGTGATCGGCGTCATCCCGCACGGGCTCGTCTCGAGAGAGCTGGCGCACCAGGGTCTTTCCCATTTGTACGTCGTCGAGTCCATGCACGAGCGCAAAGCGCTGATGGCGGAGCTCTCGGAGGGCTTCCTGGCGCTGCCCGGCGGGTTCGGCACGCTCGAAGAGTTCTGCGAAGTCGTGACGTGGACGCAGCTCGGCGTCCACGCCAAGGCGTGCGGGCTGCTCAATGTCGCGGGCTACTACGATGGGTTGCTCTCGTTTCTGGCGCACGCGCTCAAGGAAGGATTCCTGCGGCCGGCGCACTTTGAAATCGTCGTCGCCGGATCCGATCCACTGACGCTCGTCGATCGCGTGCTCGACTGGCGCCCGCCACCGGTGGCGAAATGGATCAGCAGGAGCGAAGCGTAGCCAGCGCGCTCGTCGGCCAGATCCGCGCCTGGTATGCAATCAGGGGGAGTACTCGTCAGGGCACGGTGACGACGACTTCATTGGAAAACGGACTTGTACCACAGGGGTTCACGGCCTGCACTTTGACAAAGTACCTGCCGTTCGGCGCCGTCGCCGTCAGCGTCGTCGCGTTGTCGTTCGTGTCGAATATCAGGAGGTCGGCGCCACCAGGCGCCGAGCCTACGACGAGCCGGTACCGCGATGGAAGACCAGAGGCGGGCGCACTCCATTCCAGCGTGACGAGACTTCCGGTGGTGGTGAAGCGAAGGTTTGTCGGAGCAGAGGGTGCCGCCGTACACGATTGCACGCTCACGAGCAGGTCTGCAGAAGCAGGACCCACGCCGCAGGAATTGACCGCCTGCACACGTACGAAGTAGTTACCTGGCGGCGCGACCGCGCTGAAGCCAGGTGTCGGCCCCAGGTGCGCGACCGCGGCGTTCGCCAAACCGGGTCCGTAACCCGCTGACAGAAGGTATCCCTGCAGAGGCCCGCCAGTCGCAGGGGGCGTCCACGCGATCGACACGAGTTGATCAACGGCTGAGTACGAAAGGCCCGACGGTGCGCCCGGCACCACGCAGGATCCGACGTTGACGACGGTTTCCGGCGAGACCGCGCTCGTGCCGAGGCCGTTGCGGGCCCGGACGCGCACGAAATACGTGCCGGGCGGGACTCCGGCCAGGGTCACCGTCGCCGGTGCGCCGGGGACGGACAACACGGCAAGATTCGAGAGGCCCGGAGAGGATCCGGCTTCGATCAGATAGTTCAGAACCACGCCACCCGACGTCGCCGGAGTCCAGCTCAGGACCACCGTATTCAGGGAAACCGACGCGGTGAGTGCGGTTGGCGCGTTTGGTGCCTGGCCCCCGCCCGGCATCGCCGGGTAGATGGCTTTCAACCCGGCGATATCGTCGCTGCCAGGACCGCTGCTGCCGGAGTTGCAGGACGACCGCAATGTTTGAAACATCACGGCAGTACCGTCGGCTGAATCCCCCAGCCCGATGGCGTGCCCAAGCACGTGGGTTGCTGCGTCCTGGAAACACGCAGGCTTCGCCAGGTGCGGACCCGTGTTATTGAGAATCGCGATTCCCTGTAGGAACTGTTCGAACACGACACCGTTTACGGTACGTGCGCTTCCGGGCGTGAAATATCCGCCTCCCACGCCGAATGTCACGGCGTCGCCATCTCCAATTTCGCCGCAGGGATCATCCCAGTAGAACGCGATGCGGCCGTTGCCGGAGAACGCGCTCGATGGGCAGGTCGGGTTCCCCTCCGCGCCCCTGTCGAGACGGAGCGTTGTGCCCACCGCGTTCCAGGCGCCCATGGCCGTGTCGAGAGCATCCAGTCCATCGACTGGCAATCCACCCGGCACCGTTGCGTAATCGACGGGAATCGGCAACCCGTCATCGGCCTGATGCCAACGCGCAGGTCCCCCGGCGAGAAACGTGAAGTTCGCACTCCTCGCCGGTAGATCAGCCGACGGCATTTCAGGCGGTGTCGTCACGAATTGACCACGAGCAGGCGTTGACGGCAGCACGAGTGTCCGCAGTTCGGACATGTCAAGGGCGGCCCCAGCTTGCGCGGCCGTGTACCGGCCCCCCGACCCGTTGCGTGTCACTCGCCACGCGCCCTGTGACAACCCCACGGTGTACAGCGTGTGATCGCGGGGACGCGCCGAAAGGAACACGAGCACGGCGTCACCTTCCGAAAAGCGTGCCTGTCCGTCGATATGCAGCGCGAGCCCCTCGGCCACGCCGCCGATCTGCTTCAACACAATGGGACCATCGGGCACGGCACCCTTCAGGACCTCAGTGACCTGAAGCGTGACATATGTATAAATCGCGATGCCATCGTGGGCACTGCTGAGAGCACTCACACGCCCTGTGGCGATCACCGCCGATGAATCGGCGAGATCGGCAACCAATACCGCCGTCTGCGTTTGCGTCTGCGCCTGGGGCCGCGCCAGCGCAAGAGCAATCAATCCGGCAACCAGCAATGAACGAGTGGACATGACGGAGGTCGCGACTACTGCAGACTTCCGCGTACCGGGAAGATGGTTTCAATGGCCTCGACGAAAGTCGCCGCCATCAGTTCGTACCCGGCTTCTGTGGGGTGCAGGCCGTCGGCGCCCATCAGGCTCCGATTGTTGCCGAATTGTGCATAGAGATCGACGATGTGGACGTTCTGCATGCCGGCGGTGAGTCTGCGCACCTCGTTGTTGAAGGGGACGACGCGCTCGGCAGCCTGCGTCCGCGTTTCGCCATTGGGATAAACCGACGCATACGTTTGAGGCATCAACCCCACGAGCACCGTCACATGGTGCGTCCGAGCCACGTCGATGATGCCCACGACAGCCGCGGCGGCTTCGAGAGCACTGCCTCCAAAGGTCATGTCGTTGATGCCTTCGAGCAGCAGCAATCCATCAGGATCGTACGTTCTGAGAACTCCGGCAACGCGCTGCCGGCCCTCCAGAGCGCGTTCGCCCGGCGCACCGGCATTGACGACCGTGAATGCGGCGGCCTGGAGAGGAAAGGTGTGCCGCAGCGCGAGCTGTACTCGCGTCGGATACGAATGCGCCGGAGCATCGTAGAGAAAGGCGCCATCGAAGCTCGAGAGCGTGCCGGACGTAATGCTGTCGCCGAAGGCCACGAACTTCGTGCCACCAAGCGCCGGAGGCGGCGGCAAGGCGCCGATCCTCGGGGGCACCTGCAGCGGTCCTTCGGAGATGGTCGCAACGATGGCGGCGCGAGAGGTGTCCGACGGTGCCGTCGGGGGCCGTGCGCACGCCGACGTGAACGCAACAATCAAAGCAGCGCAGAACCAGAACGTCCTGGCGTCGTTAGGAGTCTTGACCGCCCAAGATCTTGACGAATGAGTCAAGTTTTTCTCGGTCAAGACGACCGCCCGGCCGGAGGCCGGGCCAAAGTAATAGGGACTAGCGAGGCGGAGCACCTGACATGCTTGCACGGTCTCAGGCGGAGCCTCGCTAGTTCTTGCCAGGACACGTCCACCCCGGATCATCGATCGACTCCCAGACAACGGCCCTGCTCAGTATACTCAGGGACTCCCACTGTGCCCGCTGCAGACGCTGTCATTCGCCTCCGTCACGCGCTCCCGGCGAATCTGCTTCGCGCTGCCTGGTTCACATGGATCATCGCCGGCATTGTCTTCGTGATCGGGACTGCGTGGGCGTTGACCTACTCGGCCTCGCAGCTTCCCGCACCCGGAATGCAGGCGCGGGTTTACCGCGGCGCTGATTTCGGTGGGGTGCCCACCGTTCTCGATCGAGACCACGCGCTCGATCCTGTCCAAACCGCTCGCGTGTCCGGGCTCGACCCACAGCAATCGTTTTCCGTAGAGTGGCAGGGCGTCGCCGTCGCAACGGAGGCGGGGATCCACCACCTTCGCGTCCGAGTCGATGACGGCGTGGCCGTGTGGCTCGACGATCAGCTGCTGATCGAACGCTTTGCGCCTGGGCGCCATGACCTGAGCGCGGCCGTTCGCCTCACTCGCGGCCTCCACCGCCTGCGTGTCCGCTATGCCCAGTTGGGCGGAGACGCCCTGTTTCGTCTGTCGTGGGCGCGCCCGTCCTGGCGTGAGCACTTCGTACCTGTACTCGTCGTGCCGCCAGCAGCTGAGCTGATTTTTCGCCGTGTCGACAAAGCGCTGTCGTATCCAATCGTCGTCGCGGTGGCATGGTCCTTGTGGATTCTCTCCGGACTGGCGCTCGCCTTCTGCGCCAGCTGTGCGCACATGACACGCCAGAGCCTTGCCGGAAGCTCCAAGGCCGCCCTCGCGCTGGCGATCGTCGCCGTCATCCTTTTCGGCTTCGGCATTGAGCTCGGGGCGGCGCCCTGGCGCGACTGGGTACCCGACGAACTGACGCCAAACGATTTTCTATTTGCGGCGCAAGAGCGGTTTGCGGGCGGCTGGTTCTTTCTCTATCCGCCGTTTCATTTCTATCTTGTGAACATCGTGACCTCACCCTTTCTGCTGCTCGCGCCCGGAGGGTGGCTGGATATCGGCGATTACCACACTCTAGCGGTCGTTCACGTTGTCGGCCGGACGGTCAGTGTCGTAATGGGCGTGCTTACGCTGCTGGTGGTGGCGCTTATCGCCGGGATGACCATCGGGAGACGTCTCACCCTTCTGGCCCCGTTCTTTCTCCTCGGCGCGCCAGCCTTTGTTTTCTACAGCAAGACGACGAATGTGGACATTCCGTATGTCTTCTGGGTGTCCGTCGCCATGCTGTTGTTCCTGAGGGCCGTCACGACCCGGGCTCTCGCCGATCACGTCCTGTTGGGCGCTGCCGTCGCACTCGCTGTCGCCACCAAGGATCAGGCGTACGGCTTCTTCCCCGGCGCGGCCGCGATTCTCGTCTGGTTGTCCTGGACGGACACACGCCACTTGTCGGCGCTGCCTGCGCGCGCGCGCGCGACGTTCGCCGATCGCCGGCTCTGGGCCGGGGCGGCGACCTGTCTGGTCGTCTATGTCCTGGTCATGGGCGTCTCGTGGAATGTGAAAGGCGTCATCGCGCACTTCGAGCTGATGAACAAAGCCGCTCCGGCCTTTCGAATGTTTCCGCCGACGCTCGGAGGGATGAGCCGGTTGGCCGGTGCGACCGCCCTGGTTTTCCCGTCAGCGTTAGGCCCTCTTTGCACCGTGTTCGGAGCCGTCGGATTGTGCGTTGTCGTGTTGCGCCCCCGACGATATCGCCGGCTTCTGTTGCTGCTAGGTCTGGCCGCCAGCTATCTGGTCAGCTTTGTCGCAGTCGCCGGTTATATTTACGATCGATTCCTCCTTGGCATCGGGCTGGTGGCCGTGCTCCTGGCGGCCGTTGGTTTTGATACGGCAATGCGGGCCATCTCGATCCCTCGTGCGCGACTCACCGTATCCACGGGGCTCCTCCTGATGGTTCTCTGGCCTTCTTTTCTCGTGAACCTGCGCATTGCCTCCGACTCACGACTGGAACTGGAGGAGTGGATGGAGGCCCATATCGAGCGCGATCTGTACGTCGTAGGCTCAGGGGCGCAGATGTATCTGCCCAACCTCCATCCGTTCAGGCACATGATCGAGCCGCGGCGCGATGGTGAGTCGTTTCTGGAGTGGAATCCCGACGTGATTGTGCTCAACGCGCAATGGGTCAATCGATATGAGCGCTCCAACCTGGCGGTCGTGGCACACTCGCTCGAGCAAGCCGGCTATCAACGCGTCTACTCGGCTGGACGCGATCCTGAGCCTCCATGGTGGAGCACATTGATCGATGTCGGCGCTCCGGCAGACCTGTTTTCCAATCTCGACAAAATCAACCCACCGCTATCGGTGTGGCGACGGCCTTGACCCGGCCTTAGTTAGGATCCTGGTCGAGATAAGGTTGCCGCCATGGGCGTCGAGGCGCCCGCCCGGCAAGGCGCGAGGAGCGCGCATACCGAGCGTATGTAAGCGACGAGCAACGCAGCCCGGCCGGGGCCCCCGCCGCGCGGACTTGGCGCGGTGGGGTGGAGGCGGGATGCAACGGCGGCCAAGGTGGCAGCCCTGTTTCGATCAGGGTCCTTACCCCGCAAACTTGTACCCCAGCCCGTGCACGGTCAGGATGTATTGCGGCAGCCGTGGGTTCGGCTCGAGTTTCTGGCGCAGCCACGCGACGTGGACATCCACCGTGCGGGTCGACGGAGTCGAGTGGTACCCCCACACCTGGCTCAGAAGCTCCTCGCGTGAGAGCGTCGCACCGCGATGCTCGATGAAATAGCGGAGCAGATGAAACTCCTTCGCGGAGAGCTCGATCGGCACGCCATCTTTGGACACCTCGGCTTTCCGCGCATCCACCAGGACCGTGCCGAACTGAAATCGTTCGAGCGACACACCGGACGACGCGGGAGCGCGGCGGAGCAGCGCTTCAATGCGAGCCAGGAGCTCGACCATTTCGAACGGCTTGGTGAGGTAGTCGTCCGCGCCCAGCTTGAGGCCCACCACACGATCGACGACCTGCCCGCGCGCCGTGAGCATCAGGATGGGCGTCCGCACGCCCTGCTGGCGGACCGTCTTAGCAACGTCGAAGCCGTCGCGGAGCGGCAGCATCACATCGAGGAGGATGACGTCGAACGGCTCGCCCGTGGCGCGCTGCACGGCCGTGTTCCCGTCTTCGGCCGTTTCGACGCGATAGCCCTCGGCCACGAGCCGGTCGGTCAGCGCAAGCTGGAGGCCGGGCTCGTCTTCGACGAGCAGGACACGCGCGGTTGCCATGACGCTTCGGTGACCGTCAGGTCAGACGCGCCAGGCGGCGAACGAATGACACGGGCTTGCGATGGATGACGTCGTGAATGCCGACGCCTGGCAGATCGATGGTAAACGTGCTCCCGCGTCCAGGCTCGCTCTGAACTGACACCGTGCCGCCATGTGCGGAGACGATTCGCTGGACGAGGTGCAGCCCGAGACCGCTCCCCTGAATCTGGCGCGCCACGGCTTCGCGGCCGCGGTAAAACGGCTCGAAGATGTGTTTGCGATCGTCCGCAGCGATGCCCAGGCCGCGATCTTCGACCGCGATGCGGGTGGTTTGGTGCGTCAGCGATCGGGCGCTGACGCGGACCCACCGGGCATCGCCGCCGTACTTGATCGCGTTGCTGATGAGGTTCTGAATCGCCGATCGCAGCGCCGCTGCGTCACCCACCACACGCTGCACGCCGGAGGGATCGGTCGGCAGATGCCGCAGCTCTTCGGCGATGTCCACTTCGACCGTGACGCCCGCGGCATCGCTCTCCTGCCGCGCCGCCGCAACGGCGTCCTCGATCAGCGCCGGCACCGGCAGGGCGACGGGCGCCACCGCCCCACCTCCCGCGGCGATGCCGGCGAGCTGCAACACGCGCTCGACGGTTTCTCCCAGACGCCGCGCCTCGGTCTGAATTGTCGCGCCGTACTTCTTGACGCGACCGGGTTCGTCCACCACGCCGTCAGCGAGATTGCCTGCGGCGGCACCGATCACCGACACGGGCGTGCGCAACTCATGGGACACTGCCGCGACGAACTCCAGTTGCTGGCGCGCGAGGCGATCGGCGCGGCGCGCGGAGACGACGATGAGCCCGATGGCGGCGGCGAGCAGGGCCAGAATGCTGGAGCTCAAGGCGAAGTTGCGCGTTCGCGTGGCGGCCACTGCCGCGTCGAGCGATCCGGCCCGGTGCTTCGCGACCAGCCGCCACTGTCCGTCGCCGCCGATGGTGGCGCGTTGCACCGACACCGTGCCGCCATCCTCGCGCTTGGTCTCGATCACGTTGACCACGACCTCGTCTCTGCCCGCCGGTGGTGGTGGCGGTGGCGGGGGAGGCGGAGCCGTGCCGATCAGCCGACGGCCTTCGGTCGCACGCGCCATGAACAGGAATTGCCCCATCCGTGGACCCAGCAGGGACGCCGTCGCGTCAGGCCCGGCCGATGCCTGGACGGCTGCGCCAGGCTGGGACTCGAAAATCACCTGCGCCGGATCGTCGCGCGAGACAACGGCGATCGCGAAATCGGTTTCCCCTTCGTCGTCGTAGAAGTGCCGGCGCACGAGCGCAGGCAGCACGTCCCGTCCAAGCGCTTCGAGATCGAATCGGAGAATCGTGAACCCGAGGAGCTTGACGTCCGGCCGCGCATCGGGTTCGCCGGCCGGCGGTGACGTGATGCGCATGACCGGCATCACGATCGACTGGTCATCGCCAGTCGGCGTCGGGGGAAACATCATGCGCTGCACGGGGATGCGCGAGCCCCTTGCGGCAGACGACCGGCGTTCTCCAGGACCGGGCAGATCGATCACCGCGACGCTTTCGTGAATGAACCGTGTGCGAATACCGTCAAGCTCATCGGGCCACGGCGTCTCGTCAAACGCATGCGTGTGGGCGTTCCAGACACTGAGTGGCGGCGTTGGCGCGCCGTGGTGCGAACCGTCCGAAGCCTCGACGAAGTAGATTGATTTGACGATCCGACGGGACGCGGCCGACTCGGCCCACACCTGATACTTCTGCGCGAACCCCGACCAGTTGCGCTGTTCGACGGACGCGGGGTCGAGTTGCAGTGCGAAGACGGCTCGGCCGATCTCCGCGTCGAAATCCTGTGTCAGCTGCGCGGCAGCCGTCTGGAGCGTGCGGGCGCGCCGCTCCTGATCAGAGTCGGCAATCTGATCGAGCCACGAGTACTGCAGCCAGGCGAGTGCCGGCAGCAGTATCAGCACGGCGGCCGCCAGCAACGTCACGCCCGTGAACCTGGTACGGTGACGGAGGACTCGGAGGCGTCGGACGTGTGCGTGTTTTGTCACCAGGGGCGAGTCTAGCACGCGAAAAACCGCTGAATCTGGCCGTAAAACAGCTTTTACATCCTTAACAACCTCTTTGCCGACCCTTTACGTCGAACTGGCCGCATCCGTCGTATTCCTATTTACGTAAGGTGCCTCGAGTGCCTCAGGTGCCTACGGCCAGCACACGAGGCACTTTAGGCACGCGAGGCACCCTAGGCACCTTAAGAAGGAGTTGGCGATGAGACGTGTGATTTGTGCCGCAGCCGTTCTCGCGCTCGGCATGCCGGTGATGGCTCAGGACAAGGCGGCCGACGTGATGGAGAAGACGCGCGCGGCGCTCGGCGGCGCACGCCTGGAGCAGATCAAGGCCCTCTCGCTCGAGGGGCCGTTTGCGCGCGAGGCGGGCAACCGGCAGGTGCAGGGCCAGATCGAGCTCACGCTGCAACTGCCCGGGAACATGCACAAGAGCGAGGACACCGAGATGATGGGCGGCATGTCCCTCGAGCGCGTGCAGGTCCTGGCGGGTGACACGTCGTGGGAAGACACGCAGAACCGCGGCGGCATGGGCGGCAACATGCAGATCGTGATGCGCGGCCCTGGCAATCAGGAGCTGAACGCCGAGCAACTCGAGCAGGCGCGCCTGCGCCGGATGAAGACGGAGTTCAACCGCTACCTGCTCGCTTTTCTGGGCGGCGCCGGACTGCAGCCCACCTATGTGGCCGTTGCTGAAGCGCCCGAAGGCAAGGCCGACGTCGTCGAAGTGAAGAACGAGCAGGGGCAGGCGGTGCGGCTCTTCATCGATCAGGCCACGAGCATGCCGTTGATGCTGCAGTACCAGGAAGTGCGGCCGCGCATGAGCTTCATGGGCGGGCCGGGGGGGCCGGGCGGCGGACGCCGGGGACCGGGTCCGCCGGGTGCGCCGCGTGCGGGTGCGGCGGATCCCGAAGAGATCCGTCGGCGCATGGAAAACGCGCCGCCGCCGCAGCCGAGCACGGTCACGCTCTATCTCGGCGAATACAAGCAGGTGGACGGCGTGATGCTGCCACACCGGCTTACGCAGGCCGTCGATGGCAAGACCGTCGAGGAATGGACCATCGAGCGGGCCCGCCTCAACCCCAACGTCAAGGCCGATCTCTTCGAGAAGAAATAACTCGCCAATGAAGACTGCGACAGCGCGATCGTTTCGGGTCTTGTTGATTTTCGCGTGGTGTGCGTTGCTGCCGGTGGCGGCTTACGCGCAGGCGCAATCGACGCTTCGCGTCACCGTGCGTGACGAAACCGAGGCCGCGCTCATCCACGCCACGGTCACGCTCGTCGATTCCACCGGCGTCCCGCGGCAGGTGCTCGTCGACGAGAGCGGTGTCGCCACCTTCACCGGCCTCCTGGCGGCCACCTATCAAATCACCGTCGAGGCGGAGGGTTTTCAGGGGTTTACCGGGCCGGTCACCGTGCGCCGCGGGAACAACACCGCGATTGCGACGCTGACCGTTGCGTTCCGCGAGCAGATCGAAGTCACGGAGATCGACGCCGCCGCTCGCCGCGACAACGGCTTTTCGACGACGCTGTCGCGCGAGGCCATCGATGCGCTCTCGGACGATCCCGACGAGATGGCTGACCAACTGCGCCAGATGGCAGGACCGGGCGCGCAGCTCTTCATCGACGGCTTCCGCGGCGGGCGACTCCCGCCCAAGGATCAGATCCAGCAGATTCGCTTCAACACCAACTCGTACTCGGCGGAATATCACGAAGCGGGCATGGTGCGCATCGAGGTCATCACAAAGCCAGGCATGGGCAACTGGCGCGGCACGATGAACTTCGGCTTCCGGGACGACTCGCTGAACGCCACCAACAAGTTCGCGACGAGCCGCGGGCCGGAGCAGCAGAAGCGCTTCATGTTCAACATGCAGGGGCCGGTATGGAAGGGTAAGACGGGCATCTCGATTGCCGCCGACGGCAACCTATCCTACGATGCGCAGACGATCGTCGCGCGCACGCCGACTGGTGAGGTCAACGATCAAGTGCGGCGGCCGGTGGAGGGTGTCAACGCCACGGTGCGGCTCGAACAGCTGCTCGGCGCCACGAGTCAGATCCGTGCGGAGTACTCGCGCCGGGAGAACACGCGCAGCAATCTCGGCGTCGGCGATTTCGATCTCCTGGATCGCGCGTATTCCGTGGACACGGTCACCGACTCGCTGCGCGTGCGCAACACGCGGACGATCGGCAAGAGCGTCTTCAGCGAGCTGCGCTTCGAAGTGACGCAGTCGTCCAACACGTCGGCGTCCGCGTCGAGCGCGCCCACCATTCGCGTGCTCGATCAGTTCACCTCCGGCGGCGCCGGACAGATGGGCACGCGCGAGGGCCGCCAGTTCACCGTCGCTCAGAACTTCGACTTCAGCATTGCCAGGCACATGCTGCGCGCCGGCGTGCTCGTGGACGGCGCGTGGTGGGACAGCACGCAGCAAAGCAATGCGAACGGCACGTTCACCTTCTCGAGCATGGAAGACTACCTGGCAGGTCGCCCGCGCACCTATTCGCGCCGCGTCGGCGATCCGCTGGTGGCGTATTCACAGTTCGAGGCCGGCTGGTACATCCAGGACGACTTCCGCGTCAGCAAGAACCTCAGCGCCAGCGTGGGCCTCCGCCAGGAGGTCCAGACCAACATGGACGACACGTTGAACCTCGCGCCGCGGGCGGCGTTCACCTACGCCCTGCGGAAAGGCAACATCCGCGGCGGCTACGGCGTGTTCTACGACTGGCTCGAATCGAGCCTCTACGAGCAGGTCGTGCGCGTGGACGGCTCGCAGCAGGTGGACGAGGTCATCATCAACCCGTCATTTCCGGACGTCGGCGTCGGCGCGGGCACGACGCTGCCGGCGAGCCGCATTCAACTCGGCCCGCAGTTGACGCAGCCGATGATCCAGCAGGCCTCCATCGGGTACGAGCGGCCCTTCGGGCAGTTTGCCAATTTCCGCACCGACTACATGTGGACGCGCGGGCGCGACACCCTGCGCTCGGTGAACGTCAACGCGCCGCTCGACGGCGTGCGCCCGGATCCGGACGCCGGCAACGTCACGCAGATTGAAACGACGGGCCGCCGGGCGTCCGACCGCATCACCGTCGCCATGACACTCCGGCAGCCGCGCGTGCGCGGGCTGATGGGCAACGTGATGTATCAGTACGCCAACAACCGCAACTTCGCGGACTCGCCGCTGGCGCTGCCGTCCAACAGCAACGACCCCGACGCCGATTGGGGACCCTCGGCGATGGACCTCCGGCACCGGTTGTTCTTCATGCTCAACGCACCGCTGCCGCGGAGCGTGCGCCTGGGCATGCAGGCGCAGTATTCGTCCGCGCCGCCGTACACGGTCACGACCGGCAACGACGATAACGGCGACACGGTGTTCAACGATCGTCCCGCCGGGGTCGGACGCAACAGCCTGCGCGGGGCCTCGCAGTTCAACGTCAACCTGCGGGTGAATCGCTCGTTCAACCTCGGGGGCGTTCTCGGCGGCGATG
This sequence comes from Vicinamibacterales bacterium, assembly GCA_035512515.1. Taxonomy (GTDB): domain Bacteria; phylum Acidobacteriota; class Vicinamibacteria; order Vicinamibacterales; family UBA2999; genus JACCSI01. The sequence goes on from DATKDY010000188.1 coordinate 83,942, forward strand.
GTCCGATGATGCTCGGCGGCGGCGCACCGCCACCGCCGCCGCCGAACAATCAGCAAGGTCCCGGGGGCGGCGCCGGCGCAGGTGGCAGCGGCCCGGTGCAGATGGTGATGATGGACGGGAATGCGTCGAAGTATCGCCTGGACGTCTACCTGCAGGTGTTCAACCTCCTGAACACGGCGAACTACAACGCCTTCATCGGCAACCAGCAGTCCACATTCTTCGGCCAGCCCACGTCCGCAGCGCCGCCCCGCCGCCTCGAAATCGGCGCGTCCCTCACTTTCTAGGCCGGTGCGGAACTAAGAACTAAGAACGAAGAACGAAGAACGGAACGCCAGAACGACGGAACGACGGAGCGCCAGAACGACGGAACGACCGAACGGCGGAACGACGGAACGACGGAACGACGGAACGACCGAACGACGGAACCATGGAACGACGGAACGACGGAACGACGGAACAGCCGAACGACCGCACGGCGGAACGGCGGAACAACTGAGCGCCAGGCTCCAAGCGGCGGTATGTTATTCATGCCGCCGTTCGCTTTTTTCATGCATCAGCTCGGACCTCGGGGTACCTGGTTCGGTGCTGGTGTTCTTGGTTCGCTATGCTCTTCTTTCGTTTTTCCGTTCGTCAACAGTCCGTCGCTCATGGTTCAGGTTTATCGTTCCGTGGTTCGGTGGGTTCCGTGGTTCGGTGGTTCGGTCGTTCCGTGGTTCCGTGGTTCTGTGGTTCTGTGGTTCTGTGGTTCGGTCGTTCTGTGGTTCGGTCGTTCGGTGGTTCGGTGGTTCGGTGGTTCCGTCGTTCCGTCGTTCGTTCCGTTCTTCGTTCTTAGTTCTTCGTTCTTAGTTCCTTCCCTGGCATGCGAAGCGAAGTAGCAGTAATCGGCGCGGGCGTCATCGGCTGCGCCTGTGCGTTCGAGCTCGCGAGCGCAGGCTTCCGCGTCACCGTCTTCGACCTTCGTCACGTCGCGCAAGGCGCCTCGCAGGCCTCGGCTGGCGTGCTCGCGCCCTACATCGAGGGCCACCATTCCGGTCCGCTTCGCACGCTCGGCCGCCGCAGCCTCGATCTGTTCGACGGCTTCGTGCAGCGTGTCACGGAAGCGAGCGGGCGAGCCATTCAGTACACACGGGGTGGCACGCTCGAGATCGCACTGGAGGCCGATCACGCCGACGCCCTTCGTCGTTCGGGTGACGCGCTTCAACGCGAGGGCATCGCCGCGCACTGGATCGCCGCCAGCGACTTGCGCGACGTCGAGCCTCTCGCCACCGCGAGCGCGCTCGGCGGGCTGCGCATCGACATGCACGGCTTCGTGGGCGTGCCAGAATTCACCGACGCGCTGGCCACGGCCGCCATGCGCGCCGGCGCACACTTCGTACTCGACACCCGCGTCGTCTCCGTGGCGTCGACAGACGATCAGCGCGTTGTCGTGACGACCGACACCGGTCCGACCGTCGCCGATCATGCCATTCTGGCGGCTGGCAGCTGGGCGGGCCAGATCCGTATTGCGGGTCTCACCGACAGCGTGGCCGTCAAGCCCGTGCGCGGCCAGCTCTTGCATCTCGCGTGGCCCACGATCCAGCCGCTCCGCCACGTCCTCTGGGGCACCGAGTGCTATATCGTCCCATGGCTGAACGGTCGCGTGCTCGTCGGGGCGACGGTCGAGGACGCGGGCTTCGACGAACGCGCGACGGCCGTCGGCGTGCGCGACCTGCTCGAGGCTGGCTGCGCGCTGGTGCCGCACCTGTGGCACGCTTCGTTTGAGGAAGTACGCGTGGGGCTGCGCCCCGCATCACCCGATGGGCTGCCGATCGTGGGGGAGTCCAGCGCCGTCCCGGGCCTGATTTACGCGACGGGGCATTACCGAAACGGCGTGCTGCTGACGCCGTTGACGGCATCGCTGGTGAAATCGCTCGTGACGGGCGATAGTAAGGATCCGGCGTTCGAGATACTTCGGCCGTCACGGTTGGGACGGCTGTGAGGTCGGCCCTTCGACTCGCTCCGCTCGCTCAGGACAGGCAGGTAGGGGAGGTGGCATGGGAACTCTAAGCACTGCTGACGCGCAGTCACGGTTGCGCGAACTCGACGGCTGGTCACTCGACGCCAACACGATCAAGAAGCAGTTCGTGTTTGCCGGATTTCCCGAGGCGGTGGATTTCGTCTCGCGTCTGGTGCCGCACGCCGAAGCGGCGGATCATCATCCCGACGTGTTGATCAACTACAAGCGAGTGACGCTGACCTATTCGACACACTCGGAAGGCGGCCTCACGCCGAAGGACTTCGACGGCGCCAGGATGGCCGAGCGTGTGGCGGCCGAACGAGCTGGATAGCTCGCCGCCGGGGGCTATCTCTTCCGTCCGATCGGGAAGATCTTTTCGAGGTCCTCGACGGGCCGGGGAATGACGTGGACGCCGACGAGCTCGCCCACACGGCGCGCCGCGGCGGCGCCGGCATCGGTCGCGGCCTTGACGGACCCGACGTCGCCCCGCACGATCGCGGTCACCAGACCGGCATCGACCTTCTGCCAGCCGACAAACACGACATTGGCGGTCTTGACCATGGCGTCAGCGGCCTCGATCATGCCGACGAGGCCACGCGTTTCGATCATGCCCAGCGCTTCGCCGGCATCATTGGCGTCGTCTTTCTGCGAGTTGGATTCAGCGGGTGTTGCTTTTGCCATCTGTGGTGTCTGCTGCTCGGGACCCTGGGCCTGAAGTTACGTAATCTTACCCCGTGCCGGGATGGGCATGGGCCCAAGCACCTGGTCTCCATCCGACAGCCACGCCTCGTCCACGAGGTTCGAGACCACACAGGAGTGGTTGGGGACGACCCGGACCCGTTGGCCGGGCTCGAGCGCCGTCCTGCCGGAAGTCACCCGGACCGTGGCGTGCTCTTCCGACAGTCGCTCCACGAACAGCGTGTCGTCTGCCTGCGACGCCGCGGTCATCGCCAGCTCGCGGAGAATCGTGCCGTGGCCGGGCAAGGGCGAGAAGCCGCGGGCGCCATCGGCCGCCAGCGCCTTGCTGCCGCAATCGAGGATGATTCGATCCGCGGACGGCTTGCTCACAACCGTCGCCAGCACCGTCAGCGCACACGCGCTCAACGCCGCCGCCCGCAGGCCCACCTGGGTACGATCGAAGTACACGTAATTGCCGGCGCGATACTCGGTCAGCCCGTCCTGCTGCAGCGAGAAGCGCGCCGTCGGCGTCGCGCCCGCGCTGAGCTCGTCGATCTGGACACCGTGTTCTCGCGCGAGCGATGCGAGCGACCGCAACGTGCCCGCTTCGGCCTCGGCAATCGATTGCAGATCGGCTTCAGACGAGGCGTGATACGCCTGGCCCGCGTGGGATAGCAGCCCTTTCAGGTTGAGTCCAGGAAGCGCCGCCACGGTCGTGATGAAAGGCACCGCCAATCGCGGATCGGGATCGATGCCGCAGCGATGAAAGCCGACGTCGATTTTGATCAGGACATCAACCGTGCGTCCCGCCCGCGTCATGGCGTCAGACCATCCGCGCGCCACATCCGGATGATCGACGATGAACGAGAGCCGCGTGCGCGCGAGAAGGGCCATGACGCGCGGCGCGTTGAGGGGGTGGATCGGGTAGGGCAGGCGGATGTCGGTGAATCCAGCCGAAGCGAACGCTTCCGCCTCGCCCAGCTTGGCGCAGCAGATGCCAATCGCCCCGCGGTCGATCTGCCAGCGCGCGACAACGGTGCTCTTGTGCGTCTTGGCGTGAGGGCGCATGCGGATGCCGCGTCTGTCTGCCGCTTCCTGCATCCGGTCGATGTTCGCCAGAACCCGCGGCTGCTCGACGAGCACGGCGGGAGTTGGAAGATCGTGAAGGGTCACGCCTCAAATAATAGGGCGGGTAGGGCAGGTAGGGCAGGTAGGGCTGGTAGGGCGGGTAGGGCCGGTGGGGCCGGTGGGGCCGGTGGGGCAGGGGTGAGATAACCTCTATCGCGATGGCCGAGCTCGTGCCCGCCACAGGCGATTACCTCGAACAGATCCTCCAGGACACCTACCCGCTGTGGAATGACGGTCTCGCCCCTGAGCGCTATGCGCGATTCTGGGAAGCTCAGTTGCGCACCCCCTGGGGAAGCGCGCATCTCGATCGCGTGGCGCTCATCGAAGGCGGCATTGCGATTTGCAGCGCCAAGCGATACGACCTGAGCGCGCGGATCGAGGGACGCATCCGTCGCGTGCTCGGTATCGGCGCCGTGTTCACGCCATCCGCAAGGCGTGGCCGCGGCGCCGCACAGCGGCTCCTCGAGACGATGCTCGAAACCGCCGAAGCCGAAGGATTCGAGTACGCGATGTTGTTTTCGGAGATCGATCCGTCGTTCTATCAGCGGTTCGACTTCGTGCCGGTGCCCATTCTCGAATCGCGCCTCGAGATCACGCGCAAGGGCGGCTCGCCAGCCGTGCTCGTACGGGCCGGTGACGACCGCGACATTCCCTCCGTCGCGGAGATGAGCGCCAGGCGTGCCGAAGGCGCCCGGTTTGCGCTCGATCGCAGCGAAGACTGGATCCGCTATGGCATCGCGAAGCGGCGGCTCCTGGCAGGCCTTGGACCGCCGGGATTGCGGGACGTCGAGTTCCTCGTGACCGAGGAGGGACATCAGGCGGTCGCATACGTCGTGTCCACGGTGCACCACGGGCGCTGGTTCATCGAGGATGCCGGCGACCGCGATCCGTCAGGTGCGCGGCTCGGCGCCATGCTGCAGGCGATGATGGCCCGCACGCCGCATCTTTCGGATCCCGAGATTCGTGCGTGGCTGCCGCATGACTTCACGCCACCTCAGGTCACACGCGTGCACACGCACGCGATACCCGAAGTGATGATGCTCCGCCCGCTGAAGGACCGCTCGTTGCCGCTGCCACCGCTCGACGGCAGCCAGGTGGCGTACTGCCGCCTCGACTACTTCTAGCGAGGCGAAGCCTCAGACCCCTGAAATGCGGGAATTCTCGGCCGTCAAGACGGCTCATACTGTGCGACCGTGGTCGCCTGCAGGTCCTTGACGGCGGCGCCGAGGGCGGCGCGCTGGTCGCGCGGCACGAGGTCGATGGCATTCCAGAGCATCTTTGCGGCCGTGTCGTAGTCGTAGTGCATCAAGGCCGCGGAGCCACGCCCGCGCATCGCGCATCCGTGCCTGGGGTCCTGTTTGAGGATCTGCTCGAAGATGGCGCCGGCCAGGCTGTGCTGACGCACGAGCAGCGCCACTTCACCCGCCGAGCAGAGCAGATCGGCATCGGGTTCGCTGGCGACGATGCCCACCGACGTGATGGCGTCCGCGACGCGGCCTTCAGTGGCGGCTGCCGCCGCCGCCTTGAGCCCGGCGTGCGTCGTCCTGCGCACGGTGAGCGGAAGGTCCCAGCTGAACGAATTGCCGGTGGCGGATTGCGGCTTTCGATTGCTGAAGTTGATCGGCAGCACCACGACCTGAGGAACCACGTCGTCGCCCGTGGCTTCGAAGACCCAGACGCCCGAGGTGAGCCCGAGAATCGTCCACTCGCCTTTGGCGTTGTCCCTGACGGTGCCTTTGAGGCGATAGGTCATCTGCGCCGTGGTCATCGAAGGGAGGGCGAGAACGACAAAGACGACGAGGGCGAAAGTCTTTCGCACGATGATCTCCTTCGGCGGGGCCCGAGCCACGCCGGGCCTATTGTGCCGTGCTGATCCGCAAGTTCACTATCTTCTTCTCGCCTTCGAGCACCGAAACACGCGTGGCACGTTCAACGAGCGATCGCAGATACTCCGGGTCCTGCCAGCGTCCGGGCTCTATGGGGCCCGTGATAGCGACCAGGTATTCGCCCTGATGCAGCCCCGGCATGCGAAACGTTCCCTCGGGCGTCGTCCGCATCGGGCGGACGCGTCGTGCTTCCGGCATCCATCCGCTTTCGTCTGCCGGGAAGACGACGAACGCCGCGTCGGCGACCGGCTGCCCTCGCTCGTCGGTCACCGTCCCGCGCACCTCGGCCCAGCGGCGCGAGAACACGATCTCGATGTCGTCGATGGTGGGACTGGAGTCGAAGTCGATGTAGCGGGTGGTGACATTCTGGCCGCGCCAGTACACCGCCTTGACGGCCCAGAAGGAGTCAGCCGATCCAGGCGGCGAGAGACCCATGCTCGCGAAGTGGCTTTCGATGCGGCCCCGGCCGAACAGTCCCTTTATCTCAAACGAGTAGTCGTCGTTGACGGCGGGTGGACGACGGCCGAAGGGGCCCCGATCTTCTGGTGCGGTTTCGACGCGCACCATCATCTGCGATGGCTTCAGCGGAGGCATGGCGCCTTCATCCGTCGTGATCACGCCACGCAGCGTCGCGCCGTGGCTGCCAACGAGCAGAATATCGTCAACGTCTTCGCCGGTGACGGTCACCCGGGCGCGTGCCATTTCCGCGGTGCCGTCGTCGCGCGCGTTCATGGGACGGACCATCAGGAGATACTGCCCGGCAGCGATTCCGCTCAGCTCGAACGTGCCGTCTGGCTTCACACCACCGCCGCCGGATATTCGGATGTCGTGGACTTCCTGCCGCGTGACCATGATCGACGCGCCCGTGAATGGCTCGCCTGTCGAAGTCACCGCGCGGCCTCGCAGCGTGGCGAGTCGGCCGTTCACCAGGGTGATGTTGACGCCGCCGGTTTCTCTGCCTGATTCGACGCTGATGCGCTGAGCGGCGGCGGCATCTGCGGTGTTCGGAAAGTACGTGGTGATTGGCCCCGTGTGAACTACGGTCGGAGGGCCGAAGTTTTGGATCGCCGGGGGTACGGCGCTGACGTAATACTGCCCAGGCTGCAGGCCCCAGATGCGAAATGCCCCCAGATCGTCACTGCCGCCCCCGCCAAAACCTGCGGAGTACACCGTCGACAACTGCCGCTGGCCGTTCTCGTAGCGGTACTGCAGCGCCCGCACCTCAACGCCGACGGCCGGGAAGCCAAACTCGTCGGACACGTGACCACTGATCACGCCGGCTGGGGATATGGCAATTCTGATCTTCTCGACGCGCTGGCTGGCGGCCAACTCGATGGGCGTGCCCCGGGTGTTCTGCCCGCGCTGGCCGTACGTGATTGGGAGATACGGGGTGCGGCTCGCCCTCAGCAGATATCTCGCGGCCGGCAGGTCGCGAAACTCGAATTGGCCGTCGCCGTCAGTCAGAACAGGGGCGGTTTGCAAACTCGCCCCCATCGGTATCAGTTGGACCACCGCACGCGGTAGCGGCTCTCCGGTGATTGCATCGACCACGAAGCCGCGGATCACGCCCGTACCTTGCTCAGCTCGAGCCGCGGCTCTGTCGCGCGGTGGCACCAGCTGCGCGTGCGCGATCGTCGCTGAAGCCAGGCTCGCCACGAAGGTGACCAACTTGCCCCACGCGCCCAGCCTGTGACTCATTGCCGTGCGATTTTCACGTCCTGCACCCGGGTCTCATTTTCGCCGAGCGAGATGCGCTGCGCCTGCGGGCGCACACTGTCGAGAAACTCCGGATCCTGGAACTGGCCTGGCTCGAGATCTTTCACGGCGACGACGAGGTAGTCGTGCGGCGGCATGCCGCGCAGCGTGTAACGGCCGTCCTGGTTGGGCCGCGCCGTGCGCACGTAGCGCGTGCCGAATCCCCACCGCCCGGGATCTTCGGAGAACACCACCACGGTCGCGTCTGTGTCGGGCGCACCGCGCTCGCCGGTGATCTGTCCTGAGAGCTCGGTGCGTTTGCGTGAGAGCACGACCTCGAATCCGTCTACCGTCTGTCCGGGCACGAAGTCGATGGGTGTGTCGGTGACGTCGATGCCGTTATGAAAGACGGACTTGATGCTCCAGTCGGGTTCCCCGGTGACGTTTCCGCCGATGAGGCGCGCCTCGGAAAGTCCGGTCATTTCGAACGTCCAGTCAGGGTGCACCTTGCCCTCGCCACCACTCACCATCCTCATGGCGTCGGGGTCGGCCGGGCGCGCGAAGAACGATACCTGTTCGGGCCGCATCGGCGGCGGAATGCCTTCGTCGGTCGTCACAATCCCGCGTGCGATGGCCCCGCGCGAGGTCACCAGCAGCACGTTGTCGAGGTCGTCACCGCCGACCGTGATCCGCATGTTCGCGAACTCGGCGTCGGGTGTCGGCATCCCACGGGGCCGTAGCGAGAGGTTGTAGGTGCCCGGCGCGACGCCCAGCACCTGAAAAGTGCCATCAGCACGAGTCATCGCGTTGCTCATGCCCACCGAGATGCCGAGCGTGTTGCGATCCGCCGGCATCATCATGACCATGCCTTGTACGACAGGGGCGTTGGCCGAGGTCACGGCGCGCCCTGACACACGAGACAAGCGGGTGGCGACGAGCGACATCGAAATGTTGCTCGTTTCCTGCGCGGCCCGCACCGTGAGGCGGGTGGCTTCGGCGGGGTTGGGAGTACCCGGATAGTACGTCGGCGCGTAACCTTCGGTCGCGCCCGATGAGATAGCGGCCGGTCCGACCATCATTTGTTGCGGCGCCCGCAGGGCGGCCGACAGGTAGTAATCGCCGGGCACGAGGCCATAGACGCGGAACATGCCGCGATCGTCGGTCATGCCCATTCCCGAAGGCATCAGACGCCGGGCCCCGCCCATGTAGCGGAAGCGAAGGGCGCTCACTTGTGCGCCCGCCACCGGCTCGCCAAACTCATCCAGCACGCTGCCTGTGATGACCCCGCCGCGCGGGAGCGTGAAGGCGATCTTGTCGACGACCGTACCGTCCTGGATCTCGAGGACCGTGCCCTGCTGTTCGGGGCGTCGCTGGCCGTAGGACATCGTCACGTAGCCGGCCTTCTGAGCCATCAGCGTGTAGCGCCCGCCCAGCATCTCCTTGATCTCGAATCGTCCGTCGGCATCCGTCGTCGCCATGCCGCCGCCGCGCCCGTCCTGCGACATCGCGCGCACCAGCGCCCGCCGCAGCGGGTTGCCGGTGTCGGCGGCGGTCACATACCCGCGTAAGACCGACGTGCCCTTTTGTGGATCCTCCCCTGGACGGGCGGCGCGCGGAGGAATCCCGGTCGGCGGCGCCGGCATCCCCGGGGTGCCAGGCGGAGGGCCTGGCTGCGGCTGTTGCGCCGTCACAATCGTGAATGCCGTGCCGAGAAGTGTCGCCGTGACCGCGAAACGACGGAACATGCAGCCTCCTCGCGTGACAACTCCGTTAGACGCCGAAAGACGGAATCCGGATGCGTGTTTACTTCAGGTCGCGCAAGATTTCGCGTGCAGCGTTGGCCCCCGACCCACCGGTCAGACCGGTCCCGGGGTGTGTACCGGAACTGCAGAGGTATAAATCCTGAATCGGCGTTCTGTATTGCCCCCACCCAAGAAGTGGCCTCATCGTCAGCAACTGATCGAGCGCCAGTTCGCCGTGGAAGATGTGTCCCCCGACAAAGCCGTAGTCCCGCTCGAGGTCGAGCGGGGTGATCACCTGCCTGGCGACGATGAGCGGCGCGAGTCCTGGTGCGTAGCGTTCGATGGCGTCGATCACGGTGTTTCCCAAGGCCTCGCGCTCGTCATCCCACGTTCGGCCGCGCAGTTCGTAGGGTGCGAACTGCACGTAGGCGGAAATGACGTGGGCGTCTCGTGGCGCAAGGCTGGGATCGAGCACCGATGGGATCGTGATCTCGATGAAAGGCTCGGGCGAGTATCGGCCGTACTTCGAGTGATCGAAGGCGCGCTCGAGGTAATCCAGGTCCGGCGCGATCCGGATCCGGCTTCCGATGCCGCGGCGATCGAGTCCCGTGAAGACCGGCATCGCCGAGAGCGCCAGATTGACCTTCGCCAGTGTGCCGTACGAGCGGTAGTTGCGCATGCGCCACAGGAATTCGGGCCCGAGATCGATCGGATCGCACAACGACAGCAAGGTGTGCTTGGGATGCGCCGCGGAAATGACCGCGCGGGCTCGAATCTCCGAACCATCCTGCAGAACGACGCCGCGTGCGCGTTCGTCTTCGACGATGATGCGCGCCACTGGCGCGCTGGTGCGGATCTCGCCGCCTGCCGCGCGCACGGCGCGTTCCAGCGCCACGGCGATCGCGCCGGGCCCGCCCCGTGCAAACCATGATCGCGCAGGAGCGACGGATTCGTTGGCCGCAGCGAGCAGCAGCACCATGCCGCTGCCGGCGGACCACGGACCGAAACGCGTACCGAAAATGCCGTCGGCCGCCACGGCGGCGCGCAGGCGCTCGTGCTCGAAGGACTCCGCCACCAGATCCGCGACCGGCATCGGCCCCCAACGGAGCAACCGGTACGCGTCAGCCTTCCGCAGCGATCGAAACGCGCGCAGCGTGCGCAGCAGCGACCAGAGATCGCGCCCGCGCGGCTCGTCGACCGGCGCCGGCGTGGCCGTGAGGAGCGTGCCGATCACCCGGCCGAGCGCGGCAATCGTCGACACGAAGCGCGGCCACTGCTCCGAATCCTTCGGGGAAAACTCGCGCAGATCCCTTGCCGTGCGTCCGGGATCGTGGGAGATGAGGAGCGGCGGGCCATCGGGTCCGAGGGCGGCGACGCTGACATCGCCGGAGAGAAACTCCAGACCGTGGCTGCGCAGGTTGAGATCGTTGATGACGTCGCGGCGCAGGGGGCCGGCCGAGTGCGACAGAATCGGCGCCCTGAACCCAGGCGCGATCATCTCGGTGCGCGCGCCGCCGCCGACGGTTGATCGCGCCTCCAGTACAACGGGCTTGAACCCACGCTTTGCGAGGTAGGCCGCGCACGTCAGCCCGTTGACGCCTCCGCCAATGATGATGACCTCGCGAGAGGACATCAGCCGCGGACCTCTTTGAGAATCCGCTCGGCCGCGTTCTTTCCGGGCGCACCCATGATGCCGCCGCCGGGATGCGTGGCCGACCCGCACATGTAGAGCCGCTCGACCGGGGTGACGTACTGCGCCCAGCCCGGTACCGGACGCAGGAAGAACAACTGCTCGAGCGTCAGTTCCCCCTGGAAGATGTTGCCCTCGGTCAATCCGAACGTGCGTTCGATGTCGAGCGGCGTCAGGACCTGCCGATGCAGGATGATGTCCTTGATGTTTGGTGCATGTTCCGCGAGCGCATTGACGACGGCGTCGCCAAACGCCTCGCGCTGGTTGTCCCACGACCCTTCGCGCAGGTGGTAGGGCGCGTATTGCACGAAGCAGGACATGACGTGCTTGCCGGGCGGCGCCACGCTGGAATCCGTGAGCGACGGAATAACAATGTCCATGTACGGCCGGCGCGAAAACCGTCCGTACTTCGCGTCGTCGTACGCCTGTTCCATGTAGTCGATCGACGGAGAGATCGAAATCGCACCGCGCAGGTGATGACCCGCGCCCGGCTTGCACGTGAACTCGGGTAGCGCGTCGAGCGCGAGGTTCACTTTGCCCGACGAGCCCCGGTACTTGTAGCGCCGCACGCCTTCGACGAACTCGTCCGGCAGCTCGCGCGGGTCCATGAACGTCAAAAACGTCAGGTGGGGATCGACGCTGGACACGACGACGTCGGCGCTGATCTCGTCGCCGTTTTCGAGCACGACGCCCGTGGCGCTTGCGCCCTTCCGGCGAATCCGGGCGACTGGCGCCTCGGTGCGAATCTCGGCGCCGAACTCGCGCGCCGCCGCGCCAATCGCGTTCGAGACGCCGCCGGTGCCGCCGCGCGCGAGTCCCCAGGAGCGAAACGACCCGTCGATCTCGCCCATGTAGTGATGCAGCAGCACGTAGGCCGTGCCAGGCGAGCGGACGCCGAGAAACGTGCCGATAATGCCCGACGCCGACATCGTCGCCTTCAGCACGTCGGTCTCGAACCACTGATCGAGAAAATCCACGGCGCTCATCGTCAAGAGCTGAATCTGGTTGACGCGATCGTGGTGCCGCATGGCGCGGAAGCGCTTGCCGATGGCGAGCAGCTCGAGCAGCCCGCGCGGATCGAGCGACGTCGGGTCCGGTGGCGTCATCGACAGGATGGGCTTCGCGAAGCGTCCCATCTCGATCATCGCCTTGCCGTAGTCGTCGTAGGCTTCGGCGTCGAGCCTGGAGTGCCGCGCGATCTCGCGCCGGGTCTTGTAGTGATCGTTGACGCGCCACAGGTAGTCGCCGTTGGGCATTGGCGTGAACGTGCCGTCGAGCGGGAGCAGTTCCATGCCGTGCCGCGGCAGGTCCAGATCGCGGATGATCTCGGGCCGAAGCAGCGACACGACATATGACGCGACCGAAAACTTGAACCCCGGAAACACTTCTTCGGTGACCGCCGCGCCGCCCAGCACGTGCCGGCGCTCGAGGACGAGGACCTTGCGGCCTGCGCGCGCCAGATAGGCGGCACAGGTGAGGCCGTTGTGCCCGCCGCCAATCACCACCACGTCGTATCTCACCGCTCCGCCATTGTACCGAACTAAGAACTAAGAACTAAGAACTAAGAACGGAACGACAGAACGACAGAACGACAGAACGACAGAACGACGGGATGACGGAACGAACGAACGACGAGCGAACGGAACGAAGGACGGGAACGACGAACGCGAACGGAGCGACGAACGAAGAACCAACGCGAGGGGCGTCGACAAACGGAAACGACAGATGAGAGCGATGAACGAAACGACGACGCGGCGACGGACGCAACGACGACGGCGGCGGACGATCGGGCGAGAACGGATAAGGGTCTGGAAGAGAATAACGTTGACGTTGTGGGCGTCGAGGCGCCCGCCCGGCAAGGCGCGAGGAGCGCGCATACCAAGTGTATCTAAGCGACGAGCAACGCAGCCCGGCGGGATGCATCGGCGGCCACAATGTCAACGTTATTCTCTTCCAGGCCCTAAGGTCGACCGAGGGGAGCGAAGAGCGACGAACGGCAAAGAAAACGACGGACACGCTTGGCTGACCGGAAAAGCGCGAGGGCTTCAGCCCGCCACGTGGTCTCAGCCCAGGTGCCCGCGCCTGACTCGTTGGTCGTAGTTTATAGCTTCGAGTTCCGAGGTTCCGGGTTCAGGGTTCCGAGGTTTTGAGGAGCCAGCTTTCTGCGGTCCTGTGCTTCTGCGGTCCTGCGGTCCTGCGGTTCTGCGGTTTAGTGGTTCCGTCGGTTTTGCGGTTCTGCGGTTCTGCGGTTCTGCGGTTCTGTGGGTTCTGCGGTTCCGTCGGTTCTGCGGTTCTGCGGTTCTGCGGTTCGGTGGTTCCGTCGGTTCTGCGGTTCTGCGGTTCTGTGGGTTCTGCGGTTCTGCGGTTCTGTGGTTCCGTGGTTCTGCGGTTCTGCGGTTCTGCGGTTCTGTGGTTCGGTGGTTCGGTGGTTCGGTGGTTCTGCGGTTCGGTGGTTCTGCGGTTCGGTTCTTCGTTCTTAGTTCTTAGTTCGGTACAATGCGCCGTGCCCGTTGCCTCTGCATTTCACGAGCGTACGCATCAGCTCTGCGAGAGCCTCAACTACCGCGACTGGGCCGGCTACTACGCCGTCAGCGCCTACGAGACCCATCACGAGCACGAATACAACGCCATCCGCAACGGCTGCGCTGTGATCGACGTCTCGCCGTTGTTCAAGTACCGCGTTTCCGGACCTGACGCGACACGTCTGGTCGATCGCGTGATCACGCGCGATGCGAAGAAGCTTGCGATCGGGCAGGTCTGCTACACCCCGTGGTGCGACGAAGACGGCAAGGTCATAGACGATGGCACCGTGACGCGGCTGGCCGAGCAGCTCTACCGCTGGACGGCGGCGGATCCAAGCCTGCGTTGGCTTACCGAAAACGCTCGGGGTCTCGACGTGAAGGTCGAGGACGTCACCGAGCAGGTGGCGGCGCTGGCGCTGCAGGGTCCCACCGCGGCCCGGCTCCTGCAACAGGTCAGCACGGCGCCTCTCGAGACGCTGAAGTACTTTCGCGCGACATCAGGATCGATCGGCGGTGTCCCGGTCGACATCACGCGGACCGGCTACACGGGCGATCTCGGCTATGAAGTGTGGATGCCCTGGGACGCCGCCATCAGCGTGTGGGATGCGATCGCCGCCGCGGGTGCCGCGTTCGACCTCCACGCCGCCGGCATGCTCGCGCTCGACATCGCGCGCATCGAAGCGGGGCTGCTCCTCATCGACGTGGACTTTCACGGCAGTCGCAAGGCGATGATCGAATCGCAGAAGTATTCGCCGTTCGAGCTGGGCCTGGGGCGGCTCGTCGAGCTCGGCAAGGGGCCGTTCATCGGCCGCTCCGCGCTTGTTGCCGAGCACAAACGAGGTCCGGCGCGCCAGATTGTCGGCCTCGAAGTGGATTGGACCGAAGTCGAGAAGTTCTACGAAGCCGTCGGCCTGCCGCCCACCGCGCCGGCGACGGCGTCGCGTGTGGCGATTCCCGTCTACAAAGACGGCAGGCAGGTCGGTCGCGCCACGTCAACGACGTGGTCGACGATGTTGAAGAAGATGATTGCGCTGGCGACGATCGACGCGCCGCATTTCGCGCCGGGCACGCGGGTCAAGCTCGAGATCACCGTCGAGGCGGTCCGCCATGCGGCGACGGCGACGGTCGTGAAGACGCCTTTCTTCAACCCGGCGCGAAAAACGGCTGTCGGCGCTCAGCTCTCAGCGCTCTAAGCTGAAAGCGCCGATAGCTGAAAGCCGAGAGCCGTCAGCTATCCCCCTCGTGCGCGGCGGGCGTCAATGAACGACTTCACGCCCAGCACGACATATGCGGCGAGAATGACCGCCATCGCGATCTGCGCGAGCACCGCCGGCCGCGTCAGATCGCCGGCATTCACAGCCGTGATGATGCGCGGCACGCCGCCGGCCACGGCCAGCAGCGCAATCGCCACCGCCGCATGCATGACGTGCTTGCGCGTTGCGGGGTTCCGGGCGATGAGCGCCAGGAGCAGGAAGATCGCGCCGACAAAGGCCGGAATCAGCGCGGTGATGCTGGCGCCCCCCGTTCCGATGTAGCTCACGACCCCGAGCAGGACAAGCAGAAATCCGACTACACGCGTGATAAACGGCATCGTCATAGGCGTCCGCCTCATAATACCTGCCAGTGGCTCCACTTCCTACATACTTGGCGTGTGCGGCGCTTGCGCTGTTCGCGACTGTTTCCGCGCAACCGCTGTTCCGCAGCGCCGTCGATCTGGTGACCGTCCCGGTGACTGTGACGGCGAAGGACACGCTCCGCCGCGTGGGCGAGCTGGGTATCGCCGACTTTCGCCTCTACGAAGACGGGGTGCAGCAGGATCTCAGCGTCGTCAGCCACGAGCCGCGCGCGCTGAGCGTCTGCATTCTTCTTGATTCCAGCCCGAGCATGGCCTCCGGGCGGCAGCCGCTGGCCACCCGGGCCATCGATACGCTGCTCGAGGGTCTCGAAGACGACGACGAGGCGTCCGTGCATTTTTTTGCCGCGACGTCCCGCACCGTGCTGCCGTGGACACGTGGCGCCGACATGACGGTCATCTCATGGCTCGAATGGCGCTTGTCGCTCGGCACGGCGCTCATCGACGCGCTCAAAGAGGGGCTTGCGCAGGTCGAGAAGGCAAGCAATCCGCTCCCGGTGATCGTCGTCGTGTCCGACGGCGGCGAGAACGTCAGCGGGACGTCCCTGTCCAAGCTCGTGGAGACGCGCCGGCAGAGCGAGACGCTCATTTACGGCGTCCACACCGACCTGGCCCCCTCGCGGTATGCCCCTCTCGTCAATCGCGCCTTTGCGAATTTTTTGCCGCAAGTCGTCGGCGATTCAGGCGGCATGATTCACCGCGTACGCACGACGGCAGAGGCGGAGACCGCCGCCGAGGCGCTGCTCGAGGAGCTGCGCTCTCAGTACACGCTCGGCTTCTCGCCCAAACGTGCGCTTGACGGCAAGTACAGAACCTTGAAAGTGGAAGCCGTGGATCAGAACCTGGCCACGCGCCACCGCGCGGGATACCTGGCGACAGCACCCTAGGCACCCGAGGCACCTGAGGCACCTGAGGCACATGAAGATTGCGCTGATTCAGCAGCACGCCACCAAAGACAAAGCGTTCAATATCGCGCGCGGGTTGGAACGACTCGAGACCGCCGCGCGTCACGGCGCGTCGCTTGCCTGCTACGCCGAGCTCGGGTTCGAGTGGTTTCACCCGCAGCGTCCCGCGAGCGGCGCGGTGAAGGATCTCGCCGAACCGCTCGATGGCCCGCTGGTGACGGCCTTTCAAGCCAAGGCGCGCGAGCTCGGCATCGTCACGGTCCTGAACTTCTTCGAGCGGGAGCGGGAGCAGACCTTCGACTCGTCGCCGGTCATCGATGCCGACGGGTCGCTCCTCGGCGTGACGCGCATGGTGCACATCACCGAGTACGCGTGTTTTCACGAGCAGGGCTATTACACGCCTGGCAACAAAGGCGCGCCGGTTTACACGACCAAGGCGGGCAAGATCGGCGTGGCGATCTGCTACGACCGCCACTTTCCGGAGTACATGCGCGCGCTCGCGCTGGGTGGGGCCGATCTCGTGATCGTGCCGCAAGCGGGCACGACCGGCGAGTGGCCCGAGGGGCTCTACGAGGCGGAGATGCGTGTCGCGGCGTTCCAGAACGGCTACTTCGCGGCGCTGTGCAATCGCGTCGGACAAGAGGACTGCCTCGAGTTTTCCGGCGAGTCTTTCGTTTGCGATCCCAACGGCGTCGTCATCGCGCGTGCCGGGCAGGGCACCGACGAGATCCTCTACGCCGGCATCGACTTCGCGCTCACCGCCACGTCACATGCGCGCCAGTTGTTCATGCAGCATCGCCGCGCCGAACTCTACGCCGGCTGGTTCGCGGCGAACCCCGTGGCGAGAACCCTGTGCTGAGAACCCTGTCGTGAGAACTCCGTGGTGAGAACCCTGTGGCACTCCGTGGAGGGAACCCTGTTTAGGGAACCCCGTGAGCGGAACCCCGTGATCCCGTGCGCGCGAGGATGAACTGGTCGAATTCCCAAAGCTGCGTCTCGCGCGCGGAGTATGGCCCCGGCGTGTAGCCGCGTGAGCTGATGCCCTGCTGTGAGCGCTCCGATATGGTCCAGTCCTCGCGGTTGGTGATGTCCCAGAACTCCACGGCGTCCTCGTAGACGAACCCGGGGCGGGCGATCTCGTCGTGGTGAAAGTGCCACTCGCCCAGCAGTCGTGTCCGAGCGGGCGCCTGCGGCCAGATCGTGACCGTCAGCATGTAGTCAGGATGCAGCGTCAGCAGCAGATTGGGATAGATGGCGAAGTAGTTGACCACCGTCTGCTCGTCCGGCCCGAGTCCTGGCAGCAGCGCGCGCCGCCGCCGTCCGTCCACGCTGAGCGTTTCGACGCCTTCCTTGAATCCCATGGCGCCGCCGCAGTACGTGTCCGTGGTCGGCACGTTAGCGGCACCGAGGTAGTGGTGCATCTGGTTCAGCAGCGGATGAATGATCGGGCAGTGCAGGCATTCGTTGTAGTTCTGCACGATCAGCTTCCAGTTGGCCTGTACGTCGTATTCGAGCCGATGGACCAGACGCAGTTCGTGCATTCGCCAGGGCGCAAATCGTGCGGGCAGGTCGTGTAGCTGAGCGGACAACGGCGACGGGGACGGGGCCAGGTTGATGAACACGTGGCCGTCCCAGATCTCACAGGCGACCGGCCGCAGCGGATACTCCTCGCGGCGAAAGCCCGCGACGCCGTCCATCAGCGGCGCGCCGATGAGATGGCCCTCGAGATCGTAAGTCCACGCGTGATACGGACACTGAATGCTGCCCTGAAAGGTGCCGGTGTCCGCATCGCAGATCCGGGTGCCGCGGTGACGACAGACGTTGTGAAAAGCGCGCGCCCCGCCCTGTCCATCGCCCACGATGAGGACACTGGCGTTGGCTACCTGCCGGCGGACGAACGCGCCGCGGCCCACCACCTGTTCGAGCCGGCACGCGTGGATCCACATGCCGGCGAAGACGCGCTCCATCTCCGCCTCGAACCAGGCGGCATCCGTGTAGTAGTGCGCAGGCAGCGTCGTGCGAAGCGTCGGACGCGCAGACATCAGACGGGTAATATACGCACAGAAATCCCTTGATGGCGAACTTCAGGCCAGAGCGCACGATGCGAGGACCCAAAACCGGGTAGGATGCCAGCGCACATGTCGCAACCGGCGCTGCGCCGCGCACTCGGCCCCTGGGATCTCACCGCGATCGGCGTCAATCAGGTCATCGGCAGCGCCATCTTTCTGCTGCCCGCCAACGTAGCCAGGGAAGTCGGCGTCTGGGGACCGCTGGCGTTTCTGCTCGTCGGGTTGGCCTCGCTGCTCGTGGCCTTGTGCTTCGCGGAAGTCGGCAGCCGCTTCGATCGCACCGGCGGCCCGTACCTGCCCGCCCGCGCCGCCTACGGGCGCTTCATCGGCTTCGAAGTCGGCTGGATGATGTGGTTTACGCGTGTCGCCAGCCAGGCCTCGGTGAGTAACGGCCTCGCGCTGGCGCTGGCGTTTTACTGGCCCGCCCTGGCGTTCGGCATCCCGCGCATGGCCCTCATCACGGGCGTGACGCTCACGCTCATGGTGATCAACATCCGCGGCATCAAGCAGTCGTCGTGGTTTGTCAACGCCATGACGGTCGGCAAGCTCGTGCCGCTCCTGCTGTTCATCCTCGTCGGCGTGTGGTTCATCGATCCGGGCCACTTTGCTGCGAGGCCCGACGTGTCGCTGCCGCAAGCCGGCGCCGCGGCGCTGCTGCTGGTGTTTGCCTATGGCGGCTACGAGGTCACCGGAATCCCGGCCGGCGAGGCCTCCAACCCGCGGCGTGATGTGCCGTTTGCCTTCGTGATGACGATCCTCACGGTGACCCTCGTGATGACGCTGACGTCCGTTGTGGCCACGGGGGTGCTGCCGGACGTCGCGGCGTCGGCGACGCCGCTGGCCGATGGCGCCGCGCTGATGCTCGGCTCCATCGGTGCGCTCATCATCAGTGCCGGGGCGGCCGTCTCGATGACGGGCAACAACATGGGACAGGTGCTCACCGGCTCGCGCACGATCTTCGCGCTGGCGGAGAACGGCGACCTGCCGCGGTGGTTTGCATACGTGCACCCGAAGAATCAGACCCCCTCGAATGCGATTCTGTTCACGTCCGCCGTGGCTCTGACGCTCGCGCTCACCGGATCGTTCGTGCAGCTTGCCGCGGTGAGCGCCGTGGCACGGCTCGTGATGTATCTCGCG
The DNA here is from genome assembly GCA_035512515.1 of Vicinamibacterales bacterium. Classification (GTDB taxonomy): domain Bacteria; phylum Acidobacteriota; class Vicinamibacteria; order Vicinamibacterales; family UBA2999; genus JACCSI01. The sequence goes on from DATKDY010000188.1 coordinate 103,023, forward strand.
GTGTGCACGGCCACGCTCGTGCTGCGCCGGCGAGAACCGGACGCGGTCATGAGTGCGGCGCAGTTCACGACGCCGCTCGGCCCCGTCGTCCCGATCCTCGCGTCCGTCGTGTCGCTCAGCATCCTCGCCGGCGCGTCAACGCAGCAACTGCTGATGGGGATCTACGCGCTCATCGGCGGCGCGATCCTGTTCGCCATCGCGGTGCGGTCGGCGCGGCCCGCGCGGTAAGCACCAAGTGCAAAACGGCCAAAACTTCCAGTTCAAAACCCGGGGCGCCCGCGGCGCCCAGTTCGAAAGGGCCAAGGTCTCGAGTTCAACCAAGAGTGCCACGATCCGTACCCCGGGTTCTGAACTCTGGGTCTTGCACTGGCAGTCTTGGCGGTTGGGCACTGGCGCGTCACTGTTCGCGGTCCCTACGTTCAGCCTGCGCGTGGGAACTGAAGGATGCGAGCAGCGCCGACACCACGAGAGCCGGCGTTCGGCTGATACGCGTCCTCGAGGAGGTGCGCCCGACCCTCGAGCTGCTGCCGCGCGAGGAGCGGCTCGTTGAGAAACCGGCAGAGCGGCACGAACTGCTTGAACGTCGCGAGCAGTTGCCGGTAAAAATCCGCGCGCGTCGCAAACGCGCCAGCCTCCTCGCGAATGCCCATGAACTGGCGGTGCACCAGGAAACGCGCGGCCGGGTGCGTCTTCGGATACCCGCGCGGCACCCGCGTCAGGCGGTCGCCCTCGAGCCCGCCCAGCTTCTGAAAACCGGGAGCGCTGACGATGCGATCCAGTTGGCGATGGTGGCCGGCGATGTGCTCGCGAATGGCATGGAGCTGTGAGCTGTCGGGCGCGTAGATGCCGCCGCCGATCCACACCCAACCCGGTGCGACTTCGAAATACAGGCCCGCGCCGTTCATCCGGCCCAGCGCGCGATGCGGAAAGACGGCCGCGATGTTCGTCTTGAGCGGCGCCTTGTTCTCGCTGAACCGCGTGTCGCGGAAAGGGCGAAACAGCGAGACCTTGGTGTCTGCGGCCAGCTCCGGCGCCATGGTGCGGAAGTCGTCCGCCAGCCGTTCGACGAACGCCATCATCGGGGTGCGCACGTGGGTCTCGTACTGATCGCGTCGCGCGTGAAACCAGGCCTGATCGTTGTTGCGCTTGAGTGAACGGAGAAAAGAGAGCGTCTTGGCGGTGAAAACAGGATGCATTACCGATCCAGCATAGATCACTGCTCCAGAGGTGTCAGCCACATACGAGGCACTATACTCATTCCCAGAATGCGCTCGGCTTCAGCGACTCTGCTCGATGATCTGCGCGCGCGGTTGGGTGATCGGATTGCGACGTCCGAAGCCGTGCGCGGCCACCATAGCCACGGCGAATCGTGGCATGCCGCGGCCTCCCCGGACGCGGTGGCATATCCCGAGACCACAGGAGAAGTGGCGGCAATCATTTCGGCGTGCGGCAGGGTGCGCGTCCCGGTCATTCCGTTTGGCATGGGAAGCTCCCTCGAGGGCCACGTCAACGCGATCGAGGGGGGAATCTCGATCGACCTCACGCGCATGAATCGCGTGCTGCGCGTTTCGCCCGACGATCTCGACGTCACGGTTGAAGCCGGGGTCACCCACCGGAAGTTGAATGACCATTTGAAAAACACGGGCCTGATGTTCCCCGTGGATCCGGGTGCGGACGCCACGCTCGGCGGCATGGCAGCGACGCGCGCCTCGGGAACGACAGCCGTGCGCTACGGCACCATGCGCGAGAACGTGCTCGGTCTGACCGTGGTGCTGGCCGACGGGCGCACCATCCACACCGGTGGGCGCGCCCGCAAGTCATCGTCCGGGATCGACTTGACGCGGTTGTTCGTGGGCTCCGAGGGCACCCTGGGTGTCATCACCGAGCTCACGCTTCGACTGTTTGGCCGTCCCGAAGCGGTATCGGCGGCCGTGTGCTCGTTCAAGACGATGGAGGGCGCGGCGGCAGCGGTCATCACCACCATTCAACTGGGTATTCCGGTGGCGCGCATCGAAATCATCGACGAGCAGCAGCTCGAGATCGTCAACCGCTACTCGAAGACGCGTTACGCGATTGCGCCGACGCTGTTCTTCGAGTTTCACGGGATCAGCCGGGCAGCGGTGGACGAACAGGCGATCGCGGTGCAGGACATCGCGAACGACAACGGCGCGATGGACTTCCAATGGGCCACCACGCCGGAAGAGCGGGCGACGCTCTGGCAGGCGCGTCACGACGTGCTCTATGCGACCATCGCGTCGCGGCCCGGCGCCAGACCGTGGACGTCGGACGTCTGCGTCCCGATTTCGCGGTTGTCCGAATGTATTCTCGAAACCCAGGACGATCTGCGGCGATCGAACATCGTCGCGCCGCTCGTCGGCCACGCCGGCGACGGCAACTTCCACCTGATCTTCATGGTCGACACCGAAGACACGGCGGAGATGGCAGCGGTCAAGGCGGCGAACGTACGGCTGGTGGAGCGGGCGTTGAGACTGGGCGGCACCTGCACCGGCGAGCACGGCGTCGGTCTTGGCAAGCTGCAGTACCTTCGCGAGGAGCACGGCGATTCGCTGGACGTGATGCGAGCGATCAAACGCGCGCTCGATCCGCATGACATCATGAATCCGGGAAAACTGATCCCGTAACTTCCAGCGTAATCACGAAGGTCACGAAGTGCACGAAGGACGCGAAGGGCTATAGTTGATTTGGTTTTCTTCGTGTCCATCGTGTCCATCGTGACCTTCGTGTTGTATTTTGAACCCCGTGGCCAAGCGCAAGTCCGAACCCTCCCTCTTCGACATCGACGACACGACAACGCCCGGGGGCGGCAGCCCGCCGCCGACCATTCCGCCCGCCAGCGGCGGCGGCTTCCAGGACGGCAGCGTTGTCGCCCTGCACGAAGCCGCCCAGGCGCGCTATCTCAATTACGCGCTATCAGTCATCACCTCTCGCGCGTTACCGGATGTGCGCGACGGACTCAAGCCCGTGCAGCGCCGCATTCTCTACACGATGTGGCAGCAGAACCTGACGGCGGACGTGAAGCACCGCAAGTGCGCGAAGGTGGTCGGCGACGTGATGGGCAACTACCACCCGCACGGCGATGCCGCCATCTACGAAACGCTGGTGCGCATGGCGCAGCCCTTTTCGCTGCGCGTCCCGCTCGTCGACGGCTCGGGCAACTTCGGCTCGCTCGACGGCGATCCTCCTGCCGCGATGCGCTACACCGAATGCCGTCTGGCCCGCGTCGCCGACGAGATGCTGCAGGAGCTCGATCGCGACACCGTGTCGTATCGTCCCAACTATGACGGCACGCGAACCGAACCCGTCGTCCTGCCGGCGCGCATTCCGAATCTGCTGGTCAACGGGGCGACGGGCATCGCGGTCGGCATGGCCACCAATATCCCGCCGCACAACCTCAATGAGGTCTGTACAGCTCTCATCAGGCTCCTCGACAACCAGGAGCTCACGAGCGTCCAGTTGTGCCGCTACATCAAGGGCCCCGATTTCCCCACTGGCGGCCACATCCTGAACTCGCAGGCCGAGCTCAAAGAGATCTACAAGGCCGGGCAGGGGGCGATCCGGCTGCGCGCGACCTGGGAAAACGGTCCCTCGTCTCGCAGCGCGAAAACGATCTACATCACCAGCATCCCGTACGGGCTCGACAAGAATCCACTGGTGACCGCCATCGGCGACGTCGTCCTGAGCCGCAGGATGCCGCACCTGGTGGACGTCCGGGACCTGTCCACCGACGATGTGCGGATTGAGCTCGAGCTGAAGCCGGGCGCTGACGAGCACCTCGTCATGGCGTACCTGTTCAAGCACACGCAGCTGCAGACGACCTTTTCCGTCAACATGACCTGCCTGGTGCCGATTGAATCGTCCGACGTCGGCCGGCCCCAGCGGCTCGAGCTGCGCGAGGCGCTCTGGCACTTCCTCCACTTCCGGCTCGAGGTCGTCACGGCCCGCCTCGAGCACGAGCTCGAGCAGTTGCGCCGCCGCATTCACATCCTCGAGGGGTTCGAGAAGGTCTTCGACGCGCTCGATGAGATCATTCGCATCATCCGCAAGTCCGATGGCAAGGCGGATGCGGCCGACAAGATCATCGCGCGTTTCGCGCTCGACGCCGATCAGACCGATGCAATCCTGGAGCTCAAGCTGTATCGGCTGGCGCGGCTGGAGATTCTGGTCATCCAGAACGAGCTGGCGGACAAGCGGAAACGCTCACGCCAGATCACGACGCTCCTGAAGGACGAGGGGTCGCGCTGGACGCTGGTCCGCAACGAGCTCGAGGAGGTTCAGAAGAAGTACGGCGATCCGCGCCGCACGCGCATCGAGGAAACAGAAGAAGTCGAATACTCGGCCGACGCTTTCATCGTCGAGGAAGACAACGTTGTCATCGTGTCGCGCGACGGGTGGGTGAAGCGGCAGAAGGAAGTGAAGGACCTTTCCACGACCAGGCTCCGCGAAGGCGACAGCGTGCTCGCCGCGGAGGCTGGCAGCACTCGGGCGACGGTCGTCTTCTTCAGCAACTTCGGCGTGGCGTACACGGCCCGCGTTGTCGATGTCCCGGCGTCCACCGGATATGGCGAGCCGATTCAGAAGCTGTTCAAGCTGAAGGACGGCGAGCGCATCGTCGGCGCGCTCAGCCTCGATCCGCGCGCCATCGGGGAAATTTCGCCTCGAAAGAAGGGCGCGGCGTCAGCCGCCTCGGAAGTCCCTCCCGTCCATGCCATCGCCGTCACGAGCGACGGCTACGCCTTGCGCTTTTCACTCGAGCCCTTCGTCGAGCCGAGCACCCGCTCGGGACGCCGCTACGCCCGCGCCGCGGCGGGCGCCGAGGTCGTGTCGATGGCGGCGACGACCGGCGACGAGGTCGTGATTGCGGCGACGGCCGGCGCGCGCGCGCTGCTGACGACGGCCAGTGAGGTGAACTTCCTGTCGGGGCCGGGCCGCGGCGTCATTCTGATCAAGCTGAACTTCCCCGACGACAAAGTGATCGGTGCGCTGGTGTCGAAGGGCGATCGCCACCTGATGACGGTCGAAACCAGCCGCGGCGCCGAGCAGACCATCAGCACGGCGAAGTACGAGGTGACCGGGCGAGGCGGAAAAGGCCGCGAGCTGCTGCAACGGGGCCAATTCGTCCGAGTGGTGCCGGGTGAAGTGGAGATTCAATCGGTCGGGGAGCCCTGATCGCACGAGGGACACGAAGGACACGAAGGACACTTCGTGCCCTTCGAGCCCTTCGTGGTTACCGCTTGTCGACCCCCAACTCCGCCAGCTTCGTCGCGATATCCGCGCCGGCCGACGTCGTCTTGACGGCCTTGTCGATGTGCAGGATCTTGCCGTCGGGTCCGATGTAGAACGTCCAGCGCGACGCGAGACCCGTGCGGCCCAGAACGCCGTAGGCGGTCGCGACCTCTTTCGACGGGTCCGACAGAATCGGGTAGTCGGCTTCGACGTGCTCGGCGAATTTCTTGTTTTCCTCCGCGGTATCGACGCTCACCGCGAAGTGGGCGACGTTGAACTGACGGATGGCTTCGCCGCTCTCACGGAGCGACTTGCATTCGGCCGTTCAACCACCGGTGAAGGCTTTCGGGAACCAGGCGAGCACGACGGCGCTTTTGCCCTTGTAGTCGGCAAGTTGATAGGTCTTGCCGTCTGATCCCGGGAGGCTGAAGGGCGGGGCGGTGTCGCCGACCTTCAACTCAGGACCAGGCTGCTGGCCGAGACCAATCAGGCTGGTCGCGAGCGAAAGCGCGACGCCGGCCGCAAGAGCGAGTGCGGTGCGTAGCTTCATGGGGGGCCATGGTAGCAGAGTTGGGGAACGTGTTCGACGCGCGACATGAAACGGTAGCGCTTGGCCGCCGGCATGGACTGGTAGGGCTGGTTCGGTCCGCCGGACTGTCCCTGGCCGAGCGGACCAGCCCCTGCGCAACAGCGCAACAGAGTGTGAGGCCCCGTCTTTGGCTCCGGTGCGTCGTTTCCCTTCGGGCTGAGTAGCGGTTCCCTCACAATAGGATCGTGCTCAAGCGGGCGTTGCGGCTTCTGGCCCTTGCGGCAATCGCGGTGGTGGCGAGTGTCGCCATCGGCCTGCTGGTCCTGCACACCGATCCCGTTCAAGCGCGCATCCTCCAATGGTCGGTCGGGGAGCTCGAACGGCGCTTCGATCTCGACCTGACGGCCGACGATCTTCATTACAACCTCGCGACACGCCGCGTCACCATGACCAACGTGCGGCTGGCCGCCCTCGACCATCCCGACAATCCGTTTTTCGTGGCCCAGACGGTCGGGGTGAAACTGCCGTGGGCCGTCTTCCGCGGCCAGGTCCGGTTCGACGAGGTCACCGTCGAGAGCGGCAGCGTCACCATCTCCCGCGACGCCAACGGCGACGCGAATCTCCCGCCGGGGCGCGGCGAACGGGATCCGAATGCGCCGCCACGACGGATTGACCTTCGCGGCCTGCAGGTTCGAAACCTCGACTTCGTCTACCGGGACTTCCAGCGCGACATCGAGATCTCCACACCGCGCATCCGGACAAACCTGGCCTGGGATTCCGACGCTCAGGGGGCAACGGGTCCCTTTGCCATCGAGCAGGACGTACGGGTCCGAACCGGCGATCGCAGCGTCACCGTCAAGCCGATCACCGGCGAGATGACGTTCAAGGGGTCGGATGTCGAGCTCGAGTCAGTTCGACTGGACACTACCGACGGCGTGTTTCTGGTGAGTGGCGAGATCGATCGCGCGCTCGACCAACCGACGCTGGACCTGACGTTCGACGGCACCACGGAACTGGCGCAGTCTTCACGATGGGCGACTCCGCCGATTCACATCGCAGGGCAGGCGTCCATCGACGCGCGCATGACCGGTGCGCCAAGTGCCTTCGTCCTCGACGCGACCGTAGTCGCCGAGAACGCCGAGGTCGGCACGCAACGTGGGGTCCGCATCGAGGCTGAGGCGCAACTGACGCCGGATGGGGTCACCGTTGCACGCTCGGCGATTCGCCCTGCCACTGGTGGCGAGGTGCAGGCCACCATGGACCTGCCCTTTGCGGACAACTTGCCGTGGTGGATCAAGGCCAACTACACCGGCCTCGATGCGGCATCTGCGCTTCGGATGGCGGAAGTGCGCGCGCTGCCGTTCGGGGCAGCACTCACCGGCGCCGCGCTCATCACTCGCGCACCGGGCGAGCCCTTTCGTCTGGAAGTGCACAACACCTCGTCGCCGCGCCAGGCACCGGGGACGGCGCCCCTCGAGGGCACCGTCGAGTTCATCATCGACGGCCACCGGTGGCGGGCCAACCAGGATCATCGGATGGGGGTCACGCACGTCACCGGCCCCATTGGCGGCGTGTGGAATCGCGAGGCCGCGACCCGGTCGACGTTCGACGGCACGCTCACGGTGGCGACGCAAGACGTGGGCGAGGCGGCACGCTACGCGGCGCTCTTCGACCTGACAACCCCTGAGATCGTCAGAACCGCGAGCGGCCCGCTTTCTGCCGAGGTAATCATGGGCGGCACCTTCACGGAGCCGCGGTTTGTCGGCACTGCGCGCAGTGACGGCATCGATATCCCACCGCTGGGTCGGACCGCCCTCAGCGCGGACTTCGATGCGTCCGAACGCGCACTGCATGCGACCAACATCGACGCGACCATTGGGACAACGACGATTCGGGGTGACGTGCGTGCGGATCTCGTGTCCCGAGAGCTCGATGGCAGGCTGCAGGTGGCTTCACCCGATGCCGCCGATCTGTTGTCGGCGATGCCGGAGGACCTTCGATTGGAGGGGCCGGTATCTGCGACGGCGACGCTCGGCGGGACAGTGGATACGCCCGACATTGCCGCGGAGCTGAGCGGCAAGGAGCTGACCCTCGCCGGACAGCCTGTCGCCTCACTCAGCGCCACCGCACGGCTCGTCGGCGACGGCGTGAACATCGACCGCCTCACGATCCGCCAGGACGATGGCGGGGAGCTCGTGGCCTCGGGCCGTTACGAGTGGGGCGCGGAAAGCTATGCGGTCGACCTCAGCGGACAGAATCTGATCTGGCGCGGAGCACTCGCGGGGCTCGGTGACGCCCAGGCGCATCTGGCGCTGAAGTTTTCGGGTGCCGGTCCGTTGGATCGCCCAGTTGGAGACGGGACCATCGAGTTTGCCGTCACCGGCGGCGTCGCCGGACAGCTCATCGATCGTGGCGTCGCCAACGTGCGGCTGAACGGAGAGTCGGCGCTCGTCACGGGTCACATTCCGGCGCTGGGCGCCTTCATCACTGGCACCGTCATCCCGCGCGCGCCGTTTGCGTATGAATCCGTCATCGTCCTGAACCGGATCGACCTCGCGCCGGTCGCGACGATCGCCGGTCTCGAACAGGGGCACGTGACCGGCACGGCCAGCTTGAGCGCGACCGCCAAGGGCGAGCTGTCCTCCATCGCGCAGTCCGACGCGTTCATCAACCTCCAGGATATCCAGGCCAGCGTGGCCGACGTCCGCGTGCAGCTCGTGACCCCGGCGCGCCTTGCCTGGGACGGGGCGAGCCTGAGCGTCGATAGCCTCGACATGGCCGTGGGGCAGGGCCGTTTGCATGCGTCCGGCCAGCTCGGTGAGGGTGGCATCGACGCTGCACGGTGGGAGGCGACGTTCAAGGGCGAGCTCGGCGACCTGCTTACGCTCGGCTGGCCTTTCGGCGTGCCGGCCGATCTCGAAGGCGCAGGTCCGGTCGACTTTGTCTGGCAGTCGACCGGCGGGATCGATCGATCGACGGCGAGTCTCCATCTCGAAGGCGCCAGCGTCGGCTGGACCGCGTTGCCTGCGATCCGCGATCTCAGGCTCGACGCGACGTTTGATGGGACCACGCTCAACCTGACGCAGTTGACCGGGCGTTGGCAGGACGGCGGCATCGAGGGCACGGCGTCCATTCCCCGCGCCGTGCTTCAGGCCCGCGAGACGGGCGGCGCGCCACTCCCAGCCGGGCAGCCGGGATTTGCCAAGCTGCGTGTCAGCGGCCTCACCGAATCATCACTTGCGCCCTGGCTGAACACCGCGACGCTGGCCGGCATCACGGGCCGGCTTTCGACCACCCTCGACGCCCGGATCACTCATGCCTCGCTCGACGGCATCAGCGGCACTGTGGTCGCCGACGAAGCCGACTTCACGGTGGCTGGCGTGAGCGTGCGTCAGGAACGCGCGCTGATCTTCGAGATCGACGGCGGCGTGATCACGGCCCGCGACGTCGCGTTCGATGCCGGGGGCGGTCCGATGGTCCTGACGGGCACGGCGCGCCTGACACCCACCGACAAGCAAGTGCTGGACTTCGACTTGCGCGGCAGCGCCGACCTCCAGATCCTGTCGGCGTTTGCTCCGACCATCGCGACGGCGGGCAAAGCGGAGCTGAACGTCGGCATCGGCGGCACACCACGCGAGCCGGTTTTCAACGGACGAATCGACGTTGCCGGCGCCGAAGTCGCCATCCGCGAGCCGCGGATCGTCATCTCCGAATTGAACGGCATCATCGCCATGGACGGGCAGCGCGTCGTGTTCGACGCCTTCACCGGCACGGCCAACGGCGGGCGACTGCAGCTCGATGGCGGCTTTCTCCTCGAGGGCTTCACGCCGGTGAGCGGCGGGCTGACGGTGGTCGTCGAACGCGCCGCGCTCGAGTATCCGCAGGGGTTGCAGAGCGAGGCCAATGCGATCGTCACGCTCCGGCCCGGACCGGCCGGCTGGAGCCTGCTTGGCGACATCATCGTCGAGCGCAGCGCCTACACCGCGCCGATCAGCGTCGCGGGCCTCATCGCTGCCCGCGGCATGCGCGCGCCGGTTGCCGGCGACGATGACAGCTGGATCGATCAGTTGCGGCTCAACCTATGGGTCACCACGTTGCAGAACGTCGTCGTCGACAACAACTACGGACGATTCGAGGCCGCCGCTGCGCTGCGTGTGATCGGGACGGTCGCCGAGCCGGTGCTTGCGGGCCGGATCACGCTCGATGAGGGCGGCGAGGTGTACCTGGCCGGCAACACCTTTCACATCGAACGCGGCAGCATCTCGTTTGCCAACCCCTTCCGGATCGTGCCCGAGTTCGACATCGAGCTGCGGACGCTGGTCGGCGGCACCGACATCACGTTGACCCTCGATGGCCCGCTCGATCGGCTGCAAACGGATGTGCGGTCGTCCGATCCGGCGGTCGACTCGCGTGAAGCGATCGCGATGCTGTTCGGCGGCCTGCAGGGCGAGGATGCCGTCACGTTGTTGTCGGCCGAGCTGCTCGGCGCGACGGGCCGCGCGATCGGCCTCGACACGTTGCGCGTCGAACGCGGCTTCGATCTCGACGAGTACCGCGCCGACCCGGGGCTCATCGCTACCGAGACCGACCCGGCGACGCGACTGACGATCGCGAAACGCCTGCGTCCTGACGTCGAGCTGATTCTGTCGCAGAGCCTTCGCGAAAGCGGCGGCCTGTCAGCCGTCATCAGTTACAAGCCTCGCCGCAACATCGAGATTCGCGCCGCGTCGCGCGACAACATCGATCGGTCGGTGGCGCTGCGTCACGAGATCACGTTCGGCGGGGCCGGGACCGCCACCGGCGGGAGCACCGCGCCGGCCATGCGGGTGTCGACCGTGACGATTACCGGGGACCCCCGGCGCCCGGTCGAAGAGCTCATCGCGATGCTCGACCTCGATCCCGGAGAGCCCTTCAATTTTCATGAGTGGCAGGAAGACGTCGATCGCCTCCGCGAGGCCTACCACGAGCGCAACCACTACGAAGTGCGCGTGCGGGGGATTCGCAGACCGAGCGACGACGAGAAGACCGTGGCGCTGGAGTACTCGATCGAGCCGGGCCCGGTGGGCGAGCTCGTGATCGAGGGGCACCCTCTCGAGCCCAATCTGCAAGCGGACATCCGCGAGGCATGGCGGCGGACGATCTTCGACCGCTTCCTGCTCGAGGACATCCGAACGCGCATCGAGCGGCATCTGCTCGAAGAGAACGTCATCGGCAGCCAGGTCGAGGTCTCCGTGGCGGTCTCCACCCCAGAGCGCAAGCAGATTCGCGTCGTCGTCACCGCCGGCACGGCCGTGGCTTCGCGAGAGGTGCGTTACGACGGCAACACACGGTATAGCCGTGACCGTCTCGACGGCGTGCTCGCGGAGTCCGGCCTCGCGATCGACGGATGGCTCGATCCTCGTCGCACTGCGGAGGCCATCGAGGACTTCTATCGCGCGGAAGGTTTCCTGACGGTGACCCTCAAGACCGAGCCGCCCGGAATCGTCGGGTCAACTGGCGTGCTGCCCGTGCTCATCGACGAGGGCCTGCAGTTCGTCATCGGGTCGCTGAGCTTTCCTGGCGTCAGTCCGGAGCGGCTGACCGATGTCGTCGATGCCGTGCGACTTTACCGTGGTATGCCGTTCGTCACCGCCGAGATCGACGCGGCCCGGCAGCGTGTCGAGCGGCTCTACGCCCGCGAAGGCTTCAATAACGTTCAGATTGAGGTCGATTCCACGGTGGATACCGAGGATGCCCGCGTCGATCTGTCGTTTGCCGTGCTCGAAGGACTGCAGCAAGTGCTCAGGGAAGTAACCACGGAGGGAGCGACGCGAACCCAGGAGGGCATCATTCGTCGTGCTCTGCGGTTGCGGATCGGCGAGCCGGTCGACCTGGCGAGCTGGTCGCAGGCGCGCAAGCGGCTGTACGACACCAACGTGTTTCGGCAGGTGGATATCGAGCCGGTGCCGATGACGCCGACGGCGGCAGAATCCGCGGCAGGCCTCCAGCCGGTCCGCGCGGTGGTGCGCGTCGTGGAGTACCCTGTGTGGCGGCTGCGATACGGCGCACAGTTCAACGACGAAACGGCTCTCGAGTCCGGTCCCGACGGCGACGGCCGCTTGCAGTCGCTCGGCATTCTCGCCGACCTCCAGAACCAGAATTTGTTTGGCCGTGCCATCACGGCGGGCATCGCCGGGCGGTACGAGCGCAACCGCCAGGCCGGCAGTCTCTTCACGTCGAACAGCTCGTTTTTTGGACTGCCGATCCGATCGAGCGCCTTCCTCTTCACGTCGCGCCAGCGGTTTCCACACGACGAGTTCCCGACGATCGATGAGCGCGTCGGCCTTTCGGCCGAGCAGCGGTGGCGGCCGTTACGCACGGCGGAAGTGCTCTGGAGTTACCGGATCTTGCGAAACCACGCGACGGTGGAGAATCTCCCGCCCGAGTTCCAGACGGTGCCCGTGCGCGTGGCGCGACTGACCGCCACGATGTATTTCGACCGCCGCGACGATCCGTCGGACCCCACGGGCGGCTGGTTTGCATCGGCCAACTGGGAACAGGCGGTCCAGAAGCTCGGCTCCGACTACTCGAATGGCAAGGCGCTCACCAAGGCAGCGATTTACCATGGCGTCGGCGAGCTCACGCTCGCCGGGCGCGTGCAACTCGGCACCGGTTACGGAGAAGAGGGGTTGATCTTCTCGGAGCGCTTCCTGCTCGGCGGCGCGACGACGGTGCGCGGATACGCTGAGAACTCCCTGGGTCCACGCAACCCCTCGCTGCCGGATTTTCCGCTTGGCGGCGATGCCTTGCTCGCCTTCAACGGGGAGGTGCGCTTTCCGGTGCGGGGGTGGGTGCAGGGTGTCGGATTCCTGGACGCCGGCAACGTCTTCAAGCGGAGGTCGGACATCTCGATTGGAGATCTGGCGGTCGGCTACGGCATCGGCCTGCGGCTGGCGTCGCCGTTTGCGATGCTGCGCATCGACTTTGGCGTGCCGGCCAAGACCCTGCGCCCGGATCGCCCAGCCCATCAGTGGAAGAGCGGGCGCTGGTATTTTGGTGTGGGGCACATATTCTGATGCCAGCTACGCTGGAGGGCGGCCGCTACGGCGCCGAGGGCCGCTTCGCGGAGGGCGGGCTTTCGCCCGAAGGCCGTGCTTCGCACGGCTGGCCGGCCTTCGGCCGGACGGCGGCGCTTCGCGCCGAGGGCCGCGCTTCGCGCGCGGCAGGCCGCCCTTGCGGCCGGATGGGATCCGCCGAAGGCGGCCCGCGGCGCGTGAGCGCCGCCATCCGACGAAGTCGGCCCGGACGGCGAAGCCGCGCCCTCGGCGCATGAGCACCGCCCTCTGGCGGAGCCGGCCCGAAAGGTACGCGCGTTGCACAACACAAGACAGGAGCCTCTGCGATGATGAATTTCCGTCACTTCAACAGGTCACTCGTGGTGGTCGCGGCGTTCGCGGTGTGTGCGGTTGAGGCCGCGGCACAGGATCCGCCGTTGTCGGTTCAGAAGCTGCTCGAACGCGGCGCCCTCGACGAGGCCGTCCAGCGCGCAGAAGGTGAGCGCGACAATCCCGAATCCACGTATCTCGCGGCGCAGGCCTTCACCAAGATGAGCAACAACGAGCGCGCCGCCGAGGAATTTTCCCGGCTCCGCGAAACAGGCGACGAGTCGTGGAAGGCGATTGGCGAGTCGGGTGTCCTGCTGACCAACGGCGACGCTGATGGGGCCATGGAGGCGGCCAGTCGTGCCGTCGCCGCCAATGGGGACAATCCCTACGGGCATTACCAGATCGGACTGGTGGCGAGCCGTCAGGGCAATTACGACCGCGCCCTCGAGGCGTTTTCGCGCGCGGTCGAATTGAAGCCCGATCTGGCCTATGCGCACTATTACGCCGGCATCGCGAGCCAGCGGCTCAAGCAGATGGCTCGGATGTCCGAGCATTTCGAAATTTTCCTGAAACTCGCGCCGGAAGCGCCGGAACGGACGGCGGTCGCGGCCATTTTACGCACCCTGCGGCCGCGCTAACGCGCCGCTTCGCGGAGGGCCGGCCTCCGGCCGGAGGGCCTCGGCCTTTGGCCTCGGCTCAGTTCGCGCGGGAGCGCGGCCTGCCGGCGAAGCCGGCCCTCGGCGCAAGCGCCGCCCTCCGGCCGAAGGCCGGCGTACCCATCAGCTGGAGGTTTGAGATACAATAAGACTGTTCATCCGCACGGATAACCCTGTAGGGGCCGGTCTGTTGACCGCTGCCTCCTGGTCGGCCCTCGACGCCGATCGTTTGAATCACAACTGAAATGTCCGAACAACGTTTGAAGCTCGCTGTCTTCATCGATTTCGACAACGTCGAGATCGGTGTCAAAACCACACTTGGCCTGCAGTTCGATGTAGGCGCCGTGCTCGAAGCCATCAAGGAGCGCGGAGAAATCATCACCAAGGTCGCCTACGGCGACTGGAAGCGCGCCGGCGAACACAGCCGCGCGATGTCACAGCATGCGGTGCGGATGGTGCAGCGCGTCATGACCCCCGGCGGCGACAAGAACGGCGCCGACATCAACCTCGCCCTCGATGCCCTCGAGATGGCCTTTACCCACGACCACATCAACGCCTTCGTCATTGTCGGCGGCGACAGCGACTTCATCACGCTGGTCGAGAAGCTGAAGCAGTACGACAAAAAAGTGTTTGTCGTCGGTGGGCGCGCGTTCAGCAGCCAGGTGATGCAGAAGAACTGCACCGAGTTCATCGCCTACGAAAATGTCGCGGGCAAGGGCGGCGCGCCGCGTGCAGAGCGCGGACGGGTGGCCGCAGCGGCCTCGCAATCGCTCGACAATGCGTTGCCGCTGGTCCGGCGCGCCCTGAAAGTGCTGACCGATCGCGAGGTCTCGCCGCAACTGGGTCTGCTCAAGAGCACGCTGCTGCAGCTGGACTCGTCATTCTCGGAGCGGGACTACGGCGCCAGCACGTTCCGTGATTTCGCGGAGAAGCTCGAAAAGCGCGGACTGGTCACGTTGAAGCACTCAGGCCGCACGACGGTCGTGGAGCTGGCCGACGGCGCATCTCTGGAGACGCCCGAGACGATTCCGCCAGTGCAGGAGGCCAGCGCTTTCCTGCCCGTCGACGTTTCAGCCAGGGCGGGAGCCCTGCCGATCGGCCGATCGGCGCCGACCAACGGCGATGAGCCGGCTGCCCCCGAGGAGCCGGTCACCGAACTGACGCTCGCCGATGGCGTCACGCTGGTCCGTCAGGTGCTGGCCGAGGCCACCACCCCGCCGCGCTGGCCGATGTATCTGCGCCAGATGAAACAGTTCATTCGCAATGCGCGACCCGACTTCGACGAGCGCCGCTACGGCTCGCTCCAGGATCTGCTGCGCGCGTGCCAGAAGGCGGGCCTCGTTCGCCTCGAGCGCGATCGGCAGGGCGGCCTGCGCGCCTTTGCGGGCGCATCGAAGCCGTATGTGCCGGCCGGGTGGGTGGCGCCGGAAGGCGAGACCTCAGCGGACGTGCAGGACGCCACATCGGGCGCCATCGATGGTGTGATGACCACAGAGGGCGACGTCACCGCGACGCAGTCGGTGCACGGCGACGATGGAACGGCGTTCGAGAACCTCGGATCGGCCATGGGCTCTTCGACTTTTGCTGAGAGCGCCCCGAGTAGTGTCGAGGGGCGTGACGACGAGCCGGAAGGGGACGATCAGCTCGCGATGTTCGGCGTGGTGCGGCCTACCGACCCGGAGCCGGCCAAGGCGACCAAGCGCCCCTCTGCCCGCCGTGCGCGCAAAGCCGCGCCGGCGATTGCCGATAGACCCAAGCGCGCCCGGAAGACACCGAGCAGAACTAAGAACTAAGAACGAAGAACGAAGAACGAAGAACGGAACGGCAGAACGGCAGAACACCGGAACGCTGGAACGCCGGAACGCTGGAACGCCGGAACGCCGGAACGCCGGAACGCCGGAACACCGGAACGCCAGAACGCCAGAACGCCAGAACGCCAGAACACCGGAACGCCGGAACACCGGAACGCCGGAACGCCAGAACGCCGGAACGCCAGAACGCCGGAACGCCGAAACGCTAAGAAGGACAGAACACCAGAACACCGGAACGCCGAAACGCCGAAACGCTAGAGGACAGAACGCTAGAAGGACAGAACAGTAGAACGGGTAGAAGCTAATCGAGATGTAGAGAGGGCGCGCAGAGGCTTGGCGCGCTCTTCGTTCCTGGTCCCGTTGGTCGCTCTTGGTTCGTCGTTCGGTCGTTCCGTCGGTTCCGTCGGTTCCGTCGTTCGGTCGTTCCGTCGGTTCCGTCGTTCGAGTCGTTCCGTCGTTCGAGTCGTTCCGCCGTTCGAGTCGTTCCGCCGTTCCGTTCTTCGTTCTTAGTTCTTCGTTCTTAGTTCGTCGTAGCGCGTCTCGATGTAGCCGTTCGCCGGTGTCCACTGCACGCGCCGGGGCGGGAGCGTATCGGGCCGGCCGGGACGATGGAAATAGATCATCACTTCCGCGTATTTCTCCTTGACCGGCTCGGTGAGCTGCTGCGCGATGGACACCGCTTCCTGCAAGTGGTCCGTCTCCACCTGCGCGATGAGCACGTGATGGGCCGAGAGCTGTTCGGTCACGGTCCACCGTGTCGCGGGATTGTGCTTCTGACGTGGTGACATCACCTCGACGACAATCGGTTGCGGCTGGACCCGTGGCATCCGTTTCACTTCGTACAGCGCCAACCCAAGCACGCCGATCCCGCCCGCTGCCGCAAGCCAGATCGCAGCCAGTAACGCCCGCCCCATACGTGGAGGATATACTGCCGGCGCAATGCCGCGTCAGGACCTGGCCGCCGGCGCGGTTTTGAACTGGTGACCGTGTCATTCCTCCACCTTGTCAACGGTTCGTCAATCGTTCCGCACATCGGCGCAGCGGGCATCATCGGGCGCATCGTGTCGTGGGACGACGTGTTGCACGAGGGGCCCGTGCCCGCCGGGTTGAACATCGCGGCGATGCGCGACACACGTGCGGCGTTTCTGGCCCATTGCGGGTGGGGATCGCGCCACGAGATTGCGCGGTCGCTTGCCGAGCGCGATGCCGCACTCGAGAATCTGCAGCGGGTCGACGAGATCGTGTTGTGGTTCGAGCACGATCTTTACGATCAGCTCCAGATCCTTCAGATTCTCGACCGGCTGCCGATTGACGGCGGGCCGCGCCTGACCGCCGTGCCCGATGACGATTACCTGGGCTACCAGCCGGCTGCGCGATTCGGGGAGCTGTTCGCGTCGAGGCGAGACGTCACCTCATCACAGCGAATCGCCGCCCGCGACGCCTGGGATGCCTTTCGATCCGCGGATCCTCAGGCGATTGTCGATGTGCTCCAGCGCGTGACCGATCTGCCGCACCTTCCTGCGGCGTTGCGACGCCACCTGCAGCAGTTTCCCTCGACGCGCAACGGACTGTCGCGGACCGAACAGCAGGCGCTCGAAGCCGTGGCCCGGGGCGCCACGCTCGCAAGGGACGCCTTCACGCAGGCGAACCACAGGAGCGAGGAAGCCATCTTCATGGGTGACGCGGCGTTTCTCTTTCACATTCGAGGGTTGCTCAACGGGCCGCGGCCGCTCGTTGCCCGGGCTGACGGCCCCCACCAGGGCCCCGGCGCCCCCCTGTCGCTCGACGACGAGCTCGAGTTGACCGGCGACGGACGACGCGTGCTCGCGGGCGACGCCGACCGCGTCACCTTGTGCGGCATCGATCGGTGGCTCGGCGGTGTGCATCTCGAGGGCCGCGGCCCCGTCTGGCGCTGGCACCCCACACGTGCCACCGTGGTGAGCGCCTAGGTGCACCGAACTCCGTGCACCGAACCCCGTGCACCGAACCCCGTGCACCGAACCCCGTGCTGCGAACTCCGTGTTGAGAACCCAGTACTCGCGAGCGTGGAACCCTGTGGCGGAACCCCGTGAGCGAACCCTGTGATCCCGCTTTCGCTATAATTTCACCCTCCTGAATGGCCACCACTTACACCGCGAAAGACATCACCGTTCTCGAGGGCCTCGAGCCGGTTCGTAAACGGCCCGGCATGTACATCGGCGGCGTCGGCTCGGCCGGGCTCCACCACCTGGTCTGGGAGATTCTCGACAACTCCGTCGACGAGGCGATGAACGGCTACGCCTCGACCATCCGGGTCACGCTTCACAAGGACGGCTCCTCGATCACCGTCGACGACGACGGACGCGGCATTCCCGTGGACATGCACGCCAGGACGCGGAAGACCGCGCTCGAGGTGATCTTCACGATGCTTCACGCCGGGGGCAAGTTCGAAAGCGGCAACTACAAGACCGCCGGCGGGCTGCACGGCGTTGGTGCCAGCGTGGTCAATGCACTGTCGCGCGAGCTCATCGCCACGGTCCGGCGCGACGGCCAGCAATACGAGATGCGGTTCGCGCAGGGGAAGCCTGCCGGTCCGCTCAAGAAGGTTGGCGCCGCGCGCGGCTCGGGCACGACGGTGTACTTCCATCCCGACCCGACGATCTTCCCGAAGATCGAATTCGATCCGGCCGTCATTCGGGATCGCCTCGAGGTCGCCAGCTACCTGCACCGCGGCGTGAAAGTCGTCTTCGACGACGAGACCAGCGGCGACAAGGTGGTGTTCCAGCACGAAGAGGGCGTCGTCGACTACGTGAGGAAGATCGTCGCCGAGCGCGGCGCGAAGGCCGTGCACGAGGCGCTATTCGTCCTGCAGAAGGAGAACGGCACGAAGGTGGAGCTCGTGCTGCAATGGACCGAGGCGACCGACGAGCACCTGCGCAGCTACGTCAACGGCATCCCCACGGGGTCGGGCGGCACTCACGAGAACGGGCTGCGCGCCGGCCTGGGCAAGGCCGTCCGCAATTACATCGAGACCCACCATCTGACGCCCAAGGGCGTGTCGCTGACGGCCGAAGACATTCGCGAGGGCATGACGGGTGTGCTCTCGATATTCATCCAGGAGCCGCAGTTTCAGGGCCAGACCAAGGATCGGCTGAACAATCCCGAGCTGACGTCGGTCGTGGACGGCATGGTGCGCCCGGCCCTCGAGCACTGGATGAACACGAATCAGTCGATTGCCGAGTCGATCGTGGCCCGCATCGTCCTCGCCGCCCGGGCGCGCGAGGCGAGCCGCGCGGCGCAGCAGGAAGTCGTGCGCAAAGGACCCACGTCGGGGCGCGTCACGTTGCCGGGGAAGCTCTCCGACTGCACGAATCCGGGCTCGGTCACCAGCGAGCTGTTCGTCGTCGAAGGCGACTCCGCCGGCGGTTCGGCAAAACAGGGGCGCGATCGGGCGCGGCAAGCCATTCTGCCGCTGCGCGGCAAGGTGATGAACACCGAGGGCATGGCGACCGGCAAGGTGCTCGAGAACAAGGAGCTTGCCGACCTGGTGACCGCCCTCGGGTGCGGCGTCGGGAAAGGCTTCGACGCGTCGAGGCTGCGGTACGGCAAAGTGATCATCCTCGCCGACGCCGATTCCGACGGCCACCACATCGCGACGCTGCTGCTGACGTTCATCTTCCGGCACATGCCGCAGCTCATCGCGAACGGCAAGGTCTACCTTGCGCAACCGCCGCTTTATCGCATCGATGTCGGCAAGGAAACGTTCTGGGCGCTGGACGAGGCGCAGAAGGATCAGATCATCAAGCAGAAGACCGGCCGCTCGACGGCGGAGATCACCCGCTTCAAGGGCCTCGGCGAGATGATGCCGAAGGTGTTGTGGGAAACCACGCTCAACCCGCGGACGCGCCGTTTGCTTCGCATCGACGTCCAGGATCAGCTCGTCACCGATCGCGTCATCAACGAACTGATGGGGAAGGACGCGTCGGCGCGCTTCCGGTTCATCATGGAGCACGCCGAACAGGCGGAGGAGCTCGACGTCTGAACATGATCCTGGCCGCCATCTATCTCGCCGGGTTCGTCATCGCGCTGGCGGTGATGCGCGATCCGTGGCCGGCGCGGATGGCAACGGCGGTGGTGTGGCCGCTGGGGCCGCTCGCCTTCGTGGTTGTCGTCTCGATCCTGCTCGTCGCGGCGGTGGTCCTCTGGCCCCTGCCCATCCTCGGCGTCGGGGCCCTGCTCGGCATTCTCGCCTGGCTGACGCTGTAAGATTGATCCTTCCGTCCAATGTCCGCTGCGGCGCCCGCCAAAAAAACGATTCCGTTCGATCGCTCGCTCGTCGAAGGTCCCATCAACCCGGCGGTGTGGAAGCTCGCGTGGCCGACGATGATTCAGAACCTGGTGGCCGGGCTTCAGGGCGTCGTCGACCACGTGATGGTCGGGCAGATCCTCGGCTACACCGCCAACGCGGCCATCGGTGTGAGCTGGCAAATCTTTCTCGTCGTCATCGTGTTCATGGCGTCGCTGTTCACGGGGCAGGCCGTGCTCGTGGCGCGCTTTGCCGGCGCCGGCAATTCCGAGCGGGTCAACCGCACCGTGCAGCAGGCGTTCATCACCGCCATTGCGATGTATGCCGTGATGGGCGCCATCGGGTATTTCTTGTCGCCGCGCCTGCTCGATCTGGTGAACGCGGCGCCGGAGGTGAAGGCGCAGGCACTGCCGTTTCTGCGGATCAACTTCGTCGGCAGCATTGGCATGCTCATGTTCTTCATGCTGTCGGCCGCGCTGCGTGCGGCCGGCGACGCCCGGACGCCGCTGCGGCTCGGCGTCTCGATGACGGTGTTGAACGTCATCCTCAACGTCATGCTGATCGGGGGATTTGGGCCGATACCGGCGTTCGGCACCGCGGGCGCGGCCCTCGGCACGGCCATCGCGTCGGGCATCGTGAGCCTGTATGCGATCTACCACCTGTTCCGCGGTGACTGCGTGGTCCAGTTTTCGCGGCAGACCGACTGGCGGCCGGACTGGACCATCATCCGGTCGCTGTTCAAGTTCGGCTTGCCGACCGGTGTGCAGGGCATCGCGATGAACGTGGCCGGCGTCCTGCTGCTGCGCTTCATCGGCTCGCTCGAGCAGAGCGCCGCCGCGCAGGCCGCCTACACGATTGGCTACACGGAGCTGTTCTCGATGATCACGTGGACGTCGGTTGGGCTCATGGGAGCGGCGGCGACGATTGCGGGTCAGAACCTCGGCGCCGGCCATCCGGAGCGCGCCGTCCAGGGCGTGAACACCGCCGCGCGCATCGGCGTCACGGTGGCGGCGATTGTCGCGCTGATGTTCGTCGCGATGCCGCATGCGCTGCTCGGCGTGTTCGGTGCGCACACGGGCGAGGTGGCGGACATGGGCGAGGAGTTGCTGCAATACCTTGCGGTATCGGGGTTTTTCATCACGGTGGCGCTGGTGTACACCGGCGGTCTGCAGGGCACGGGCGACACGCGCAGCCCGCTGTACATCACACTCGCGTCGCAGATTGCCATCCCGATCGGCATCTGTACCGTCATCCAGATGATGCGGCCGCTGCAGTCCACCGACATCTGGACGGCGATCGTGCTCGGCCATTTCACGCGCGCGTTGCTCAGCGTCATGCGGTTTCGTCAGGGGAAATGGAGGCACATCAGTGTCGACGCGTGACGAACGAAGAACGAAGAACGAAGAACGGAACGACAGAACGACAGAACGGCTCAACCTATTTGCGACGCTTGCGTTCGCGTTCCCTGACCAGCTCGTTCGCTTTCGCCGTGCGAAGGCTGGTGACCAGGATCGCGACGATTTCGTTGCACGCGCGGGTGAGTGTCTGTAATTCGTGTTTCCGCGCCGTACAGGCGTAGGTCAACGCACGCAACAACTGCAGGCTCTCGCGTCCCTCCTTCAGAGAGATCTGGAATTTCTGGATGAAATCCTTGCCGGTCTGCGTGCCGTCGGATTCGGCGCAATTGTTCGCGAGTGACGTAACCGTCCGCAGTAATTCGTGCCAGAGAATCCGCTCGGCATCGTCACGCGGTGTGTGCGACCGATATTCGTCGATCGTGGCGCATTGAAATTCACTAGTCCGAACGGACATCCGCTTCAGTTCAACCATGCCCCGCCCGGAGGCAACAAGTGTTCCGTGAATCGATTCCCGTGTTTTCAACAGTTTACGGACAACGACCATCGAGCTGTACGCAGCCACTGCGATATTCGATCGCGTCGCGGCCCGCAGGTTCTGCAACCCACTCGCCCATGTCCACCTGGCGCGCGTCCAAGGTTCCAGGGTTCCAGGGTTCCAGGGTTCCAGGGTTCCACGGTTCCACCGTTCCGCCGTTCCGCCGTTCCGCCGTTCCGCCGTTCCCCCGTTCCCCCGTTCCCCCGTTCCCCCGTTCCCCCGTTCTGTGGTTCCGTGGTTCCGTGGTTCTGTGGTTCCGTCGTTCCGTCGTTCCGTCGTTCTTTCCGTTCTTCGTTCTTAGTTCTTCGTTCTTAGTTCCCTTAGTTCCGTCGCGGTCCGTTAGAATCGTTCGATGTCCTTCTCAGGTGCCCGCCGCGTCCCCGCTCCCCAGAACGACCCGAACCTTTCCTACGCTCCAGGCTCCCCCGAGCGCGCGGAGCTCAAGGCGAAGCTCGACACCATGGCGGGACAGCGCATCGACATCCCGCTCGTCATCGGCGGCCGCGACGTGCGCACCGGCAACACGGCGCAGACCGTCATGCCGCACAAACACGCGCATGTGCTGGCCGACTGGCACAAGGCCAGGATTACCGATGTGCAGCAGGCCATCGACGCTGCCGTCAAGGCGCGCCGCGAATGGGCCAACTGGCCCTGGGAAGAACGCGCCGCGGTCTTTCTCCGCGCCGCCGAGTTGCTGACGACGACCTGGCGGCAGACGCTCAACGCGGCGACGATGCTGGGCCAGTCGAAGACCGCGTATCAGGCGGAGATCGATGCCGCCAGCGAGCTGGTCGATTTCTGGCGCTTCAATGTCGCGTTCGCCCAGGAGCTGTACCAGGAGCAGCCGCTCAGCTCGCACGGCACCTGGAATCAGTCCGACTATCGCGGTCTCGAAGGATTCGTCTACGCGGTCACGCCCTTCAACTTCACCGCGATCGCGGGGAACCTCCCGGGCGCGCCCGCGCTCATGGGCTGCACGGTCGTCTGGAAGCCGGCGTCGAGCGCGATGCTGAGCGCG
Source organism: Vicinamibacterales bacterium (assembly GCA_035512515.1). Lineage (GTDB taxonomy): Bacteria > Acidobacteriota > Vicinamibacteria > Vicinamibacterales > UBA2999 > JACCSI01. The sequence continues at coordinate 125,823 of DATKDY010000188.1, forward strand.
TACTACATCGTCAAGCTGCTGGAGGCCGCGGGACTGCCCCCCGGCGTCATCAATTTCGTCCCGGGCGATGCCGCGGAGGTGTCGAACATCGTGCTCGACCATCCCCAGTTCGCGGGGCTGCACTTCACGGGATCGACCGGCGTGTTCAACAGCATCTGGCAGCGGGTCGGCGGCAATCTTGGCAAATACCGATCGTATCCGCGGATCGTCGGCGAGACCGGCGGCAAGGACTTCGTCGTCGTTCATCCGTCGGCCGATCCGCAGGAGGTCGCCGTCGCCCTCGTGCGCGGGGCGTTCGAGTATCAGGGACAGAAGTGCTCCGCCGCGAGCCGCGCGTACCTGCCGAAGTCGCTGTGGGGCACGGTCAAGGAGCGGATGCTCGGCATGCTGTCGGAGATCAGGATGGGGGACGTGCGCGACTTCCGCAACTTCATGGGTGCCGTGATCGACGAGAAGGCGTTCAGGAAGATCGGCGACTACCTCGCGGACGCGAAGCAGAACGCGACGATTGTCGCTGGTGGAGAAGCCAAGGGCGAGGAAGGCTACTTCATCCAGCCGACGATCGTCGAGGCCAGCCGTCCTGACTACCAGCTGATGTGCGAGGAGATCTTCGGGCCGGTGTTGACCGTGTACGTGTACGAGGACGCCGAGTGGTCCGCCATCCTCGAGACCGTCGATGCGACCTCGCCCTATGCGTTGACCGGCGCCGTGTTTGCGACGGACCGTCACGCGATCCGCGAAGCGGCGCTCGCGCTGCGCGATGCGGCCGGCAACTTCTACATCAACGACAAGCCCACCGGCGCGGTGGTCGGCCAGCAGCCGTTCGGCGGCGGCCGGGCATCAGGCACCAACGACAAGGCGGGATCGAAGATGAACCTGCTGCGCTGGGTCAGCGCGCGCAGTATCAAGGAAACGTTCTCGCCGCCGCAGGATTACAAATATCCCTTCATGCAGGAGCAGTAGGGATCACGGGGTTCCCTCCACGGGGTTCCCTCGACAGGGTTCCCGTCACGGGGTTCCACGCAGTTCGCTCACAGGGTTCACTCACAGGGTTCCACAGGGTTCGGCACACGGGGGTTCCTGACGAGGTTCTTGGAGTTCACCAAACGAACCTGTGGCCTGCTAAAGTGCGGCGGGAGATGACATGGTCCTGATCATTCTGTTGATCCTGCTCACACTTCCCATCGCGGCGCAGGACTGGCCGCAATGGCGCGGGCCGAATCGCGACGGCGCGGTGGCGTCGTTCCGTGAGCCGTCGCCGTGGCCCGAGAGCCTCGCCCAGCGGTGGCGCGTCGAGATCGGCGAGGGTTATGCGACGCCCCTTGTCGTCGGCGCGCGGCTCTATCTGTTCACGCGCCAGGGCGACGAGGAAGTGATGACCGCGCTCGATCCCGCGTCGGGCAAGGTGGTCTGGCGAACCGGTTATGCGGCGCCATTCCGGCCGATGTCCGCCGCCGCGCGTCATGGCGCCGGGCCGAAGTCCACGCCCACGTATGCGAATGGCCGGCTCTTCTCGCTCGGCATGACCAGCATCGTCACGGCCTTCGACGCCGCCACCGGCAGGCAGTTGTGGCAGAAGCCTGCGACGAAGGCGCAGCCGCTGTATCACACGGCCATGTCGCCCGTCGTCGACGGCGATCTGATGATCGTGCACGTCGGCGGACCCGGTGACGCCGCGTTGACGGCATTCGATGCGGCCACCGGCGA
>DATKDY010000189.1:0-12351 GCA_035512515.1 Vicinamibacterales bacterium
CCGTGCGGTGGAGCCGGGTGTCGCGGGCAGCATAGACGGTGCCCATGCCACCTTCGCCAATCAGTCGCTCGACGTCGTAATGGCCAAGTCGCGTGCCCGGTGATAGCCGCCGAGGCGTAGGCATCCTTCGGTAGTGTAGCGTGGGCGCGTCGATGCCATCCGGCGGCAACCGCCCGGCGGGCGGCCAGGTGGTGCTAGGCTGTGCTCGGCGCCCTCAGGGGAGCATCTGGCACCGCCGTCATGAACACTGAGAAAGGTCACTCAATCGTGCGCTTCGGGGAGTTCGAGTTCGATCGTGGTGGTGGCGATCTCCGGCGGTTGGGTCACCGCATCATGCTTCAGGATCAGCCGCTCATCGTCCTTGACATGCTGATCGCGCGCGCCGGGACACTCGTCACGCGACAGGAGTTGTGCCAACGACTCTGGCCCGAGGCGTTCGTCGACTTCGACAATGGTCTGAACAACGCCGTCAGCCGGCTCCGCACCGCGCTCGAGGACTCCGTGACAACGCCACGATTTGTCGAAACCGTGGGCCGTCGTGGCTACCGGTTCATCGCAGCCCTCGAGGTCGTGCATCAACGCCAGGCGGCGTCACCCGTGCGTGCCTGGCTCGTCGGCGACTCGGGGCGCATCAATCTCCACGCTGGACAGAACGTTCTTGGCCGGCGCGGACCAGACGTTCTGGAACTTGCATCATCGACCGTCTCGCGGCGACACGCGCGGATCACGATCGACGAATCATCCGGAAAAGCATCAATCGAAGACCTTGGCAGCAAGAATGGCACCTTCGTCGGAGAACACCGGATCACGCGTGCCGTCACGCTGGCCGACGGCGAGTGCGTGCGGATTGGCTCGCTGACGTTGAGGTTTACGCTCGTGCGGGCGAGCGAGGATACTCGGACCGCGTCGGTCAGGGACTGAACGCGGCCGAGCCGGTGAGAATCCTTCGGACGTCAGGAGCGTACTCAGCGCTCGATCGTCACGACGCCGTCGTACGGTTGCGAGCCGAAATGTTCCGTGCTCGCGCCGAGGAACATCAGCCTCATGTTCGAGTACTGTACGGTGTTTCCGCCGGTGATCTCGACGATGATGGGCGAGCCTGAGAACGGCGCGGTGCTGCCATTGGTCGTGAGGATGGCGTTGCCCGTCAGGCGTATGCCGCCTGGGATGGTGGTGACCGTTCCGTCGAGCAGCCCGACATGATGGGTATGGGGGCTTCTGAGCGCCGTCGCCGCGTCCACCCCCTCCTGCAGCACCCAGAGATCGGAACGGACGCCGAGAATCGCGGCGACGAACTCGACTTTGCCGCTGCTGCCGAGGAGCTTGGCGCTCCATGTGCCACTCACCTGCCAGGCCCCTGCCCCGGCGCCCGCCTCGACCCACACCAGATCGTTCAAAGTCCCGGCAATCCTCATCTGCGGCGGATTCTGGGCTGATAGCGTTGGACCGATCATCACGGTCATGATTGTGATGAGTGCCATCGCGAAAGTGCTTCGATTCGTCACATCCACCTCCAGTTGCTTTCTCCGGTCACTATTTCCCACAGCGATTGAAGACGCCATCGCGGCGCGCTTAAATTTGGCTTAAATCGCTTAGTGCGTGTCAACACTCGCTGCACGGTTCCTCACAGAACAAGCCGACTCCACGCCTCGCCGCGGCTTGACGTCTTCGAGGCTCCGCTCTGTCGCTGGTTCGGGAGTCAGGTGACGTGTCAGGTCGGCTCGTTGTGGGGAACGCCGCTGAAGACACCGATGTGCCAGGCCTTCGACCTGAGCCAGGACAAGTGGATCACTTTCAATTGCGGCTCCGACAACGCGCCGGCGATCTACTACCGCGACCGCTGGCGAACGGAGCGGTTCTCGAAGCTGGCCTGCGTTCAGCGTGACTTCTGCAGCTCGCTGGCGAGGCCGAGAAACTGCCGGACGTCATCCATCGTGTTGAACAGTGCCGGCGACACGCGAATCTGCGTCCCGTTCTCGCGAATGCTCACCCGGCAGCGTGCACCATCCAGAATCGCGCGGGTGGTCGCCGCGTTGGCCGGGTTTCGGAACGCCACGATCGACGATTGATTGTTCACTGGTGTCAGCACGTCCAATCCGCGGGCGCGCAAGCCGCCGGCGAGCTCGTTGGCCAGACCCACGGCATGGCGTTCGATGCGCGCCACGCCTACCTGATCCAGATACTCCAGTGCGGCACCGAGCTGGTAGACCGGTCCGAACGCCAGCGTCGCGTAGTCGAACTTCTTCGCGGTCTTGTAGATCTCGTAGCGGTGATCGGGCAGCGTGCGTTCGACGTGCAACGCGCCCATACGGTCGGGTGGGATCTGGTCCAGGATCTCGCCGCGGACATAGAAGGGCGCGACGCCGTAGCTTCCGAGCAGCCACTTGTAGGTGCCGGCGGTCATCACGTCGACGCCCGCCGCCCTGACGTCGATTGGGAACATGCCGACCGCCTGCACGGCGTCCGCATACAGCCACGCGCCATGGCGATGGGCGAGCTCGGCGAGCGGCGGCATCTCGTGGCGGAAGCCGTTCTGATGCGAGACCCACGCGACCGAGATCAGCCTGGTCCGGCGATCGACGTGCGGAACGAAATCCGAGACGCTGACACCGCCGGCTCGCGCCTTGACGATCCGCAGCTCGACGCCGCGGGTCTGCTCGAGATGCCGATAGAGCACGAACGTCGTGTTGTAGTGCAGCTCGTCGACGACCACGTTGTCGCCGCGCGTCAACCCACGAGCGCCGGCGACGATGTTCTCCCCTTCGCTGGTGGCGAAGAGGAATCCGATCTCCGAGGTGTCGGCACCGACGAGCCGCGCGAACGCCGCCCGCACCTGATCGGTGCGCGCGAGCATGTCACCGAGCGCGATCGGCTGCCGTCCTTTGCTTTCCGCGAACCTGCGGCCGGCCTCGACGACCGGCCGAGGCGTCGGCGCGATGTAGGCCGAATCGAGGTAAAGCTGCTCGGCGGCGGCGGGGAAGTCGGCGCGCACGCCCAGCGGGTCGGACGCATCCGCCGGTTGCGCCGACGGCCGTGCCGACGTGAGCGATCCGAGTGCAGGTAACGCGGCCAGAAAACGCCGACGACCGATGTCCATGTCATGCCTCCACGTTCTCAACCCCGGCGATCTCGTTTCGCCGTGCGGGTGTATCGCCTGCCACCCGGCAAGGTTTCGGCGCGACGGGAGCTGAGTCAGCGACGGGCCTCGGCCCTCAGCCGCTCCCACTGTGCTTTCATCCCCGCCATGAAGGCCTCGAAGCCGGCATCGCCGGCCATTCCGGCCAGGTTCGGGTCTTTCGCGAACAGGGGGTAGCAGGGGAATCCCTCTGCGGCAGCCTTGCGGAGCCACGTCAACGCGTCGCCCTTTCGACCGAGCAGGGCGTGAGCGCGGGCGATGTCGTAATGAAGGTGGTGGACGTGGGAGAGCCCCTGCGGATTCTGGGCGAACGCCTCCAGTCTCGGGAGGATCGCGTCAACTCCGCTGCGGTTGCCTCGGCGCGCCAGGAACACGACGTAGTAGCGGCTGCCGATGGCCGCATCGAGCGATTCCGGCGGTTGCGGACTGGCCTGCACCAGCCTGGCGACGAGAGTCGAGGCCTCGTCTTCCCGGCCGAGGTGTTCCAGGGCCGTGACCGTATTCCAGCTGGCGGGCGCGCCCCACGCCTTCAGTTCCGCGAGCGCGCGCTCGTAGTCGTGCTGCCATAGGTACGCGAGGGCCAGGCGCGGTCCGGCCTCCGTGTTGGCCGGGTCGAGCTCCATCGCCATCGTCAGCTCTTCCCTCGCCTCGTCCAACAGCCCGACGTGTTCGTACACCCTGGCGATGGCGACGCGCGCTTCGGCCGAGTTCGGATTGAGGGCGATCGCGCGCCGGAATTCGCGCAACGCCTGCGCGTGCGGAAAGCCACGCGGTTGCGTCCACAGGAGGTTGGCGCGTGCCACGTACGCCTCGGCCAGATTGGGGTTCAGTGCGAGCGCCTTCTCAATCGCCGCGTTGCCGCGATCCTCCCACTCTTGGGTGGGTTCCTGGTAGAAGAACCTCCAGGCAACGGCGGTCGCCACTGCCGCGTGACCCGCGGCGAATCCCGGATCCAGCTCCACGGCCCGCTCGTAGTGTTTCAACGCCTCCAGGCGACTCGGGATTCCGTAGTTGTGAAAGTAGAGGAAGCTGCCGCGTATGTACTCCTTGTAGGCCTCGAGATTGTCCGTCGGCCGCATCTCGAGCATCCGCCGCTCGGGCGCGAGCACGGCGGCGCCCAGCTGCTCGGTGACACGCGTCGCGATGTCCGACTGCACCGCGAAGATCTCTTCGAAGCGACGCTCGTAGGTGTCGGCCCAGACCTGCGTATCGTCGGCCACGCGGATCAGCTGCGGGGTCACACGCACCAGGCCCGGACCATCCTTCGCCGCCTGCCAGCGCACGGAGCCGTGGAGAATGTAGTCGACTCCGAGCTCGCGTCCCACGTCCTGGAGGGTCTTGTCGGTGTTGGTGTACGGAAGCACGCTGCCGCGCGAGATGACCGCAAGCTGGCTGATGCCGGAAAGGCGAGTCGTGATCTCTTCGGTCACCCCCGCGGCGAAATACTCGTCCTCCGGCGCGCCCAGGTTCCGGAACACGAGGATGGCAATCCGCTGGCGCTCGCCGACGGCCGGCGTTGCGGAGAAACCAGTCCGCAGATACAGAACGGAACCCGCGAGCGTGGCCAGGACCAGCGCGGCGAGCGCAAGCCCGACCCATCGCCGGCCCCTCGACGCCGGAGACGACGAGGCCACGAGCGGCACGATCGGCCCGGACTCCAGCCTGCGCCGGACATCCCGCAGATCCACGACGAGGTCCTTCATCGTCTGGTAGCGGTCCCGCGGATCCTTCGCGAGGCACTTTCGCACGATTCGACGGAGCTCGGACGAGGTCTCGCCCGCGTCCGGAAGGGTCAGCGGACGCTCCGCGTCGTTGATGATGGCGTTCAGCGTCTCGGGCCCGCTCGGCCGCTTGAACGGGGACACCGCGGAGAGCATCTCGTAGAGGACGATACCCAGAGTGAAGATGTCCGAGCGATGATCGGCTGGCTTGCCTCGCGCCTGCTCGGGCGCCATATATCCCGCCGTCCCCATCAGCAGGCCGGTCTCGGTCCGGCGCTTCGTTTCGGCCTCGGCGTGCTCGTCAGAGATCGGCTCGGTGAGCTTGGCCAGCCCGAAGTCGATGATCCTCGCATGGCCCTCGTCTGTGACCATGATGTTGCCGGGGCTCAGGTCGCGATGGACGATCCCCTTGTCGTGGGCGTTCGCGAGGCCCTCGGCCACTTCGAGCGCCAGCTCCACCGCACGGCTGGCCGGCAGGCGTCCGCGCGCGAGCAGATCTCGAAGACGCTCGCCGCGGACCAGTTGCATGGCGATGAACGTGACGCCGTCCTCTTCGCCCACGTCGTAGACGACGGCGATGTGCGGGTGCTCGAGCACCGCGGCGGCCCTGGCCTCCTGAATGAACCGGCGGCGGCGCTCGGGGTCAGCCACGTACTCCGGATGGAGCACCTTGACCGCGACCTCCCGGCCGAGTTTCGCGTCGAGCGCCCGGTAGACAATGCCCATGCCCCCGCGGCCCAGTTCGCCGACGATCGTGTAGTGGGTCAGGGTGCGGCCGATCATGGTGGAGCGTGCAAGACGCCGATCGATCACGCGCATAGTAACCGATCGGCCAACCTACCTGAGCGGAGATTCAGTGAGGCTTTGTCGCGCTTGTCCGCTGATGCCCGCGAACGTGCCTCCGACATACAACGTCTGCCCGACGGTCACCAGCTTGTGCACGGCCCCGCCGGTCGTGTCGCCGGTGAACGCCGTCACGGCTCGCCACCTACGCGAGCGGCTACCACGCAATCCCATAATCCTCGCCGTGGTTGCTCGCCGCGCCCCACATCGTCCCGTGGCGTCGATCGAACCAGATGGCGGTGATCGGTCCCGAGGTGCGCTCGGCGAGCTCCAGCGTGTAGCCCATTTTCTGCAATTGCTCGCGGACCGCCGCCGGCGTCGATGCGGCTACGAGCATCCGTCCCGGACGCGACGTGTGATCCTGGAACGAGTTGCGCATCTGGAACGAGTTCATGTTGGGCGCCTCGACCGCCTGCTGCGGCGTCATGCCGAACTCGACGATGTTGAGAAAGGCCTGCAGCAGGTTCTGATCCTGCGAATCGCCGCCCTGCACGGAGAAGGCCAGCCACGGCAGGCCGTCCTGCAGCGCGAGCGTCGGCGTCAGCGTGACGCGCGGGCGTTTGCCCGGCTCCATCACGTTGAACGGGTTCTCCGCCGGATCGAAGACGAACGACTGCGCGCGTTGGCTCAGGCCGATGCCCGTCCGTCCGGCAATCACCGCCGGAATCCAGCCGCCGCTCGGCGTCACCGAGATGACCCATCCTGCCGCGTCCGCCGCCTGGATCGACGTCGTGCCGGCATAGAAGGCGTCCTCCCACGGGCGCGCGTCCGCGGTGGTGTCTTTGATGCGGACCGGCTTGTCGGGCGGCGGCCAGGCATCGAGATAACCGCGGAACGGGTTGGTCCCGTTCTGGAAGGGATACGGATCGCCAGGTTTGACCGCGGGATCGTTGCGATCCGGATTCATCGTCTGCGCGCGCGCCCGGGCGTACTCCTTCGACAGCAGGCCGCGCATCGGCTCTTCGGGCGGAAACGCCGGATCGCCATAATAGAAGTCGCGATCGGCGAACGCGAGGTTCATCGTCTGGTAAAGCGTGTGCAGGTAGAGCGGGCTGTTGTAGCCCATCGCCTTGACATCGAGCGTCTCCAGGATGTTGAGCGCCTGCAACATCACCGGGCCCTGCTGCCACTGCGCCAGCTTGAAGACCTCGATGCCTTTGTAGGTCGTCGAGAGCGGCTCCTCGATCTTGACCTGCCACGAGGCCAGATCGTCCGCGGTGAAGAGGCCGCCCTGCTCGCGCGTCCCGCGCACGATCTCCTGCGCGATGTCGCCCGTGTAAAAGCGGTCGTACGCGGCCTGGATGGCGTCGTTGCGCGAGCGGCCCGCTTTGAGCGCGGTCTGTTCGGCCTCGACGAGCTTGCGCAGGGTTGCGGCCAGATCGGGCTGCCGGAAGATCTCGCCGGCCTCAGGCGCTTCGCGCGCTTGCCCTGCGTGTGGCAGGAACACCGCCGGCGAGTACTTCCACTGTTTGATCTCGCCCTTCTGGCGCTCGATTGCGTTGGCGGTTTGCGCGTCGATGGCGTAGCCGTCGGCCAGGGCGATGGCCGGCGCGAGCACCTGCGCCAGCGAGAGCGTGCCGAACTCGGCGAGCATCACCAGCAGGCCGCCCGGCGTGCCGGGCGTGACCGCGGCGAGCGGACCGTACTCGGGAGGGTAGTTGTAGCCCTGTGACTTGTAATACTCGACGGTGGCTTCAGAAGGCGCGACGCCGAGCGCGTTGATGCCGATGACCTTCTTGGTGTGCGGGTTGTAGATGAGCGCCTGGGTTTCGCCGCCCCAGCCGAGCGTATCCCACATCGTGCTGACCGCGGCGAGCATGGCGCAGGCCGCGTCGATCGCGTTGCCGCCCTGCTGAAAGATCATCGCGCCGGCGGTAGCCCCGAGCGGCTTACCGGTGACCGCCATCCACTGCCGGCCGTGCAGCGGCGGCTTCTGCGTGGTGCGCGGCGGCAAAGAGTCCTGATTGGGACGCGGCGCTTGCGCCTGCTGGGCCGGCACGCTGATCCCCATTACCGCGAGACACACGAGCACGAGACGCGCCGTTCGTTGCATAGTCCCTCCCGATCGAGTGGATTGTAGGCGAAGCGCTCTCCTGCCGCGAAGCGGACTTTCCGATGGCGGGAGTTGAATGTCGATAGGCCGACCGAGTATGCTGCGGCACGCCTAGAGAGAGAAAGGGGCGAGCCGGATGAAAAGAATTGTGTTTCTCGCGACACTTTGCGCGGTGGCCGTCGCGATCGCACCGGCGGCGCAACAACGATCGAGCGCCCTCGACGCGCTATTGCAAGCCGCCGTCGACCAGAAGCGCGTGCCGATGACGGTGGCGATGGTCGCCGACGGCAAAGGAGTAGTGTACGAGCACGCCGTGGGCGCGCCGAAGGATGCGATCTTCGCGATCGCGTCGATGACCAAGCCGATCACTGCGGTCGCCGTCATGCAGTTGGTCGAGGCAGGCCGCGTAAAGCTCGACCAACCTGCCGCGACCTATGTCAAGGAGCTGGCCGACGTGCAGGTGCTCGATGGCGGCGCCTTGCGCGCGCCAAAAACGCCCATCACGGTGCGACAGCTGCTGACGCACACGTCTGGCTTCGGCTACGAGTTCCTCAACCGCGATCTGTTGGCGCTGGTCGGCAAGAAACAGCTTCCCAGCGTCATGGCTGGTGGCGATGGATTCCTCAAAGCGCCGCTCGTCAGCGATCCCGGCACACGCTGGGAGTATGGGATCAGCACCGATTGGCTCGGGCGGCTGGTCGAGCGGGTCAGTGGGCAGACGCTCGACGCCTACGTCACCGCCAAGATTGCCGATCCGCTCGGCATGCGCGACACGTTTTTCAACGTGCCAGCCGACAAACGCGCGCGTGTGATGACGATCTACCAGCGGGGCCCTGATGGCGTGTTGACGCCACAGCCGGCACTGCCGGGCGGACCAGTTGAGTTCTTCTCCGGCGGCGGCGGGTTGTTTTCGACCGCAGCCGACTACCTCACGTTTGCGCGCGCGATTCTCGCCGGCGGGCAGCTGAACGGCCGTCGCATTCTTACCGAGTCGTCGGTGGCGGCGATGGGACAGAATCATATCGGCAATCTGATGGTTCGACCGGTGGCGAGCGTCATTCCACAACTGGCCAGCAGCAACGGCGGCACCATGCCGGGCTCGCTCGACAAGTTTGGTCTTGGCTTCGCGCTCAATTCCACGCCGACGGAGGCAGGCCGCGGCGCAAACACGCTGTCGTGGGCCGGGATCTACAACACCTTTTTCTGGATCGATCGCGAGAAGCAGGTGGCCGCGGTGCTGATGACGCAGGTCCTTCCGTTCCTCGACGCCGGCGCGAAGCAGGTGGTCGAGGACTTCGACCGCGCGGTGTACGCTACACGCTCGGGCACGCGGTAGACTCTTCTGACTTTCGACCTGCGTCGTTGTCCCTTCTCAGGCTGCCGTCGCTCCTCAATCAGCGACCGCGGTCGACGACGGACTGACGGCTGATCTCACTGAGTTTGACTGTGCCGGTTCGAGATCAGGTCATACCGCGCCTCTCTGTGGTCGTTTCCGGGCAGATCCTTTCGGTTCCGCGAGTCCGCCTGACGCTGGTGATCCAGCACCCTGGCGATCGAAGTGATGGTATTCCAGTTTCGCGTGCTGACACCGGTAGGCCAAAAAAACACCCCCAACTGGAATGGGATCCTCGCGATTGGGAAGGTGCCGGATGCGCATCCTGTCGATGCTGGCTAACTTGAACGTCGCTGTAGGCCTTCTCGTGCTCCAATCGTCACTCGTGGCGCAGACGCCTGCCGGCCTGGTGCCTCGATTCCGGATCGAGCCGAATCCCATTGCGCTGGCCGAGTGCGCGACGGGCCGCTTCATGGAGGCCTCCGGACGGCGGGCCGCGTTTCTTGGGCGCACCGACGGTCGCTTCGAGGCCTGGGTCTACCCGCTGAAGGTCCTGCACGATTTCGAACTGGCGTTTCAGACGCCCGCCTATGCGGACCCGATCCCAGGCGCGAGCCTGGTGGTTGGCGCGGATGTGCGGCCCGAGGCGAGCACCGTGCGATACGCGCACGCCGCGTTCACCGCCGACGCGACCTGGTTGGTCCCAATCGACGGCCAGGGCGGCGTCGTGCTGCTCGACGTCGATACCTCGGTGCCGCTCACGATCCTCGTCAGGTTCCGCCCGGACCTGAAGCCGATGTGGCCGGCCGCGCTCGGCGGCCAGTTCAGCTTCTGGGACGCGACGACGAAGGCCTTTGTTGTCGGCGAGGCCAGCCGCAAGCCTACCACGGCGACACGACGCGGCTCTATATCAGCGCGCTGCGCGACTACGTGGACGCCAGCGGCGACGTCGCCTTCGCCAGAGCGTCATGGGAATCGGCGCGGAAGGCGTTTGCCTACAGCCTGACGACGGACGAGGACGGCGACGGGTTGATGGACAACAGCCGCGCCGGCATGGCTGCGTCCGAGACGGGCGCGCTCAGGCGCGCGGACCTGCTGACCGACGTGTTCCTGGCGGCCGTGTGGGTGGACGCGGCGCGCGCGATGTCGAGCCTGGCGGTCATCGTCGGCGACACGACGGCGGTGCGCGAGGCGCAGACCGTCTACGACCGGGCCCGCGCGGCGCTCAATCGCCGGTTCCTGGACGAGTCGACCCGGACCATTCACTACGCGCTGCTGAAGGATGGCTCGGCGCTCGGCGAGCGGACGGTCTGGCCCGCCGTCGGACTGTGGCGCGGGCTGTTCGACGCGGCGTCGCCAGCCGTGAGCGGGATGCTCGACGAGCTGGCCGGAGCGGGCGTGGGCGCCGACTGGGGCGCGCGGATGCTGTCGCGGGAGAGCCCGCTGGACGAGCCGCTCAGCTACAACAACGGCGCGGTGTGGCCGTTCGTGACCGGCTACGCGACGATGGCGCTCTACGCGCAGGGGCGGCCGGAAGCCGGCTGGACGTATCTGCAGGCGCTGGGCGACCTGGCGTTCGTCGACTCGTGCGGCTACACGCCGGAACTGTTGTCGGGCGACCGGCTCCGCGCAGTGGACGCCGCCGTGCCTCACCAGTTGTTCGCGACGATGGGATTCATGAGCGGGTTCGCGCGCGGGCTGCTGGGCATGCATCAGACTGTCGTGCCCGGCGCGGGGCTCGGCGCCTCGCTGGCGGTCAGGCCTCAGCTCCCGCCCGAATGGCGCCGGATGACAGTGAAGAACCTGCGGTGGCGCGAGTATAAGACCGACCTCACAATTGAACGCGTGAACGGCGTGACGCGGGTGTCGATGTCGCCGCCGGTGGCCTCGATCGATGTTGGCGCGGCTTCGAGCGCGCGCCGCGGCTCCGCGCCGCCCGCGGCACAGGGCCGATTCGAGTACCAGCCGATACACCCGCCGCTTCGCGCGGGACAATCGTCCGGACGATTCCGCATTCTCGAAGTGCACCGCGCGGCTGCGGGCGACCGCGTCCGCTACGAGGCGCGGGCGGGCATTGAGTACGCGATCGCCGCCATCGGCACGGCGTCGAACGTGACGGTAGACGGTGCCGCTATTGTCGCGCGCGAGCCCGGCCGGATTCTATTGCGCGTGACGCCGCCATCGGCGGCGCAGGAGTGGGTGCGCGGGGAGTTCACGGTGCGTGACCGGTAGGCGAGATGAATTCTGGCGAAGGACTCGCCGTGCTGATCGCGGCGCGTGGAAGCGGTACCTATCCCGCTGCCACCGGACGATCCCAGCGGCGTGCCGCGAGGTCGTGCGGATTCCTCATTTGCCCGCCGAGCGAGCTGCGCGCGATGCCAGACGCGAACTCGGACATGATGGCTTTGCCGATGATCACGGCGCCGGCGTCCCGCAATCGTTTCACCACGAACGCGTCGTCCGGAGGCATCGAACCTTCGAGTAGCACCGATCCGGCGGTTGTCGCATGCAGCGGCGACCGACGGCCCTTGCTCCTGCGCTCGGCGTCAAGCTGTCGTGCGATGGCGACAGCCAGTCTTCCGCCCGATCGGGTTCACGGTTCCAAGTTCGCAGCTCCCAGTGCCGACGCTAGGGCGCCGGTTGGATGAAGCGCGCAATCGCCGTCGTGTATTTCCGAAGACTGGCAAGGCCTTCCGGCACCTCCCGCCAGATGCGCTCGAAGTCGACGCTCGCGTATCCGTGCGCCACCCGGTTGCGAAGAGCGGCCACTCCTACGAGCCTCGCCGACAGCTCCTCATCGATGACGCCGTGGCGGGCAAGCAGGTCGAAGCTGGCTGCATAGGAGCTCGCGATGCCCCAGCCCTCGTCCGACGCGATGTGCAGCGCGATGTCCGATGCCTCCTGCAGCGCGACGAGCAGACTGAGCGCGAGGGCGTCCTGCCGATCGACGTCGCCGCGGAACTCATCGAGCGTTGCCGGACGACGGCGCTCCATCCGATCGACATGATCGCGCAGCGTGCTGAGTTTGCTGAGCACGAGAGCCGTATTCGTCACGTTCCGCGCTCCTGCTCGATGAGCCGGCGCCGGAAGATCTCGCCGTAGTGGGCGAATGCCGGTGCGAAGTCGATGTATTCGGCGGCCGCACGGGCGCGAAAGCGGGCGAACTCCCCTGGCCACCGCTCGAGCAGCGCCCGTCCCGTCGTCGCGATCTCCCACAGCAGGAGCGTCGGGGCGCGCTCGATGTCCACGAGATCGACATGCGCAC
>DATKDY010000190.1:0-3878 GCA_035512515.1 Vicinamibacterales bacterium
CCACCATCCGACCGGTGCGGCCGATCAGGACGTCCAGGACATCTGGAAGGACATCAACGAAAACCCCTCGCGACCGTCGCAGATTAAAAACGCGCACACGAACCTAAAATGGTGGCTGGAGCGGCACTTCCCCTCGTTGCGCTTCGAATACGTGCAGACTGACAGTGCCGCGCGCGCTGTAGAATCACTCGTCCGCTTCATCGACGGCGGCTTTCCGGTGCTCATGAGCGTCAGTCACTCGAGAGTCGCAGGGCACATCGTTCTGGTGACGGGATATGTGAACTACGTGCCCGACATGTCGTCAGCGGACTTCGAGCTGAGTGTTCACGATCCGTACGGCCGCTTCGATCCTGGCCTGCTGTCGCGGCTGTACGGTGTTTCGCGGTGGACTGGAGGAAGCTCGCTGGTGGGTGGAGGTGAAGACGGGCCGGGCCGCGCAAACCGGTTGCCGCTCGGCGGCGTGAGCCGCCGGCGTGAAGGGGACTCACGCGCCGGAACCTACTATCTCCTGTCGGTGTCCCGCTAAACTCCTGCGGCGTCGGAGGATGTTCTTCACTGCCGAACGAGTTCGAACGGCCACGAGAGCCATCCCCTCTAGTTCCCCACCCCGCTGCGCGGGACCCACGAAGACATGAAACAGAGTACCGTGCACGACGACGCTGGCACAGAGGTCGGCTTCTCTATGGTGCGAAGAGCCCGTTCTCTAGTTGGACCCGGAGCCCCGCGAGCACCCCGAATTGCGACCCCGGCTCGACCGGTGAGCGCGTCCTTTAGACTTCGCTTCTGCGGACTCCACGCCAGCGTCCTGTCAGAAGGAGGCGTGTGATGGAAGTCTTCTATGCACGGTGTGCGGGCGTGGATGTCCACGCCGGCAGCGTCACGGCGTGCGTGCGCATCGCGTCGGGCGCGGACGTCAGGTATCAACATCGCACGGTCTCCGCGACCACCCAGGGGTTGCTGGAGCTCGCCGACTGGTTGGCCGCTGCCGGCTGCACGCACGTCGCGATGGAAGCGACGGGCGTGTACTGGAAGCCCGTCTGGCACGTGCTCGAGGGCCCCTTCACTCTCGTCCTGGCAAACGCGATGCACATTCGCAACGTCCCCGGTCGCAAGAGCGACACGAACGACGCGACGTGGATCGCGGATCTGCTGGCGCACGGTTTGATCCGCGGCAGCTTCGTGCCACCCGCGCCGATCCAAGAGCTGCGCGATCTGACGCGGACCCGCAAACAACTGGTGGGGGAAATCGCCCGGCACACCCTGCGCATCCAAAAGACACTGGAGGACGCGAATCTGAAGCTGACCCACGTCGTCAGCGACATTTTGGGCACCAGCGGGCGAGCGATTCTCAAAGCGGTCATCGCGGGCGAGACGGATCCGGCACGGTTGGCTGATCGCACCACCGGGCGACTCAAAGCGAGCCGCGCCCAATTGATGGCGGCGCTGCATGGCCGTGTCACGGCGCATCATCGCTTCCTGATCGAACTGCATCTGACCCAAATCGAGGCGCTCGACGCCGCGGTGCGGAAGCTGGAGGGCCACCTCGGCGCCGCCCTCGCGCCCTTTCGGGCCGCCGCCGAGCGACTGACCACGATGCCGGGGCTGAGCGACACCGCTGCCCGCGTGCTGATCGCCGAAATCGGCGTCGACATGACCCGGTTTCCTACCGCGGGTCATCTGGTTTCCTGGGCGGGGCTCTGTCCCCGTCTCGATGAAAGTGCCGGCAAACGCCGCTCCACGCGGATTCGCCACGCCACGCCCTGGCTGAAGACCACCCTGATCCAGGCCGCGTGGGCCGCGACCCGGAAGAAAGGGAGCTATCTCCAGGCCCAATTCCTCCGTGTGAAGAACCGCCGTGGCCCCAAGAAAGCCATTGTCGCCGTCGCCGCGTCGATGCTGACGGCTGCGTATTTTATGCTCCGCGATGAGGTCGAATACCACGACCTCGGCGGCCGCTACTTCGCCGACCGTGACAAAACACAGCTCACGAAGAGCCTCCTCCGCCGCCTGCGCGACTTGGGAGTCGTCGTCGAAGTCAAAGCGGCGTAGTGTGAAATCTGTCACGTACATCTCGCTCCACTGCGACCGAGTTTCTCTTTAGGCGCTGGACGTGGGGACTCGCAGATCGGGCAGCGGACGGGCGGTGAACAGGCGCCGGCAGGGCACGGCGATCAGGCGTGCCCACCGGTTCGCGCGGCTCACGCGCGCGCTGTCGGTGGCAATGCCCGTGTTCGCGTACATCTGCCTGTACAACTTCGAGATCAGGACGAACGCGAGCCGCGCACGCAGGCTGCCCGTGCACCGGGATCGCGCCCAGACGCGGGGCAGGCTGTAGAACTTATCCCACACCGCCTGGGTCCTCGTCCGGATTTCGTCGGCCGACATCACCGGGTGCGAGGCGTACACCTTGGGGCGGTGCGCCTGCGGGATCAACCAGTGGCGCGTGACGGGGATGCCCGCAATCTGCGCGGCGTCCCCACCGAGGCTCTTCTCCCACGCGGCGAAATCCACGGTCCCCGGGTAGGGGGTGAGCATCACGAACTGCGCGAACGTGAGGTTCGCGCGATCCGCGATGTCGGCCGTGGCTTCGAACGTGGAGGGACGATCGCTCGGGAGCCCGAAGATGAACGAGCCGAGGACGTGCACGCCCCGCTCGCGGAACATCCGCAGGCGGGTGACGAGCGCTTCGCCGGAATGGTTGAACCCCTTGTACACGTCCTTGAGGCCTTCCGGCGTGACCGCCTCGACCCCGACGAGCGCCCCCTTGATGTTGGCGCGACGCATCGCGTCGAGGAACGCCTCATCCTCTGCGGCCTCCATGGTGATCTGCGTGAAGAACACCATGTCCGACGGAAGCTGTGCCAGCCGATCCATCAGCTCGAACCGCTCCGCCCGCAGCGCCCGCAACTGTTCGAGGCGGGCCGAGTTGCGCTGGCGCTCGGCCATCGCCAAATCGGCCAGTGTCACCGGGTAGAAGTTGTCGTCGGCCAGCGCGACGAAGCGGAAGCCGCGGCGGCGGAGCTCCACGATCTCCCCGACCACCGCATCGACGCCGCGCTGCCGCGGCTTCTGGCCGTCGGTGCGCCAGACCGAGCAGAACGAGCAGTGCTTCGGACACCCGCGAACCGTCTGGACCGAGCCCCACATGTAGCGCCCCTCGGGGAGGAGGTCCCACCGCGCCGCGACGAACTGATCGGCGTCGATGCGTCCGGCCTCGTACACCGGCTGCATCGTGCCGCGGGCGGCATCGTCCAGAACGACGGGCCAGACCACGTCGCCGTCTCCCTTGACAACCGCGTGCGCGCCGCCGAGGCTCTGTGCTTCCTCGGGATAGAGCGTCGCGTGGATACCTCCGTAGACGACCGTCGCGCGTCGAGCCCTCGCCAGCCTGCCGATCTCGTAGCCCCGGAGCGCATTGCCCGTGTGGATGCCGATCCCCACCACATCGCCGGGCTGCACGGTCTCGAGATCCAGGGGCTCGAGGGTCTCGTCGGTGATCAGCGGACGTCCATGGGAGGCGGGAGTCGCACCTGCCAGGACGAACAGCCACCGCGGGGTGATGACGCCGACGCCAAACGACAGATGACTCGGATTTACGAGATGAACGGCCATGTCGCTCCGGTTGTGAGCTGCAGCTGCATCGCCCAGTCTACAGGAGATCTCGGCGCAACGCTGTCCCAGAATGAACACCTCGACGGCAGACCGCGCCTGCCCTGCCGGGGCATGGGCAGGGGTCGCGACCGGCGTCAGGGCCAGCCTGGCGGCTGCGGCGCGCTCTTTTCGAATCGGCTCCAGTCGGCGCGTACGGGCGAGAACACGTCGACCACGACGGCGCCGTCGCCCCCGGTGAGCACGCCATGCCGGACGCCGGACGGAAT
>DATKDY010000191.1:0-3925 GCA_035512515.1 Vicinamibacterales bacterium
GGTGCGCGCGACCAGATCGGCCATCGACGCCTCGCCCTCGTCGACCGATCCGTAGACCAGAAGAGTCTCGAACCCACGGGCATCGAGCTCCGCCAGCGCGGCAACATGGCGCGCGGGTCCGCCGACGTTGAGCCGCGCGATAACGCGCAGCACGCGAAGGCGGCCGGCAGAGCCGATCAACGCGGCCGGCCGATGAGCCATCGATCGGCGGGCCTGACGACCGTCAACCGGTCGCGCACGGCGCTCGCGCGCTGGCGGTAGGAAATCGCGGCGAGCAGGTCGACGCGTTGGTCCGAGCAGGCCAGAGGTGTGATCGACAGCGCCGTGATCGGTCCGAACTCGCGATGGCGCTCTTGCAAATCGGCCATGGCGGCCATCAGAAACCTCTCGCCCAAACCACCACGATCGATGCGCGCCGCGAACTCGTCCGCGATCATCGCGCGCAGGTCGGCGGCCGATCCCGCGCCAGACAGAAGATCGTAAAAGCGCCTGACGACAGGCGCCACGTCGGCCGTGCAGGATTCCTGCTGCACCGCGCGGGAAGGCTGCACCGGCGCGCCCTCCTTGACGACAATCGAAAACGACAAGCTGTCGATGCCCGAGCTAACGCTCGTGGCGCGAATGGTCACGTCGTAGCGGCCGGGATCCGAGGGTCGGCCAGTCAGGATGCCGTCCTCGAATGAGAGCCACTCCGGTGCCTGCACGACGGACCATTCCACGTCGTCCTGATCCCAATACGCCGTACCCTGACTGTCATAGCGCCCTTCGATCCCCTGCGAGACAATCGAGGCCGGACGGTATTCGTAGGCCGTCCCCGCGTCGATCACCGCGGCCGGCACCGAGTGTATGAAGGGTCGCGGGGCCGAGGCGACTTCCGACGCCGGGCTTCGGCTGTCATCCTTGTCGTAGGAGATGACGCGGTAGAACGCAAGGTTCGGCGCCGAGGCGGGCCCCAGCACGGCCATGCTCGTCCTCTCCGTCGTCGCCAGGAGCGTGGTGGCGTCGGCAGTAAACCCGGGCATGTTGCTGCCATGCACCTCGTATCGGACGGCGGCAGTTCCGCCGCGACGAGGTTGCCACCGCAGCACCCCGACGCGTGTCGCGGGGTCAACGGCGATGGTCACGTCAGGAGGCAGGGGCGCCCGCGTCTTGAATGATGAGGGCTGGCTCCATGGCCCCCAGAAACCCTTTTCGTCTCTGGCGCGCACGCGCCAGTAGTACTTCGTGTCAGTGCGCAGCAGACCGAGACGCGGAAATACCATGGTGGCCACGCTGCCGTCGAGCGTGCCCATCCTCGACGTCAGACGGTCGAACGTGGGCGACGCCGGCCACCGCATGTCGGGATACTCCGACAGCTGCAGGTGATAGTCGACGATTCGATCGCCGTCAGGATCCGCCGCCGGCGACCAGACGAACGCCAGGCGCGACGAAGCAATCCTCGTGTCACCCTTGGAGGGCTGACGCAGGGTTGGCGCGAGGGGCGGCTGATTCGAGGAGTCCTCGATCCATTTGTGTGTCACTCGAAGACGGCCCTGGCCCTGTTGCTCGATCGTGAAACGGTTCGGGCCGACGCGCATCGAGGGGAGCGCGACGCGGGCTGTCTGAAAGCCGGCCGAAAGCGCCGCTGTTGTCAGGACCGCGCCAGCATCGAAACGCGCGCGCACGAGAAGCGAGCGCGCCGGCTGATAGCGCGCGTCGGGAAGGGGCTGCGCGGATCCCGGCGTTGCGTCAATCCACGCGGTGCCGTCGCGGGATATCTGCCAGCGCACGCCGTGCCCCGACGCGTCCACCCGCGCCTCGAAAAACGGATAAGGGGAGCGCAGGCGCCACACGATGTGGCCTCCAGTCGCGGAGACGAGCCGGCCATCCGATTGACTCACACCCTCGATCGCCTCGACCCCTCGGGGCCAGACCGATGATGTCAGATCGGGTTGATAAATCCACTCTCCCCGGGTGACCAGTCGAGCGGCGTTCGGGTTGGTCAGCCCCGCGCCGACCATGCGGTCGGCCCGAACCGGCTCCCACGTATAACGCAGGCGCTCGCCGGGACGCAACGTCATGTCCATTTCATGCGAGTCGTTGAGGTCCATTGCCCCGTACCGAATCGTGCGGTCAACCGACTTGATCCAGTAGTTGAGGTGCATGTCGTCGTGGCTGAGATGTCGCCCGCGAACGGTGAAGAGCCGTCCGAGCGAATACAACGGCGCGGTGTGTTTCGAATTGCCCTGTTCGGGCTCGAGCAGCCCGTACGAATGCGCGCGCCGGATCAGGTCATGATCGCCGGCCAGCTGGTAGAAGCTGGCGACCGTCGCGTTGTCGCGAAGCAGGTACATCGCGGCGAGGTCGCCGTCCAGCACGTGCCAGCCGCCGTCGTATTTGACTTCTGCCACGACGTGAAACGGCAGGAGGTTCATCCGCGACTCGAGATCCGCGAGACGCCACAACTGCATCAGAATGGCCGCGGCCCCGCCACAGGTATTGAAACCATAGGCGTTGAAGACGCGCATGGGCACGTCCTCCTCGTCGAACGCATCGCCGTGAAAGCGCAGGGAGAGGAACTTCTGCCAGATCGCGATGGCCTTTTCCTTGTCCGTCATGCCGGGCCGGAGCGTCTGCCCGATGAAATCCGCGCTGCTCCGCACCGTCGTCCGATGATTAGACAACCAGGGATTCACGACGTCGGTATCGCCGATGTTCGCGATCTCGACCGACAGATTGGATTCGAACGCCTGCGGCGGCGCAAGCACGCCCATCGGGTAGCGGCTGCTTTCGCCGTCCGCCGTACCGCCATGCGTGACGTCGTACCGTTCCTGAGGCTTCTCGACGACGCGGACGAAGCTGCGCTCCTGAGACGGCGCTCCGGCGCGGACCGTCGGCAGACGATCCGCCGGGTCGGTCTGAGCCGACAACGCTGAAGCTGCCACCACACACGCGGCTACCGCCGCGACGCACTGCCATCTCAACAGGCACATAAGAAGTTCCTATTGTACCCTCGCGCTCCTGCTGAGCTTGGGAGATTGCACCCGACGGAACGGCCCGGGAAACGTCGATTGGTCCAATGTGATTGTGAGAAATCCTTCGTACGAAAACAGCGTCGGCAGCTCGCTCTGGGCCCTGGGAGTGAGCTGCATTTGGGGCCAATTGGATCGGCAATTCCGGAGGCTGTCTCGAACAACGAATACGACGCTCACCAAGGACTGGGACTATACGATCATCGACAACACTGGCGCTGCAGGGCCTGTGACACTCACGCGGCCTGCGGCACCGGCTCGGCCGGCCGGCATCCGCGTGATCGTGCGCGTTACCGTTGCTCAGACGCTGAACATTTTGCCGGCGATGAACGAGCAAATCATGGTCGTGACCACCGGTCACGTCTCGGTTTCGAGCAACAAGATAGGCGCACCCACCCAACTGGAGAACATCCTGGAGAACATCGCGAGCGGCCAATGGATGGTCTTCGAGAACCAGGGGTTTGTGTGAGGCGATATCCTACGCGGCCGCAGGCTGAGGCGCAGCATCCATCCACGTCCGGAACCACAGCTCGAGCATGAGCAGGGTCCAGAGCTTCGAGTGGTGCAGCGCCCTGCCCGACTGATGCTCGTCGAGGAGCCGTCGCACGGCCGGGATCTGCAGCAGGCCGCGCTCGGCAGTCCTTCGGTCGAGCAGGACATCTCGCGCGATCCCCGAGAGCGGCCCCCGGAACCACCGCTCCAGCGGGACCGCAAAGCCCATTTTCGGGCGCGCCACCAAATCGGCGGGCAGGTCGTCCGCGACGGCGCGCCGGAGAAGCCACTTGCCGACGCCGCCCCGCACCTTGAACCGGGCCGGGAGCGACGCCCCGAACTCGAACACCTCCCGGTCGAGCAGCGGAGACCTAGCCTCGAGCGAGTGGGCCATACTCGCGATGTCCATTTTGACCAGCAGA
>DATKDY010000192.1:0-9018 GCA_035512515.1 Vicinamibacterales bacterium
TCCGCTGGTAGCTATCGACTGCCGGCACTGCCGGCGTCATGGGAGTCACTGCGACCGCAGCTCGAGCAGCCGTACTTCCGCGAGCTGCGTGCATTCCTCGACGCCGAGGCGCGTGATCACCTGATCATGCCGCCCGCCGACGTTGTATTTCGCGCACTCGAGCTTACTTCGTGGCGCGACGTGCGTGTATTGCTGCTCGGCCAGGACCCGTACCCGACACCCGGCCACGCGCACGGCCTGTGCTTCTCGGTGCGGCCGGGAGTGAAGCCGCCGGCATCGCTGCGCAACGTGTATCGTGAATTGCGTGGCGACGTCGGCATTGAAACGCCGTCGCACGGCTCACTCGTCGCGTGGGCACGCGCGGGCATGCTGCTGCTGAACGCCGTGCTGACAGTGCGAGCCGGCGAGTCGAACTCGCACCGTGGCCGCGGCTGGGAGAGCTTCACGGACGAGATCATCCGGCGCGTGAATGCGAAACCGGACCCGGTCGTGTTCGCGCTGTGGGGAGCGCATGCTCAGAAGAAGTCGTCGCTGATCGACACGACGCGACACGCGATAGTGACCGCCGCTCATCCATCGCCGCTGTCGGCCCGGCGCGGGTTCCTGGGGAGCAGACCGTTCACGAGGATCAATGAAGCGCTGATCGAGCGGGGGGCGCGGCCGATCCACTGGCGGCTGCCCGAGGTTGCGGATGAAGGTCAGGATGCTGGCGGAGCCGCTGCCGCGCGTTTAACGTAGGATCGGCCGCCCCTGCATGCCCGGACGGCCGCGCCGGCCCGAGTCCTCGCCGGCGCCACTCCGCACCCACCCAGTCGGTCCGCCGGCGCGCGTGTGACTGACGGGCACGGAGTGTGGCGCGCCTCTGCTGGCCAGCCAGACGAAGAAAATGCGTACCCGTCATGAAACCTGGTGGTCACTTACGCACATCCCGTTATATGGCTCGCCTGACCCCGGTGACCATCTGCTGGCGGGACTCAGAGGCACTCCCGAGTTCGAGGCACTCCTTGCCCGATCGCGCGCGCATGTCAACGCGCAACGGCGAAGTATAGGACTGCCGGCGCGGAACTGATCCGGCTCAGGCGTCCAATTGCTGGTTACGCTCTTGCCGCGGGTTCAGAACAGCCGCCCGCGCTGGCTAACGGTTGCTGGTTTGTAACTCTTCGAGGAGACGAGCGCGGATATGCATTGGCCCACGCCAGACCCTGATCGTCTGAATCGATGGCTGACGTTGCTTGCCCATCTGGGCGTACTAGCCGGTCTGCTTCTGCTGATCATCGAATTAGGGCAAAATCGGCAGATGACTCGAGCTCAAACCCGCAACGAGCTGGCCATGGGCGTTATCAACCTGATGACAGTGGCTGCAGGGGATAGTCAGCTCGCTGGTATCATTCGCCGCGCGGACGCCGGCGAGGAACTCACGGCCGATGAATATCAGCAGTACCGCCGTTATACCATCGCTATCTATAGATACTACGAGAATGCGTTCTATCAGTATCGCCAGGGCCTTTATGACAAGCCCGAGTTCGATGCACAGCAGGAGGCGTGGAAGTCTTACGCAGCAAGGTCCGAGGCATCGGTGGCAGTATGGTGTGAGGTGCGGACATACTTCTCACCGGATTTCGCGGCCGCCATGGATCAGATTCTGACTACCTATCAATGTTGATCGGCGCAAAGCAACACGCGCGCGATCGCCGGCATCGTATCGTCGTCGGCACTGGCCAGGCGCTGTATCGCACAATGTCTCATTCCCCAACAGAGGCTCTCATGACAAGAGGTGCGTGGCTTTTGCTTGGTCTCACGGTCCCCTTGACCCTCGCCAGCTGCGCGAGCGCTTCCAGCCGTGGCGAAGGAACCGGAGGAGTGTGCGTCCCGGCAAGTGAGCGTGCCGGCCGCGAGTTCGGCTGCTTCATCGTCGCGACACAGGCCATTGGTGTTCTTGGGGATTCGCCAGTGTACTGGCACCTCAGCCGATTTCCGACGCGCCAGGCTGCGGAAACCGCCGCTCCGCCGGGCGGTACCGTGATTGACGCCTTCGGCTCCGTCTGGTTGCATACCTTGGACACCAGCAGCTCCTGGCCAACGGGCGGGGAGCGTATCGCGGAGATCGGACCGCTCCCGGTCCGGAGTGGAACGGTCTACCATGCTCAATACATGGAAGCGGTCTTCCGGCCCGGGATGCAGACACGCGTGCACCGGCATCCGGGCCCCGAAGCGTGGTACACACTCAGCGGCGAGATGTGCTTGGAAACACCGGAAGGAGCGATGCTGGGCCGTGCGGGAGGAGAACCAGTAATCGTTCCCGAAGGTCTCCCGATGCAGCTTACTGCGACCGGAACGGAAGTCCGCCGGGGGCTGGTTCTGGTGCTCCACGCGTCATCGGAACCCGCGTCCGTCGCAGCTTCAGATTGGCAACCGGCGGGTCTCTGCAACGGTCGGTGACCGAGTTCTCCCTGTACTTGTACGAATGTGTTTCCCTAAAGGAGATCGTTATGCGACGGATTCTCAGCTTCTTCCTGAGTGGAGTATTCCTGGGGCTCGCGGTGCCTGCCGTGGCGCAGACCCAAATGGACGAAGAGCAGATCACGGCGCTGCTCAGAGCGCATACAGAGCATTGGAACCGTCACGATATGGACGCCTGGGCCGAGATACTTCACGAGGATGCTGATTGGGTCCACTGGGGAGGTGGCATCTGGCGGGGAAAGGCCGAGATCAAAGCTGGCCATGAGCAAATCCACCGAACTTTCTACAAATCCAGCGAAATGACAGCGCAGAGGGTCGAGGACCTGACGTTCCTGACGCCGGAAATCGCCATTGCACACGTCCGAAGTGAATTGAGCGGAGACGAACGCTCCCCGGGGGAGGTGTTCCGATACCGGAAGACTATTCTTTTCACGAAGCAGGAAGGTGTTTGGCGGATTCGCGCATTGCACAACACTCGGATCAGGGACTGACAGCCGCCCAACAAGCGGATGCAGCCGACGCGATTGGTTGGCTCGTCAGGCCTGCCTGAGTCCTCGCCAGCTAAACCGGCAGTTCACCGAGCGAATCGGTGTAGCGCCGAAACTCTACGGCCGTCTGGTGCGACTCAATCGGGCCTGCCGGTTCAAGATGGAACATCCGTCCGTTGCCTGGCCGACTGTCGCGATGGGCTCGACGAAACTCCCCTGAACCGCAGCGTCGACCGGAGGGTGATCCATCAGGCGAAGCTCCGCCTCGCTCCACGCAGAGTCGCCCGTCATGGTGGTCGTCGGCTCCAAACTGCGCCGCCTCATCGGGCGCTTGTCGAATACCACTGGCTCTCCTGGTTCCACGCCTTGATTTCTGAGCTGTGCCGTAGCCACCCGCAGGCCTTCGAGCAAAATGGCGGCTTCTGCCGTCGCTGCATCCTGTGAGGCGGCGCTGGAACTCGTCGTCAGTACAACGATCAGACCGATTATCATGGAACGCATTGGTACCGTAACCAGCGCTGCCTGACGAGGGCTGATACGGGAATAAAGCGCTGGGTACCAACTGGGAGTGATGGAAGGTAGGCGGATGCATGTCCGATGAAGCTTGTGGTTACCTGATTCGACAGTTCGAAACGGCGTGGAAGCTCGCCTCGCTTCACCTCGATGGACTCACCACTGAGGAGTGCCTGTGGCGTCCCGCTCATCGCGGGTTGCATGTACACCGATCCCACCTTGATGGAAAGTGGCATGCCGACTGGCCCGATTACGAAGGATATGATATCGGTGCGTCGAGCATCGCGTGGCTGACGTGGCATGTTGGCTTGTCGCGCTCATGGAGCAGGTACTCACCTCTCGCGCAGCAGCCCGGTGACAGGTACGAGGTGATGAAGGCGGTTTCGTTCGGACGCGTAGTGCACTGATTCACAGTCGGCTGCCCAACGATCTGATGACTGTACGTTTGATGCGACCAGCCGAGACCCCTGACGTAGCGGCGATGATGCGCGCGCTCTGGCCGGAGGCTGGTGACTACGATTTCAGCGACGAGACGGTTTACGTATGGGAGAGACCTGGCGGAGGATTGGGTGGCTTCGCTTCCCTCTCTCTGCGACCTTGGGCTGAAGGCTGCGGGTTGACGCCCGTTCCCTATATCGAGGGGTGGTGGGTAGCTCCGGACCTGCGGCAAAAGGGTGTCGGCCGTGCGCTCTTCACAGCGATCGAGGGCTGGTGTCGTGAGCATGACTATCTCGAACTCGGGTCTGATACAGATATCGACAATGCGCTCAGCCTCGAGGCGCACCTCGCGCTCGGCTTCCAGCCTACGATGCGACTGCAGTTCTTTCGGAAGCCGCTGTAGCGAAAGTGACCGAGAAGACGCACTCCACAATGCTGCATCTGCGCTCGACGAGCGGCCATCATTGCGGCATTGGACCCTGCAAGTCCGGGCACTCCGTCGGATCCTGCGGAGATGACACGGCGATGCAGGAGGACCCGGTTCGACTGCGTTCCGGTTCGTCCGGTTTTCGATCCATGGAACGTTCTGGAAGAGGACGCAGTAGAGTATGACACTTCTACCAGTAAACGATCTATGATCCGGACACTTCCGATTCTGATTCTCGGTACCGCACTCGCAGCGTGCGCGCCCGATGTCACCGCCCCGCGGTCAGACCTCGGTGACTTGCCCGAAGGTCTGGATGTGCAGTTTACCGTCGAGCCCGGCCAGGTTCGTCAGCACGGGCAGTTCTCAGTGCATTTCAGTGTTACAAACACGACCACAAGGACGATTCAGGTTGTAACCGCACACGGCTGCCTGGTGACTCCGCATGTCATCCGCAACGGCGAGTCGATCCCATTCAAAGGCAGCTGGTGGGGATGCACTGCTGCTATTACGACCCACACGTTCGCTCCAGGTGAGTCACGAT
Organism: Vicinamibacterales bacterium; assembly: GCA_035512515.1. Lineage (GTDB taxonomy): Bacteria > Acidobacteriota > Vicinamibacteria > Vicinamibacterales > UBA2999 > JACCSI01. Next base: position 4,868 of record DATKDY010000192.1, read on the forward strand.
CTCACACGTGGGACATGCGCGCAGAACTGTACGCCCAGCATCCGGGCGACGTCGATGGCGTTCCTGCGCCGAAGGGTACCTACCTCGTGCGGGCTGAGTTCGATACCTATTCGGAGAACGGACCACACCAGAAACCGTTGGTCGAGAGAACACTGCGGGTGCAGTAGATGCGCCACGGATGGGGTCGGCACTGTGGGCGCCGAGCCCGAGGCGATGATATCCGGCCACTGGCCGGGAACTACATCATAGTAGAGGGCGAGCGGGCCTCAGCGTTCTACGCGCACCTTCAGCGAGGTAGCGTTTCGGTCAAAGTGGGTGACATGGTCAGGGCAGGCGACCCGCTTGGGGCCGTGGGAAATTCCGGCAACTCCACAATGCCGCACCTGCATTTCCATCTTATGGCGTTCCGCCCTCATTCCACTCCTGAACCGGGATATCGCGCTGCTCGACCTGTTCGACAACAACGAGGCGTCCCGGCAACGAAGCAGTGACCGGGTGCGGAGGCAGATCGATGACGTTCTCCTGCTTCTGAATGGAACCGAGCGAGCGGCCGGTAGGCCATAGATGCACGCACGGCAGACGGTACTTGTTGCGCATCAAGCGTGCGGCTGAGGAATGATCACTGGACAGTGGGGCAAGCCTTCGGAGGTCCTGCTCGACATTGTGGTGGGCCCGGAAGGCGATGTCCGTGGAATCGTGAATCCCGGGCGACAGAACGCTCCGATTCGACGCGGCCGATTTGATGAGGCAGCGCGCACCGTCGAACTTGATGGTGACGTCGCTGCGCCCGACGGCCACACCGTCCCGTTCCGCATCGCGGGTCAGCTCGACGGACGGATGCTCCGCCTGTCGTACGTGTTCGGCGACGATCACGGCACCGTCGAGATCGTGCGCGTGGAGGATTACCGGCCGCCGCGCCTCACGGTGGCCGATCGTCTCAGGGCAGCGCTCGCGGATGTCCGGCGCAAGCTCTACGCGCGGTCCCGGCCCAGCGCCATTGCAAACGCCAGGCGCCTCCGCCAGCGCGGCGAGTCACTCGAGTCCATCCGCGTCCGTGACGCTGTGGCAGCAGACATCCCGGCACTGGCTGAGCTGCACGTCACCACCTGGAATGCGACGTATCGTACTTCACGAGGACCGAGCGTATCCACCCGCGCTCGCCAATGGACCGAAAGGTTCGGCAAGCAGCCTCGCCGCGACTTCGTCGTCGTGCTGGAGGACCGTGATGGCCGCCTGATCGGATTCGCCGCTGGCAAGCCGGAGCATGGCGAATTCGAAGGGCAGCTCAGCAAGATCTATCTGCGCTGGGAATATCACGGCCTTGGACTGGGCCGGCGGCTGATGGAGGAGACAGCGCGTCGATTTCTGGACCGCGGGATCAACTCGTTCGTCCTGTTCGCAGAACGCAGCAATCCGACGATCGGGTTCTACGATCGCATGGGAGGTGAGCGGCTGATCGATGAGCGCGGTCTGTTCACTGGCGCATATGCGTGGCGAGATGTGCGTGAGCTGCTCGAGTAATCTGTGGAGGTCCCGTGGGAAGCACGGCTGGGTATTCTGGAACACCGCTGGTAAAGAAGCTCGGGTTCAAGCCGGGTATGCGCGTGCGGCTGCTTCACCCGCCTGGGCACTACTGGACGCTGCTCGGAGTGAAGCCGGCCACAATGGGTGTGGACCAGCTCTCCGACGGGAGTGATATGAAGGCCGACTTCACTCACCTGTTCGCGACGGATCCGGATACGTTGGAGGAGGCGTTCGCCATAGCTCGGGCCGGTATGCTGGAGGAGGGGCTGGTGTGGGCGTCGTGGCCGAAAAAATCGTCAGGGATGCAGACGCAGATCGGCCGGGGCGAGGTCATGGCTACCGGCAAGAAAGCGGGGCTGGTGGACGTCAAAGTATGCGCGGTCGACGATACCTGGTCCGCGCTCAAGTTTGTCATCCCGGTGCGTAACAGGAAGTAGCACGCGGCGGATGACCACGCCGATCAGACGACCAGCTGCTCCCCCGTCTGAACCCGCCACAACCCCGCGTACACTCCGTCCTGCGCCAGCAGCTCGTCGTGCGTGCCCCGCTCCGCGACTCTGCCATCCTCCAGCACGTATATCCGGTCCGCATTCCTCACCGTCGACAGCCGGTGCGCGATCGCGATCGTCGTCCGCTCGTGTGCCAGGTGTGCCAGCGATCGCTGGATTGCGGCCTCCGTCTCGTTGTCGACAGCGCTCGTCGCCTCATCGAGCACGAGCACCGGCGGTGACCTCAGGATCGCGCGCGCGATCGCAATGCGCTGACGCTGCCCGCCCGACAGCTTCTGCCCCCGCTCGCCAACGATGGTGTCATATCCGGTCGGCAGCCGCTCGACGAACTCGTGCGCATCCGCGAGCCGTGCGGCGCGCTCGACATCCTCGTCCGACGCGTTCCAGCTGCCGTAGACTATGTTCTCGCGTACTGAGCCGTGGAACAGGAACACGTCCTGGCTGACGAGACCGAACGCGGCGCGCAGGTCGTCCAGCTTGAACTGCTGGATCGGCGTGCCGTCGAGCGTGATGTCGCCCTGCCTGACCTCGTACAGACGCAGCAGCAGCTTGACGAGCGTGCTCTTCCCCGAGCCCGTCGAGCCGACGACGCCGATGGTCGAGCCGGCAGGTATGCTCATGGAGACGTCGCACAGAACGTCCGGTCCTGTTGCGTACGCGAACGTCACGTTCCTGATCTCGATGTCACCACGCACACTGCCGACCGCCAGCGACTGCGTGCCCGGATGGATCTCGAACGGCGTGTCCAGCAGCCCCATCACGCGCGTGGTCGATGCCATTGCGCGCTGGTACTGGTCGAGCGTCTCGCCCAGTCGTGTCAGCGGCCAGAGCAGCCGCTGCGTCAGGAACACCAGCACACTGTACGTGCCGACCGTCATGCTGCCCTCGACAGCCGCCATGCCGCCATACAGCAGAGTCGCCGTGAAGCCGACCAGGATGACCATGCGGATCAGTGGCACGAAAGCGGAGCTGATGCGGATCGCGCGACGATTGCTCTCGCGGTAGTCGTCGCTCTCGCGCCGGACCTGCGCGGTCTCGTACGCCTCCGCGGTGAACGCCTTGATCGTCATGATGCCACCGAGATTGTTCGCGAGCCGGCCGTTCAGCAGGCCAACGCGCTGGCGCACGTCCGCGTAATACGGCGTCAGCCGCTTCTGGAACACGAGCGAGCCCCAGACGACGACGGGCATCGGCAGGATCGCCATCCACGCGACTTCCGGCGCGAGCACGATGAACGCCGCGCCGATGACGATCACGGTCGTCGCGACTTGCAGCAGCTCGTTGGCACCGACGTCGAGGAACCGTTCGAGCTGGTTGATGTCATCACTGAGCACCGACATCAGGCCGCCCGTGCTGCGCTCCTCGTAGTACGCGAGCTCGAGGTTCTGAAGGTGCGTGTACGCGTCGACGCGCAGGTCGTGCTGCACCGTCTGCGCGAGGTTGCGCCAGAGGATCGCGTACAGGTACTGGAACACCGACTCGAGGATCCAGATGGCGAACGTGAGCGCGGACAGCAGCACGAGCTGGTCCCACACGTCGACGACGCCGAGGCCGGCAAGGAACGAGTCCTCCTGCTGCACGATGACATCGACGGCCGCACCGATCAGTGCGGGCGGCGCGAGGTCGAAGATCTTGTTGATGACGGAGCACACGGACGCGAGCCAGATGCGGCCGCGATACGGTCGTGCATAGCGCAGCAGCCGTCGCAGTGGGGGCTGTTGTGCGACGCGGTCGTGGCTTCCGTGCGTGCTGCGCGGCGAGCGATCTGCAGAAATCATCCGCGCAAGCTAGCGGGTCTGCCGGAGACCGCCAGCCTGGCAACCGCGCACACGTCAGGAACTCTGTCGGCCGCGCGTTGTACGGGCAGGGAACAGACATCAGGAGGCAAGTTGATGGATAACTTTCGTCGTACGACATTCCGTGCGACTGCGCTCGCTGGCGCGGCGATTCTCGCCGCAGCCCTGCTTGGCTGCACGGCCGACCCGACCGACCCTGGGCTGCAGCCGGAGCAGGGCGTGGTGCAGGAGCTCGTAGGGTCCGGGCTGATCCAGACCGTGCGCGTCACGCCGGCGAGGCCGGTCCGCGGCGACACCATTACCGTGTACTCGGTAGTGCACA
>DATKDY010000193.1:0-6808 GCA_035512515.1 Vicinamibacterales bacterium
AGCTGCTCTATCGGAAACGGCCGCTTCGTAGCCCATCTCGTCGCGAGGCATGTCAGGGCGTATGGGGCTCCCCGTACTCGCCACAGTGTGGTCGCGTCGATATGGAGAAAACGCTCGTCGATAGATCCTGACTGACGCCGAAGGGGCTTTTGACCCCCTCGACCGGTGTTAGGAAGTCCCTTGGCGACTACTCGCGACTGATACGTGGCGCCGGGTGTGTAGACGGCTGTTATGCATCCTCTCGCCTCTTCCCGCCGACTCAGGAACTGGTGATCAGCCTCGCGGCTTGCCATAGGTCCGCTGCATGGCGCTCAAAGGCGGGCGTGGTGGCCCGGATGAGGATCGCGTTGGCGCCAAATGCCCCGACAGGGTGGCAGTCGCATTCGGGGTTATCACCGATCATCCAGATCGGCGCGCCTGGAATCGCGCAGCGCAGCGCCGCCTGAAACATCTGGGCATGTGGCTTCTCATAGCCCACCAGACCTGACGTAATCACGTCGGCAAAGAACGCTCCGATCCCGAGGTCGGCGACGATATCGGCCAACTCGGGCACGTGATTCGAGACGATAACGTGCCGCCATCCATCCGCACGTAACGCCGTCAATACAGGCACGACGTCCTCGAACAGTGAGTAAGCCCGAGCGTCCAGGATCTCGGTGCGCAGAGCCTCAAAGCTGGACGGAGTGGCCGCTTGCGACCATCCGCATCGCGACAAGCCTTCCGCGTAGATGGCGAACACCCTGGCCCACCAGATGTCGGGTGTGCTCAGCTCCGGATGTGCGCGATTCGGCCCATGCCAAGGCATGTCCTTGTTCAGCACCTCGAGCAACGGTGCGGGCAGGCCGTCGCAGGCGATCGACGCCCGCTCGATGAGGCGGCGGGCGGCACGCGACCACATCAACGGGCGGGACACGAGCGTCCCGTCAAAGTCCCACCAGATCGTCCCGCGCACACGATCGCTGACCACGTTCATTATTCCCGCTCACGCCAACGCTAACGAACGCTGCCGTCCGGTCGCAGAGGCCTCTAGATAGTCGTCGTACGAGACCGGCCCGACCCCGTTGGCGTCAGCGCCCACAACCGACACCACGCCGTCGCTGTCTGGGAGCGGCATATCGCGCGCGAGCACGCCGCGAACGAACCCGTGCACGGCGGCATTGCTCCCGATGCCGAAGGCAATCGTCAGCACGAGCGCCACCGCCAAGCCAGGTGTTCGCGCCAGGCTCCGCGCTGAATACCGCACATCGTTCAGCAAAATCACCCACGCGGCCGATCGCGAGAACCATGCCAGTCATTCACAGCGCGACGTACCTGCCGCCTGGGAACGCCGCATGGCCGCGTTGTCCGATGGTGGGCAATCTGGTCCCAGCATCGGTCAAAGTCTCGAGCCTTTGCGTCCGTCGTGTCGGCGTTCAGCCTGACCCGGGGATCTTCTTCTGGAACCTCCGCGTGCGCGCGGCGAGGGTGGTCAGCCACTTCAGTTCCAGATCGATGCCGGTCCTGAAGTCCTCGACGAGCGGCGGAGGGAGCACCGACCAGTCGATGGCGTGCTGTCCCCAATCCGGGCGACGGCCATCGTAGTCGGTGAAGCGGTACTTCCGTGACAGCTCCCACGAGCTGAGCAGCTGCCCCGTCTGCTCGATCACGCCAGGATCGGCTGCGAGCGCAGCGATCGCACGACCAACGAACAACGGCGATTCCGAGACCATGAAATTCGGGTCCTTCGTTCCCGCGTCGCGCCAGTTCTCCTCGGTGACGCCGAAATGCTCCAGCATCTTCTCGGACCGCAGGAACCCCGGCGTCACCGCGACGCACGTCACGCGGTGCGGCTTCAGCTCGGTCGCCCAGTTCAGCGCTAAGACCTTGTCCGCCACCTTCACCGCCTGCGCCATCGGATTGCCGCCACCACCGAGGATGTCGTTCTCGGTTACTTCGACGATCAGCCCGCTGCGGCGGCGCATCATCAGCCGCGCCGCGTGCTTCGCCGTGATGATCCGCGATGTCAGCGCCTGCCGGAAGATCGTGTCGGCGTCCTTCAGGTTCGCCTGCCAGAAATGGCCCCACTGCCCCATCAGCGGATCTTCGCCGGCGATGCTGTTCACGAGGATGTCGACGCGTTTGTCTTTGCGGGCGATGTGTCCGAACAGCGCCTTCACTTCGGACTCGAGGGTGTGATCGACGCGAACGGCGATTGCCGTGCCGCCAGCGGCATTGATCATTGCCGCGGTCTCGTCGATTGTTTCTCGACGCTTGTAGGGAGACGGTCGCCCTTTCACGCTGCGCCCGGTGCAGTACACCGTGACGCCTGCCTCGCCGAGGGCTCGGGCGATGCCGCGGCCGGCGCCGCGCGTGGCTCCGGCAACCACGGCAACCTTCCCCGTCAGCGGCTTCGTTGCGCGTGCGCCCATACGGACGGTCATTCTACGACGGCCGGCGGCTCAATTCGGCGTTGTAACTGTCGCCGCCGTTTACGGTATTCCCGCGTCTGCGCATCGCCATGGTCCCGCTACTCGCGCTCCCGCTCCACGCACAGGCCGGCTCGCCCCAGCCCTCCGTGAGCGGGAGAAAGTCGCGATCAACGCCGATCTGCCGTGGAGTCCGCGGCGCCAAGATGCCTCGACACTTGGCGACTACTCGGGAGTAATCCAGCGACTCAGCTAGTTGTGAGCGACCGGAAACGGACAACGATTATTTGATTGGCACGCGGCGCTTCAGCTCTTCACTCCAGTTGAGGACCACGTCCAGTTGAGGTGTCGCGTTCTGATCCTCGTCTCTTATCATCAGGAAGCGCTGGCCATCAGGGGTGACGTCCCAACCGGTCTCAAATGTGACCCGCGGATGGCGTCCTTCAAACAGCGGTAACACACCGCTCACCCGAAATGCAGGCGTCGTCTCGACGGCAACTCCTATCACGCGATCGCCGTTCCGATAGAACAGTTCGCGGCCGCCTTTGGCCCATCGTGGGTCAGTGCCACCGTCGGCCGAGACCTGCCATTTGCCGCCAGGCCCGGGATAGGCCTGCACATACACTTCGTAGCGACCGGATTCCTGCGACCCGTAAGCGATCCAGCGTCCGTCGGGAGAGAAGGCAGGAAAGTCCTCAGCAAGCGGCGTCCGGATGAGCGGTCGGAGCGATCGTGGGCTACCGAGGGAGCCGATCACGATATCCGACCCAGTCTTGGGATCGATGGTCCCGAGCGCCAGAGTTTTTCCGTCAGGCGTCCAGGAACCCCAATGTTGGTGATGGGGATATTCGAACAGCAGCTCTTCGCCACCGCTGCCATCCGCTGCCCTGCGCAGTGTTTGCCACCCCCCGGGGCGCGATGCCGTGTACGTAATCCATTTCCCGTCAGGCGACCAGACTGGAGACTCCTCGGCTCCAGCGTCGAACGTCAGTCGAGCCAGCGTACCCAACGGGAAGTCGTAGACCCAGACATCGAGCTGAGGATCTCTTACCATGATTGCCAGGCGCCGGCCGTCGGGGGAGATACGGGCGCCGCCGTAAGCCCGGGAAGGCGCAGAAATCTGCTGCACGCCACCGGTTCGATCGACCCACAGAAGCCTCCGTTTACCGCCGTGGGGATCGCCCCGCTCGTACACCAAGGAGCCGCTCTCGGACAGCGCGAAGAGAGCAAATCCCTCGCTGGCTAGACCAGCAACGCCTTCGACAACCGGGACGGCGGTTCCGGTCAGTTCCAATCGATTCGCGTCGAAGGGTGCCGCTAAGAGCGTCCCTCGTTGCCAGAACACCAAATGCCCACTGGCAGCGTATCGGGGAAAAGTTGCGCCGGGAATCAGGACGGCGGATTGTCCCGTTCGCGGTGAGAACACGCAAACGTCAAATTCGTCGAACGTCGGCCCGAATCCCCGCACGTAGAGGATACCGCCGTTTGGCAGCACGTCGGGCCACTGGTGTGTCCACTCCCCGGCTTCGCTATCGAGCGTCGTCACGCGAACGGCCGTGCCGCCTGCGGCGGGAATGCGGAAGAGCGCGCTCGACGTATCAGGCGCGTAGACGATGGTGTCGTCGGCGGCCCAATCAGCGCTAAGGACCGCGTTGGCGTCGCCAAGGATCATTGGTGCGCCGCCTGTAATCGCGATCCTTTGCAGCTTGCCGTTGGCATGGAAGCCGAGCCAGGCGCCGTCGGGCGAGAAGAACGGCGTGGTCGCCCCCCCTGTGCCGCGAAGTGGAGTGACCTCGACAGCATCAATCGATCGGAGACAAATCTGCCGTAGCTCTTCGCCCGCCTGACAGAGGTAAGCGATCCGGGTAGCGTCGGGGGAGATGGCAAGCGTTGTCCGGCCGATATACCCGGTGGCAAGTGGCAGGTTCGAGGGGAGTTGGATTGCCAAGTGCACTGCTGAAATATTTCCGCCCATCGACGGACGCATCGCGGTCCAGATCCCGATCGCCGCCAGCGCAACCCAGGCGGCAGCCGCGAGGCCCCAGCCCACGTGACCGAAGCGACCAGCTCGCGACGGCGCAGTTGTCGCGGCCTGGGACGCCGTTCCGGCAATCCATCGGAGCGCGGCAGCAACATCCGTCGCCGTTTGCCATCGTTCGTCGGGCTGCTTTGCTAAGCAGCGCCTGACCATCCAATCCAGGAATGGCGGCACTGACGGCTGACTCCGGATCAGCGACGGCACCTCGGACCTGAGAATCGCGGCGATCACTCCCGCGTCTGTGAGCCCCTCGTGTAGGCGCCTGCCGGTGAGCATCTCGTACAGTGTGCAGCCGAACGCGAAGATGTCGGTGCGCGCGTCGGCCTCGAGTCCCTCGATCTGTTCCGGCGCCATGTACTGAAACGTCCCGAGGATCGCGCCCTGCGCCGTCAGGGTCGGCGGCATCGTCGGCAGCATGGAGATCGCGCTCGTCGCGACGACCGGCGCCTTGCTCTTCGCCAACCCGAAGTCGAGAAGCTTCGCGCCGGCCTTCAGGAGCATTACGTTGCCCGGCTTCAGATCGCGGTGCACGATTCCATGTCGATGCGCAGTGCTCAGCGCATCGGCGATTTGAATCGCCACGGTGAGGGCGTACTCGAGCGGCAGCGCGCCCTTTTTCAGCCGCTCGGCCACCGTCTCGCCATCCAAATACTCCATGACGAGAAACGCGGTCCCCTCCTGCTCGCCGACGTCGAAGAGAGTACAGATGTGCGGATGTGTGAGCTGCGAGATCGCGCGGGCCTCCCGCTTAAACCGTTCGCGGGACTGCGCGTCGACCGCCAGCGTCTCGAGGAGGATTTTTATGGCTACCGTGCGATCGAGCCGCGTGTCGACAGCTTTGTACACCTCGCCCATGCCGCCGGCCCCAAGCTCGGAGACGATCTCATACGGGCCGAGACGCGCGCCAGGAGTGAGGGTCAAGATGGACGTTGCGGATTATATGGCGCCGGCTCTCACGAAACCAGTCCTGAGTAACGCCGCAGTGTTTTGTAATTCGAAGGCCGTCAACAAACCTCAGACGACCCGGATCGGCAGAACGTTTTCTTGGCCTCGTGATCAATGCGAAGGCTGACGTGCTGCTGTCGAATCACTGCTGCATGTCGGAAACCAGAATCGCTCGCGCTTATCTGCTGAAACCGTGAAATTGAATCCCGTTCCGCCCCATTCCGCCGCCAAATGCGGCCTGCTGCGATCCGTCCCGGGAATAAACGTCGAAAGCGTTCCTGGTGTGTGGCCCGGCGTGACGTAAAGAGTCAAGGTACAAGGGTGAGTCGCTGACCGTTCGTTACAACATGATCGCGTCGAGGTTTTGGCGAGGTCCACTGCTCGTGCAACGGAGGGGCTCGGCGTCCTTTTCAGGGTGCTACGGCCGGCAGGATTTCTTCAGCCGCTCGGCAATCGGCGCCCGTATCAGCGCGGCTCGCCGTAGCCGTTCTGCGAACTTAGCGGCCGCACACGGCCACGCTTCGACCGGGGCAAACGTGATCTTATCTGGGTGCCCGAGGTACAGCACACTGTCGAATTGATCCTCCGTGGGCACTCTCCACTCCGGTGGGATGTCCCCTGCCTTAGGGCCTAAGAGTTGCTCGAACGCTAGTTGTCCCAGTATGGTCCCACGCACGGCTGTCAGACTGGGAACCGGCCATGTGGCAATGTCAGGTTGAACGCGCGCCAAATCTGCCATTGAATTCGTGAACACGGTGAATACCGCGGTGCCCGAGTCCTCGAGCAAGCTGACGATCGAATGCGTGACGTTTTTGCGAAATAGATGACCAGCGCCGTAGAGCATCAGCACGCGGCGCCCCTTCGTGAGCACTTCTCGCCGAACAAGCGCTACAGCGAACTGGTCTCGACTAATGGCCCGGTATGTCTTCAGATCTTCAGCCGTCCGAACGGCTCCCCAGTCAATCGGCGGCTCACCGAGGAGAATGAGAATACGGATGCGGCGTGTTGCTCCTCGCTGGCGATTCACCTCGCGCACCACCCGAAACAATTCCGGCATGCTCCAAGGAGCGGCCTGCGGCTGCGCCGTGTCCTGCCAGACACGTATGAGACTCTCCTCCGGTACGTCCTCACCGGCGATGAACCGATCGAGAACGTCCTGATGCTTCGAGTTGCCAAGTTCAACCAGGATGTCGTCAACGGTTTCGACGAAGCGCGCATCGCGAACGAGATCGATCTGAAACCTAGGACCTTGCGCGTTACCGTGGGCATCGCCAATTCCAACCACCCGGTGTGTGCGGAAGGCAGAGAGGATCGCGGACACCGGTTCGGTCGGCACTACCGCTACGCTGCTCGAAATCTGAGCCGCCGCCGGCTGCGCGAGCGCGCAAAGGAAAGCGAGACACAAAACTGTGCACGTCCC
>DATKDY010000194.1:0-4409 GCA_035512515.1 Vicinamibacterales bacterium
GACGCCCCGGTAATTTCCGTGGTAGGCACGGTTCGGCATGCTGATGGTGCTGAGCGCGTTCGGATCGATGACCAGGCCCAAGGCACCCGAACTGTTCGTCGTCGTGCGCGGGTTGTTCAGATAGCCGCCCTGGATGGTGTGGCCGGGCGCAACGGCGCCGGTCAGCTTGATCTCACCGCGCTGGCTCCTGTCGTTCTGCACGACCTGGACGCCCGTCCGCGACAGCGTTCTGGGAGTCTCGAGCGCCGCGTAACGGCCCGCGGTGAAGAACCACAGGCGCTCCCTGACGAGCGGGCCGCCGAGCGTTCCCTCGTAGACCTGCTGCAGATCGTCGGTGTGGACAACCGGAACGGGCCGTGACGTCTCGAAGGGGGTCGCGGTCGTCCACGACGGATTCTGGAAGTTGACGCGCCCGCTGCCCGAGAAGGTGTTGCCGCCGCTCTTGGTGATCGCGTTGATCACCCCGCCGCTGAAACGGCCGTATTCGGCCGAGATCCCCGACGTGAGGACCTGTGTTTCCTCGATGGCGTCCTCGATGAACAGGCCCTGCGGCTGTGCCAGGACGTTGTCGTTGACGTCGATGCCGTTGACCAGGAAGGCGCTGTCGAAGGCGAAGGCGCCGTTGATCACGACCTGGTTCGCGTTGGGTGAGTTCTCGGTCACCGCCGGCGACAGCTGCGCGATGCCCTGGAGCGAGCGCGGGGTCGCCAGCAGCTCGATTTCGGGCTGTTTGAAGTTCATGCCGACCACCGGTGTCGTAATCGGGACCGGCGCTTCGGCCACGACCTGCACCGTTTCGGTGACGCCGGCCGCCCTCATCGTGGCGTCCTGGGCGACCGTCAGGCCCAGGGGCACGGTGGTCATCACGATGATGGTCGTGAACCCGCTGAGCTCGAACCTGACCTCATACGTGCCCGGCGGCAGCGCGGTGAGCGAGTAGTTGCCGAGCCCATCAGTGACCGTCGAGCGCGGCCCCAGCAGCGCAGGGGACGTGACGGTGACGGAGGCGCCGGGAACGGTGCGGTCCTGCTGGTCCTGCACCATTCCGCGAACGGCACCGGTCTGGATCCCCTGGGCCGTCGCCGTGCCGGCAAGAATCAGCCACGTAAAGGCGATAAGGCTCAAACGTTTCATCGGTCCGCTCCATTGTTCACAATTAGCCCAGACCCCTAGTATCGGTTGATTACCTCAAAGTCTGTTGGTGTCATATATGTAAGGAAAAAAAGAAGAGGGGAGGCTCACCGTAAAGAGCCTCCCCTCAACGTGTTACGACAAATTGTGAGTGGTGTCCGCCTTCGGCGGATCTTTGGAGCGGCTGGCTGCCGCCTCCGTAGGCCGTGCAAGAGCGCAGCCGGAAGCGCCCGCTGCCGAAAGAAGTAGGGACAAAGGGCGAAAGGGCGAAGGGCTGAGTTTCTTGCCCTAACAGCCCGTGGTGAAAGTCGTGAGTTTGGTTGAGTTAGGGATCGACACGATCGATCGCACGTACTACACTGTCGCGCATGGCCATGGGCACGCGAGAGACCGATCAGTCGTCGTTGTGGGTGGCGGCCTCGGAGTTGCCGAAGTCGCCCGGCCATCCGTTCTACGCGCGGCTGAATGTGTTACTTGAGGCCCACGACTTCGATCGGTTCGTCGAAGACCTGTGCCGCGGCTTTTACGCACCCGTCATGGGACGGCCGAGCCTGCCGCCCGGCCGCTACTTCCGGCTGCTGTTGGTCGGCTACTTCGAAGGCATCGATGCCGAACGTGGTATCGCGTGGCGCGCGACGGACTCGCTGGCGATCCGCAGTTTTCTGCGGCTCCCCGTGGACGAGCCCCCGCCGGATCATTCGACGATTTCTCGGACGCGGCGCTTGATCGATCTGGAGACCCACCGCGCCGTCTTCACGTGGGTGCAACAACGACTCGTCGAGGTGGGGCTGCTGAAGGGGAAGACGGTGGCGATCGACGCCACGACGCTCGAGGCGAACGCGGCGATGCGGAGTATCGTGCGGCGCGACACCGGGGAGAGCTATCAGGCCTTTCTGACGGGGCTCGCGAAGGCATCCGGGATCGACACGCCGACGCGCGAGGACTTGGCGCGGCTCGATCGGAAGCGCAAGAAGAAGACCTCGAATACAGACTGGACGAGTCCGTCCGATCCCGATGCGAAGGTCACGAAGATGAAAGATGGCCGCACGCATCTGGCCCACAAAGCCGAGCATGCGGTGGACCTGGAGACCGGCGCCATTGTCGCGGTCACGCTGCAGGGGGCTGACGAAGGCGACACAACCACGATCGTCGACACCGTCATCGCCGCGGCGGAGCAGGTCGAAGACGCGCAGGCCGCGGTCGAGGAACCGCAGGCGCTGGAAGAAATCGTTGCGGACAAGGGGTATCACAGCAACCAGACGATGATCGATCTCGACGCCGTCGCCATCCGCTCCTACATTGCGGAGCCGGACCGTGGGCGCCGTGATTGGTCGGAGACGCCCGAGGCCCAGGCCCCGGTGTATGGCAACCGTCGCCGGATTCGCGGCCCACGCGGTCGGCGCCTGATGCGCCAACGCGGCGAACGGAGCGAACGCTCCTTCGCGCATCTCTATGACACGGGGGGCATCCGTCGGACGCACCTGCGGGGCCACACGAATATCCTGAAGCGCGTCCTGATTCATGCCGGTGGCTTCAACCTCGGCCTCGTCATGCGTCACCTGATCGGCCGGGGGACACCGCGCGGGCTGCAGGGCCGGTTGGGCGCGGTGATCGCCATGTTGTGGCTGTTCATCCACGCGATGCGAGGTCGGTTCGACCCCACGTCGATGCATCGATGCATCCCGGCCATGCGCGAGGTGCCGACGTCTTCGAATCGTTTCGCTGTCAACTTCTCAGCCGTGGCCACTTATGCCACGGGCTGTTAGGACTCAGGGCTTAGGACTCAGGGCTTAGGACTCAGGGCTTTGGGCTCCGGGCTCTGGGCCCGGCTCTGAGTTCCGGACTGCGGGCTTTGGGCCTGCCTTGGGCGCAGGGGGTCGCTGGCCTGCCCGGGGGGCCTTGGCGAAGGTGGGTTCGAATCCAGTCGCCCCGACCATTTTCCTCAAGAATCCTCGTAAGTATCACTGCTCGAATAGCTTCACAGCGCGAGCCTTGGTCAGGCTCGTTCGCCGTGAATCGCCCTCGTACGCCCGTTTTCGCCGCAAAGTGGTCACAAATTTGGTCACACCTGAATCGCGCCTAAGTGACGCGATTCAAGGCGCTTGTTGGCGAAGCGCCGTCGCAAATGGTCACACACGGCCGCGTGCGGCGCTTCGCGGCCATTCTCACCCCGCCCTCACACGAGCATTTCCATTTGGAGGTGTCTATGGACTTCGATCCTCGTTGGACTGATGACCCGCGCGACGACGATCGCCGCGACGATGTTCGAAGGGAGGAATCAGGACGTGAGCTAAACCAAGGCAGTCGAGGCATCTCGTCAGACCCTCTCGAACGAGACGCGCGCGACCCGCGTGAGGTGTTCACGCGCGACCTCGACCTGCCGCGCGGCCCAGACCGCGAGCGCGTGCGGTTCCGCGAGCACAGCGTTCTCTTGCGCGGCTCGGAATCGCGGGCGCTTGCGACGACCGGCGCGTTCCGCGTCGTGCACGCCGACGACCTCAGGGACAGCCGGGGCCACTCCTTTGCTCGATGAACGCAGGCTTCGTGAAGATCTACAGCGTTCTGCTCGACTCCTGCGTCATCTACGACGGGCGCGTCGGAGCCGCGCTCGGACTGCTTGCCCGCCAGTATTGCGAAGGTCATGGGTTGCCGGCGGTCCCGCCGAAAGAGGCCGCGAACGCGAGACATCCGAAGCTCAGAAACCCAAGCCGGGGCGCATATAGCTTTCCCAAACTTCGTCGAGACGTACGCTTTCACGCCGAGCAAACAATGCGGGCTAACTGGTTCTTACAGGCAGCCCTGGCGTGTTCCCCAGGCGTTTTCAGCAGCGGCGAGGCCGGCTTCCATGAGGTTGCCGGCGGGCTGTTCATGGTGGGCTACGACTTGACGGAGGCCTGAGCACGCCCTGTCGGCCCGGTGCTCCCCTCATCGTTCGCCGTCCAGGAATCGAATGAGCGCCTCGGCGTTCCCGAGCGCGTCGTGCACGGGATGGTGATCGTGCTTCGTCCGTCGTAGCCGCTTCCACTTCTGGGTGCTTCGGAAATCACCGACCAGCCCCGCGTAGAAGTCGGCAATGCGTCTTCCGGAATGCCCGAATGGGTTCTCGCCGAAATACCGCCAGAAGTAGAAATTGATCCACTGGAAGTCGTAGGCCGGGTTGTCCGAAACAAATACCACCGGCATCCGGGGAGTCAACCAGTCCCGGAACTGCCGGAACATGTCCTCGGAGCAGTCGGTGCCGTGGAACGTCTCGACCCGACCGTCCTGAAGGGCGTTGA
>DATKDY010000195.1:0-23884 GCA_035512515.1 Vicinamibacterales bacterium
CAGGTGTTGCTCGACCGCAAGGGCTTTTCCCCCGGCGAGATTGATGGCGGCGTGGGCCGAAACACGCGAAGAGCGATCGAGGCCTTTCAGGTAGCGCACGAGCTGGATCCGACCAGCCAAATGGATGAAGCGACATGGAAGGCGCTTGGAGGAGCGGCCGCAGACGATGTGCTCTTGCGGTACACCATCACGTCCAACGATCTCGAAGGGCCATTCGTAGAACACATTCCCAATGACATGATGGAAAGGTCGCACCTGACAGCACTCGCCTACACATCATTGGTCGAAGCACTGGCCGAGAAATTCCACGCGAAACCGGCGCTGTTGCGGAGCCTGAATCCGCGCGCAACGTGGATGATCGGCGAGCAGATCCTTGTTCCCAACGTGCTTAACGGCTCCGTAGCTCCAGCTTCGTATTTAGACAGCAAAACCGCCAGGAACGAAGAAAAGGACGCGAAGATCCAGCATGACAAGAATCATCCGAAAGAATCTGCACCTGCAGCGCTTAGACCCGCCGGCCCTGTGTCGGTGATCGTCTCGAAAGAAAAATCGACCCTCACGGTCGAAAATGCCGAAGGCAAGGTCATCCTCCATGCGCCTGTTACGACCGGCAGCGAGCATGATTCTTTGCCGCTCGGCGAATGGAAGGTCACCGGAATCCAAAAGGATCCGATCTTTTACTACAACCCGGCACTCTTTTGGGATGGGAATCCGGCGCACGCTAAGGCGAAGATCGCTGCGGGCCCCAATAATCCGGTAGGCGCCGTGTGGATCGGCATTTCGAAGGAGCACTACGGCTTGCACGGAACACCAGAACCGGGCCGTATCGGCTACGCTGAGTCGAACGGGTGTGTGCGCCTCACGAATTGGGATGCACAGCGAGTCGCGGCGCTGGTGCAACCTGGAACCCGCGTGATCTTTCGGTGAGCGACGCCGCGCGCTTGCGCGCAAGAACGGAAGGCCGGCGGCTCATGCGTTTCCCGGTGTGTCGATCATCGTCTCGCAATCGACAGTCGATGGAAGTCTAAGCGCTGGCGCAGAGCGGACGACGATCACGCTCATCGGTCCGGGACTAGCTGGCAAGAGCACCGTTGGTGCTCTGCTCGCTGAGCGACCAAGGATCACTCCGAGATGACACGTTAGCCTTTCGCTGGCGACCCCTCCTCGCTGCGCCGCTGCGCGTCTGCGTTAGCGGCGCCCGCCGATCAGCCCTGAGCGCCAGAGGAAATACAGCAACGTGAGCAGGGTGCTGACGGCGGCAGCCACATAGGTCAGCGCCGCCGCGTTCAGCACCGCGTCAACACCCTTGCGCTCCTGCATCGTCACGATGCCCTGCTCCACGACGAGCGCTTTGGCGCGATTGGAGGCGTTGAACTCGACGGGCAGCGTGACGATCTGGAACAGCAGGACGGCCGAAAACAGGAGCGCACCGATCAGGACCATGTTGGTCGACGCGATGAACAGGCCGATCACCATCACCAAGTAGCCGAGGCTGGAGCCGATATTGGCCGTCGGCACCAACGCCGACCGCACCCAGAGCGGGGCATACTGTCGTGCGTGCTGAATGGCGTGTCCGGCTTCGTGGGTGGCCACCCCCACCGCTGCGATGGAAGGTGAGTCGTAGACCGGCTCCGACAACGCCAGGGTCTTGGTAATCGGGTTGTAGTGGTCCGACAGCACGCCGTGCGAGCGGACGATGCGCACGTCGGTGATGCCGGCGCCGCGCAACAACTCCTGAGCGGCCTCCGCTCCGGTAAATCCGCGCACGGAGCGAATGTTCGAGTACTTCTTGAAGGTGCTTTTCACCCTCGCGCTGGCCCATATCGACAGTGCCAGGCCGGGGAGGATAAAGAGAAAGTACATGGGATCGAAGATCATGGTCGCTCATCCCTCATAAGGCGGACCCGACGTCCATTCTAGCCTCCCGCCGCTGAGACTCAGCGATCCGTGCATTTCGGGCCGGCCCTGCTCGCTGGTGTGCAATCAACTGGCTCCTCAGGACTTTCAGATCCTCACCGGGCCGACGTGGCGCCGGGGACATCTCAGCATGGGCGCCTACCGGTAGGCCGATCAGCATATCTCGGCCAAGAGGTTCGATCCCAATCGGTCGTTCACGGCGGATGCGAGGCTGCGCGGGGGGCGAGCTACGTTCCTCTGCAGCTATCGGTTGCATTCTGGCACCATCACGGAAGGCCGAGCGTCCTCGCGCGACCGTTCGACGTACCCGGGATTCGGAGCCGGCCCCATCCTACAGCGACGGCTGCCGTTCGCGCAGTGTCTTCCTGGGCACCAACCGGTAGCGGGTGCTCGGCGCCTGTCCTGGAACGTCACCCTCGTAGACGAACATCAGGTCGTCGCGTGTGAACCGTAGCCCTACGCCTTCGTCCCCTACATCGATGGTCGCAGGCCCGGACGGTGTGGCCTCGCCCGTGGCGGGCTCCGCGCGCTGGCGTATTTCGCACGTATCATTCGCCTCGGGTTCTGAACACCGTGGCGCCGCCCGGTCCTCGTTCCCAGTGACCAGGGCGGCCACGCGCCCACGGCGCCTCCGTCCAGAAGAACGTAAACACGTTGACGCCCGCGGGCAAAAGCGCCTCGTAACCAGGCTCCGCGAGCGGTACGAGCGGTACGTTGTACACGCGCGTCCAACGGCCATTTGCTCCCGCGACGCCCGCATGCACGAAGCCGCTGCCGCCGACGCGCACACGGACGCGGCGGCCTGGCGGGAAGCGCGGCTGCTCGAAGGTCCATAGCACCGTCTCGCCGGCCTCCGCGTCAGGCGGCTCCGGCGCCGCCACCATTCGCCCGCTTTCGCGCATCGCCGCCGTTGTGGTGACGATCGTGTCTATCGTCCGCCGGTAACTATGATGGAGGCCGGTGAGAGGCTCTCCCGCCGGATCGGGCATGGCGTCGCCGACGTCGATCACGAATCCGACGTGGCCGGCCAGCGCCGGATCGATTCCGCCGAGAGCCGTGGAATCACCGATGTATACGGTGCGTGAGGGATCGAGCACCGGCATCCCTTCGAGTCGCTCTTTCGAGTCTGCCGCGAGTACGTCGAGACCGGCGGAGCCGTCACGGCTCGCGCCGCTCACGATCCGGCGGAACGCTCCGTCTTCAAAGGCAAAGACGGCGCCTCCCGACAGCATCAGCACGACATTCGACAGCAGCGGCGAGCGTGGGCCGAGTTCCACGACCAGGGGTCTCAGCAGGCGGACGTAAAACCAGTCGAAGGCGGTGTCGGCGCGGAACACCAAGCCACCCCCGGCCCTCAGGTATTCCGCGAGCAGTTCGACGGTGTCCTCCCCCGTGTCGTTTCCCGAGAAGGCGGTCAGCATCTCATCGAGGTCGGTGATGGCGAGACACTGGCCCGTCTGTCGCACCGTCTCGAGGAAGCGCTCGATCGTCACGACCTGCGCCGGCGAGAGATCCGTAAAGAGCGCTCTTTGGACGTCACCGAGCGTTCGCGGTTTTCCACGCGCCATTTCGAGGTAGGCGCTGAGTATCTGCTTCACTCCTGCCCCGTCGTGCCGGGGATGTGCCGCCGCGCTCTCTGCCTGGCGCGCCACTTCGACGAACAGTGGCGCCACTTCGACGAAGCGGGCGGGTCCGCCGGGAGTGACGGCGACCCAGCCGAAATCGGTCAGCAGGAGACCACCATTCCCGGTGCCGTGCTGGCGCCCGACGTCGATCGCGATGTACTCCCGCCTGAGCCACGAACCGGGGGAGTAGCGAATCTCTCCCTGGCGGCTCGCGGTGTGGCCGACGACCTGTGGCAGCAGGTCGGCGTGATACCGATAATGGTCGACCTCCCGCAGGTCCGGCGTGAACACGCCGGCCGGCTCGTAGCCGATCTCGCCCGGCATCCGGCGTTCCCGTGTATGGCTGGTGCCGATATGGAAGATCTCATGGGGCAGATCCCGCGCGCTGATCCGCTCCCGGTCGACGAGCGTGTGCCGAAGCACGTCGTTGATGTAGGACGCCACGCTCTCGGCGTCGCCCGTGCCACGCTCGCGCATCGAGAGCTCGACGATATTCGGCAGGATCCCGCCGTGCACGAACAGCTTGTCGTGTTCGAAGTACGCCGCCTGCACGGTCAGGCCCGGATGTCGCTCCGGGTGCAGCGCTGATTCCCGGATCGATGGCCACAGCCGGTAGCCGAGAGATTCCTCGCCGCCCTGTCCGCCCTCCCGATCCAAGTACAGATCGTGGTTCCCCAGCGTCCACACGATCCGTCCTCCGACCCGGTGCGCCTGAGCGGCGAGGCGGTGGATGAAGTCGAACACTTCCTGAAGATGGCGCCCGTGACCGATGTCTCCGGTGAACACGAGTGTCCCGTCGCGCGCTGACCAGTGGTCAAAGGCATTGATGAAACCAAGGGCGCGGACGATGTCCTTCAGCGCCTGCAGCTCGCCGTGGACGTCGCCGACCACCCCGACTCGTTTCGTGCAGGCGCCGAGGAACTCGGAGACGTCGCGGTGTGCGGCCAGGAGGCGTTCCGCGGCCATATCCTCGACGCTGATGTCCTCCACCTCGAGCACGTGTAGCTCGTGCGGCGCGAGTCCGACGACGAACCCGCGCCCGGCGAGGTCGTCGCCGGGTCGGACGTACATCTCGCCGGTAAACAGGTCGCGCAAGTGGTAGTGGATGGCGGGATCGTCCTGCACATCCAGCTCCTCCGGAAGCCGCAGACGTCCCCAATGCTTCACGAGTGTCGAGGCGTGTTCCGCAATGTTCGCGACCACCAGCAGCGGTCGGCCCCCGTACACCCGCAAGCCGGCGCGAAACTGCGGCAGCGGACTGCCCCCTTCCATCGCCTGTACGGCGACGGAACGGTCGTACACCCCGTCCGGCACCGCGGGATCGAGCAATGAACGGATCAAATCGCCGAGCGGGTGTCGGATGAGTGCCCAGAGCTGGGCGTGCATGACGGTGTTGACGATTTGCATCCGCCGCTGCCGCCACGTCCGATCGAAGCGCTCGACGCCGAACGCCCCCCGGCCCTCTTCGATTCCCTCCGACCTCGCATGAAACTCGCGCACGAGCGTGGCGGCCGCCGCCGGTGCTTGCGGTGGAGCATCGTCCGACGCCGAGACATCCTGCTGAACCCGCCAGAGCGCCCAGCGGCTGCCGTCGCGGGAAGAGCGCAGGATTGTCTCGAGCGAAGAGGGGTCGACGGACATCGGGTCGCGGACTTCGCGCCCGCCGGAGGCGTCGTCGATCACGCCGATGTGGGGATCGAAGATCTGTAGACGGTCGCTCGCCCCCGACCCGACGATGCCGATGTTGAGGATGGAGAAGTCGAGGTGCGGCACGCCGCAGCGCCACAGCTGCTGCGTGAACTCGTCGTACCGTGCTTCCAGGTCGCGCGCGGCGGCGACGTCGTCCGTTCGCAGTGCCCGCTCGATGGCAGCCGCGAGCGGCGTAACCAGCGGCTGCACGATCACGACCGAGACCGCCAGCCCTTCGGGTGCCCGTTTCTCCTGTGGGAAATCGTCGGGGTAGCTGATGCAGATCGACTGCGGCGGGGGGCCCAGCGACCGCACGATGCCGATCGCGCCGAACCGCTCCAGCAGCCGCCGCTCGTCATTGCACAGCCTCGGAAGGGCGCTGTCCGCGATATAGACCCGGCTGGCCACCGCGAGCGGACCGTAAGCTTCGAACGCGCGGATATGCTGCCAGATCGCGGGATGCAGCGATCCATCCGCGCGTATGCCGTGCTCGTGCGCCCACTCGTGTCTCGAGCTCGGCGGTGGCGCTGCCAGGGGCGGAACTGGCTTCCGATGCTTCGCGTACTTGACCACGAAACGGCGCCGAGGCTCTGCCAAGGCCATGACGTGGTACCCCTCACCGAGGAGCTGCATCGGCTCAGCGATCGCGCTCAATACCTCGCGGTCAGAAGGCAGATCGTCCGCATCGCGAAAAGCTTCGCGCGCGATTGGGACCAACTCCGCGTCGAGCAGTCGCTCCCCGATCCACCGGGCGCCGCCATGACGCTCATCACGGTGGTAGGCGGTCAACGCGCGCTCGAGAATGGTCTCCAGTCGATCTTTCGGATTCGATACGGACTGATTTGGCGAAACCATGACCAGCGCCCCCTTGGCGCCCGCGGCGAAATCTACAGAGCAGGTACGCAATTGACAGGCCGCCGGCTTGGACGTTCGCAGCTAGGGCAAGTCGCCCACGCCGAGCTCGTGCGGAAGGGGAGCGGCGGGCGCGGGTCGCGCAAGCCCAAGAGCCAGCCGGTCTCCACGCGCCGGAAAGGTTTTACAGCTGTCTCCGCACGACTCCGACGAAGATCAGCTCGCTCAATCGCAAGCGGATGGGTTCACTCCCGCACGCGATGCGCGGGCCTCGGCGAGCGTCAGGTCGATGGCCGGCCGAGCAGATCCTCGATGATTTCCCGACGCTGTCCGCCGACGATGTCCGAGCGGCCATCGCAATTGCCGCCACGTCGGCGCAAGAGGACCTGCCGGTGCCGGCGACTCACGTGCGGTGAGGATGAAGCTGGACGAGAATCTGCCGCGTGCAACTCGTCCAGCGTCTCGCCGAGCTCGGACATGATGTCGATGCCGTGCTCGACGAAGGCCTCGTTGGGCGAGACGACGCTGAGGTGTGGGCGGCCTCGCAGTCGGCGGGCCGAGTCCTGATCACGCAGGATCTCGACCTCTCAGATGAGCGGAAGTACGCGCCGGCTCGTGCTGGTTTGATGCACGGATCTGCACGTACTGCACGACTAGAGGCGCCTGCGTCACGTGCCTTGGATACTTGCCCGGAGTCCGGTGTCCGGCGGCATGCCGCCCCCGACCGTACCGCGCCCGCGAGGACGAACACCATCCACCCAAGCTCGATGCTTTCGCGTGTCGCCTCAGGCGCGAGCCTTATCGAGATACGCGTGGGGCGACTTCCACCAGTTGCAGTTCGAGCGTCAGGTCGCGTCCGGCCAACGGATGGTTGGCGTCGAGCGTGACCTGCTCGTCGGATACGTCGGCCACCGTCACCACCGACACCTGGCCCTGCTCGTGCCGCACCTGAAGCTGCTGTCCAACCCGCGGTTGGATGTCGTTCGGGAACTCAGTCCGGTCGACGGCCAGCACGAGCTCGGGACGATGCGGACCGTATCCGCGGTCAGCGGGAATCATGACGGTGCGCTCCTCACCCGGCTGCATCTGCGTGAGTGTCTCGTCGAATCCCGGAAAGGGCTTTCCCTCCCCGATCGTCAGTTCCAATGGATCCCGTTCCTTCGAGCTGTCAAAGACGCGGCCATCGTCGAGGCGCGCAGTGTAATGAACCTTCACGGTGTCGCCGGATCGTGGATGTGCCATGTCATCTCCTCTCGACGTCATCAGCTCCGCATATCCAGCCAGACTAACCCGATCACGGGTGGTGTTGGCAAGGCGAACCAGAGATCCGAGACCTTGCGTGCTGTCGCTGGAAAGGTCGAGTTGGCCATGGGCTGAGAGTCGGTCATCGTCGAGCGGCGTGGCCGGTCGTTTATGGTCGCTAGGTTGAGAGTGATCACAGCCGCGATGGTCAATCAGATCGGCGTCACCGAGGACTCATTCACTCTGGTGAGTCTAATCACGTTCACTGTTGGAACCTCATCGCATGGTCTATACGACAAATGGACGCCCGTGCGACTTGCCGGCTGACCTCGCGTGCCACGTCTTCAGCGAGCCCGTCCACGGGGCGTCCACGTGAGGACCCATCAATCCCAAACCGGCCGGCCCGTCCCCAAAAAACCGTTTGGAATATGAACCGTTGGGCGGGTACATTCCTCAACAAGTCGCTTGGTCGCCATCTCTGCACCGTGGGAGGTTGCCCATGACCGGCATCACCATTAGCCAAAGTCTTCGCTATGCCTTGCGCGCTCTCCGCAGGAATAGCACAACCACAGTTTTGGTGGTGCTGTCACTGGCGATCGCGATTGCGGCGAGCGCCGTCGTCTACAGCGCAATTGAGACCGTGCTGAGGCTCATTCCGGCAAATGAGCGCGGCCGGCTCGTGTATCTCGCATCGACAAATGCTCAGCGACGACCAGCCCGAGTGGGCGTGTCCATTCCGGATTTCATTGATTGGTCGGCGCAAAACACCACCTTCGAGGCCCTGACCGCCTTCACCTTCGACACGTTCAACCTCACTGGCTTGGAGATACCAGTCCGAGTCTCGGCGGCCCGCGTTTCGGCCAACCTCCCGTCGGTGTGGGGATTTGACCCGGTGCCTGGTCGGACCTTTCGGGGCAACGAGGACCGGCCCGGCGCCGAGCGCGTGGTGCTCTTGAGTAGCCGCTTCTGGGAGCAGCAGTTTTCGGGCAATCCAGGCGTGCTCGGCCAAGTGCTACTGCTCGACGGCGAGCCACATACGGTCATCGGGGTCGCCCCGCCGGAAGTGAACGTCGGCATCTTCCGACAAGTGCAGGTGATCGTGCCGCTTGTGCTCGACGCGACCCGTGCACCGCGCGATCAACGCCAATTGTTCGTCACTGGTGTTCTCAAAGCCGGCGTCACCCGGGAACAAGGCGCGGCCGATCTCGAGGGAATCGCTCGTCGGCTGCAGTCGGAATACCCACGTACGAATGCTGGCACGAACGCCGTGGTGCGGCCGCTGCTGGAGCTCGTCGGCGAAACGACGTCATTCGTGATTCTTCTGCTCAGCCTCGTTGCCGCCCTCGTCCTGATCATCGCGTGCGCGAACGTATCCAACGTCATGCTGGCGTACTGGACCGCCCGGCGGCGCGAGTTCGCGATCCGGGCGGCGCTCGGCGCGGGACGTTTTCAACAGATCAAGGAGCTGATGCTCGAGAGCTTCGTCTTGTCGGCGCTCGCGGGTGCGACCGGATTATTATTCGCGACCTGGGGTCTCAGCATTACCCGAACTGTGGCCGGAGGCGACCTCCTGGTCTTCAATGAGATGGCCGTGAACGGCCGAGTGCTCTTGTTTGGCGTGCTCGTGGCGTTTGCGGCGCCCTTCGGGTTTGCATTGCTGCCGGCGGTACGGTCCTTGACGCACTCACCGCAGGAACTCAATGACGGAAGCCGTTCCGGCACGGCCGCGCACGGAGGTCGCCTTCGTCAGATTCTGGTGGTGAGTCAAGTCGCGCTTGCGTTCATTCTGGTGATTGAAATCGCGTTACTTGCCAGAACGGTATCGCGATTGGGTGATCTCGAGAAGGGATTCGATCCCACGAACGTGCTGACGCTGCGCGTCGAACTACCTTCAGCAGAATACGTCGAGGCGAGACAGGTCCGAGACTTCATCGACGCCCTGCTCGTCGGTATTGAGCGACTGCCAGGCATCAGTTCAGCGGCGGCTGTCAGTCGCCTGCCAATCGCCGACCGCGAACAGAGTCTCCAGTTCGTGATCGAAGGCCAGCTCCTTCTCGCGCCGGAAGCGCTGCCGCGGGCGGCTCGCGCGGTCATCACCCCTCACTACCTCCGGACGATGAGGATTCCTCTCATCCGCGGGCGCGATCTCGTGCGCGCTGATTCAGCCGAGGCGCCGCGAGTGGGAGTCGTGAGTCAGGAGATGGCGCGGCGCTACTGGCCCGACAGCGATCCGATTGGCAAGCGCATACAGTTCATGCCGGCCGCCTCCGCGCAAGACTGGATCGAGATCGTCGGGATAGTGGGCGACGTGAGGAATTCTGACGCGGACGCCGGAGTCCTGCCGTACGTCTACGTGCCGGCGTCGCAGCAACCCGAGCGCACGATGGCGATCGTTCTGCGAACGGAAGGGCCTGACCCAGCGGCGCTGACGTCCGCGATTCGCACACAGGTCGCGCAACTCGACAAAGACCTGCCGATTTACGGCGTCGCGACCATGGATCAGGTGCTATTCGCCGATCTGGGCAGTAACTACCTGCTGGTCGGCATGTTGGCGGCGGTTGCCCTGATTGCCGTAGGACTTGCCGCCGCCGGCATCTTCGGGCTGATCGCCTACTCCGTGAGTCAGCGCAACCGCGAAATCGGTATTCGGATTGCGCTCGGCGCGCAGCCACAGGCGGTCTTGAGAATGATGTTGAGACAGGCAACCACCGCGGTGGGTGTCGGCGGGCTGCTGGGCATCACCGGTGGCTTCGCGTTGGTGTATCTGACGGCGAGCGCCATCGGTGAAGTCGATCCACACGACCCTGTCGCCTATACCAGTGTCCTTGTCTTCCTTGCCGGCGTGGCGTTTCTGGCCAGCTATCTCCCTGCGCGACGGGCGCTGCGAGTTGATCCGATGGTCGTGCTCAGAACCGAGTAGTCAACTTATCGTGGGCCGCAGTTCGTAGTCCGTCTAAACGCCGGGCTGACGGCAGGTGGCTCTGGCGAAAAAGCTCAGCCGCCCACAGTCGTTCGTGTCAAAGTTCGAGCGCGGCAAACGGCGGCTTGACGTGATCGGGCTCCTCGATGTCGCCCGTGCCGTTGGAGTCCGGGGCGGATCATCATCGAGCTCGAACGCCGATGATTTGCGAAGAAAGCAGACGGCGATTTCAATGCAGCAAAGGAGATGAAGATGGCGAGAACGTCCGCGGGAGGACTCACTACCGAGAGGCTTCGGGAACTCGCGCGCAATGGCGCCGAAGTCGCGCTCAAGCGCCTTCGCGCCGAGATCACTGCGATTGAGCAAACGTTTCCTGAGCTCGCCCTCCCAAGGCGTCGTAGGGCGATGCGCCAGTCGTTGAGGAAGGCGACCAACCGCACGCAGCGGATGTCCGCCTCGGCACGCAAAGCCATTTCCCAGCGCATGAAGCGCTACTGGGCGGAGCGCCGAAAGGCACAGGCCAAGGTCAAGTAGCGTAGGGATTCGATCGCTGCTTCACCGCTCGTATTCCCGTTTGATACGCGTGCGGAAACGGCCCGGCTTACAATCCTCAGTCGTGAGCGCTTCTCCATACGCCCTCACCCGCCGCGGCTTCATCGCCGCCGCTGCGGGCACCGCCGCCTCCGCGCTCGCCGCGTGCGCGGGCGGCTCGAGCAGCCCGGGTGCACGCCGCCTGCGCGTGATGATGAACGGCGGCATCTACGAGGAGCACGCCCGCCGCCTCGTCATCGGGCCCTTCGAGCGCGACACCGGCGCCACGGTCGAGGTCATCCCCGCCTCCGCCGCTCAGGCCATCACGCGTCTCATGGCCGAGCAGCGCGCGCCCTCGGTGGACGTCGTGATCATCGACCAGCTCGTGATGGGGTCGGCGATTGACGATGGACTGTTCGACACCATCGATCCGTCCAACGTGCCGAGCCTCGCGGAGCTCGAGCCCGAGGCGCTGGATCCGCGTGGATACGGACCGATGGTCCATTGCCACAACCTCGTCCTCGGCTACAACACCAAGCTCCTCGGCGTGGACCCTCCCGCGGGATGGGCCGACCTGTGGCACCCGCGCTTCAAGGGACTCGTCGTCCCGGGCGCCATCGAGCTGACTCCGGGCCTGCTCTTCCTGCTCGAAGCCAACGCGCTGAACGGCGGCACCTACGAAGACCTCGATCCGGGGTTTGCCGCCCTCGAGCGCCTCGCGCCGAACGTCCGCCGCTACTACCGCAACATCGGCGCAGTCCGCCCCATGGTCGCGGGCGAGAACGTCATCGTCGCCATCAGCAGCAACATGCTGCACGTGGAGATCGAGCAGGGAAGTCCGGTCGGTATGGTGTTTCCCGCCGAAGGCTGCCTCGGTTCCCCGGCCGTTGCGCAGGTGGTTCGCGGCTCGCACGACAAGGCGCTGGCCGAACGCTTCATCGACTACTACCTCCGCCCCGACGCACAGCTCGGATGGGCGCGGGACTATCACGTCAGCGTGTTCAACACGAAGGCCCAGGTGCCCGAGGCGCTGAAGGCGGAAATCGCCGATAGGACCGTGTACTTCGACGCCGCGGCCGTCAGCCGCCATCGGGCCGCATGGGTGGACCGCTGGATGCGGGAGGTCCGGAGCTGACGTGGCCGGCGTCCGGCTCGAGCACCTCCGCAAAACCTTCGGACGCCAGCTCGTGGTGGACGTCGAGGCGCTCGACATCGCCGACGGCACCTTCTTCTCACTGCTCGGCCCGAGCGGCTGCGGCAAGACCACGACGCTGAGAATGGTGGCGGGGCTGGTGGAGGCCGACGCCG
This sequence comes from Vicinamibacterales bacterium, assembly GCA_035512515.1. GTDB lineage: Bacteria > Acidobacteriota > Vicinamibacteria > Vicinamibacterales > UBA2999 > JACCSI01. Next base: position 12,085 of record DATKDY010000195.1, read on the forward strand.
GCCGCGTGGTGATAGGCGGGCGCGACGCGTCGGGCATTCCCGCCTCCGCGCGCAACGTCGGCATGGTGTTCCAGAGGCACGCGCTCTTCCCCCACCTGACGGTGCGGGACAACGTCGCGTTCGGTCTTCAGGAGCGCGGCGTCAAGCGGCCCGAAATCGCGGCCCGGGTGGACGAGATGCTGGCGCTCGTGGAGCTGCCCGACTGCGCCGATCGGTTTCCTCATCAGCTCTCCGGTGGGCAGCAGCAGCGAGTGGCGCTGGCACGGGCCGCGGTGTACAGGCCCGACGTGCTGCTCCTCGACGAGCCGCTCAGCAGCCTGGACGTCCGGCTCCGCACGGCGCTTGGCGCCGAGCTGAAGCGGCTGCAGCAGGTGCTCGGGATCACGACGCTGTTTGTGACCCACGATCAGCACGAGGCGCTTACGCTGTCGGATCGCATCGGCGTCATGCGGGACGGGCGTCTGGAGCAGGTGGGCACGCCGCAGCAGATCTACGACGAGCCCGCCACTGTCTTCGTCGCCGGGTTCGTCGGTGCCACGAACGTGCTGAGCGGGGTCGTGCCGGACGGGCATCTCGCGGTCAAACCCGAGCGTGTGCGCATCGCGGCCGCCAGATCGGAAGAACGCGACGGACCGGTTGCAGGACATTGGCACCAGCGCGACGACGCCTTTGGCGCCTCGGCCATCGTCGAGTCGGTCTCGTACATCGGCGCAGGCTACACCTATGTCGTTCGCGTGGCCGATCAGCGGATCGAAGCGCGCACTCCACAACCCGCGACGATCGACGGCAGGAGCCTCACCGCCGGCAATGAAGCCGTCGTCTGGTTCGATCGCGCGTCGGCCTGGACCATCCGTCCATGAAGACGATGCCGCGGCGTGCAACTGTTCTTGCCCTCCTCGTCCCGCTCGCGGTCTCGGCCGTGCTCTTTGTGATGCCGCTCGCCTCGATGGTTGGCGCCAGCCTCGCCGCCGGCGGGAGCCACTACGCGACGTTCGCGGCCGATCCTTACTACCTGTCCGCGTTCGGCATCACCTTCGGCACCGCGCTCCTGGTCACGCTGCTCGCCGTGGCGGCGGCGTATCCGCTGGCCTACACCTACTGGCAGGCTGGCCCGCGAAGGCGAGCGGTCCTGCTGGTGTTGCTGCTGTCGCCCTTCTACGCCAACGTCACGGTGAAGGTGTTCGGCTGGATGGTGCTGCTGCCCGCCTGGCTTCGAGACAGCTACTGGGCGATCGTGGTGATCGACGTGCATCGGTCGTTGCCGTTCGCGGTGCTCCTGCTCGCGGCCGCCATGACACGCATCGACAGGGAGGTAATGGAGTCAGCGCGCATCTGCGGCGCCGGGCCGCTCGGCGTCTTCCGGAGGATCGTGATGCCGCTCAGCCTGCCGGGGGCAGTGGGAGCGGGCATCCTGATCTTCAGCCTCACGTCGGCCTCCTTCGTCGTCCCGCTGCTGGTCGGCGGGCGCGCGGGCAGCCGCTTTCTCAGCGTGCTGATGTACCAGCAGTTCACGATCGCCAGGAACTGGGGCCTGGCCGCGGCGATGGCGGTGGTGCTGCTGGCGACATCGGTGCTCACGGTCGTCGTCGCCAGCCGCCTGCTCCGCGCTTCGGCGCCGGGACGTCTCGCGCAGGAGGGGCACGGTGGGTAGGAGGCTGCTCGTCGCCTGGAACGTGCTGGCCTACGCGTTCCTGCTGGCGCCGATCGCGATCGTCCTGCTGTTCGCGTTCAGCGACGCCTCCACGTTTGCGTTCCCGCCGGAGACATATTCGCTCCGGTGGTTCCGCTACCTCGCCGGACGCGACGAGTTCCTCACCTCGGCAGCCGTCTCGCTCCAGGTGGCGGCTCTGGTTGCGTTCGGCGCCGTCGGACTGGGCGTTCCCGCTTCGATGGCCCTCGTGCGCCAGCACTTTCCGGGCAAGGCGGCGGTCGAGTCCGTCCTGATGGGGCCGATCCTGATACCGGGCATCGTGCTCGGGATCGCGCTCCTCCAGTACTTCACCGCCATCGGACTGACGCGGTCCTTTTCCCGCCTGGTGCTCGCGCATCTCGTGCTCTGCCTGCCGTATGCCATTCGCAGCATCAGCGCCTCCCTCTACGGGCTGGACCGCACGCTCGAAGAAGCCGCCTGGACCATGGGAGCGACGCGAGGGCGGGCGTTTCAGCGCGTGGTGGTGCCGCTGATTCGCCCCGGCATCGCGTCCGGCTTCCTCTTCGCCTTCGTTACCTCGTTCGACAACGTGGTCGTCTCCATCTACCTGATCGGGGCCGACACGGTGACGCTGCCCATCCGCATCCTCCACTGGATCGAGTGGCAGTTCGACCCGTCGATCGCCGCAATCTCCGCCATCGTCCTCGTCGTCACCGCCGTACTCGTGCTCGCGGCCGAACGGCTGACGGGCGGTGACAGGCGCACGGGTGGTTGGGCCTGAATGCGCGCGCCAGGGCTCGAGTGGATCCGTTCACGGCAGCTTGAACAGGCGTCGCGCGTTCTCCTCGAAGATCTTTCTTTTGTCCGCGGTGCTGATGGCCATCGCCTCGACGGCGGGGATCGTCTCGCGATACACGCGCGCGCCCAGCTCGTCGTCGTAGGGGCAGTCGGTGGCGAACAGCATGTGATCGGCGCCGAAGAAGTCGCGTGCGCACATCAGGGCGGCGGGGTTCCCCTGGATGGCGGTGTCGCAGTAGAACGAGCGGTAGTAATCCAGCGGTCGTCGCGTCAATGTCTGGCCGTCGCGCTCGTACCCCATCAGCCGCTCATTGAAATCCCAGGAGAGCTCGATCCGTTTGTGGAAGAAGGGCACCATGCCGCCCGCATGATGCGTCACGATCTTCAGCCGCGGGAAGCGCTCCATCACGCCGCCGAACGCCAGGCGGGCCATGGCTTTCGAGGTCTCGAACGGCCAGCCGAAGTTCGTGTAAACGAGAAACGTCGACGTCGTCTCGTCCGCGTAGTCAGGCGTGGTGTTCGTGCGCCGCGGGTGGAGCAGGACCGGCAGATCGCGCGCCTGCATCAGCTCGTAGAGCGGGTAGAACTCCGGAGCGTCCAGGGCACGGCCGTTGATGTCGGTGAAGATCTCGATGGCGCGGAAGCCGAGCCGGTCGAGCGCCCGCTCCGCCTCGCGGAGCGCCGCGTCCACGTCGTTCATCGGCAGGCAGGCGCCGGCGGAAACGAAGCGATCGGGATGGGCTGCCACCATCGCGGCCAGTTCGTCGTTGGCCATGCGCGCCAGCTCCACGGTGTCGGCGGGCCGGGTGATGCTCTCGACATTGGGCCCGGCAATCGTGAGCAGCTGCCGGACGTCAGGGAACTGGTCGAGCACACGAAAGCGGACGTCCAGATCGGTCAGGCCTCGGTTGGCCTTGTAGTACTTCGCGTACTGTGTGCCAAAGCCTGGTCCGGCGCGCCGGTTGCGCTCGGCCAGGAACCGTGGCGGGAGGAAATGGCAGAAGATGTCGATGATCACGGCGGGAGCATCGTAGTTCAGGCAGAGGAAACTTGGCCTCGAGGTCTCGCTCTTCCCGGACGTTGCGGAGCAACGGTGCCCCATGTCCGTCATGTATCGTGGGCGCTCGCGTCGGCGAAGTTTCTAGTGCCCTGAGAAAAGCCACGATTCGAGCGACACGTGGGAAAGCGGATTGAACCTCGCCCGATGGATCGATAGTGCGGCGTTTTTCACTGCGAAGCTCTCGCCCGCCCTGGCCCGGCTCGGACGAGATCGTCTCGTCGCGGCTTCGCGATCGACGACGTCACCGAGGACATTCAGCGGCGGTCGTCGATCTGGCGGATTGCCCATATCTGTCGCCTAGCCATTCATCCCAGAGGATGACCGCTCCATGCCAGGCTCATCGCCGTGTCTACGCCTATCAAGATGCCTGTCAAAGGACAGGTTATAAAGATTCACAGAACGCCGGGCCACTACGTTGGCAAGGGCGACCCTATCGTCGATGTCAAAGTCGATGATGTTTTCCGCGTGACCGTTTCCGCCCCAGTCGCCGGAAAAATCATGCTACGAGCGGCAACGCGACAGGCTGCGCGAGGAGCTGACGCTCGCGCAGATCGACAGGAGTCACTGCCTCCGTGTGAATCGTAAACGCTATACTTCCAGCCTGGGCGCCTGGCTCTGACATCAGGGACAAGGCTCGTGGAGGGTTCTCATGCAACCATTGCTCGGTAGATTTCACGAGACGATTTACGCGCTGCTCCGGATAGTCGCCGGATTTCTGTTCTTCCAGCATGGCCTGCCGAAGCTCTTTGGCGGATTCGGCGGGGAACAACCGGCCGAGCTGATGTCGCAGATGGGTCTGGCCGGCGTGATCGAAGTCTTCGGCGGCCTGTTGATCGCCGTCGGTCTCTTGACGAGCCCGGTCGCGTTCATCGCCTCGGGTGAAATGGCCGTCGCTTACTTCCAGGCGCACGCGCCGCGCGGCTTCTGGCCTATCGTCAACGGCGGCGAGCTCGCGGCCTTGTACTGTTTCGTCTTTCTCTACTTCGCGGCGATGGGCTCCGGCAAGTGGAGTCTTGATTCCCTTCGCAAGAAACGCTGACGCGCGACCCGCGCCGCGGAGCGGGATGCATCGGCGGCCGAATGCCGCCGTAATTATGCCCGTGACCACTAAGCGCGATGCGTATTTCCTGTTACAGGGAGCCGATCGGGAGCTCCTCGTGCCCAACGCCAAACATCGCGGGGCCCCGTCGAATTCTGCCTTCGTTGTCCTCATTGTGCGCGCGGTCGCTACTCGATCCTGAACTCCGCGACGAGCGCGTGATGGTCACTCTTGTCCGTCACCCACACCTGGGTGCGACGTAATCCCTTGATCAGCAAGGCGTCAACCAACAGATAGTCGATACGGCCGTTGCGCGCGGTCGGCTCGTTGCGCTCGGCGCCGACATCCACGAGCCCGGCATCGCGCAGCGCACGTACACCGGGCGTGTCCGGTCCTGCGTTGAAATCTCCGGCGACGATCGCACCGCGTCCGAGGCTCGGCTGCACGATTTCGGTCAACCGGGCCAAACCCGACTGTCGCGAGGCGCCGCCGACGTCCGCATGGTGGTTGAACACGCGCAGTGGCCGGCCGTTCGCGCAGATGGTGACCTCGAGCACGATACGGGGCTCTCCGACCCCGACGACGTCGAGGCGGTGCCGTTCGACGCTGGCCAGCGGCCAACGAGAGAGAAGTGCCAGGCCGTAGTCACCACCATCCCACTTGATGCTTGCGGCGAACACGTAATGAAAGCCCAGGGCGGCGGCCAACGCACCAGGCTGGTCGGTGAATCCCGTCCGCCGCAGACGGAGGTCGACTTCCTGGAGCGCGATGATGTCGGCCTGCATCGCCCGCAGTTCTGCGCCGATGTCCCCGACCGATGCGTAGCGCGCCGCGCCGATATTCCAGGTGGCCGCGCGCAACGCCGTTGGTGCTGCCCGCCGGCGTGCCGCGCCCCCGGGGCAGGCGACCATTGCGGAGTGGGTGAGCACATCGGAAACGGGAGCGGTTGCGCGGCTCCAGGGCCTCGGCGCCTGCGCGACGTGCGCAAAACCGCGGATCGCCTCGCTCGCGGACGTCGCCAAGGCTAGCGACGCAATGACGATCGTCGGACGCACAACCCACTTGCGTCGTCGGTCACCTCCGCGCATGCGTCCATATATTGACCGCAAGCCCTGGCCGTGTCGACTGATGGTGAACGGCAATCTTTCGCGTTTACCTCAGTACGAGCGGCTGGCCCTGGCGCGCTAACTGTGCGTGGAGCTTTCGGCTACGCCGAAGCTCCCGACCGCGTCCGATTCTGACTCGTAAACGTTCACGAACATGTCCACCTTGGTGACCTGCAACACCCGGCGAACGTGGCTGTTGGCGGATGCCATCTTGATGATGCCTCCGGCGGCAACCGTCGCTTTGTAACTCGCCACGATCTCGGCGAGGCACGTGCTGTCCATCTTTTCCAGATGCTCGAGGTTCAAGACCAGATGTCGGGGTCCGTTCGCCAGTATCGAGGTGATGAGCGCCCTCAAGGGGGATGGCTCCGAGCCGATGCCATCGCCCGAAAGGTCAACCACTGTCGCGCCTTTGACTTGCCGTTGGCCGAGCTGCATCGTGTCCTCCCTCGCCCGAACCCTGCCTGGTGGCCTTTTGGTTTCCAGGTCATAACTTATCGTGAAATGCGCCGTCTTTTGCACGGCGAACTTGGACCGCCGGGTGCCGATTCCGGCCGGTCCGGAGTTTGTCGAAGGGGGCGACATCCGAGCCCGTCGCCGCCTCCCCGCCGGCCGCCTTACCGCCCGGTCGCGCGATACGGCGCGAAGTCCTGCCAGATCTGATCGATCACCTTCGGATCAATGGCGAGCGTGTCCGCCTTCTCTGAAGCCTGCTCCGACGACAGCGTCAGCGTCACGCTCCCGCAGTGCGGCCCGAGGGCGTCCGGGTCGAAGACGTACAGCCCTTCGCGAATCAGGCGCTTGTCGTCGACGGCGTGTTCCAGCACAAACGGATGGATGGGGGCGACGTCGACGCCGCCGCACGATGCACGCAGACGTACGAAGTTGGTCTTGAAGTCCTTGAAGGCCGGCAGCACGGCTCCCTGCGTGCGTGCCGCCTCTCGCGCCAGCCGCTTCCAGAATCCTTCGACCAGCTTCGGTGTCACTCGCACGATCAACACGGCCGGAAGGTCGGCGAAGTACTCCGTCCACGAACCGAAATCGGTCAGCCTGCCGAGGCGCGCCTCGGCTTCCGGCGCGCGCACGCTGCGGCCGCCCGTCCAGTCGGCCCGCTCGCGCGCACGCAGCACCGCCCGGGGCGTGATGAACGCGACGTCGAAGTCGGAGGACGAAACGACAGGCGGGGCAGTCGCGCTGCTCGTGCTTTGTGGCGAGGTCGGAGACGCGTCCGTCGGATAGGCGCGCGTGGGCTCAACCGGCAGCGGCGTCGGCTCGGGCGGTTGCACTCCGGGCATCTTCGAACGCGCCGCTGAAACGGCCTCGCAGACGATGCCCGCGCGGACCACCAGGACATCGCCGCGCCTCGCGTCAGCGTCCGCCCGCATAGACGTCAGCCCCACGACGGTCGCATCGTCGCCGGCGAAGACCGGGCCACCTGTTTCGCCAAGGGAGAGTCGCAGGTCAGTTTCGATGCCGCGGGGGTGGAAGCCCGTGATCTCGCCCCGAACGACGTCACCGGTTCCGCGTGGCGACGTCGCTATGGTCTGGATCTCATCACCGTCCTCGAGGGGCGGGGCCGGCGCTGGCGGGCAGACGAGTGGGAGCGGCAAGACCGTGTCGAGCACGCTCGGATCGACCCAGACGATCGCGACGTCCTGCGCTACTTCGGCGACGAGCACCCGCGCGGGCACTTTCACGGTTGGCGACAGCTGCACCTCGACGGACGCCGCGCTGCCGACGCCGTTCCGATCGGTGGCCACGAGTCCACGCGCATCGACCACAAAGCCCGATGCCAGCGACGTCGGCGACCAGACCGTGACCAGGCTTGCCTGCCACTTCCCGACTCGGGACAACGGATCAGGGTCGGGAGCCGCCGCGCCCGTGTCCGGCGCCGCCGCGGTCATCGCGAGCACTTCGGCGTTCTGTGCCGTGAGTGCGAGCGTCGTGTCGCGGCCCGCAACGATGTCCACAAACGTGGTCCACTGGTAGGCCTGGCCGAGGAACCCGACGGGGCGATCGGACTCAACGGTGTACGAACCCGGCGCCAGGTTGACGAGGACGGTACCGTCGGCGGCGGTGACGACGCGCCTCGGCTCGCGTGTCGGCGGGTTGTCGCTGATGAGGAGCGCGTGTCTGGCGATCGGCACTGGTGTTTGCGTCGGATCCGGGAGCGTGACGGTGACGCGCAGAACCCCCGGCGTCTGTCCCGGCGCCACGCCGGCAGTGAGGAGCAGCGCCGCAAGCATCCACGCGCGAAGCATCGGTCCGATCGTATCTCTGGTCCGGCTCGTCAGGCGAATCGACGAGTCGAACGGTATTTTCTTGTTCGGAGGGCCCGGCCGTCGTCAGCGGCAGACGATGTCGCCGTCGTCGATCGCCCTGCCGATCAGGGCACCGGCGCCGGCGCCGATGATGGTGCCGAGCGTCTTCGACCCGCCCGGCGCAATGATGTGGCCCAACACGCCACCGGCCATGCCGCCCACGATCAGCCCCGTGGTGCCATCGTCGCGCCGGCAGTAGTAGCGGTTGTCAGAGCCGCGATAGATGCGGTCGTTGCGGCCCAGCCGTCGCGGAGGATGGCGCCGATCGTCCCGTCTGTAATAGCGCGCCGGATCCCAGTAGCCGTCGCGCGCATCGTAGCGATCTACGGCGCGGTGCCGCCTGTGGACACCGTCCTCTGAGGATGACTGCCTGACACGCCAACCGGGTGGGTTGCGATCATTTGCTGAGGCGCACGCCCACCATTCCGTTCAACCGGACGTGCAGCTCCCAGCCGACTCGCGCCTCGGCCCCGACGATGACGCGGTCGCCGATGAGCGTCCTGACGCCGACGCCGGCAGTGAATGCGCCATCGGCCGACGTGAACGTCTCGTTGTTCGGAAACTGCTCGCGCGTCTGGAACAGGCCGCCGCCGACAACGGCAAAGGGCGTGACCCGGCGTGGTTCGCGGCCGATCGGGCGGACGAAGTCGAAGGTCACGTTGCCGGTCACCATCAGGTGGCTGTGATTCTGGCCAACGATGTAGGCAATCTCGGGGCCGATGCTGACTCGCGGCAGGACGTACAGCCGCACCGTCCCGCCCAGGAATCCCTCTCTGACGACGCCATCGTCCGCGAACAGGAGCGCGCCGGCCGCGATTTCCGCCATGGGACGCGGACGTTCCTGCGCCGACGCCGCCAGCGGCCACGTGAGCAAAGTCGTCAGCACGATTGCCAGCGTCACCAGGTGCGGTGCGTGCGGAGCGGTCATGTCAACACGACGTCAACTTTCACTGAACGCACGTCCGTCGCCCCCGGCAGGGGCTCCGCTCGATAGAGCGCCGCCGTCGTCTGCGCGGCCGAGGTGAGGAGCGCAATCCCGAGACCGAGCGCGCCGATTCCGAATCCGACGTCGAACAGGTGGAACTCACCAAGTCCGAACAGCGTCACCGTCGGCCGCACGAACAACGTCGCGGTGCCGATTGCGAGCAGGATGCGCAGCTCGGTTGGTCCAACGTTCAGGAACGACATTCGGAACTGCCCATTCACCGCTGTCGCGAGAAACACCTCCGCGGCGACCAGCAGATAGGCGACGAGAAAAACCAGCCCGACGATGGGGCTCATGAACCCGGAGAGCGTCAAGCCGCCGACGAGCAGGGTGATCCCGACGATGTCGAGCACGTGATCGACGTAGAAGCCGTAACGGGGCCGTTCGTGCTTTCGGACCCGCGCCACGGTGCCGTCGAGGCTGTCACCGAACCAGTTGAGCGCGAGGGCGACAATCACGATGCCCAGTGCGGGCAGCCAATAGCGCGAGGCCCAGAACGCCGCGCCTGCAGCGGCCATCGCAACGAGCGCCAGCAGCGTGAGGTGGTCCGAATTGACCCAACGTGGCAGCCGCTGGGCGATCCAGATGAGCGTGCGCTTCTCGGCGGCGGCGAGTACGCCAGTGTTGATCCGAGTGTGGTGGCCGGAACCCGTCATGAACAAACCCTCCGGGGCGACTCTGGCACCGATGGGGTGGCAGCTCGCCTCTACCAGGGAATGTGCGAGATTTCGCACCGGCGGCTCAGGCCACGGGCAGGGAATTGAAATGACGCCAACGATGCTCTGCATGGAGGCGCCGCAAGCCCGCCCGCCGAGTTCGGCAGCCTTGCTCTGACGAATTCACGGACCAACCCCGTCCGGGCTCCTCGCTGCGTCGCTGGCTCACGACCAGTGTCAACGTCGCGGCACCGCGTCAGGGATGTAGTCCAGAATCATCGCGGCTTTGACGTCGCGTAGCACGAGATACTCCCCGGCGATGCGGTACTCGAGCTCCGCAGGCAATCGAGGCAGCAGTCGCAGCAGCGATGGCGGCATCGTCGCCATCTCGTTGGCGGCCGGGAAGCGCAGGTATGGCTGTGGCCGTAGAGTCGCGGGACGTTCGTCGTCAATACCCGCGAGTGCGGCGGCCAGGTTCGGGGACCGGAGTGCGTTGCGCAGGCGCTCGGTGATGAGGCGGGTTGCGTCGGCGTCGAAGAAGTCGCCCTGGCGTCCGCGTGGACGTGCGCGGCGAATCGCGTTGGCGAGCGTATCCGAGGCGGCGCTGAGCTCGCGCGCGGATGAATTGGGAGCCCGACCGGGCACTTCTGCGCGCAGACCCGTGTGAATCGCGAGGTAGCGTGCGATCTCTTCGTTGAGATGTTTGTAGGCGGCATGGTCCTGGTCGTCCTGCCGCACCGCACGGTGGCGAGCGAACGGCGCGGCAGTTGCGACCACGAGGAGGCCGGCGAGCAGGCAGACCGTGCCGACGTGAGTGCGAGGCATCGATGTTGAGATCCGCATGCACCGATGACCTCCGGCACTTGGGCGATTCCCGGGACGGTGGCGGGTGCTGCGAGGAACCACATCTTAGTGGTCACGGGCATAATTACGGCGGCATTCGGCCGCCGATGCATCCCGCTCCGCGGCGTTGCTCAGCGCTCAGATAGTCCTGCTATCCTCGCGCTTCTCGCCTGGCGGAGCGGGCGCCTCGGCGCCCTCGGTGCGTCGCCGTAATTATGCCCGGGACCACTTAGTCGACGTTGAGGTAAGCGGCTCGGGGGCGCGTGAGATGCCCGGGATGGCAGTCACGCGGCTATTTCGCATACGATTGGATCAGTCAACCCGGTGGAGGCCTTTATGGACCACGCGTTCGACACCCCCCGGCAGGAAGATCCCCAAGCGCAACTCGAGCGCGCTTTCATCGAGGAGTACCTGCACTCACGTCACCTCACCCTCGACGCGCTGAAGCAGTTGCCCGCCAACGAGGCTGACGCACTGCTCCACGAAGCATCCCTGTTTGCCTCTGGACGCCTCGCCGAGGTGGAATCGCGGGCGCATCTCGTCGACGAGTTGCATCGCGTGCCTGAACCGGCCGGCCACCAGCCCCATGGCGGCACCGTGCACACGGCACGCACGGCGATCCCAGACGTGTCGCCGCCGCCGAGCCGGCCCGCGCCGGTGGAGACTCGACGCCGAAAGTTACGCTGGCCTTTCTGAGCCTCGGCAACGCACGAGACGAGGACGGAGCATCGCCGTGAGGGTGTTGGCGCGAACGGCATGGCGGCGCATGGTGACAATCGCAGCGGGCGCGAGGACGTAATGGAGTGAGCCGTCGACGGCATCTCCACGTCCGGCGCCACGATTCGAACATCGCCAAACCGAGCGGCCACACTGGCGAGTGCACAAAGACCCGGGCTGCAAGTGCTCCGTCACGCCGGCGGTTACGATTGACAATCGGACTTGGATGCGGGTCATCCTCACGGCGCCTGGCGAATCACAATACGCTTCCCGACGTAGTCGGCGGGCTGCACGTTCTTCACGCTCTGCTTCTTCCGGCCATCGTTGCTCATGAACGTCACCTCGACGGTCACGCGCTCGAGGCTGCTCAGCCCGAAGTGTACCGGCGCGGCGCTCTGCGTGTTGTAGCCGCCGCCGGTCGCGACTTGCCGGGTGCCGAGGATTTTGCCGGACTGGTCGAACAGACGCACTTCGGCGCCGAAGCGAGTGTGGTGGCCCTTCGCATCCAGCACCACGACGCTCAGGCTGCGCTTCGTCGCTTCTTCCGGCAGCTCGTTGCGGAAGACGAAGTGCCCGCCCTGTGGGCCGTACCCGTCGGTCACTGACAGATCGACGTCGCCGTCG
>DATKDY010000196.1:0-57625 GCA_035512515.1 Vicinamibacterales bacterium
CACGATGTCGGCGGAGCTGGTCCGCAATCTCGAAGAGCCCTACGCGGACGCGAGCGGCCTGGTCAACCAGATGCTCGTGCCCGGGCGATTCCTGTTCGCCTACGGTGTCTTCTATCCTCAGGGTGGCGGACACGTGTTCGAAGCCAAGCGGCTGGTGTTCGTGGGCCGCAAGGACGACCAGTTCCAGTTCGAAAAACAGGACTGGTGGATCAAGCAGGTCGCCTCGCTCGGCAACTCCTATTTGAAGTGGCAGTTCGGAGGCAACGAGGTCGACTTCCGCATCTACCGGACCATCCTGAACCTCGCCGGTGAAAAGAAGGGCGACAAGCGGCAGGAAACCGACACCATTTCACGTCTGGTCTACGGGTTTGCCAGCGCGTATCTGATGACCGGCGAAGACCGCTACCTCGTCGGCGCCGAACGTGGCACGGACTACCTGCGCGATCACATGCGCTTCGTCGACAAGGACGAGGACATCGTCTACTGGTACCACGGCATCGACGTCGAGGCGACCAAGGAAACGAAGATCTTCGCATCCGAGTTCGGCGACGACTACGATGCCATCCCGATGTACGAGCAGATCTACGCGCTCGCCGGGCCGACGCAGACGTATCGCATCACCGGCGACGCGCGCATTCTGAGCGACATTCAGGGCACCATCCGCTTGTTCGATCGCTTCTATCTGGACAAGCACAAGGGGGGCTACTACTCGCACCTCGACCCGGTCACGATGGATCCGAAGAGCCCGTCGCTCGGACGCAATGCCGGCAAGAAGAACTGGAACTCTGTGGGCGATCACGCGCCGGCCTATCTCATCAACGCCTATCTGGCGACCGGCGAGGCCAAGTACGCCGACTTCCTGCAGTACACCGGCGACACGATCGCCCAGTACTTCCCTGACTACGACAACAGCCCGTTCGTCAATGAGCGCTTCAACGACGACTGGTCAATGGACCAGGGCTGGGGATGGCAGCACAACAATGCCGTCGTCGGCCACAACCTGAAGATCGCCTGGAACCTGATGCGCCTGCATCACATGCGCGCCAACGAGGGATACGTGGCGCTGGCCAAGAAGATCGCCGAGCTGATGCCGGGCGTTGGCAGCGACCAGCAGCGCGGCGGGTGGTACGACGTCGTGAGCCGACGGCTGGAAAAGGGTCAGGAGTTCCATCGCTTCACGTGGCACGATCGCAAAGCCTGGTGGCAGCAGGAACAGTCGATTCTCGCCTACTACATCCTGGCGGGCTCGCTTGGGGACGAGAAGAGCCTCAAGCTCGCGCGCGAGGCGGCCGCGTTCTACAACGCCTTCTTCCTGGATCACGACGACGGCGGCGTCTACTTCAACGTGCTCGCCAACGGCAATCCGTATCTGGTGGGCAACGAGCGGTTCAAGGGCAGCCACTCGATGAGCAATTACCACGCCTCCGAGCTGTGCTACCTGTCGGCGGTGTACATCAACCTCCTGGTGACCAAGCAGCCGATGGAGTTTCACTTCAAACCGCAGCCCGGGGCGTGGAAGCAGAATACGCTGCGCGTGTCGCCGGACCTGTTGCCCGAAGGGAGCATTGCGATCGGCGAGGTCACGGCCGACGGCGAAAAGTACACCAACTTCAGCGCCGACAAGCTGACGGTGAAGGTGCCGGATACCAAGGATCCCGTTCGACTGAAGGTCACCATCGTTCCGAAGAAGTGACGGAGAACCGGTCATGAACGTCAACATCCGCGAAGTCGAGGGCGTCCACGTCGTCGAGTTGTCCGGCGAGCTCGACGCGAACACCTCGCCCGTCGCCCAGCAGCAGATCATGCCGCTCGCCACCGAAGGGTCGCGCATCCTGCTGGACATGGCCGGCGTCTCGTTCATGTCGAGCGCGGGACTGCGGCTCCTGCTGTCGATGTATCGGCAGGTGGCAACGCAGAAGGGGGCAATTGCGCTGACCGCGCTGTCGGAGGACCTGAAGGACACGATGTCGATGACGGGGTTCCTGTCGTTCTTCACCACCCACGACACGACGGAGGGGGGGCTGCAGGCGATGCAGTCACGGACCTGATGGCGATGGAGCGCATCGATCTGCATCCGACCGACGAGTACGAAGGCTACAAGCTTCGTCCCGGCCGGTCATTCCCGTTTGGCGCGACGTTCGTTCCCGGCGGGGTGAACTTCTCGGTGTTTTCACGCCATGCGATCGCGTGCACGCTGGTGTTGTTCGAGAAGGGCGCCAGCCAGCCGAAAGTCGAGATCCCGTTTCCCGATGCCTATCGCATCGGGAACGTCTACTCGATGGTCGTGTTCGATCTCGATTTCGAGAACATCGAGTACGGCTACCGGATGGAGGGCCCGTTCCGTCCCGAGGACGGCCAGCGCTTCGACCCGACCAGGATCCTGCTCGATCCGTATGCCCGCGCCATCGGCGGCCGCGATACGTGGCGCGGGGATCCCAACTGGGACGACGTCTATCACCACCGCGGCCGGCTCGTGCTGGACGATTTCGACTGGGAGGGCGACCGCCCGCTCGAATACCATCCGGAAGACCTCATCATCTACGAGGCGCACGTTCGCAGCTTCACGGCGCACGCCTCGTCCAAGGTCAAGGTGCGCGGCACCTTTGCCGCCATTCGCAGCAAGATTCCGTATCTGAAGGAACTGGGTATCAACTGCATCGAGTTGATGCCGGTCTACGAGTTCGACGAATACGAGAACAGCCGGCCGCATCCCGAGACCGGCGAGCTCCTGGTGAATTACTGGGGGTACAGCACGGTCGGCTTCTTCGCGCCGAAGGCGGGCTTTGCGGCGACCGGCAAGAACGGCATGCAGGTCGACGAGTTCAAGACGCTCGTCAAGGAACTGCACAGAAACGGCATCGAGATCATCCTCGACGTCGTCTTCAACCACACCGCGGAAGGCAACGAACGCGGTCCGACGATTTCGTTCCGCGGCCTGGACAACAAGACGTATTACATGCTCACGCCCGAGGGGTATTACTTCAACTTCTCGGGGACCGGCAACACGCTCAACTGCAACAACCCGATCGTCCGCGGCATGGTGCTCGACTGTCTGCGCTACTGGGCCGCCGAATATCACGTGGACGGGTTCCGGTTCGATCTCGCGGCGATTCTCGGTCGCGACCAGAACGGCGCGCCGCTCCTCAATCCGCCGCTGCTCGAAACGCTGGCGTTCGACCCGGTGCTCGCCAAGTGCAAGCTGGTCGCCGAGGCCTGGGATGCCGGCGGCCTGTATCAGGTCGGATCGTTTCCGGCGTTTGGCCGCTGGTCGGAGTGGAACGGCAAATATCGGGACGCCATCCGGAAGTTCCTCAAGGGCGACGAGAACATGGTCGGCGAGGTCGCGCAGCGCCTGCAGGGCTCGCCCGACCTCTACGGATGGGAGGGCCGCGGCGCCAAGGCCTCGATCAACTTCATCACCTGCCATGACGGCTTCACGCTTCGCGATCTCGTGTCGTACAACGACAAGCACAACGAAGCCAACGGCGAGAACAACAACGACGGCGCCAACGACAACCAGAGCTGGAACCACGGGTGGGAGGGCGACACCGACGATCCCGCGATCAACGCCGTGCGCGAGCGGCAGATGAAAAACGCCATCGCGATCCTCATGGCCAGCCAGGGCGTCCCGATGCTGCTCATGGGCGATGAGATGGGCCGGACGCAGCAGGGCAACAACAACACCTACTGCCACGACAGCGAACTCAACTGGCTCGATTGGGATCTGCTGGATCGCTACCAGGGCCTGCACCGGTTCACCAAGAACATGGTCGCATTCCGCCGGACACACTCCGTGTTACGCAACGCGTGGCATCCGCGGGGCGTGGACTATGTCGGCAGCGGCTACCCCGACATCAGCTGGCACGGCGAGCAGGCGTGGAATCCGGACTGGAGCGGCGGCAGCCGGAGGCTGGCGTTCATGCTCTGCGGCAAGCACGCCCGTGGCGGCCGCGTGACGGACGATTATGTGTACGTGGGCATGAACATGCACTGGGACGGGTGCACCTTCGAGTTGCCGCAGCTCTCCGAAGGCCGCACCTGGCGGGTCTTCGCCAACACGGGCGCCCCAGAGCCGGAGGATTCCTGGGAACCCGGCAGCGAGCCCGCACTCGACAACCAGTCGACGTTTCTGATGGGCCCCCGCTCCGTCGCGATCCTCGTCGGACGGCGGCCGCGGTAGAGTCTTGACGGCCAGAAATCGTGGCGAACGCGTCCAGGTTTCTCCGTCAAGACGACCGCCCGGCCAGAGGCCGGGCAAGGGTATTAGGGACTAGCGAGGCGCCGCCCGCCGACATGCTTGCGGGCCTGAACCGCCGCCTCGCTCGTAATTGGTTGACCTGACTGCGCCCGCGGCAGTCGTGACCGAAGTGGACTTAAAGGAGAAGCGAATGGCTTTCAGCGCGACGGCGGAAGTAACGAACGGCATCGCACGCATCACGTTGGACGGCGAGCTCGACGCGAGCTCCGCGCCGGATTTCAAGGCCGCCATCGAGAAGGTCGCGGCCGACAAGCCCCGCCGGCTCGTCTTGATGCTCGCAGGGCTCGAATTCATGGCCAGCGCCGGCCTGCGGGTCCTCATCTTCGCCAAGCAGAAGCTCGGTTCGGGGACCGACATCTACGTGGTGGGCGCCCGGCCTGCGATCGTCGAGACGCTGGAGATGACCGGTTTCCAGCATAGCGTCGTCATGTTGCCGGAGTACGACGCCGCCCAGATCGAAGGGTAGCCGATGGACGAGCTGAGGCTCACTGCAAAGCTTGAGGTCCTGAGCTCGATCGGCGCTTTCGTCTTGAAGGCCGCAGAGAACGCTGGATTGGACCGTCGGGCCGCCTACCGTCTCCGGCTGGCGGTGGACGAAATGGCCACCAACGTCATCGTTCACGGCAACCCGCTCGAGCACAGTGGCGATGACGAGATACGGCTCACGTCCGAGATGAACGACCAGGGCCTGATGATCACGCTCGAGGATCGCGGCCCGGAATTCAATCCTCTCGAGCACGAAACCCCCGAGGGTCACATCGACAAGCCGATGGAGCAGCGGCCCATTGGCGGCCTCGGGGTGTTTCTCGCGATTCGCGGCGTCGACCGTTTTCTGTACGAGCGCGTCGGCGACCGCAATCGCAGCACCTTCATCGTCAACCGCGGAGCGCCAGCGGAGAATCGGTCATGACGCCGCCGCCCGGGTCCGAGACCGCGCCCTCAGGACGCGTCCTGATCGTCGCGACCGGTTCAGGAACGGCTGACCTGATAGGAGCGGAACTCACGCGCGCCGGCTACACCCTCACCGTCTGCGAAGAGAGCGACGCCACGGTGACGGGGGCCACGTTCGAAGGCATGGATGTGGTGCTGCTGGAGTGGCATCCGCCGGCGCACGACAACGTCAATTGGCTCGCGCGCATCCAGACCGTCGCGCCCGGCTTGCCGGTGCTGGCCATCGCCCCGACGGAGTTGGCAGCCGACTCGGTGGCGCGGGCGCTCGAGATGGGCGCTGACGATTACATCGCCGTCCCGTTCCATCCCGCGATTCTGCGTGCCCGTGTCGGTGCCGCGGTCGATCGGCGCAGGCTTCGCGGCGACGTTCAGACAAACCTGCAGAAGCTACAGCAGCTCTCTTACGACCTGCAGGACGTGATCCTCCCGCTTGGTGTCTCGCTGACCACCGAGAAGGACACCGATCTCCTGCTCGAGAAAATCCTCCTCGAGGCCAAGAAGTTGTGTCATGCGGATGCTGGCACGTTGTACGTGCGCACCCGCGATGACCGGCTGAAATTCTCGATCATGCTGACGGATTCGCTGGGCATCGCGCTGGGCGGCCGCACGGGTCAGGACATCCCGTTTCCGCCGCTTCGTCTCAAGGATCCCGAGACTGGCGAGCCGAACCATCGGAACATTGCCACGCATGTCGCGCTGCACGGGCACTCGGTCAACATCGCCGATATTTACGGATCCGAAGCGTTCGACTTTTCCGGGACACGTGAATTCGACAAGCGCAACAACTACCGGTCGATCTCGACGCTGACCGTACCGCTGAAGGACAACGCCGACACCGTCATCGCGGTGCTTCAGTTGCTCAATGCGCTCGACCCGGCGACGCGTGAGGTGACGTCGTTCGACTCGTACAAGCAACTCGTCGTCGAATCGCTGGCTTCACAAGCGGCGGTCGTGTTCAACAATCAGTTGCTGCTGCAACGTCAGGAAGAGCTGCTCAAGTTCGAACGCGACCTGCAGATCGGCCGCCAGATTCAGCAAGGGTTCCTGCCGGAGACGCTGCCCTCGCCGGAGGGCTACCAGATTGCGGCCCGCTTCCAGCCGGCGCGCGAGGTCGCCGGGGACTTCTACGACGCGTTCATGCTGGGCCCGGACACCATGGGGTTCGTCGTCGCCGACGTCTGCGACAAAGGGGTCGGCGCGGCGCTCTTCATGGCCCTGGTCCGGAGTCTGGTCCGCGTGTATTCGCAACAGCGATATTCCGTGCTCGCCGCCGAAGCGGTCGGCGCGTCGCCGGGCGCGATGACCGCCGTCGAAGATGGTCCCGCGGCGGTTGGCGTGACCGGCAAGGCCCTTCAGCAGGCCGTAATCCTCACCAATGACTACATCGGCGAGAACCACCTGAACATGAACATGTTCGCGACGATGTTCGCGGGTGTGTTGAATCTGAAAACCGGGGCGATGGCCTATGTCAACGGAGGCCACAATGCCCCCATCCTTCTGACCACGTCCGGATCGACGGTGCGCATGCCGTCCAAGAGCCCGGCGGTCGGCATGATGCCGGGATTCCAGTTCAGCGTGGCCCATGCCCACGTGAATCCCGGGGACCTGCTCGTCGTCTTTTCGGACGGTATTCCCGACGCCCGCGATCCGCACCACAAGTTTTTCACCGAGACCCGCCTGCTGCGCATGGTCGAAGAAACGTCTGCGTCACGATCGGCGGAGCAGGTAGCGGCCGACATTCAGGAGGCGCTGGCCGCGCACATTTCCACGGCCGCCCAGTTCGACGACATCACGCTGATGGTGATTCGCCGCGACGCCAACGCTGGTTGAGCATGGAGCACCACGCCCTTCTCGTCACGATCGTGATGGGCCTCGTGCTCGCGTTTGTCCTGGGGTTCATCGCCAGCCGCCTGCGCCTGCCCCCGCTGGTCGGCTACCTGCTGGCGGGCATCATCGCCGGCCCGCACACACCGGGCATCTCCGTCGACGCCAGTTTCGCCACCGACCTGTCGGAGATTGGCGTCATCCTGCTGATGTTCGGCGTCGGCCTGCATTTTTCGATGGCCGATCTGTACGCCGTGCGGTGGGTCGCAGTCCCCGGGGCCATCGGGCAGATCGTCATTGCCACGGCGATTGGCGCGGCGGTGGCAATGACCTGGGGCTGGACATTCGGCGCCGGGCTCGTGCTCGGGTTGTCGCTCTCGGTGGCCAGCACCGTCGTCCTCCTGCGCGCGCTCGACGAGAACAACGCCCTGGCTACGGCCAACGGACGAATTGCCGTGGGCTGGCTGATTGTCGAGGACCTGGCGATGGTCCTCGCGCTGGTGTTACTGCCGGCTTTTGCCGGCATGCTCGGCGGGAACGTCGCCGATGGCGAGACCAGCATGCTGACGACGCTCGGCCTCACGTTCGGCAAGCTCGCCGTGTTCGGCGTGGTCGTGTTGACTGTCGGTCCGCGTTTCGTGCCCTGGCTGCTCGCACAGGCGGCGCGAACCGGCTCGCATGAGTTGTTCACGCTGGCGGTGCTGGCTATCGCCCTCGGTATCGCCTACGGGTCGGCCGTCATGTTCGACGTGTCGTTTGCGCTCGGCGCGTTCGCCGCGGGCATCGTCCTGGCCAAATCGGAGCTGAGCCACCGTGCGGCTGAGGAATCGCTGCCGCTTCAGCATGCTTTCGCGGTGTTGTTCTTCGTGTCCGTGGGCATGCTCTTCGACCCGGCGGTGCTGCTTCGTGAGCCCATGGCGGTCGCCTCTGTGCTGCTGATCATCCTGTTCGGCAAATCGATCGTGGCTTTTCTCATCGTGCTGGTGCTGGGCTATCCAACGTCGACGGCGATGACCGCGTCGGCGGCGCTGGCGCAGATCGGGGAGTTCTCGTTCATCCTCGCCGGGCTGGGCATCACGCTCGGGCTGCTCCCGATCGAGGGCCGGGACCTGATTCTGGGTGGAGCGCTCCTGTCGATCACGCTCAATCCGCTCATCTTCAGGGTCGCCACGTCGTCGGTGCCCCGCGTGGCGGCGCTTGGCCCCTTTGCCGGGGGCGAACCGCGCCGGACGGCCCGCCTCGCGGCGCTCGAAGGCGAGTTGGGCCGCCGCGAGGTGGAAGCGCCACAACTGGGCCTGCAGCCGGATCAGTTGATGAAGAAGTTCCCGGTGTTCGCCGACCTCAATGCCGGACAACGCGCCGAGCTGCTCACGCTCTTCAAGCCGCGCTCGGCGGCTCCGGGCGAACGTGTCATTCGCGCCGGCGACATCGGCACCGAGATGTTCTTCATCTCCTCAGGAGCGGTCGAGGTGTCGATCGCGGGCAAGCGCATTCCACTCGGACCGGGCGACCTGTTTGGTGAGATGGCCCTGCTGACCGGCGGTGTGCGAACCGCAGACGTGACCGCCATCGACTATTGCCTGTTCCTCACATTGGAGAAAGACGATTTCGAGGCGTTCGTCGCACGTCATCCTGAGCTGCGCCCGAAGTTTGCGAGGATCGCGGCCGAGCGGGCCGAGATGAACCGCCGCGGCATGGCGACCGAGACGACGTAAGGACGAGTCCTAAGTGGTCCGGTGCATAAATACGGCCCGCATCGAGGGCGCCGAGGCGCCCGGCCCGCAAGGCGCGAGGAGGGAGAATGCCGAGCGTATTTGACCGACGAGCAACGCCGCGGGCCGGGATGCATCGACGGCCGAATGCGGCCGTATTTGTGCACCGGACCACTAAGGCGGTTCGGGACGCTTATTTTGCAGTCAGCGTCCAGACACCGTCCCAGGTGCTCGCTGGAGGTTCGGTCCTGAAATGCGCCGCGCGCTCCGCAAAGAGTCGCGACGGCACGTCGGAGGAATCGATCGCGAGGCACTGCTGAAACACCGCTTCGGCCGCTGGCCAACGTCCCGCGCGATAGTGCTCGAGGCCCTCCGCGTACCGGTCGCGCAATGACGCGCGCGTCGCGTCGATGGCCCCGCGCCAGCCGAGCAATTCGTACACGCGTGCGGGCTCGGTCTTTCCGGTGACACGAATCGAATCGAGCTCGCGCGTTTCAATCGAATCGGCCGCCAATATGCGCGTCTGTTCGCTGATCAGGATGCGCACGCCGTACTGCTTCGCGGCGCTCTCCAAACGGGAGCCCAGGTTCACGGCGTCGCCCATCACCGTGTAGCCCTTGAAGTTTTCCGAGCCGATGTTGCCAATGACCACGTCGCCGCTGGCGAGACCCACGCGAAAGCGAATCGGTGGCACGGCGGTCCGGACCCCAATGAGGTCGGGAATCGCTTTCTGGAACTCGGACAGGATCTCGAGTTGCTCGAGGGCGGCGAAACACGCCCGGGCCGCGTGTTCCTCCGCGGGCACGAACGGCGGAGCCCAGAACGCCATGATGGCGTCTCCGATGTATTTGTCGATGATCCCGCCATTCCTGGTGATGGGCTCCGACATCACGGTGAAGTACCTGTTGATGACGGCGACCAGCCCGCCGGGCGTCAGCTTCTCTCCGATCGTGGTGAAGCCTTCGATGTCCGAGAAGAACACCGTGACGACGCGGCGTTCGCCGGCGGCCGCGACAACGTCGGGACGCTGCAGCAGGTCTTCGACGATCCGGGGGTCGACGTATTTTCCGAACGTCGCCTTGATGCGCTCCTTGACGCGCAGCTCCGCCGCCATGTGGTTGAACGACTGCGTGAGCAACCCGATCTCGTCGCGCGAGGTCACCGGCACGCGCGTGTCGAGATCGCCCTGCTCGATCGCCTTGGTACCCTGAACGAGCCGCCGGATCGGCCTCATCATTCCAGTGGTGACCAGCGAGGCAAACAACAGGCCCGACACCGCAGCGATGGCGGTAATCATGATGTTGAGCCACAGAATCCGGGCTTCGTGATCCGACGCCTCCTGAATCGACGATTGCGTGTATGCCTGCAGCGTGTCACGAAGCTCATCGAGCTCGCGGAGCAGCTCGGCCTCCTCGCGGGCCAGCAGCTCACGCAGAATGCCGTAGCTGGGCCGCTCGCCGGCTTCGAGCGATTGCATGGTTTTCGTGGCAAGGTTTTCGTAATCCTGGTGCTCCTTGGCAACGGTCTGAATAGCGGGTCGCAATTGGCTGAACTCCAGCCGATCGCTCTCTGAGCCCGCCGCGTCAAAGCCTTCGGCGATGAGTTGCAGAGACGCGGCCAGATCGGCATCGATCTGACGCCCAATCTCGACGAACTCGGCTTCCGCATCTGCAACGCTCGAATCGGCCCGCGCCACCAGGTCATATCGCTGGAGGAGACGCTCGAAGACGAGCGCCTGCTGGAGCTGCCGAACCTGAATCCGGCTCGCGGCCCTGGAAAGAGGCGTGAAGTAGTGGCCGATTGATTCGACCTCGTCAGCGACCTGGCGGACGTTGTACGTGGAGAAGGCGGCCGCGATCGCCAACAACACCAGCAGCGTCAGGGCGATACCAAAGATCTTGACGGCGATGCTAATCCGCATGAAAAGTTGGCGCGCAGCCGCTCATTTGACGTGCATGACGTGCACGCCGTCCCAGGCCTCGGGCGCGTGGGTTCGATAGTACTCGCAACGGTGAGAGAAGACCCTGCTGGGACCGTCCCGTGGATCCAGCTGCTGCGCCCGTGCAAACGCCGCCCCGGCGTCGGCCCATCGCTGGGCACGGTACAGTTCGAGCCCCTCGGCGAACCGCGAGAACAGGTCCTGTCGACGATCGTCAACCGTCCCGGCGTCAGCCACCAGCTCGTAAATCGCGACGGGACGCGTCTTGCCTTTCACGCGCAGCCAGTCCAGCTCGCGCGTGACGAACTGGTCGCGAACCAGCGCCCAGGTGTCCTCGCCGAGGATAGTGGCCGTGCCGTATTCCTTGTTGACGCCTTCCAGTCGGGACGCCAGGTTCACGCAGTCACCGATGATCGTGTAGTTGAAGATCCGGTCCGTTCCCATGTTGCCCGCCACCGCGATGCCCGTGTTGATGCCGATCCGGGTGCGGAGGCGCGGAAGCGACTCGCGGCCCCAGCGCTCGTTGAGCGCACGCATGCGTTGCTGCATGGCAAGCGCTCCACGGCAGGCATCAGCGGCGTGACGCGGATCGGGAATCGGACACCCGAAGTACATCATGATGGCGTCGCCGATCAGTTTGTCGAGCGTTCCGCGCTGGGGGAGCAGCACGTCCAGCATCTCCTTGAAGTACTCGCCCAGGTGCGCGCTCAGCTCAGAGGGAGTCAGGTGCTCGGACAGCGTGGTGAAACCTTCGAGGTCCGTGAACAGCACCGTGACTTCGTACTCTTCACCGCCGAGTTTGAGCTTGGAGGGATCGTTCAGCATCTGCTCGACGATGGCGGGCGCGACGTAATGCTGGAAGGCGCGCTTGATCATCCGGCGTTCGCGCGTGGCGAGGCCGTATCGATACGCGGCGGTCAGCGCGTAAGCCGAGGCCACCGTCAGCGAGGGCGCGACCACCGGCATGCGTGTGCCATTGAGCAGCCCCACGTATCCGCCGAGCATGAAAAGCACGATGGCTCCGAGCGCCATAGCCGGCGCCGCCGTCGGCCCGACGAAGTACATGCCGGCGCTCACCACACCCGCAGCCACGACACACAACGCGATCACCCGCCCGGCGCTGAAGAATGGGTCGGCGATGAACCGGTTTCGGAGCAGGGCGTCGACGATGGTGGCGTGCACCTCGACGCCGGCCATTCGCGGGGCGACCGGCGTCGTGAATTGGTCAACCTGGTCAGAAGTGGTCGTCGCCGCAAGCGCCAGGCCGATGAGCACGTGCTTGTCCTTGAAGAAATCCCGGGGAAGTGAATTCCCGGCGTCGAGAGCCTGGTAGTACGACGCGGTGAGCATGCCGCGTCGCGGCTCGCCGTTGAATCGAAAGAGTGTCGCCTGCTCGTGATCGACGTCCGGCGGCGTGACGAATGCGGGCTCACGCGCCGCGACCGCGAGCGCCAGCGAAGGCCTTCCCTCGTAGGTCAACAGGGCGCGGCGGAGCACGCTGTCGGGATCGTACGGAATTCGCACCACGCCGACACCGGCGGCGGCGTCAGCGAGCGGCGCGATCGGGTCGCTCCACTGAGCCAGGTCGTAACCGCGATCCTCGATGACCGCGTGGTCGGCCCCGAGGACGACGCTGCCCGCGCGAGCGATGGCCGCGGCAAATTCGTCGTCATCCTCGGCGTTGGCCGCCGGCACGTCGAAAACGATGTCGAACGCAATGGTGCGCGCGCCGGCGCGCGCGAGTTGATCGACCACTGCGGCGTGCAGCGCGCGCGGCCACGGCCACGGCATCCCGATTTCAGCAAAGGACGGCTCGTCGATGGCGACGACGGCCACGTCGGGAGCAGGCGCGCGGTCCGCGGCCTCGCTTCGAATGAAGCGGTCGTACAGCGTCCATTCGATCCGTTGGCCCGCGTCGCTTGTCGCGAGCGCGACGCCGAGTACACAGCCGAGCGCCGCCACAACGACGTACGGCCGTGGAAGCAGGACGCCGCGTTCAGGGACGAAGAACTCGCCGAGCGCACGCAGCCCTACCAGAGGCGCCACCGCAGCGACGCCAACGCCCGTCGTCTCGGCAGGAGCGGGTCAATCGCGAGACCCTCGACGACGGCGTCGAATCGCTGATTGAAGGCGTTGGTGACCTCGAAGCCTGCGAACCCGCGCTTGCCGGCGAACTCGTACCCGAGCCGGACGTCGGTGAGAGAAAAGCCGCTGCGCGGAAGGCCCGGCACGAGGGTGTCCGCGAATCGCTGCGTGACGTGGCTGCCGGCGACTCTGACGAACAATCCTCGGGGATGGATGAGGTTGACGCCGAGGCGCAACAGGTTGTCCCAGCGGTCGAACGAACTCGCCGCAAAGCGGATCAACTGGTTCTCGCCGAAGACCGTGAACCGGTCGTGCGCGATCCAGTTCACGTAGGCGCTGAGGCCCTTGCCGCTCGCATCGGCGTCGGGGATGAAGCTGCCGCCCGGGCTCTCCAGCAGGTAGGGCACTTCGGTGTCACGGGCGAAGGCACGGAGGGCGACAAACGTGCGTCCGCCCGAACGCTCGAGAGATACGCTATGCTCTCGCCGTTTCGCCGTCGGGAATTCGTTGCGGGCGACGACGAAGCCGGAAACCGTCGGTGGAGCGACACTCGACCCCAGGAAGTTGATGTGCAGCTGTCTGAATGTGGCCGCACGGAGCCGCATCGACGGGCCGAGCTGCACGGCCAAGCCGAGCCGCGGACTCCACCGGGTGACGTCGTGTCGGCCCGTTTGCGTGCCGAGGTCGGTGTAGTCCAGTTGCTGATACGCGATCCCGGCGGTGGCGTGGAGCCAGCGCGTGACCTCAATCTCGTCACGAACATACGTTTGCGACCCCTCATCGCGTCCGTCGCGGTCGAGGGTGCTGTCGAACGTGTCGGCCAGCAGATCGAAGCTGAAGGTTTCCGAGCACTTCTGAGCCTTGTTCAACGTGTAGCGCTGATATCCAACGATCAGCTGGTGACGGCCGAGGCGCGTGGCCTGTTGCAGTTGCGCATCGAATAGATGAAATGGATTGATGTTCGTGCGGGCGATCCGGGGCCCGTACTGTGCAAACAACGGGATCTGCGACACGTCCAGGCCATTGCATGTGATGGTGGTCAGGGGGCGGGTGATGGTTTGCTCGATGTCCTCGTAGCGCGCGGTGGCCGTGAACACGGAGCCCGCGCGCCATTGCTGTTTGAGGCCAAGGGTGACTTCGTGCTGCTCGAACAAGTATCCGATCGTGCGATCAGGCGCAGAGGTGAACTGCCGCAGGATGACGGCATTGAATACATCGGCGCCAAACGAACGGGTGGTGATCTCGGATTCGCCTTCCTCGTCCTTTACCCCGCTGTAACTGACGAACAAGTCAGCACGCTTGGTAAGCGACAGCTTGCCCTGGAAGAACCCCTGGATGCGCTCGTCATCCGTGTTCAGCCGGGACCCGGCTTCCCGCGCGCCCTGGATGAACGCGACGTGAGCGAAGCGTTCGTTGCCGCTTCTGTGCGCGGCATTGACAAAGCCACGATGGCGCGACCCGAGCTCCGCGGTGACGTCGAACTGGCGGCGGGGCTGCTCGATGAGCGCCGTGTACTCCGAGAAGCTGTTGAAGGAGTTGCGGTTGACGGGCGCATAGAGGAAATACTGGAGCAACTCGCTGCTGAGTGCTTCAGTGCGATCGACCAACCCGCCATAAGTCTCGGCGAGAAACAGGTGGGCGCTGGAATTGGTGAGGTCGGTGTCGAGCGAGTTGAGCGCTTCGAACGCCCCCCACGCTTCGAATCCCAGTTGGCGGTACAGCTGCGCCAGGCTGACGTTCTTCGTGGCGAGGTCGCGATCGAGCAAGAGACGGCTTCGATAGACGGCCCGATGGTCATTGAGTGCGATGGCGTGGCGCAGTTCGTTGAGCGCTGCCACCTGTTCGTTCTGATCGCGCAGGAAGAAGCTGGCATACAGCCACGGCGTCGGATCACGCGGGTCGAGGCGCTTGGCTGACTCCAACGCGGAGAGTCCCTCGGCAAATCGGCGGGCCTGGTAGTACGCCTTGCCCAGATAGCTTTGATAGAGCGCCACCTTGGGCTCGAGCAGCGTCGCGATCAGCATTTCTTCGAGACCCTCTTCGACTCGGTTCTCGCGAAAGAGGGCGAGGCCGAGGCCGAGGTGCGGCTCGCCGAACTCCGGATCTCGCCGGGCGGCGGACTCGAAGTCGGCGCGTGCGCCGGTGATGTTGCCGTCGGCGAGTCGAATGAAGCCACGAAGTGAGCGAACCTGCGGGTCGTCGGGCGAGAGCTCGCCGGCGCGGTCCGCGTCGTCTTTGGCGCCGTCGGTATCGTCGGTGCCAAAGCGGATCCGGGCGCGGTTGACCAGCGCATGAAGGTCGCGCGGATCGATCGCCAGGGCGCGATCGAGGTACACGCGCGCGGTTTGCAGATCGAACTGGCTCTGCGCCGCTTCGCTGGCGGCAATCAGGGCGCCGACCGAGCGAGGGTGTGCCGCCACCGCACGTTCGGCCGCCTGCCGCGCTTCGGCCGGGCGGTTCTGCCGCAGCTCGATCGAAGACAGCAGCACGAGCGGCCGCAAGGCCGTGGGATTGGCGGCGAGCACGGCGTCGATCTCTCGCCGCGCACCCGCAATGTCGCCGTCGGTCAGCGCGATGGCGGCAAGTTGCGCACGACGCTCGGTCTCGGCCACCGCCTCGTCGAACGGTTCCTGCACGACCGACCGAGCCCGCTCGCTGTCGCCGTCGGAGAGATACGCGAGCGACGCTCCCAGCCGCGCCCACGGATCCGTTTGCAGCGCCGCCTGGAAGATCTGAACGGCCCCCGGCGTATCGCCCGCGCGCAGGCGATCGAAGCCCGCCGCCATCGGTGAGCCCGGCGCGACGGGCAAATCGGCGTACGCGACCTGGGCCGGATAGTAGAGCGCCCACTGCACGGCGTCTTCGGGGTTGAGGACCACGCGCTTGGTGGGCGCCTGGCCTGGGATCGCCGTGCCCTCTTCGCCGGCGAGGACGAGTAGCGAGCCTTGCGGGTTGAAGAACTCGGCAGCGCCCTCGACGACGGTGAGCACCGTTTCCCCGCCGTCTCCAATCCGAAGGTTGATCTCCGTGCCGCGGACGGCAGCGGCGGCCGCGGGCGTCTGCACCGTCAATCCGCTCCGCGGGTTCTTCGTCCTGAACCAGGCCTCGCCGCGCTGCAGCTCCATGGACGAAGCGGGACCGGTGGCGCTGTGGACCTGTCGAACCGTGAGCACCGCGCCGGCGTTCAGTTTGACCTGGGTTTCGTCGATGAACAGAATCGAGGCGCGGCTCGCCTCGAGCGTTCGCACGCGCTCGGCGACCAGCAAGGGTTGCAGCATGCGTGCGGCGGTCCACCGTTCCTGAATGGCCTCGGTGTGCTCGACTCGGCCGTTCAAGGCCACGACCTTGCCCTGCGCTGCTGGCGCCGGGGGCGATTGTGCGTGAGCGGATCCGGAAGAAGACAGAAGAACACCCAGCGCACAGACCGTGACGACCCGCATTGCAATTACTCCGTGGAACACAATTGGCGCGCGCGACGCGCCGACATTTAACCATGTCGCGCGCGGTCAGCGGCGGGCAAACTTGATGCGTTCGTCCAACGGCGGCGGAAACGGGAGCCTCAGTGTCGGCTCTCGACCGGCGTCGGCACGGATCCTGCTCTCTTCACGCGACCTGGTCACCCGTTGGGGCAGTCTCCCCGTCGAGCTCCCGCGAGCCGTGCTGCGACTGGGCGTTCGAGCGCACCGCCGGTGCGATAATCGCGGGCTTGGGCGGGTAGGGCAGGTGGGGCAGGTGCGGCAGGTCGGACGGGTGGGCGGCGTTAGCCAGTCCCCCGAGCGAGGGTGGAGGTAGCGATGGCTGAGATCACGCGCATTCTGTGTCCGATCGATCTGTCTCCCGCATCCGAGCGTGCGCTCGAGCACGCGGTGGCGCTCGCCCGATGGTACGAGGCGACGCTGGTCGCCTTTCATGTATTCAGCCCGCAACCGTTGCCGATGGCCACGGAGTTCGGCGGGTACGTGCCGGCGCCGCCACAACTCAGCGAAGCCGAGGTCATCGAAGAAGTGCGTCAGTTCACGAAGCCGGTGGCCGGATCCGCCCCCATCGAGATTGTCGTGCGTGATGGCCACCCCGTGTACGAGATCATCGGGCAGGCCGCCCAGATGCGAGCCGATCTCCTCGTCCTCGGCACGCACGGTCGCAGCGGCTTCGAACGCCTGTTCCTCGGATCAGTGACTGAGAAGGTCGTGCGCAAGGTCGCCTGTCCGACCTTGACCGTGCCGCCGCACGACAAGGTCCCGGCCGATCCGGTGTCGTTCAAGAAGATCCTGTGCCCGGTCGATTTTTCTCCGCCGTCGACACGCGCGCTCGAATACGCCGTGTCGCTGGCCAAAGAGGCTGATGCGCGGCTCATGGTCCTTCACGTGCTCGAGTCCTATGTCGACGCCGTGAAGCTCAGCGAAGTGTCGCAGTTCACCGTCCCGGAGTTCGAGGAGCACCGGAAGGCCGACGCCGTCGAGCGGCTCCGCGCCATGATTCCAGCCAACGCCCGCGAGTGGTGTACGCCTGAGGAGCTGGTGATCACCGGCAAGCCGCATCGCGAGATCGTCCGCGTGGCGGCCGACACCGCCGCCGACCTCATCGTCATGGGCGTGCACGGACGCGGAGCCGTCGACCTGATGGTGTTTGGCTCGGCGACCAACGAGGTGCTGAGGGCCGCGAGTTGCCCGGTGCTCACGCTGCGCACGTGAGCGGTTCATCGGTTCCGTCGGCGTCCGAAATGACCCGTCGAATGGGAGATCGGGAGAACCCGTCTGGAGTAGAGTGACCGCTGGCGACTCGCAAGGAGGACTCGACTGGCCCATCGCTCGCTGACGCTGGTGGCCGCATGCCTGGTTGCGGCGCCGATCGCCGCGCTCGCCCTTCGCGGCGCGCAGTCTCCACCGTCCATGGCCGGCCGGGGCTTCTCCGTCGTCGTCGAGAAGAACCTCGAGGCGCGGATGCGCGACGGTGTCGTCCTCCGCGCCGACGTCTACCGACCCGACGCGCCCGGACGCTTCTCCGTCCTGCTCCAGCGCACGCCGTACTCGAAGAATCCCGGCGGGCGCGACGCCGTCTTCCGCAGCCTGGCCGCGAGCGGCTTCGTCGTCATCGTGCAGGACTCGCGCGGCCGCTACACCTCTGATGGCGTCGCGCGACCGCACGACGAAGCCGAGGACGGGCACGACACTGTCGAGTGGGCCGCGGCGCTGCGGTATGCCAACGGGGGAGTCGGGATGTTCGGAACGAGTTATCTGGCAACCACGTCCCTACAGGCGGCGAGCGAGGTCCCAGCCCACCTGGCGGCGATTCAGCCGAGCGCCGCTTACTCGAGCCGCTATCACGATCTGGTCTACCAGGGCGGTGCGTTCTACCTGTCGGACGGCCTGGCGTGGAATCTCGGACAGGCGGCCGACGTCCGGCGCCGCACACACGCCGCCGACAGCGAACGCGACAGCGCCGTCGGCCTCGCCCCGCATCAGCAGGCGCTCTTCCGCCAAAGCTGGCTCTGGCACGTGCCGCTGAAAACGTTCGATGCGCTCGATCTGCGCCGCTTCGCGCCGAACTACTTCGAGATGCTGGACCACCCGACCTACGACGCTTACTGGGAACCGTCGAACATCGCAGCGCGGTTCGAGCGCTTCGACGTGCCGGCCCTGCACATCGTCGGGTGGTACGACGTCTTCGCGCCGAGCACGATCGCCAACTTCGTGGGGCTGCGGACGCGCGCGAAGACCGAACACGCGAGACGCCACCAGCGTCTCGTCGTCGGCTTCTGGCCGCACGCACAGCCCGGGCCGGCCACCACGCGCGTCGGAGACGTGGACTTCGGCGTCGAATCCGCCGTCGATCTCGCGGCGCTCCGGCTCGCGTGGTTCCGCTGCTGGCTCGCCGACGACGGCTGTTCCGCCTTCGATGGCCCGCCCGTGCGGCTGTTCGTGATGGGCGAGAACCGCTGGCGCGACGAGCACGAGTGGCCTCTCGCGCGAGCCAGGAACACGGCCTTCTATCTCGAGAGCGGAGGTCGCGCCGAGACGCTCGATGGCGATGGCCGTCTCGTCACCGGCGCGCCACGGAACACCCCACCCGACCGATTTCTCTACGACCCGTGGGATCCGGTGCCCACAGGCCAGGTGCCCGGTTACTCGCGGCTCCCCGCCGATCAGCGTGCAGTGGAGGAGCGGGCTGATGTCCTCGTCTACACGACCGAGCCGCTGCGCGCCCCGGTTGAAGTGACGGGGCCGATTTCGCTGGTGCTCTGGGCGGCCTCCTCCGCACGCGACACCGACTTCACCGCCAAGCTGGTGGACGTGCATCCCGATGGCACCGCGCGGTTGCTCACCGATGGCATCCTGCGCGCGAGGTATCGCGAATCGAGCACGACGACCCGGCTCCTCGAACCCGGCACGCCCACCGAGCTCACGATCGATGTTGGCGTCACGAGCAATCTGTTCAAGGCCGGGCATCGCATCAGGCTCGAGGTTTCGAGCAGCAACTTCCCGCGTTACGACCGAAACCCGAACACCGGCGGCCCGTTTGGCGAGGACGCCAGGCTGCAGACGGCCGAGCAGACCGTCTTCCACGACGTCGCGCGACCCTCGCGGCTGATGCTCCCCATCGTTCCGCGCTGAGATCAACCCGCGGCAACCGGCGAAACGCATGCAGACGATACACATCGCGTGGACAGCAGGGTTCGCCGTCGTGATTGCGGCGCTGGCGAGCCTACCCACCCTGACCCAACCGTCCGCCGAGCGGCGTCTCGGCTTTACGGCCGCCGCCTTCGCGCGCCAGCTCGAACACGAGGCGCGATACTCCGCTGCCCTCACGGCCACTGCGATCTCCAACGCGCACCGCGCACTAACGGAGCGACCACATCGGGCCGGCACGGACGGTGCTCGCGTCGTGGCGGAGTACCTGCGCGACGAGCTGAGTCGCGCGGGTCTCGACGTGGAGATGCCGGAGTATCTCGCCTATCTCTCCGCTCCGCGCAGCATCCAGATCGATCTCGTCGCACCAGCCCGCGAACGCCTCAGCGTCGTCGAAGCGCCCGACGCACGCGATCCCGACACGGCGCACCCCGCGCTCGATCCCGGGTTCATCGCCTACTCGACGTCGGGCGATGTCACGGCCCCCGTGGTCTACGTGAACTACGGCCTCCCCGCCGACTACGTGAAGCTGAAAGCCGCGGGCGTGAACGTGGCCGGCCACATCGTGCTCGCGCGTTACACGCGGAGTCACCGCGCCGTGAAAGTGCACACCGCCGAACGCGAGGGCGCGGCGGCGGTGATTCTCTACAGCGACCCGGCCGACGATGGCCCGGCGCGGGGTGAGACGTGGCCGGACGGCATGTGGCGTCCCGGACATCTGCTGCAACGCGGCAACGCGAAGTACAGCTGGTTCTGGCACGGCGATCCCCTGACACCAGGCGTGGCCGCCACGGCTGATGCCGAAGCGCTCGCCCCGGACAGCGCGCCTACGCTGCCCAGGATTCCGGTCGTCGTCCTCTCGGCGCAGCAAGCGGAAAGGATCCTCCGCCACTTGGCCGGCGCCTCAGCACCGGAGGGATTTCGCGGCGCGCTTCCGGTCAGCTACGGCGTCGGTCCGGGACCGGCGCGCGTGCATCTGCAGGTCTCGATGGAGGCTGGCCGTATGCCGATTCGCAACGTCGTCGCGCGGCTGAGAGGGAACGTCGAGCCGGACCGCTGGATCGTGCTCGGCACGCACCACGACGCGTGGACGTTCGGCGGGATCGACCCCGGCTCGAGCGCGGCCGTCATCGTCGAAGTCGCGCGACGGCTGGCCGCATTGAAGCAGCAGGGATGGCAGCCCGCGCGCAGCATCCTGTTCGCCTTCTGGGATGCCGAGGAATACGGGCTCATCGGGTCGACGGAGTACGCCGAGGACCGCGCGCGCGAGCTTCAGGAGCGTGCCGTCGTCTACATCAACTCGGACATGTACACGCCCGGACGGTTTGTGGCAGGCGGCGTGCCGTCGCTGCGCGACTTCGTCATCGACGTGGCGCGCGATCTGCCGGCGCCGGTGGCTGTTGATGCATCGGCGGCGAGTCGCGCGGCCACGGCCGAAACGCTGTACGACAACTGGCGCGTGACCGAGCGCCGCCGCCAGGGGTCGTCCGCCGACGCCGAGGTGGAGCTGAGCGCGCTCGGCAGCGGGGCCGACTTCGTCGCGTTCCAGGATTACCTCGGCATCCCCACTCTGGCTCTCGAATATCTCTTCGAAGGCGGCTACGGCTTCGGCGCGTACCATTCGAGCTACGACAACCGCTACTACATGGAGCGGGTGTCGGACCCCGGATTCCGCTATGGGGTCGAGCTCGCACGGGTATTGGGCGTCACGGTCATGAGGCTGGCCGCGGCGCCGGTGCTGCCGTTCCGGCCGTCCCATTACGCCGATCGCATCGGCGCGTTTCTGCGCGATGCGGAGAGTTGGCGTTTCGAGGGCCGGAGTGAGCCTGGCGTCCGCGTGAACACGCAGGACCTCCAGGCGCTCGCGGGAGGGGTCGCCGAGCGTGCCCGGCAGGTGGAGCGCGCCATCGACGCCGCCCTGGGGGGCGGTCGTGTGCCAGCCAACGCGCAGGCGATCAACGACGGCCTGGCGCGGCTCGAGCAAGCGCTCGTCGACGCCAGCGAGCCGGCCAATCGGCGTTGGTATCGGCACGTGGTGTACGGCTGGAACATCTACTCGATGTACGACGGCCAGCCGCTGCCGGATCTGGCAGACGCCATCCGCGTGAACGATGCGGCAGCGATCGAGCGCGAGCAGGCGCGGATCCGTCGAGCACTCGAGCGGATGCGCGACGGTGTGGAGGCACTGGCCCGATTGGCCGGCGCGGCGGCGCCGGCGCGCTGAGGGGACGTCACCGTGAAGGCCCTGCTTGGGGCAGGGAGTCGCCCCATGGCGACGGCGATGCGTTTGACGACCCCGCCAAGCAGGGGTAGACTCCCTCGAGCGTTGCGCCGCAGCGGCCTGCGGCGCGAGATTTCCTAATGACTGCGTGGGTCCGCGTTCTCTGCTGCTGTTGTCCCGGCGGCTTCCCTGACGGGGAGCCGGGTGGTCGCATGCCGTGAAACGCGTGGATTCATGACCGTCACACGTCACGTCAACCCCCGGCCCTCCCGTTTGGAGGGCCGTTTTGTTTTGGGCGACCTATGAATCTCCAAGTGCTCGCGAATCTGGCGGTCTTCGGCCTCGCCATCGGGTGGCTGGTTCGCCGTTCAAGGCAGGGCGCCCGGTTATCGACCGACGTCCTCATCGCGGTGCTGCTCGGCGTGATGCTCGGCGTTGCGGCCCAGGCCATCTACGGCCTCGATAGCGCCGCGATTCGCGACACGCTCCCCTGGGTGGCGGTGGTGGGCACCGGGTACGTGCGGTTGCTGCAGATGGTGATCGCTCCGCTCGTGCTCATCTCGATCCTTGCCGCGGTCACCAGGCTGGGCGACGCCCGTAAGCTCGGCGCGATCGCCGGGGGCGTGCTCGGTTTGCTGCTGCTGACTACGGCAATCTCCGCGGGCATCGGCATCGGCGTGACCCAGGCCTTCGGCCTGCGGGCGGACGGCCTCGTGCAGGGCGCCCGTGAACTGCAGCGCGGAACGGCTCTCGAGGCGCGAGTCGGCGAGGCGGCCAGCCTCACGATCCCCTCCCTGCTGCAATCACTCGTGCCGAACAACGTCTTCGCCGACCTGGCCGGCACCCGATCGACCTCCGTGATTGGCGTCGTCATCTTCGCCCTGCTGCTGGGAATCGCGGTCCTCGGACTCCACCGCGAGAAGCCGGAGGTGGGCGCGCGGGTGATGCAGGGCATCGACACCCTTCAGCAACTGATCATGCGCCTGGTGCGTATCGTCATCCGATTCACCCCCTACGGGGTGCTCGCGCTGATGACACGCGTCGTCGCCACCTCGAATCTGGATGATGTGATGAATCTCGGTGGGTTCGTGGTGGCGTCGTACCTGGGGATGGGCCTCATCCTGATGGTCCACGCCATCATTCTCACGCTGTCGGGCGTCTCACCTGCGCGCTTCTACCAGCGCATCTGGCCGGTGCTCACCTTTGCGTTCACCTCGCGGTCGAGTGCCGCAGCCATTCCGCTCAGCGTCGATACACAGATCACGCGCCTGGGCGTGTCGCCCGCCATCGCCAACTTTGCGGCCAGCTTCGGTGCCACCATCGGACAGAACGCGTGCGCCGGCCTGTACCCCGCGATGCTCGCCGTGATGATCGCGCCAAGCGCGGGCATCGATCCCACATCGCTCTCCTTCCTCGGCTCGCTCGTCATCGTCGCGACACTGGGATCCTTCGGCATCGCCGGCGTGGGCGGCGGCGCCACGATTGCCGCGCTGGTCGTGCTCTCGGCGCTCAACCTGCCGGTGGTGCTGGCCGGACTGCTCATTTCGGTGGAGCCGCTCATCGACATGGGCCGGACGGCGGTGAACGTGAGCGGGTCGATGACCGCGGGGACGGTGACCAGCCGCCTGCTCGGCCACACGGACCTGACCGTGTTCGCCGCCCCGGACGCGATCGCCGGCGAGAGCGCCGCGCCGCGTGGTGATGCGACGACGGGGGACGCGATCCCCGCTGCCGGACGGACGATGTGAATCGCGGTCACGACTGGGGCTCCCAGCTTCTTCTCGGGCGACACCACTCGGGCGTGGTCCGTACACCAACACTCGTGGGCGTGCCATCGTCCGCGAGTGTCTGGGCCGCAGACATGAAGAAATTCGCTGACACGGGACTGCTCGTCGCGGCCGCCGATCCGACGACCGACATCATCGCTGGGCGGCCTCGGCGCTGCGAACCCATGCCCCGTTTCAACACCTGCGATGTGGTCGTTCTGGAAACGCT
The DNA here is from genome assembly GCA_035512515.1 of Vicinamibacterales bacterium. GTDB lineage: Bacteria > Acidobacteriota > Vicinamibacteria > Vicinamibacterales > UBA2999 > JACCSI01. The sequence continues at coordinate 23,612 of DATKDY010000196.1, forward strand.
CGGCGCGCGTTTGCGCGCTGACCCTGCTCGCCCGCGGCGATCTCATACTGGATCCGACGCTCGGCGCCGCCGATGAGACTGCGGATCAATTGACCCCGGAGATTGTGAGTAAAACGCCGTGGCAGCGGGCCTGTGCTACGCTCCTCTCGTTATAGAGGTGCTGCAGACGCGCCCATGCGTGCCCAGATTGCCATCTCGCGGAACCGTTACATGAATCCTGGCCGTGCCCCCGAACTGTGGCGGGCGCTTGCTCCGGTGCCCCGGTTCGAGCGGGCGGTGCGCGAGGTCTCGCGCATGCTCACGGAGGCGGGTATTCGGCACGCGCTGGTGGGCGCCTTGGCCGCCAACGCCTACCGCCAGCGTCCACGCACGACCGAAGACATCGATTTTCTCGTCGGCGACGAGGCGTTCGAGGCGCACCCCGGCGGGTTCGTGACGATGCGGGTGCCGGTGATCGAGTTCGATGGCATCGAAATCGATCAGGTGCCCCTCACCGAGTCGCTGCGTCCCATTGAAAATATGCTCGATAGCGCCCCTCGCAGCGAGGGCGTCCCGATTGCCCCGCTCGACGCCATCGTGGTGATGAAGCTCATCGCCGGCCGCACCCAGGACCTCGCGGACGTCGAGGCGATCGTCAGTGCCGGTGCCGACCGTGAGGTCCTGACCACGGCCGTGGGACGCGCCGCTCCCGATCGAGTCGACAAGCTGCGGCAGCTGTTCGGCAACGTCGATCGCGATCGCTGACCGCGGTGCCCTGCGAGTTCCCACCTGAGGTGTGAGGCGGCACGAAGCGGCGCAGGTTGTTGTATCGATTTGATCCTCGTCCCGTGGTACCTTGTTCTCTGTGAAGTTTCGCTCTCAGCTACTCCTCTGCACCGCCGCGTTGACGTTGGCCGTCTTCACGGGTTGCGCGAACTCCGGGGAAGAAATGGCCGACTCAGGAATCACCACGTTGCAGGTGCAGGACGTCACTCCGGGCACTGGCGTTGAAGCCTCCAAAGGACAGACCGTGCGCGTGCACTACACCGGCTGGTTATACGACGCGGCGGCCAGCGACACGCGAGGGCGCCAATTCGACAGCTCCAAGGATGGCAATCAGCCCTTCGAATTCCGGCTCGGTGGTGGCGAAGTCATCACTGGGTGGGACGAAGGCGTCGCTGGCATGAAGGTCGGCGGCACGCGCATTCTCACGATTCCGCCGTCGATGGGCTATGGCGCGACGGGCGCCGGCGGTGTGATTCCACCCAACGCCACCCTCGTGTTCGAAATCGAACTGCTCGGCGTCAGTTGAAATGACGAATGGCTCCGCCCCTCTGCCGGCACTTCGGACCGTGTGGTGGGTGTGACTGGCAGGATCGGCTGTACGCCGAACAGCTTTCACGCAAGCGCGCGCGCCTCGTCGAACTGCTCAACGCCGCACTGGGCTCCCGCGCCCCGGCCGTGGAGCCGCTGGTCGGCATGCGTGTGGACGAGACCGGGTGGCCGTGGCGCTTCCGCCACAAGGCCTCCTTCGTGTTTGGACAGGGATCGGATGGGCGGCCAACGATCGGGCACTACGCCGCGCGCTCCAACGAGGTGGTCGCTATCGTCGAGTGTCCGGTGCACGCGGATCGCGCCAACCGGCTGGCGTTTGCCCTTCACGAGCATCTGACGGGCGCGCGCGTCCCGGCGGCGGGCCCGGCGCTCAGCGGCGTGCTGCGCCATCTCATCGTGCGCACCACACGGGACGGCCGCGAAGTTGGCGCCATGCTCGTGGTCACGCGGAACGAGAAATCGCTGCGCAAGCCGATCAAGGCCTTTCTGGCAACAGAAGAGGCCCCGGACGGCTTCTACTTGAACATTCACGATCGACCCGGACCCCACATGCTCGGGCGCGAGACGACGAGGCTGTCGGGCCGAAGCCACGTCAAGGAAACCGTGAACGGCTTCTCATACCTGCTGTCGCCGACGGCCTTTTTCCAGACCAACGTGGATGCGGCCGACGTGATCGTGCGGCTGGTACTCGAAGCGGTTCCTGAAACCGAACGGCAGCGGATTCTCGACTTGTATTCGGGAAGTGGACTCTTCAGCGTACCGCTCGCTGCCCGTGGACATCACGTCACGGCGGTCGAGGAAAACCGGCAGGCCATCGACGACGCGGAGGCCAACCTGCGTCTCAATCGAGTCAGCGCGAGGGACGTGCGGCTGCAGGTGGCGCGCGTGGAGGATGCGCTTCATCGGCTTTCGCGAGAAACCTACGACACCGTGATCCTGGATCCGCCGCGCCAGGGCTGCCCGCCGGCCGTGATCGAGCGCGTCTTCGGCCGTCTCAAAGCGCGACGCGTCGTGTATGTCTCGTGCAACCCTGAAGCGCTCGCGTCGGAAATACCGCCAATCCTCGAATACGGATACACGGTCGACAGGATTCAGCCGGTGGATATGTTTCCGCACACGACGCACATCGAGTCCGTCGTCACTTTCTCCCGACCGTCTTCTCGACGTAGGCACGCATCCGCGACTGCACCGCCGGGCTCTCCCAGGCCTCGAGCACGTCCGCGTTGAGCGATGCCGCGTGCCGCACACGCTCGAGCAGAGGCTCGGTAAACGTCCGCTTGGTCAACCTGAAAGTCACCGGTGGGATATCAGCCAGTCTTTCCGCGGCATGTTCGGCGCGCGTCAGCAGCACGTCCATCGGCGCGATTTCGTCGATGAGGCCGACCGCCACGGCTTCCTGAGGGGGCAGCGTCCGCCCGGTGAACACGAGCTCGCGAAAGTGCGCTGGTGACACGCGCGCGCGCACGATTTCAAAGGGCAGCGTCGGAAAGGGCACGCCCACCGCCAGCTCGGGGACCCCAATGCGGGCGCCGCCTCCGGCCATCACGCGGTAATCGCACGCCGCTGCGATGATGCACCCTCCCGCAATCGCGTGGCCGTTGACGGCCGCAATGGCCGGTTTGGGGAACGCCAGCAGCGTCCGGAAGAATGCCTCCATGGCCGGGAGAAACTGCTTCAGATACGCGGCGCCGCCGTCGAGCACTTGAAACAAATCAACGCCGGCGGAGAACGCCGATCCTGTGCCCGTCACCACCAGGGCGCGTGCGTCGCTGGCGGCGACGTGCTCGAGTTCACGGACCAGGGCGTGACAGAAATCCACGTCGAGCGCGTTGACCTTGCCGTGTGCCAAACGCAGCACGGCGATGGATCCGGAGTCCTCTCGAATGATCACGCGTGAAGGATACTGTTTGGGCGGGTAGGGCAGGTAGGGCAGGTAGGCAGGTAGGCAGGTAGGCAGGTAGGCAGGTGGGGATGACGATAGCTGCATTACGTCCGGCTTCGACGGTCGTGGTCGTTCGCGATACACCCGGGGCGGATGGCTTCGACGTGTTGATGGTGCGGCGGAACGACAAGGTCGCGTTCATGGCCGGCGCGTACGTGTTTCCGGGTGGACGGGTCGACGACGAGGATGTGGCGCGGGCCAATGGTGATGCCGCCCAAGCGCATCGTTTCGCGGCTGTTCGCGAAGTTCAGGAGGAAGTCGGCATCGCGCTCGATCCATCGCATCTGGTGCTCATCGCGCACTGGGTGACCCCGGACATCGAGACGCGGCGATACGACACGCGCTTCTTCCTCGTCCGCATGCCAGAAGGACAGACGGCGCGGCACGACGCAGGCGAAACGACGGAATTCGCCTGGCTCGCGCCGCGCGAGGCGACCGAACGCTGCATCCGCGGCGAGATCATGCTGCCGCCCCCGACGTGGACGACGTTGAAGCGGATGCAGCGGCATCACACGACTGCCGACCTGTTCGCCTGGGCCAGGGACGTCGCGATCATCCCGCGCGTCCAGCCCCAATTCTTCAAGGACGAGCGCCAGTCGGTCCTGACGCTGCCTGGCGATCCCACTTACCCGACCATCGAAGGCTGGGACGTCCCCGAGGACACGCGCTTCGTGCTGCAGGATGGGCGATGGCGGCCAGTCCAGACTTGACGAGTCTCGTCGATCAGCTCGTGGCGTTGTTCAACCAGCGGAGCCTGGACCTTCCAGATGGCTATTTCACGAGGAACACACGGTTTCTGTTGAACGGCGTTCCGTTCGAGGAAATGCTCGGCCGTTCGGCCAGGGATCCGCTCGTGCTGATGCTGACACGAGGTCCGGCCGGCTACCGGTTCACCGCCAAGGCCGTGCAGCACGCCGTCCCGGACGCGTCCTTGCAGCGCGGCGAACTCGAGGAGATCAGCGACGGAGGCGTTCAGGTAATGACCGGACAGTGCTGGCTCTCCGGCCACTTCCGCGGGTCGGGCGAGCCGGTCGAATTGCTCATCGACGTCGAGTTCCGCCTGCGCGGAGGTTCCATCGAGCAGGCCGGCACTTCGATCGATCCCGCGCTCCTCGAACAGCTTAAGGCGGCACGCCTGCGCCCGTAATAACACGAAGTCCACGAAGTCCACGAAGTCCGCGAAGGACAGAGGATCAGATTCATCTTCGTGTCCTTCGTGTCCTTCGTGTCCATCGTGTCCATCGTGCTACGTCTGCGCCGTCTGTGTGTCGTCAGGGATCTGCAACGCCGCGCGCACGAACATCTCCTCGGGTAGGGCGCCCATGATCTCGATCGTGTCGTTCACGATGGTCTTGGGCACGCCGGTCACGCGGAACTTGCGCGACAGCTCCATGAACTCCATCGCATCGATGGCGCTGGAGGTGATGTGCGGGCTCGAGAACGCCATCTTGTGTGCCAGGACGACCGCCCTGGGACAGTGCGGTCACGTGGGTGTGCTGAAGACCTGGATGCTGGTGGGCTTGTCGACGTCCGCCAGCAGCGTGACGGTGTCTTCCTCGAGATCCGCCTGGCCGGTGCCGGCCATCAGAATCGCTTCCACGAGACCAACGAATTCGTAACCGGTCGGCGCGCCGTACATACGCACGCGCGTGTCCTGTCCGTCCGACAGGATGACGATGGCTGGCGACATGTCGATGCCGTACTTGCCGCGGTCTTCGGTGTCGAGGACGAAGTTCTTCTCGACGACGGCGATCTTGTCATTGAGGCGCGCGATCTCGTCGAGGACCTGCTTGGCGACGACGCCGCTTTCGCTGCCCCCGATGGTCTGGGTGAAAAGCATGACGGTGACGGGTTTGTCGATGGCGGAGAGGTGCTGCTTCAGGACCTGCTCGTCCTGCGCGGAAAGTAGCGACATCCCTCGATTGTACGACTAGAACTTGAAGAGGTCGTCGAACGCCTTCTTCGCGCCCGCCGGTTCAGACGGCTTCTGGCTCTGGGCCGATGAGGTTTCCCGCTCCCAACTCGTGCGTGCGGTGTAGAGTCCGCAGTCGTTCGCGGCGTCCTTGGGCGACACCCGGGCGGGAATCGTCTGCGAACACTCGAATCGCGCGCCGGGATCGAAGTGCATGCACTGCGCGCACGACCGGAGGTCCTGCTGGCATTTCGGACACTTGCTGAGAGAAAAAATCTGACCGTCGACGAAAGTGCCGCAGCGAGAACAGCGCGCGACCTGCCGGAAGCCCGGCATGTTGGGGTTCCGTGCGCCTTCGGAGGAAATGCGCCGCGCGCCAGCGGGTGCGCCTGGCGGGCGTTCCGGACGCTGAGCCGGGGGGCTGGAGCCCTCGCCGTCCCTCCCGGTGCGGCCTCCCTGACGCGGGCTACGACGATCGCGATCGTCGTCCTGATATCCGCGCTGCTTGTATTTGCGCTCGGTCATCGTCAGCTCTCGTTCTTCGGATGCATGGTCTTGCCGCCCACGACCGTGCGCACGATCTTGATGTCCTTGATCGTGCTTGCGTTGACGTCGTGCGGATCCTGTTCAAGCATCACGAAGTCCGCGTACTTGCCCGCGCTGATGCTGCCTTTGACGCCTTCCTCATGTGACGCGTAGGCCCCGTTGATGGTTCCGATTCTAAGCGCTTCGTCAACCGTGACCTTCTGTTTCGGCCCCCAGACGTTCCCGTTGTAGTCGGTGCGCGTGACCATGCTCTGGATCGCCATGAGCGGCTCGAACGGGCCAGGGCCGTAGTCGGAGGCGCCAGGGACCGGTATCCCGCCATCGAGGAACGACTTGTGGGCGAACATCCATTCCATTCTGTCCGGTCCGTATTCTTTCCACTTCTCGCCGTGGTAGTAAACGTAGGTCCAGAACGGCGTGGGAATGGCACCGATCGCCTTGATACGGCGCAGCAGGTCCGGGTTGACGAGCGAGCAGTGCTCGATGCGGTGGCGGGTATCCGGGCGCGGATACTTCGCGAGCACCTTCTCGTACGCCTTCAGCACCATGTCGATGGTCACGTCGCCGTTGGCGTGAATGGCAACGCGGAAGTCATGCCGGTGCGCGTCGTCCACCGCATCGTCGATCTCCTGCTGCGTCATCGTGAGGATGCCGTAATCGTTGGTCCCGACGAAGGGCGTGCTCATGCGCATCGTGCGTTCCGACGCCGAGCCGTCGGCGCCGTACTTCACCCCGCCCACGCGCAGCCATTCGTCCCCGAACCCATAGGTGATACCCGCCGCCTTGAAGCCGCTGAACGTGGCATTGCCGCGCACGAGGAAACAGGCGCGGTGCCGTAATTCGCCATTGGCCTTGGCGTCTTCGTAGGCGAGGATGCGATCGCGGTCTGCCCCGGCATCGTGCACTGACGTCAGCCCCGCGGCAGTCAGCAGCTCGGAGATGTGCCGCATCCCCGCGCGCCCCCGCTCACGCTGCTCGGCCGGCGTGAACGTTTCGCGGACGCCAACCTTGGCGAACACGGCCCGTGCCTGCTCGGCGACGCGTCCGTTCAGTTCGCCGCTGTCATCGCGGAAGAACCGCCCGTGATCGGGGTCCGGCGTGTTCTTCGTGACACCAGCGAGCTCGAATGCCTTGGAGTTGTACCAACTGGTATGGCCGCCACGATGGCCGACGACGATGGGGTGGTCCTTGGAGACTTCGTCGAGATGCTGGCGCGTGAGCGGCACGTCGAGTTTGGTGTCGTCGAACATGACGGCGCTGACCCACATGCCGGCGGGCGTCTTGTCCGCCTTGGCGCGCAGGTTCGCGAGCAGCTCGCGCCCGCGCCGCACGTTTGCGTTGACGGCGTAGAGCTCGTTGACCCCGCTCACGTGGCAATGCGTGTCGATGAATCCCGGCGTGACGGTTGCCTGCGCGGCGTCGATGACGCGGGTGCGGGCCGTCGCCAGATTGCGGACGTCGGCAGTCGAGCCCACCGCGATGAAGCGGCCGTTCTTGACGGCAAAGGCTTCCGCGCGCGGCTGCGCGGGATCCACGGTGTACACGCGGGCGTTGACCACGAGGAAGTCGGGTTCAGCGTCGCCGAGTGACGGTTGGCTGGCGAGCAGCGCGCTCGTGCCCGGGCCGAAGCCCTGGCCCTCGGGTGACTTCGCGAGCCCAACGCCGGCGAGGGCGGCGCCGAACCCGAAAAACTGCTTGCGGGAGATCTTTTTCATCGCGAACCCTTCCCGACCTTCAGTGCAGAACCTCAGGAAGGCGCAGTCTACAGGAGGAGCGGGCAAGGAGGTAGGCGATAGGAGGGCTGGATACGGCAATACGTATATAATACTGATATGGTGCGCAAGATTGTTCAGACCGGGTCGTCACTGGCCGTGACGTTGCCCAGGGAAATCGTGGAAGAACTCGAGCTCAAAAAGGGTGATGAGGTGGAGGTTACGATTCACCCCCAAACAGGCGCGATCGTGATTCGCGCCGGGGTCAAGTACTTCGACGATGGCAAAGTGACGAAGCGCTTCAAGGAAGCGTCGCGACGCGTTGTCGAGAAATACAAGGATGCGTTTCGCGAACTCGCCAAGTGACGCAGTACCTTTCTGTTCAGCAGGCGCTCGACATTCACGCCGATCAACTGCGGCTGTATGGCGGCGCGACTGGATTGCGCGATCGTGGAGCCCTCGAGTCGGCTCTCGCGCGACCAACGATGACGTTTTCCGGAGAGGATCTTTACGCCGACGTGGCCACCAAGGCCGCAGCATTGATGCACTCGCTCGCATTGAACCATCCATTACTGGACGGCAACAAGCGTGTCGCCGCGCACGCGGCCGTCCTGTTCGCAACGCTGAACGGATTTGAGCCGCTGATGTCGCCGGACGAGCTCGTCGAAGTGACGCTCGCGGTTGCCGAGGGCAAGGTCGAAGCGGAGGCGCTGGCCATCTGGTTCCGGCAGCGCCTCCGGTCGGTGGAATGATCCGATCAACGCAAGGTGCTTGCGGCTGACAGCTCCACGTAGCCAACACCGTCGCGGATCGTGATTTTCGTCCCCATGTCCCCCGACAGCTTCACCAGGTCGCCGAGAATTTTCTGACCGAGCTCACCGTCGGCAAACAGCGGACGGCCACGCACGCTGCGCGATTTGCCGTGGCCCAGCGTGATGGGGTGAAAGGCGAGCTCCGTCAACTGCTTGCCGCGGAACTTCGGGACCGCGACGATGGCTTCCCAGATCAGGGGGTCAGCGGGGAAGCTGCGCTTGTCGAAGTCGTATCGCGCATCGTTGAAGTCGTTCACGTGCTTGTCGGCCCCGAGTCCGTAGGTCTCGTAGTTCTCGCTGGGCAGGCGCATCAGCGTCTCGTTCTGAAAAATGAAATCGCCGAGGCTGTAGAGAATCGGCTTGCCCTTGTAGAGCTCGACTCCGCGCAGGACATGCGGCCCGTGGCCGACGAACAGGTCCGCGCCGGCGTCGACCATCGCGCGCGCGAACGTCACGAGGAAATCAGCCGGGACGAGGCGGTCGCGCCCGCCTTCGTGTGCATGAATCGTGACGATGGTGTAGTCGGCGAGGCCGGCGGCGCTGCGCACGACCGCTGCGATCTCGTCGAGATCCTGCTGGTGGGGTACGGTGGTGACTCCCGGTTCGCCGCCCGCGGCAAATCGACGGCCGAAGAAATTCATGGCCGTCGGCGCCGGTCCCGAAGGGGCGGGACGCCCGGTGATCTCCGCCGCAATGGCCTGCAGGGTAGCGAGGCGTTCGGGTGTCACGGTCGTGATCGTCTCGAAGCGCAGCGGATTGAGCCCGGGCCGCGCCGGCATGTCGCCGCGCGTGCGACCCGCACGTGAATGATCGGGGAAGGTCGATGCGACCGAGATGAGCGCCACACGGCCTTTCGCCGTCTCGAGAAACCTGGCCTCGCGCGCCTCGGCGAGGCTCTGGCCGACCCCGGCCTGCACGAGGCCAGCCTCGCCGACGTACTCGGTCGTGAGGTTCATGCCGAGCACGCCGTAATCGCCCGAGTGATTGTTGGCGCGCGCCACCAGGTCGAAGCCGGCCCAGACCAGGTCCTTCACCAGTGCCGGCTCCGCGCGCATGTAGGTGCCGCCACTGGAGCTCATGGCATACGGCTCGTAGTCGTGGAACAGCATTTCAAGATTGGTGAAGCCCACGTCGGCGCTGCGAATCAGATTGATGACTCGCAGAAACGCCGGCTCGTCGTAGACGGAAAGCCTGCGCGTGATGATGGAATCACCGGTGAGCGCAAAGGACATCTCCGAGCTCTGCCGCGCGCCCGTCGGCACGGCGGCAACGGTCCAGAGAGCGAGCATGGCCAGCGCGAAAGTGAGCAACCGGAGGGTAGGCATGGCGCGGACTGTATCAGGCTCCAGGCCCGGGCTCCAGACGTTCGCGGCCAAGCTCAACGAAAAGGTCTAAAATAGACGATTCTTCGGCAGCTTCCAGGGGGCGACTGATGCGGGTCGGACGGGCATTTTTTGCGGGAATGTTGGCGTGCTGCATGGCGATGCCGCCGGCGGTCGGCGCACAAGACAAGCGCCCCATGTCGTTTGTCGATGTCATGGAGATGCCGCTGCTGCAGGATCCGCAGTTGTCGCCGGACGGAAAGCGGATGGTCTTCGCGATGTTCCGCGCCGACTGGCGCGCCAACCGTCCGATCGGCCACATCTACCGCATCAACAGCGACGGCACGGACCAGATGCAGTTGACGTTTGGTGAGCGGGGCGAAGCCAGCCCGCGCTGGTCTCCGGACGGCCGGTCGATCGCGTTTCTCGCGCGCCGCGACAACGACGCGAACAATCAGATTTATTTGCTCGACTTAGAGGGCGGCGAAGCGCGCCGCCTGACGACGCATGCGACGGCGCCGGGCAGCATCATGTGGGCACCGGACGGAACATCCATTTACTTCGTCGCGGCCGATGCCAAGACGCCTGAGGAGCGCGAGAAGGATCGCCTCCAGGACGACATGTACGCGTTCGAGGAGACGAACTTCAAGCAGCGTCATCTCTGGGCCGTCGATCTCGACGGCACAACCCGGCGCGTCACTGACGGCGAATTCTCGGTGGCCGGCTACGCCCTGTCGGCTGACGGCACCAGGGTCGTGATGTCGCGTGCGCCGTCGCCGCTGCTCGAGCACAGCCCGCAGAGCGAAGTGTGGATCATGAACGTCAACGGCACCGGCGCGCTGCGCTTGACGCACAACCTAGTCCCGGAGAGCAACCCGGCGCTGTCCCCCGACAACTCCACGGTGGCGTTCCGCGCCGGCGCGAACGAGCGATTCGAGAATTACTACAACGACAAGATCTTTCTCGTTCCCGCCGCAGGCGGCGACGCGCGCGTGCTGCTGCCCGACGCCGGCCATGAGGTGCTCGATCTGCAGTGGGCCGCTGACGGCAAGAGCCTGTACTTTCTGGCGAATATGGGCGTGCACACCGAGCTGTTGCACGTGGAAGTCGAGTCGTCACGCGTCAGACAGTTGACGAGCGGCGAGCACACCATCGCCGGGTGGACGTATGTCGGTTCGGCCAGGCAGCACGTGTTTACCCGCAACACGCCGCCGCGCGCGCCCGAGGCGCACACGCTGCCTGCCGATGGCAATGCCGAGCCGCGTCGCATCACGAGCGTGTTCGATTACGTGGATCGGCAGTTCGCGCTGGCCCGCCAGCACCGGTTGACCTGGAGGGGCCAGGACGGCCAGCAGGTGGAAGGCCTCGTGTATTACCCGGTCGATTACGTGCCGGGCCGCCGCTATCCGCTGATCGTCATCACCCACGGCGGTCCTGAAGAGTCGGACAAATTCGGATTCAGCAGCGACGTCCAGGTGTATGCCGGCAGGGGCTACGCGGTGCTGAAGCCCAATTACCGCGGCAGCACCGGGTATGGCGACGCCTTTCTGCGCGACATGGTGGGCGGCTACTTCACGCAGTCTCATCTGGACGTCATGGCCGGGGTGGACGCTGTCATCGCCATGGGTCTGGCCGATCCGAATCGGCTGGTCAAGATGGGCGCCAGTGCCGGCGGGCACATGACGAACAAGCTGATCACGTTCACCGACCGCTTCAAGGCCGCGAGCAGCTTTGCCGGCGCCGCCAACTGGATCTCGATGTATGGGCAGAGCGACACGCGGCTGCGGCGCGACCTGTGGTTCGGCGGCACGCCGTACGATGCCGATGCGCCCATTGATGTGTACTGGAATCACTCGCCGCTGAAGGATGCCGCCCGGGTGAAGACGCCGACGCTGTTCATCGTCGGCGAAAACGATCCGCGCGTGCCGCTGGCGCAGTCGGTGGAGATGTATCGGGCGCTCAAGCGGCACGCGGTGCCGACGCGGTTGTACGTCGCGCCGCGTGAGGGGCACGGGCTGGGCGAGATGCGGCACCGGCTGTTCAAGTTTCAGGTCGAGATGGAGTGGTTCGAGCGGCACGTTCACGGCCGTGCGTACACCTGGGAACAGGCGCCTGGGGACGAGCCACGGGACGGAGGCCCGCCGCCGACGCCTCAGCCGTAATCCGGCAGGGTTGGACGGCGGGCGAGCGTTGTGATAGAAATTCATTTGAGAAATTTTTCACAAGGTAACCCGGCGAGCAATCGGAGCACAGGGCTCCGGTTGGTCGGCCGGGTGTTGTGAGCGTATGCCGCAAGTCTTCCCGAAAGCCGCCAATCCGTGGTCGCGCGCCGGTCTCGTCGGCCTCCTGTTCCTGGTGCTCGGTGCCGGCTGGTTCGTGGCCATGATTCAGCGGTCCGATTACGTAACCGCGGCGAATCAGTTCATCGCGCAGCCGGTCCAGTTTTCTCACCAGCACCACGTCGGCGGCATCGGCATCGATTGCCGCTACTGCCACACCTCGGTGGAGGTGGCCCCGTCAGCGGGGATCCCCCCCACGAAAACCTGCATCAACTGCCATTCGCAGATTTGGTCGGAAAGCCCATATCTCGAGCCGGTGCGCGCCAGCTTTCGGGACGAGCGGCCGCTAAGCTGGATTCGCGTTCACGACCTGCCGGACTTCGTGTATTTCAATCACAGCATTCACGTGACCAAGGGCGTGGGCTGCGAAACCTGCCACGGCCGGGTCGATCGGATGCCGCTGATGGTGCAGAAAGCGTCGCTCCAGATGGAATGGTGTCTGGACTGCCATCGCGATCCGGCGCAGTTCGTGCGGCCACGGGAAGCGGTGTTTCAGATGGGATATCAGCCGGCAGGCAATCAGCGCGAGATCGGCGAGCGGTTGGTGCGTGAGTACAAGATTGCCGACGCCCGGCACACGACGAGCTGTTCGATCTGTCATCGGTGATCGGGCCCGCCTTCGCGGCCGAGAGGCCGCTTCGGCGAGGTCTCGCTGCAGCTTCGCGGGACCGATCGTCGCGAGCGGAGGCGGATATGGCCAGGTGCGGCCGGGGGCGGTCGGGTGCGGCGTCGCGACCCTGTTTAGACACCGGTCATTAGACCGGCCGTGAAGCAGACTTCGATTGTAGGAACCAATGCAGAAGGCGGGGACACCTGATCTGACCGAGATCCGCGAGCGCGTGCGCGGGACCGGCGGCAAAACGTATTGGCGCAGCCTGGAGGCCATCGCCGATACTCCGGAGTTCCAGGAATACCTCCACCGTGAATTCCCGCAGAACGCCACGGAGTGGCTTGACCCGGTCGGGCGACGGTCGTTTCTCAAGTTGATGAGCGCGTCGCTGGCGCTGGCCGGCGTCGGTGCGGCGTGCACGACGCAGCCCGCCGAATTGATCGTCCCCTACGTCAGGCAGCCGGAAGAGGAGATTCCCGGGCGGCCGCTGTACTTTGCGACGGCAATGACGCTCGGCGGCGTGGCGACGGGGCTGCTCGTCGAGAGCCATCAGGGCCGTCCGACAAAGGTCGAGGGCAATCCGGATCACCCGGGGAGCCTCGGCGCCACCGACCTGTACGCGCAAGCGTCGGTCCTGACGCTGTATGACCCCGACCGCTCGCGCTCGGTGATGCAGTTGGGCGAAATCCGGCCGTGGAACGAATTCATCACGTCGATTCGCGCCGGGCTGTCGGCCCAGTCGGGCACGAAGGGCTCCGGGCTCCGGATCCTGACGGAAACCGTCGCGTCGCCCACGCTGGCCGCACAGATCCAGCAGGTGCTGGCGGCGAATCCCGGCGCCCGGTGGATCCAGTGGGAGCCGGTTCCTGCCGTCGACACCGCTCGTGCCGGGCTGCGTTCCGTCGTCGGCCAATACGTGCAACCGTTGTACGACTTCACCCGAGCCGACGTGATTGTGTCGCTGGATGCGGACTTTCTGTCGGCCGAAGGCGCCGCGAATCTGCGATATGCGCGGCAGTTCGCATCCCGTCGTCGGCTCGATGCCAATCCGGATCAGCTGAACCGGCTGTACGTCGCGGAGCCAAGTCCCTCGGTCACGGGCATGGCGGCCGATCACACGATTCCGATCAAGGCCAGCTACATCGAGAGCTTTGCCCGCGCTATCGCCGGGAGAATCGGTCTCAGCGGGGCCGCCGGCGCACCCGAGGGAACGCAGCCGTACGTGGACGCCATCGCCGAGGACCTGATGGCCCACCGCGGCACCTCCATCGTGCTGGCGGGAGAAGCGCAGCCCGCTTCCGTGCACGCGCTGGCGCATCAGATGAATCAGGCGCTTGGCAACATCGGCTCCACCCTCAGCTACGTCCCGCCCGCGGAGGTGGTGCCCACGGATCAGCAGACCGCGATGCGCGAGCTCGTGTCCGACATGAATGCCGGCCGCGTCCAGATGCTGCTGATCATCGGTGAGTCGAACCCGGTGCAGACCGCACCTGCCGATTTGAACTTCGCTGACGCGATGACCAGGGTGCAGACTCGATTTCATTCGGGTCTCTTTCTCGACGAAACCGCGACGCTGTCGCACTGGCATGTTCCTGCGGCGCACTTTCTCGAAGCGTGGAGCGACGCGCGCACGGTGGATGGCACCGTCACGATCGTCCAGCCCCTGATTCAGCCGATGTCTGGCGGCAAATCGGCGCACGAAGTGGTGCAGACCCTGCTCGAACGTCCTGAACGAAACGGCTACGACATCGTGCGCGAGTATTGGATGGAAGCCTCGGGTGCCTCGGGTGCCTCGGGTGCCTCGGGTGCCTCGGGTGCCTCGGGTGCCTCAGGTGCCTCGGGTGCCTCAGGTGCTTCAGGTGCCGCGGGTGCGCAGCGTACGGCAGGTACGCAGAGCTTGCCCGCCGTAGGTCCGCAAAGTGCGCAGGCGGGTGCGACGCGTCAGGGCACACAGCCGGCCGAGCAGGATGTCGCGGCGATGGTCGCGCAGCAGGCCGCCCCGCCGCCGATGACACCCGAACAGCGCGCCGCGGCTGCATTCGAGCGCACCTGGCGCCGCTGGCTGCACGACGGCTTCATTCCAGACACCGCGTTCAGCGCAGGTGCCACAGGTGGGACGGGTGGCACAGGTGCAGCAGGTGCAGCAGGTGCAGGTGGTACGGGTGGATCCGCACCCGGTGCACCTGCTGCACCCGGTGCACCTGTGCCACCTCTGTCACCTATCCCCGGCATCGAGGTGAACTTCCGCCGCGACCCGACCATCTACGACGGTCGCTTTGCCAACAACGGCTGGTTGCAGGAACTGCCCAAGCCGGTCACGAAGCTGACATGGGACAATGCTGCCCTCATTGCGCCGTCAACGGCGGAACGGCTCGGTGTCGCCACCAACGACATCGTGCAGGTCACGCACGAAGGGCGACAACTGCGGCTCCCCGTGTTCATCACGCCCGGGCACGCGCAGGACTCGCTGACGATTTACCTCGGTTACGGTCGCACGCGTGCCGGGCGCGTCGGCAACGCGACCGGATTCAACGGCTACATCCTGCGCGGCAGCGTGAATCCCTGGTTCGGCCCGGCAGACGTGGCCCGCACTGGCGACAGGTATCCCCTGGCGACAACGCAGAATCACTGGACGCTGGAAGGCCGCAACATCGTCCGCTCGGCCACGCTCGAGACGTTCAAGGCGCAACCCACCTTCGCCAGGGAGATGGAGCATCTCGAGCTGGACCAGCCCATCTCGCTGTATCCCGCGCACGACTACAGCCAGGGCAATCAGTGGGGCATGGCCATCGACATGAACACCTGCACGGGGTGCAGTGCCTGCGTCATTGCGTGCGTCGCCGAAAACAACATTCCCGTCGTCGGCAAGGAGCAGGTCGGCCTCAACCGCGAGATGCATTGGCTGCGTGTCGACCGTTACTACACGGGCTCGCTCGACAATCCCGACACGTTCATGCAGCCGCTGCCGTGCATGCAGTGCGAGAACGCGCCCTGCGAGGTGGTGTGCCCGGTGGCGGCCACCGTCCACAGCGACGAGGGCCTCAACGACATGGTCTACAACCGCTGCGTCGGCACACGCTACTGCTCGAACAACTGTCCATACAAGGTGCGCCGGTTCAACTTCCTCCTGTATCAGGATTGGAATACGCCGTCGCTCAAGATGCAGCGCAACCCTGACGTCACGGTGCGCAGCCGCGGCGTGATGGAAAAGTGCACCTACTGCGTGCAGCGCATCAATCAGGCGCGCATTCAGTCCAAGCGCGAGGACCGCGAGATCCGCGACGGCGAGGTCCTGACGGCGTGCCAGTCGGTGTGTCCGACCGACTCGATCGTGTTCGGCAACATCAACGATCCAAACAGCCGCGTCAGGCAGCTCAAGAGCAGCCCGCGCAATTACGCGATGCTCGCCGAGCTCAATACGCGGCCGCGCACGACCTACCTGGCGGCCGTGCGCAACCCGCATCCGTCGCTGCCACACAACGCCAGCGTCGGCGGCCACGGGACCGATCACGACTCCGCCTCCGGGACCGGAGCGAGCGAGCAGCACTGATGGCCAACCACGTTCACAGTCCGACGACCGTTCTCGACGTCCCGGTCATCGGGCCGGGGCACAACTTCGAGACTGTCACCGAGACGATCGCACAGATCCCGCTGTCCCGGCGCACGCCGCTCGGCTGGGTCTTCGGCTTTCTGATCGGCCTGACGCTGCTCGGCGGGCTGACGATGGCCCTTGGCTGGCTGTTGCTCACCGGTATTGGCATCTGGGGCAACAACATCCCCGTCGCCTGGGCCTTCGACATCATCAACTTCGTCTGGTGGATCGGCATCGGCCACGCCGGCACGCTGATCTCGGCGATTCTGCTGCTCTTCAAGCAGCAGTGGCGCATGTCGATCAGCCGCTTCGCCGAAGCGATGACCATCTTCGCCGTCGCGTGCGCGGCGCTGTTCCCGCTGTTCCACACCGGCCGCCCGTGGCTGGCGGCGTACTGGCTGTTGCCGTATCCCAACACGATGGGTCTGTGGCCGCAGTTTCGCAGCCCGCTCATCTGGGATGTCTTCGCGGTGACGACCTACGCCACCGTCTCGATCGTGTACTGGTATGTCGGCCTCATTCCCGACTTCGCGACGATGCGCGATCGTGCGGTGTCAAGGGTCAAGCAGGTGATCTTCGGTATGCTCTCGCTGGGATGGCGCGGGTCGGCTCGTCACTGGCACCGCTACGAAGTGGCGTCGCTGATTCTCGCGGGTCTCTCGACCCCGCTCGTGCTGTCGGTCCACACGGTCGTCAGCTTCGACTTCGCGGTGTCCGTGATGCCGGGCTGGCACGCGACCATCTTTCCGCCCTATTTCGTCGCCGGCGCCATCTACTCGGGCTTCGCGATGGTGCTGACGCTGGCGATTCCGATCCGCGCCGCCTACCGGCTCGAGAGCCTCATCACGATGAAGCACATCGACAACATGGGCAAGATCATGTTGGCGACCGGCCTGATGGTCGGCTACGGCTACGCGATGGAGGCCTTCTTCGCGTGGTACAGCGGCTCGTTCTACGAGCGCGCGATGATGTACGAACGCATGCTCGGGCCGTACGGGTGGTCGTACTGGCTGCTGATCGGGATCAATGTCGGGCTGGTCCAGGCGCTGTGGTTTCGCCGCGTGCGGGCCAATCTGCCGCTGCTGTTCGTCATCGCGCTCCTCGTCAACGTCGGCATGTGGCTGGAGCGCTTCGTCATCATCGTCACCACGCTGGCGCGCGACTTCGTGCCGTCGGCCTGGGGCATGTTCTATCCGACGCGCTGGGACTTCCTGACCTATTTCGGGACGATCGGCCTGTTCCTGACGCTCTTCTTCCTGTTCATCCGGTTCGTGCCGATGATTTCGATCTTCGAAGTGCGGACGCTCCTGCCCCAGGCCAAAGTGGACCACGGGCACGCACATGGCGCGGCACACGGGCCGACGGGCGACGGACCGCAAACGGCGCCGCAGGCACACTGAGGCAACAGTCATGCACGTGAGTGAACCAACCAATCCGACTTACGGGGTGATGGCCGAGTTCGACTCGGCCCAGGCCATCGTGGACGCCGCGCGCCGGGCGATCGGGGAGGGCTTTACGAAGGTCGAGGCGTATACGCCGGTGCCGATCGAAGAGCTCAACGACATCATCCACAAGAAGCGCACGATCCTGCCGAAGATCTCGCTGTTCGGAGGGCTGGCGGGGCTCGCCACCGGCTTCGCGCTGCAGTACTGGGCATCGGTGATCGAGTACCCGATGAACGTCGGCGGCCGGCCCTACGCGAGCTGGACCTCGTTCGTCATCCCGTCCTACGAGCTGACGATTCTGTTTTCTGCGCTTGCGACGGCCGGCGGCATGATCGCGCTCAACGGCCTTCCGCAGCCGTATCATCCGGTGTTCAACGCGCCGCGGTTTTCGCTCGCCACGTCCGACAAGTTCTTTCTGGTGATCGAAGCCGCCGACGCCAGGTACGACAGCCACCACACGTCGCGCTTCCTGCAGGACATCGGTGCGAAAGGGGTCTATGACGTTCCGGCGTAACGGCCTGCCCGGGCTGACCAGGATGCCCCGGCTGACGCCGTGGCCGGCAATCGTCCTGTGCCTGCTTCTTTCCGGGTGCCGGCAGGACATGCACGACACGCCGCGCTACGAAGCGTACGAGGCCATCGATCAGGTTGCCGGCACTGCGGCGGCGCGGACTGCCCCGGCCGGCACGGTCGCGCGCGGTCTGTTGCGCGACGACGAGGCGCTCTACACCGGCAAGATTGATGGCCAGACGGTGGACGCGATCCCGTTTGCCATCTCGCACGCCGATCTGAGGCGCGGGCAGGAACGCTACGCGATCTACTGCACGCCCTGTCACGGTCAGCTCGGCGACGGCAACGGCATGGTCGTGCAGCGTGGCCTCCGCCAGGCGGCCACCTATCACCAGGACCGCTTGCGCCAGGAGCGGATCGGGTACTTCTTCGACGTCATCACCAACGGTTTTGGTGCGATGCAGGGCTATGCCGAGCAGGTGCCGGTGCGCGACCGCTGGTTGATCGCGGCGTACGTCCGCGCGCTGCAGTACAGCCAGAACGCGACGATGGCCGACGTGCCCCCGGATCGCCGTGGTGAGTTCGGGACCGCGCCTGGTCAGCCGCCGCCGGGGCCGCCGGGAACAGGGCAGTAGGGAGAGCGGTTCGGGCCCTCCAACGAGGACATATACAGCGTGGCAACAGAAACGTATCAACCACCAGAGACGGTCGGCGGCATGCAGCGGTTTGGCACGGTCGCGGCCATCGTCGGCGTCGTGGTGACCATTGTCGGCTTCGTGATCTATGGGCAGGAGCGCTTCTTTCAGGCGTACCTCGTCGCCTACACCTTCGTCTTCGGCATCATTCTCGGCAGCATGGCGTGGCTGATGGTGCAGCACTTGACGGGCGGGGCCTGGGGCGTCGTGATTCGCCGCCCGCTCGAGGCCGCGGTCCGCACGATGCCGATCATGACGATCCTGTTCCTGCCGATCGCCTTCGGGATCCATGACATCTATCACTGGTCACATGCCGATGCGGTGGCCACGGATCCGATCCTGCAGTTCAAGGAGCCGTACCTCAACACGACGTTCTTTCTCGTGCGCCAGGTGGTGTTCTTCGCCATCTGGAACGTCATCGGGTGGATGCTGACATCGTGGTCGGCCGAGCAGGATCGGTCGGGGGATGCCCGGCTGGTCAAGAAATTCTCGATTCTGTCCGGCGCGGGCCTGGTGATCTACAGCCTGACCGTGAGCTTTGCGATGATCGACTGGACGATGTCGGTCAACCCGCACTGGTTCTCGACGATGTGGGGGCCGCTGTACATGGCGGGCCAGGGCCTGTCGGCGATGGCCTTTGCCGTGGCCATCGTGGTCGTGCTGTCGCAGACCGCGCCGCTCGACCGCATCGTCACCTCGCATCACCTGCACGACCTGGGCAAGTTCCTGTTCGCGTTC
The DNA here is from genome assembly GCA_035512515.1 of Vicinamibacterales bacterium. Lineage (GTDB taxonomy): Bacteria > Acidobacteriota > Vicinamibacteria > Vicinamibacterales > UBA2999 > JACCSI01. The sequence goes on from DATKDY010000196.1 coordinate 43,101, forward strand.
CTGATGCTCCATGCGTATCTGTCGTTCTCGCAGTTCCTGATCATCTGGTCCGCGAACGTCGTCGAGGAGATTCCGCATTACCTGATTCGCTGGGACGGCGGCTATCAGTACGTGAGCCTGTTCGTGATCATCGGGCACTTCGTCGTGCCCTACGTGCTGCTGTTGTCCCGCGACATCAAGCGTGACTTCACGCGCCTGAAGCTCATCGCGCTGTGGATCCTGTTTGCGCGCGTCGTGGATTACTACTGGCACGTGGCGCCGGAATTCCATCAGGAGGGCCTCAGCCTGGGCATCCTGGATTTTGCGACGCCGATTGCGGTCGGCGGGGTGTTTCTGGCGCTGTTTGCGTCGAACCTGCGAAGGCATTCGTTGTTGCCCGTGCACGATCCGGGGCTGCCGAAGGCGCTCGCGCATCACGTGCACTGAGGAACTAAGAACTAAGAACTAAGAACCGGGAAGAACCCAGAACCCAGAACCCAGAACCCAGAACTCAGAACTCAGAACTCAGAACGTAACTGAGAACAAAGGCCGAGAACACCAAGAATGATGGCGATCAAAGACTCAGATCTTGAGTACGGGCCGACTCCGGAGGATGCGGAGTACGAGCACACGGACATCGAACCTGGCATTGCCGGGAAATTCGCGCTGTGGCTGGGGATTGCCATGCTGATCTCCGCGGGCATCGTGTATGGCACTTTCTGGTTGTTCGAGGGACAGCAGATCTCGTGGAACGAGGAGGCGCAGCGGTTTCCGCTCGCGGCGGGGCAGGCCAAGGAGCCGCCCGCGCCGCGCCTTCAGACGCAGCCGTTCAAAGATGTGCACCAGTTGAGGCAGGGGCAGCTCGACCAGCTGTCCTCGTACGGGTGGGTCGATCAAGGCACCGGGGTCGTGCACATTCCGATCGAAGACGCGATGCGGATCGTGGCGGAGCAGGCAGCGGTGGGCACGTCGGGACAGGATCCGCCAACCGGGTTCGATCACGTCGTGCAGGATTCGTCGGCGGGCCGAACCAGCGCCCCCCGGTAGTACCCCTGTTGCGGCCGGAAGACCGGCCGGGAAGAACGATGAAGAAAAAGTTTCTCATGGCAACGATGATGGCGCTGGCGGTGACGATGGCCGGCGCGCAGTCCAACGTGCCTGGCGTCAACCCGCCGGCGGGCGTGCCGTCGAGCCAGACGCCTTCGGCGCTCGTCGGCGTGCGCTTCGATCAGCGCCTCGACGAGCAACTGCCGCTGCAGACGCGTTTCAAAGACGAACAGGGCCGGGAAGTCACGCTCGGCGACTACTTTGGCCGCAAGCCGGTCGTTCTGGCATTCGTGTATTTCGAGTGCCCGATGCTGTGCACGCAGGTGCTCAACGGCCTGACCGCCTCGCTGACGGTGTTGACCGAGACGGTGGGTCGCGAATTCGACGTCGTCGCCATCAGCTTCGATGCGCGCGAGACGCCCGTGCTCGCCGATGGCAAGAAGAAGTCGCATCTCGATCGCTACGGCCGGCCGGCATCGGCTCACGGCTGGCACTTCCTGACCGGCGATGAGGCTGCCATCGAGGCGGTGACCGCCGCCGCCGGCTTCAAGTTCGTCTGGGACGAGCAGACGCAGCAGTTTGCGCATCCGAGCGGGATCATCGTGGCGACGCCGGAGGGCAAGCTGTCGCGCTACTTCTTCGGCATCGAGTACGCCCCGCGCGACGTGAAGTTTGCGCTGATCGAATCGTCCGCCGGCCGCATCGGCAATGCGATCGATCAGCTGTTGCTCTACTGCTATCACTACGACCCGGTGACCGGGTCGTACGGCTTCGTGGCCCTGGGGGCGGTGCGTGTCGGTGGCGCGCTCACCGTGCTGGCGCTCGTCGGTTTCGTGGTGGTATCGATTCGGCGCGAGATGCGCGCCGGGTTCTAACATATGTCTCTGTTCGGTGTCCCGATTTTCCCGGAGCAGTCGTCGTCGTTCGCGATGGACGTCGATGTGCTCTACTTCTTCATCGTCTCTGTGGCGGCGTTCTTTTCGCTGCTCATCGCGGTGCTGGTGATCGTCTTCGGCCTCAAGTACCGCCGCCGCCACGCCGGCGAGGTCGGCGCGCGCATCGAAGGCAATCTCGCGATGGAGCTGTTGTGGAGCGTCATCCCGACCGTCATCGCGATGGTGATGTTCGGGTGGGGCGCGTCGGTGTATTACCACCTCCGGCGCCCGCCCGATGAAGCCATGCACATCTACGCGGTCGGGAAGCAGTGGATGTGGAAGTTCCAGCATCTCGAAGGCCAGCGCGAGATCAACGAGCTGCACGTGCCGATGGGTCGGCCCATCAGGATCACCGTCACCTCAGAGGACGTGATACACAGCTTGTACTTCCCGGCCTTTCGGACGAAGATCGATGCGATTCCGGGACGCTATCAGGAACTGTGGTTCGAGGCGACGAAGCCCGGGACGTACCACATCTTCTGCGCCGAGTACTGCGGAACCAATCACTCGGGCATGATCGGCTCGGTCCACGTGCTGGAGCCCGCGGCCTATCAGACCTGGCTCGCCGGCGGCTCGGAGGGATCGCTCGCGGATCGCGGCGGCGCGCTCTTTCAGCAGTTGGCGTGTAACACCTGTCACCTCGACACCGGACAAGGCCGCGGCCCATCGCTCGGCAGCATCTGGGGCACGACGGTGCAGTTGTCCGATGGATCAACCGTCGTCGTCGACGAGGCCTACGTTCGGGAATCGATTCTGAATTCGCAGGCGAAAGTCGTGCGGGGATTCCAGCCGCTGATGCCGACGTTTCAGGGGCTCATCAGCGAAGAAGGGCTGGTCGCCCTGATTGAATATATCCGCTCCCTTTCGCCGACAGGCGGCGCAGGTGGCGCAGGTGCAGCAGGTGCAGCAGGTGCGGCAGGTGCGGCAGGTGCAGCGGGTGCGACAGCGGCAGCAGCTGAGGCAGGTAGGGTTGAACAAGCGCCACCCGGCTTACCAGCCCCACCCGGCCTACCTGCCCCATCCGCTCCTGTGCTCGATCCTGCGATTGCGCAGTACTTTGCACCGGGCACAGGCTCGCGCTGGGCGCCGTACCTGGTTGGCGCCGCTCGTGTCAGCTATTCGAATGCCAAGCTTGACGTGGACGAATCGCGCGACATCGTCGTGGTCACACCCATTGTGGACGCGCCAATTGCCGTCGATTGGCAGCATGCCGAGCCCGCCGATTTCACGATCGCCGACTTGTCGCGCGCGCCTGGTGAGCATCGCGCCTTCGACCCGCTCCCGTCCGCCGCGGGCTCCGCGAAAAAACACACACAGTGGGCCAAGGCTTTCGCTCAGTGGGTCGCCCAGTCCCAGACCGTGGAGCTGTTGCAGAGCGCGCGCACGAAAACGGTCTCGCGGCCGGATGAATCAGAACGCGACTTTCGCGTGCGGCTCGAACTGACGTTGCGCGAACACCGTGACGCCGAGATGAAGACGGTGCGCGAGCGGTACGGTTCGAAGCTCGCCACGCTCGAAGACCGCGTCCGCCGCGCCGAAGCCGCCGTCCAGCGGGAACAGCACCAAGCGAGCGAGTCGAAGGTACAGGCCGGGGTCTCGATGGCCGCGACCATCTTCGGCGCGATTCTCGGCAGGAAGGCCGTGAGCGCAACCACGCTCGGCCGCGCCACCACCGCCGCGCGCGGCGTCGGCCGGATCGGACGCGAAGCCAGGGACGTCGAGCGCGCCGCCGCCGAGCTCCGCACGCAACAGGAGAAACACGCGGCACTGACCCGCACCCTCGACGAGGAGTTGGAGGCGATTGGGGCACGCTGGGACGCACGACACGAACCGCTCGCGCGCGTCCTCGTCAAGCCACGACGGGGCAGCACGACCGTCCAGCTTGTCGGCCTCGTCTGGATTCCGCGCCCATGAGCAACGTCGTCGAGGTGACGCGCGGCGCGACCGTCGAGTCGCGGCACATCGTGCACGTCGCCGTGGCCCACGCCAATCGCGGGCTGATCGCCTCGTGCGGCGAGGCGCGCCACGTGAGCTTTGTCCGCTCGGCCATCAAGATGTTTCAGGCGCTGCCGCTGGCCGAAGACGATGTCATCACCGGTCTGGCGCTGACGACTGAAGAACTGGCACTCTGCACGGCCTCGCACAATGGGGAACCATTCCACGTCGTTGCCGCCAGATCGATCCTCGCCAAGGCGGACGTCACCGACGATGCGCTCGCGTGCGGACCACATGCGCCGATGTTTGCACCCGCCGCGGAGGCCCTCGAGCGCAGCGGCGTGACGCCCGGACGCATTCACAACAACTGCTCCGGCAAGCACGCAGGAATGCTCGCACTCGCACGGCGGCACGGCTGGCCGGCGGAAGGGTATCACCGCGCCGCTCATCCGGTGCAACAACGTGTCCTCCGGACGCTGTGTTCGTGGACTGGTGTCGAGCCCTCCGCCATTGGCCTGGCCGTGGACGGCTGCGGGCTGCCGACGTTTGCGCTGCCGCTCGAGCGGGCGGCTGTGGCTTGTGCGCGGCTCGCCGCCGCGGCGGCCAGCGGCGGACCTGCAGCGACGATTGTGCGGGCCATGACGACACATCCAGAGTTCGTCGCCGGCACCGGCCGGCTGTGCACGGAACTGATGCGTGCCGCTGGAGGACGTGTCTTCGCGAAAGTCGGGGCTGAGGGGTATTACTGCGCCGGCGTACCCGAACAAGGGTTAGGCATCGCCCTGAAGGTCGCCGACGGCGCCCGTCGCGCGTCCGAGCCGGCCTTGCTGGCCGTACTGCATGAGCTGTCCGTGCTCTCAGCGAGCGAACTCGGGCGCCTGCAGGCCTTCGCACAGCCAGTCATCACCAACACGCGCGGGGAGACCGTGGGGAGCATCCGTCCGCGCGTCGCCCTCACGCCTGGCTCGCCGTAGCGCGCGGGCGCGAAGGCGGGTAAGATCCCGCCATGCGCGCCTTCCTTGTGTGCCTATCGCTCGGGATCGTTTCGGCGGCCTGCAACAGCGCGCCGGCACCACCGCCCTATCAACCGGTCGCCGACGTCAAGACGCTGATGGCCACCGTGATGGAACCGGCCGCCGAGGTCTACTGGGACGCTGTAGGAATCATCGTCGACGAACACGGCGAACAGCACATCGAGCCCAGGACGATTGAGGAATGGGACGCCGTCCGCAACGCGGCCTACGTCGTCGCCGAGTCAGGCAACCTGCTGATGATGCCGACTCGCGCGAAGGACGGGGGCGAGTGGATGGATGCGTCACGGCTGATGATTGACGCCGCGCGGAAGGCCATTCGCGCGGCCGAAGCCCGGGACAAAGACGGCGTGTTCGACGTTGGCGCCGAGATGTACGACTCGTGCACCAACTGCCACGCGAAGTACTCACCGGACATCGTGCGTCCCAACGCCCGCTGACTCGGATACACGTGGCGGCTTCGGCTTGCCGTAAGCTGATCGCTGACCGCCTCGACGCCTTCGAGGTTCCTGGCCCTGGCCGCCTCGAATGCCCCCCAGGCCGCGTCGAGCATCAGACGCGAATCGGCGTTCCATCGTCCTGGGCGCGAACGCGATGCCGACGATAGATGCGATTGTGCGCATGCCTGCAGAGTTTATACTTGGCGCGCGTGTCGATCCTCAGTTTCCTCGAATGGCTTGATAGCACCGCGTGGAGCACGGCCCTGCACGAGTCGCTCTACATGTATCCGCTCGTGGAATCCACACATGTGGTCACGCTGGGCCTGTTCGTCGGCCTGACGGTGACGTGGGACCTGCGCTTGCTTGGCTGGGCGTTCACCAGCGTGCCCGTGAGCGAATTCGCGCGCCGGATTCTGCCCTGGATTCGGGTCGGCTTCCTCGTGATGATGACGACGGGCCTGCTGCTCTTCTACGCCATCCCGGTGCGGAACTACCAGAACGTGTTCTTCCGCGCGAAGATGATCATGCTGGTGCTCGCGCTGTTGAACATCTGGTACTTTCATCGGCGCACTGAACGAAGCATCAGCGGATGGGACACGTGGACGACACCTCCGCGGGCGGCGCGGTTCGCCGCGGCCGCGTCGATGACGCTCTGGTTTGCGATCGTCGTCTCCGGGCGGATGATCGCCTACAACTGGTTCGACTGCGACATCCAACCACAGTCCGACTTCATCAACTGGGCGGCCGGCTGCGTCGTCCCGCCTGCAGAGTAGAGACGCCCGTTGGACCTGTTGCCATACTTCGAATGGGTTGAAGCGACCGCGCTCGGCAATGCCATCCGACAGTCGCTCTGGCTGTTTCCGGTGATCGAGGCCGTGCACCTGCTGGGCCTCTCCGTGCTTGGCGGTTCGGTCCTGATCGTCGATCTGCGGATGCTCGGCGCCGGCCTCCGCAATCATGCGATCCCGCAGATTGCCCGCGACGCGCGGCCCTGGTTCGCCGGCGCGCTCGTGGTCATGCTGCTGACCGGGTGGGCACTCTTCGCGTCGGAAGCGATCAAGTGCTACTACAACTTTTCCTTCTGGGTGAAGATCACGACGCTGCCGGTCGCGATCCTCTTCGTCTTCCTGATTCGCGATCGCATCGCCGCGCGCGCCGGGATGAACGCGACGGCGCTGACGCGGATCGTCGGGTTGCTGTCGATCGCACTGTGGTTTACCGTCGCCGCGGCAGGCCGGTGGATTGGATTCTCGTAAGCCCCACCGCCCTACCCGCCTGCCCTGAGCGAGCGAAGCGAGTCGAAGGGCCTTACCGAGGCGCCTTGATCGGATTGCCATTGATGTCAACGAACGAAACGTTCTCGAATCCCGTCAGCTGGTCCTTCACCTTCGTGTAATCCCCGACCACGACAATGACCGAGTCCTGTGAGCCAAGCAGCATCTGCGCTCCGGTCTTCACGGCTTCCGTGGACAGCGACGACACCGTCTTCTGGAACGTTTCCGGATAATCCTTCGGTAACCCGAAGCTGTACATCGTGTTCAGGGTGTTCGCAAAGCCGTTCTGCGTGGCGTTCTGAATGACGAACAGGCCGCGCGCGTACATCTTTGTGTTGTCGAGCTCCTGCTCACTCGGGCCGTCGGCCCGCAGCTTGTCGATCTCGCTGTAGATCTCCTTCAGCGTCGCGCCGGTCACCTCATTGCGAACATCAGCCACGGCCCGGTAGAGGCCGGCCTGGCCCATCGCCTGGAAAACGGACTGCGGCGAGTACGTGTAGCCCTTGTCCTCGCGGATGTTGCGAATCAGACGGGAATCGAACGCGCCGCCGTAGATCTGGTTGGCCACGTTCATCACGATCCATCGCGGATCGCTCCGGCGAATCGTGAAGTTGCCCACCGAGATGGATGACTGCACGCTGTTCGGCCGCTGCACGAAGACGACCCGGCGACCCTCGAGTGCCGGCACCGGCGGCGCCGGTGGCGGCGGCACCGCGCCGCGGGCCCAGCCGTCGAACGCCTTCTCGACCGCCGCGAACGCGGCCTCGGGCATCACGTCCCCGGTCACCACGACGAACGCGTTGTTGGGGCGGTAGTACGTCTTGTGATATTCGACGATCGACGCGCGATCGATGATTTTCACGCTCTCGAGCGTCGGTCCAGTACGCGCATAGGGGTGCGATCCGAACAGCGTCTGACGGAACGACCGGTTGGCGACGTACTGCGGCGACGCAAGTTGCGCCTGCAGCCGCTGGGCCGTGTTCGCCTTGAGCAGGTCGATCTCCTGCTGCGGAAAGGTCGGGTTCCGTACGATGTCGGACAGCAGGATCGTCATCGCGGGCATCGTGTCGGCGAGCCCGCGGATCGTGAACGATGACGTGTCCTGTCCCGCCGCGGCGTTGAGCGACGCGCCCATTGAAAAGATCTCGCGCCGGATGGTTTCGCTGTCGCGCGACGTCGTGCCTTCCTGGACGGCATCCGCAACAAATTGCGCGAGGCCCGCCTTGTCGGCGGGATCCACGGCGAGCCCGGACTGAATCGTCAGGACAATGGACACCTTGGGGACCGTCGGGAAGCGCACCGCGACCACCCGCAGCCCGTTGGACAGCGTGCGTTCCACACGCGGCGGTGGCGTAAACGGCCGCTCAGGCCCAACGGCCGGCCGCGGAGACTGCGCCAGGGCCGCTGACGGCACGGCGAGCAGCGCGAACAGCAGCAGCATGGTGGCAGGGCTGCCGCCCTCGATCAAGCTACGGCGGACAGGGAAGTCCCACCCTCCTCCCGCGGTTCGGCGGGTCATCGTCCACCTCCCGGCGCCGTTGGCTTCGCTGCAGGCCGGCTGTCGATCGACGTCTGATTGGTCTTGACGAACCAGCGGCTCGCTGCTGCCTTCACGTCTTCCACGGTCACTTTCTCCAGCTCCTCCAGAATGGTGTTGATCCGCCTCGGGTCATCGTCAAACAGGGCGAACGCTGCCAGCAGATTGGCGCGGCCAAAACGCGGCATGAAGCCGCCTTCCATGTCTTCGAGGAACGAGGACCGAAGCGCGGTCTTGGCCTGCTTCAATTCCGCTTCCGTGATCCCCTTCTCGCGTACTTCGCCGAGCACGCCGTCGATCGCCGCGAGCACCTCGGCGGCGGTCTTGTCGTTGAGATAATCCACGCGCAGCGTGAAGAGCATCGGCCCGCGAACGTCCCAGTTGTTGCCGAGGAAATTGAACGCGCCAATCACGGACATCGCCAGTCGATCCTCGCGGACCAGCTTGCGGTGGAGACGCGCGCTTTCGTCGCTGACCAACAGCGGATCGAGCACGCTCAACGCAAAGAAGTCCTTCGACATCCGCGGCGGCAGGTGCCAGGCGACCGCCAGGGCCGGTGTGCGCGCGAGCGAGTCTTCGCGCGAGAACCGCTTCTCTTCTTTCTGTGGCGGTTCGGCATCATCGATCGGTTTCGGCAGCGGCTGCCTCGGGATGCCGCCAAAGTGCTTCTCGGCCAGCCGGCGCACGTCGGCGACGCTGACATCGCCCACCACTACCAGGACGGCGTTGTTTGGCGCGTAGTACGTCTTGAAGAAGCTCTGCACGTCCTCGAGGGTCGCCGCTTCGAGGTCGGCCAGATCGCCGTAGAAGTTGTGCGCGTTGGCCCAATTCACATTCGCGCGCTGCCAGATCTCGAGCCACTCGAAGGCAGCATGCGGCTGATTGAGGACGTTGACGCGCACTTCCTCACTGACGACGTTCTGCTGGTTCTCGAGATTCTCCGCACTGACGTCGAGTGACCGCATGCGGTCGGCTTCGAGCCAGAGGGCGACTTCGAGCGCGTTGGACGGCAGGACCTGGAAGTAGTTGGTGTAATCGAGGCGCGTCGAGCCATTCACAACACCGCCGGCCTGCTGCATGATGGCCACGTGCTCCATCTTCTTCACGTTGGCCGACCCCTGGAACATCATGTGCTCGAACAGGTGCGCAAACCCCGTGCGTCCCTTGGGCTCGCTGCGGAAGCCGATGTTGTACATGACCTCCACGAGAGCCACCGGCGCCGTCCGATCCTCACTGACGACGACTTTGAGACCGTTTGGCAGCGTGAAGTATTCGACCGGGACCTTGAACGGGGCCGTCTGCGCCAACGCCGCGGCCGGTGCGAGCAGAAGCAAGAAACTCAACACAACTTTCGTCACAACACTCCCCTCAAAAGAAAGGTTCCAAGGTTCCAAGGTTCCAAAGTTCCAAAGTTCCAAAGTTCCAAAGTTCGAACCTTGGAACTCTAGAACCTTGGAACCTTGGAACCCTGGAACCCTGGAACCCTGGAACCCTGGAACCCTGGAACCTTGGAACCTTGATTCGTTAGGCGCCCGGCGGCTTGATTGGCTTCTCTGCGGGGTCCCGCCCATCGCGCGGCGCGCCCGTGCCCGACGATCCCATGAACATCTTGCGGCCGTCGGTAAAGGTCACGTCGCGGCCGTTCGCGCGCTTGAGGGAGTGGTCCTTGGTCTGATACCCGTCGACGACCAGCTCGGTGCCGAGCTTGAGCGTATCGCGCGTGAGCCCACGGCGAAGCAGTGTATTCGGCGTCCCGCCTTCGACCATCCAGACTTCCTTTGTTCCATCGGGCTTTTCCACTTCGATGTGGATCCACGCGTGCGGGTTGACCCACTCGAGCTTGACGACCTTGCCCTGCAGGCGAATCGGCGCGTCAGGATCGAATTCCGCGCCAAATGCGTGATGTCCCACGACCGGTACGGTTGCGGCGGTGATGAGAGCCCCGCCAAACAGCATCAATAGTCTTGTTCGAGTCATACGCATACCTTCTGTACCTTCTCTGCCTTCTGCGCATTCTGTGGATCGTCGAGAATTCTGCGTCTTCCGTGAATTCTGTGGATCGTCAGTTCTGGGACTTCTTCGTTTCCGCCTCGCGCTTCTCACGGTTGCGCTCGCCGCTGAGTACATTGGCCAGCGCGTAGTTCCCCTCGTGACAGGCGTACTCATAGATTAAGTCTTCTGTGCGGTTGAAGGGAACCTCGCCGCCCCACTTTTCGGTAAAGGTCGTCGGGTCGTCGATTTCGAACTTGTAAAGGATTGTCTCCGGTCCAGTCCGCGTAAATCGCTCGGTGACCTTGAGGTGCTCCGAGGCGCCACGGAAGATCTGCAACGGGTGGAAGTTGGTCGTTTCGACCACGAGCGTGTCACCCTCCCAGCGGCCGATCGAGTCGCCCATCCACGGCCGGATATGCGGGGGCGGGTGCTGCAGATTGTCGCCGATTCGGGCCACACGCACGTCGTGGACCATCTCGACGAGGACCATCAGGGCGTCCTTGGTCTGCACGAACTGGTAGTTGTTGTTGTAGAAGTAATTGGGCAGCATCGGCGGCCCGGCATTGGACCCGAACGACATCAGGCACCGCTCGGCCAGCGGCCGCAGCTCCGGGTGATCGTACTGGCCCATTCCCTTGCGCGCAGCCAGCCGTGCAGCGGCGCGCTGACGCGCTTCGGGCGTCGTCGGCGGGATCCGCCCGTTGGCGGGAAACGTCAGCAGTGACGACCGGTACTCGCCGTTCACGACGGCAATGCGATCCCCGGGATCGATCCAGAAGTTGTTGTAGCCGCCGACGTTGCCGGCGGCGCCCGTGGAGCCGTCACCGCCCTTGGGCGGGGCGGGCCGATCCGGATCGGAGTCTTCGGCCAGGCGCGCCACGCGATCGCGAAATGCCTGCTCCCGGCGCTCGACCGCCTCCTTCGGGAGCGAGAGCGGTGTGTTCTCGGCCCGCTCGAGCGGCGTCAGCGTCGCGTTGGTCCAGGTGCCCTGTAAGTCAGGCTGGCCGTCCGCTGTGCGGGGCAGCGTCCAGGGCTTAACGATGCTGGCTGGGGCTTGATCCGCCCTGGCGTCGGGGCCGGCCAGAAGGGCCGGCGCAGCAAGCGCCGCGAAGGTCGCAACGGTGGCGCCGTACAGGATGCGCGTCATGGCTGTGGCTTCTTGGCCTCGGCTTCCCGCTTTTCCTTGGCCCGTTCGCCGCCGAGGATATTGGCGAGCGCGTAGTTCCCTTCGTGACACGCGTACTCGTAAATCATCTCGTCGAACTGGTTGAACAGCAACTCGGCGGTCCACGGCGCCGTGAACGTGGTCGGGTCCTCTACCGTGAAACGATAGTGAATCGAGTCGGGACCGTTACGCGAGAAGCGCTCGATCACCTTCAGGTTTTCCGACGCCCCGCGGTATTCCTGCAGCGGGTGGAAATTCGTCGTCTCGACGACGAGCGTGTCGCCTTCCCAGCGGCCGATCGAATCGCCGAACCAGAGGCGGACGTGCTTCGGTGGATGTTCGAGGTTGCTGCCAAGACGGATGATGCGGACGTCATGAACCATCTCGGTCATGATCATCACGCGGTCCCTGGTCTGCACGATCTGGTAGTTGTTGTTGTAGAAGTAATTCGGCAGCATCGGCGGGCCGAGGTTCGAGCCGAACGACGTCAGGCAGCGTTCGGCCAGGCCGCGCAATTCGGGATGATCGAAGGCGCCGAACTTCTTGCGCATCGCCGCCCGTTGGCCCATCCGCTGGCGCGCTTCCGGCGTGAGTGCTGGCACCCGTCCATCGGGCGGGTCGATGATCATGCCGGCGCGCGGCTTGCCGTCGATGCGCAGCACCCGCTCGCCCGGATCCAGCCAGAAGCCGTTGTACCCGCCGACGGCGCCGCCCGCGGCGGCGGAGATGCGCTCGATGAAGGTCGGTTCACCAGGCGGCAGCGGCCGCTCGTCGCCGCCCTTGCTCGGTGGCGGGCGATTCGGGTCGCTCGGCGCGTCGCGAAATTCGGCTACTTCCCGCGTGCGGTTCTCGATCCGCTCCGCCTCTTCCTCCGATAGAATCAGCGACTCTTTCGGACCACGCTCGAGCGGGGTCAGCGTCGCGTTGCTCCAGGTTCCTTGCAGATCCGGCTTGCCATCCGGCGTGCGCGGCATCACCCACGGTTTGGCGAGACTGCTTGGCGCCTGATCAGCGGCCAGCGGCGGGGCAACCAGAGCCGCAGCGGCAACCAGCGCCAACACGGCGGTTCCAGATGTGATGGCGCGCCTCATGGAATTGGCTCCTTGCGATACTGCCCGTACAACAGCTCTTCGACGAACTCGACGCACTTGAACTGGCCGAGCCGTGCGCCGGCTTCGACGCGGCGATAGAGCGGCATGCTCATCTTCCAGGGCCGCGTGAAGACGCCCGGATCTTCAATCGTCGCTTCGTACTGAATGTGATCGCGGCCGGTCATGGTGTAGCGCTCATTGACCTTGAGCTGTTCGGTGTGGTGGTTGCCGGAGCGATCGAACCAGCTCTGGTCGTGGAACCCGTTGGTGTCGACGACGAAGGTGTCGCCGTCCCAGCGGCCGACGGACTGGCCCATCCAGGTATCCACCTGCGGTGGTCCTGGATCCTTCAAGTAGATGTTGCGGTACGCGCCTGCGTACTCATAGGCGATGGCAAACGCCGAGTTGCTCTGGAAGATCTGGAAGGGGAAGGGCATGTAGGTCGCGCGCGGCACGCCCGGCAGATAGCACTTGATCTCCGGGTCGCGCTCGAGCCAGTTCGCCTGGTTCTCCTCTTTCTTCTTGCGTGCTTCCGGCGTGTAGGGGATCTCGCCGCCTTCGACGACGCCCATACCGCCCGGGACGGAACCGACGGCGCCGAGCGCAATCACCTCCTTCGCCGGCACGGGCACGATAGGCCCCGGCCGCATGGCCAGGGCGGGGCGCGCGGAGTGGGCCTCGAGGTCCCAATTGGCGGTGTTGAGAGCCTGCCAGACCCCATTGAGATCGGGCTTGCCGTTGAGCCGGGGAATACCCGCCGACGCCGCGCCCTGCCGTCCGGACACCGGCATCGCCGTATAGAACACGACCGCCATCGCGCTGGCGCCCGCCAGGGCAAAGAGGGCGTCACGAAGCTTGCTGGGCATGAAAGGGAGACCTCCCGAACGGGCAAATACTAGCATGTGACCGTGGCGGCGCCAGGGCTCGGCCTCCCGAGAAGAGCGGCAAAGATGAAGGAGGCGGCGGCCGTTAGCTCCGCCGCAGGCCGGCGGCGGCACTGACGGTCCCAGTGGTGCCGGAGGAGGGGGTCGAACCCACACTCTCGCAAGGAGAACGGGATTTTGAGTCCCGCGCGTCTGCCAGTTCCGCCACTCCGGCCGGAACATCCATTCTACAGGGAAGTCGCTGTCCGGCTGTCGGCACGACGCCGGCGTCTATGCTACAAAACGCCCATGGTCATGCGGCCGAGCGCCGTCGTGGCGCTGCTGATTGCTTCCGCATCCGTGCTCGGCGCACAGCCACCGACCGAGCGCGTGCGCGCGGGCACCGCCTCCATCGCCGGGCGCATCACCGAGGCCGATACCAAACGCCCACTTGCGGGCGTTTTAGTGACGCTCATCGCGCAGAACCTGCGCGCCAGGCTCACCACCGAAACCTCCGCCGATGGCCACTACATTTTCGAAGCCATCGCCCCGGCTCCATACATCGTCGAAGCCAATCACCCCGACTACGTGCCCGCGCGGTTCGTCGACGCAGACCCCCAGCGCGCGAAGACGCAATACCTCTGGGTCGCGCCCGCCAACCCGCATCGCACCGGGGTGGACCTCACGCTCGTCCCGGCCGGGACGATAAACGGCCGCGTCATGGACGAGCAGGGCCGGCCGCTCGAGAATGCGATGGTCACGCGGATGCAGATGGTCAGCGACCCCGGAGGTCGCATCAGCGGTCCGCCGTCGATGACCCGATCGAGCGCCGCGGGCGGCTACAGCCTCCGTCAGGTGCCGGAGGGCGCGTATCTCGTCGGCGTCACGTGGCTCGACCCCGAGGCGATGAAAGCGAAGGCAAGCATACGGTCTCGGCCGACCTACTATCCCGGCACCGACAAAGTGCAGGAAGCCGCGACCATCCGCGTCGCGCGAGGCGAAACGGTCAACAACATCGACATAGTCCTCATCCGCAGCAAAACCTACGCAATCAGCGGACACGTACTCCGCATCCAGACCGAGGGCCCGCTCGAGATGCACCTCGTGGCTGGCGCGTCGTCCACGCGCACGCTGAGTGTCGAGGACGACGGCGCGTTCAGCGCGACGCATCTGCAGCCGGGCCGCTACACGATTTGGGCGCGCGCGAAGGAGCCCGGCGGCAGCGAAGCGGCGATG
>DATKDY010000197.1:0-6788 GCA_035512515.1 Vicinamibacterales bacterium
ACCAGCAGCCACGCCAGCGTCAGCGGCAGCCGCGACGCGTGCGGCGACGGCAGATCCTCCGGACGCAGCGCGCGCGTGTAGCGCCGATACTCCAGCGCACCCGCGGCAATCGACACCGCACCCAGCGCAATCAACGCCGCGCCGACAAAGGGCGTGATGCGCAACCCCGCGTCCAGGGGGTCGTCGGACCCCGCCGCCAGAAAATCGCCGAAGCGGCCGACGATGAAGCCAAACCCCATCACCGCGATACCGGTGCGCACCCATGCCAGCAGCGTGCGCTCGGCGGCAAAATACACTCGCGGATCGGCCATGGCCATGGGCTCAGGATCCTAGCATCCGCCGCCACTTCACTCGCGGGTACGCAACCCGAACACCCAGACGCTCGGCGTTGCGCTGCGAGTCGCCGCCCGGATCCGCGCCCATCATCGCGATGTCGCAGCCCTGCGCGGCGGCATGGCGCAGCCTCGCCTCGAGCAGGGCACGCTGCGCCCCCGCCGGCGGGCGGAGGACACCGTGCTGGCCCTGGCCGGCGAGCGCGACGCCGCCCACCAGCGCCAGGCTGCCGGCGGCCGACAGGCGCTTCGTCGATCTCGACCACGAAGGCCATGTGATTGCGCGTCCGCGCGTTCACCGTCGCGAGCTCCTGCATGGACGGCATCAGCTCCGGCAGTTGGTTCCAGCCGCGCGCCGCGGTGCCGGCCAGGACGCCGTGCCCGCCGTCGCTAATCGCCCGGACGGACAGCCGCTCGCTGATCGGCTGGAATCGACGCCGTCGAACAGCGCAAAGGCCCCACCCCCGATCCAGGCAACGCCGCGCTCGGGAAACGTCAGCGCTCGCGCCTCGACGAAGCCGGCGTTGGCCTAACCTTCCGCACGCTCGAGGCACCCGGACAAGCCGACGTCGCTAAAGCGCAACGCCGCCTCCCTCCAGCATCACGAACACGGCCACGACAATCAGCGCCGCCAGGATGAGCAGCAGAATCTTCCAGACGCTGTACGGATGCTTGCCGGCAATCTTGCCGGTGTAGCCGTTGACCAGCACCTGATACGTCTTCGTGCCGTAGTTGTACGTCAGCAGCCAGATCGGCACGAGCAGGTGCTTGAACGTCTGCGCCGAGTAGGCCGGAAAAATCCGCAGATTGCGATGGGTGTCGCCCGGCACCTGCGCGGCACACAACGCCTCGAGCTTCTGGTGCATCTGCGCCTGCGACTGCTGCGCCGCCTCGAGCAGCACGACCTTGTAGTGTTCGACGACGTGGCCGGCCAGAAATGCCGTGTCGTACGGCACCGATTCGCCCGTCGGAAACGGCTCGACCTTCCGCAGCAACTCGAGCGGCAGCCCCTGCGTGCCCGGCACCGGTTCATCGTCAAAGAGGTGATCGACGACCCCCGAGGCCGTCTGCCAGCGCACACGCCGCTCCCGGCGCATGACGCTTCGGCCCTTGCTGTCGCGACCCTGGACGTTGACGTAGTAGTAATGCCCCGCCTCCGCCTGCCACGGGCAATGCACGCGCGCGTCGAAGGTCCAGTACGGAATGTAGAGGCTGTGGACGGTATCGACCAGCGCCGTCTTGGCGAGCCGGCCGGGCGCGAGCCATTTGCTGCGCCACCAGCCGCGGATGTCGTCGCGCACGCGATGGCGGTCGATCGTGAACGGCAGCACGCCGTGCGGCCGAATCGGCGCCTTGATCTCGTCGTAGCCGACCAGCGCAGGCGATCCGCAGAACTCGCAGTTCTGCCCCACGCGCTGCGGGTCGTAGACCATCACTGCCTTGCAGCTCTGACACTGGACGCTGCGGCGCTCGGTCTGCCACCCGCGATCCTCTTCAGGGAGCTCACGCAGCGTCGTCGCGAGATCGATCTCGGCAACCTGGCCGGTGTCGCGATTGATCTGATACGGCGATTCCGTGCCGCAAAATCCGCAGACCAGCTTCTGTTTCGTGGGATCCCACTCGGCCTGCGCACCGCAGGCCGGGCAGGAGTATTTTTCGAGCGCCGGGATCTCAGCCACTACTTCGCGAGAGGGTCGGGCCGGACCTGCACCTTCACCACCTTGCTGGTCGTGCCCTTGCCGCCTTCCATGTGGAACGGCGCGCGCGTGCTGACGGTGGCCCAGAGCCCGCGGCCCTTCCAGCCACCTTTGGGATCGTCGATGCGGCCATCGACCCACTTGGTGTAGAAGCCGAGCGGATAGGGCACGCGCATCACCACCCACTTGCCGTCCTTGAGCGCGAGCAATCCCTCGGATGCGTTGCCGGTGTTGATCGGCGTGTTGGCGCCCAGGCCCGAGGTGTCGAACTGATCGACCCACGTGTAGTAGCTGCCTTCGGCGCTGCCCGGATCTGTCACGCCCGCCATCTGCGGCAATGGCTCGGTGTACAACGTCCACCCTTCGGGGCAATGCTGGCCGGTCGCCTTCGGGCCATTGAGCGGCGCCTTGCACTTGCGGCGATCGAAGCTCGCCATATGACCGCTCGCCAGCGCCGCCCAGTAGACGCCGTTGCGATCGACGTCGCCGCCACGGGGAGAAAAGCCCGGCATCTTCGGATCGTCGAACGGCGGCCGATACACCTCGGCAAGGGCCGTCTCGGGAGGATTCGCGCCAGGCACGAGCCGGACCACTGCGCCGGGATAGCCAAGCTGCGTGCCCCAGATCGATCCATCCGGCGCCGGCGCCACGGCGTAGAACGCGCCGCCGAGGCGCTTGTCCTTCGCCGGATCGAGCGGCTGATCGGCCTCGACGTAGTCGTCGCGCCGCCCATTGCCGTTGGTGTCGAGGACGAGCGCGGTCCAGCCCTGCGACTTTTCCTCGTCGCCGGTTTCCTCGAACATCTTCGTGTTGAGCCAGCCCACCACCTGCCCGCCGCCGCTCGTCCACAACGTGTTGTTCGCGTCTTCCGCAAACATCAGGTGGTGCGTGCCAAAGCACGTCGAGATGTGGGTCAGCTTGTCCGACTTCGGATCCCACATGGCCAGATGACGGCCGGCGCGCGGCAACGGAAACAGCTTCGCCGACGGATGGCTCGACCCTTCCTTGCAGAAGTCCGGGTTGTCGGGCGATCGCACGGCGGAGGTGAGCCACACGCGGCCACGCTGGTCGAGCATCGGGTTATGCACGTTGTTGCGGCTGGTCCAGATCACCTCCGAACCGAAGTAGGGGGACGGCGCCGGCATCTTCGGCGATGTGCGCGGCGTCTCCGGATCGCGAACGGTCAGCGGAATCTGACTCCTGGCGTGCTTCACCGGATCGACCACCGGCACGTAATCAGCGCTGAGCTCGAGCGCGCCGTAGACGGGTCCATTGGCGTTGACGGTCGGATTGCGCCGATCGGTGGTGACGACGTCGTGCAGATACACCGTGGGATCCGCCCAGTCCCACATCGTGATGACGACGTTGCGTTCGATGCCCTGCGGACGCGCGGGAGCCGACTTCGGGATCTCGCCTGCGGCAATGCGATCCGTCCACTCGGCAAACATCCGGAGTGCACGCTCGCGTCCGAGATTGTTGATGCCGTTGATCATCTGCCCGCCCGCCTGCCCCGACTGGATGCGCCGGTCCCACGCGTGCACGGAGCTCGGAAACGTGCCGAGCTCTTTCGGAATCTCGCGCGTGGCCTTGTTGCCGAGTTGATGGCACGCCCAGCATCCGCCGGATTTCAATTGCCGGAGAAACTCCGCCTGCGTGCGCACGTTTGGCGAGATGCCATTGCCGGTGGGACCAGTCCCTGGAAATTCGCTCTTGCCTGGCACCTGCAGCATCGCCCACCAGTAGCCCGCCGGGTAGTACTCCGCCGCCGCGGCTGGAGACGGCGCAATGGTCGCGGTCAGATTAAGCGTGCGTCCCGCATTGGTCCTCACCTTCGGCGAGTCAACCAATCCGTAGCCGCGGACCCAGACGCTGTAGGTCGCCTTGGCCGGCAGATCCGGCAGCAGGTAGCGCCCGCGATCGTCGGTCACGACGATCTTCACGAACCTGGTCGGCAGCTCCGTCGTCTCGGCAATCACCCAGACGCCGGCTTCGGGCCCCTTGCTGCTCGTGACAACGCCGCCAAGGTCATCGGCATCGATGGCCACCGCGCCGGCCTGGGGCTGGCGCGCGCTGGTGGCGGTGAAGGCCGCCGCCATGAACACGGCGACGCCGAGTGGCAACACGGCAACGGTGAAGAAACGTTTGCTCATCGCGAAACCTCCGGGTGAGGCGGGGAGGCCACCTGCCCTACCTGCCCTTTACCCCTCACGCGTTCAAGTAATCCGTCAGCGCGCCCCGTGAGACGCGCCACGTCGATCCGATCTTCTTCCCCTTCAACTCACCGGATTCGAGCACGGCCAGGACGTCCGCTTCGGCCACGCCCAGCGCCTGGGCCGCTTCCGCCACGCCGAGCAGCTCCGGCAGCGCAGGACCGGCCGGCGCCACGGTCGGCGTAGCCCCGCCACCGGCAAAACCCTGCTGCATCATCTGCTGCGCGATGCCGAAGCCGACGGCAAGCTCCGCGGCGGTGCCTCCCGCACCACCGCCGCCGCCCGCCGCCATCCCCTGCCCCATCTGATACTTCACGTAGTCGTTCAGGTTGCCGATTGCCGTCATGCTCGCGCGCTTGTCGAGCGCCTGCTCCACTTCGGGCGGCACCGAGACGTTCTCCACGATGAAGCTCGTGATCTCGAGGCCGTACTTCGAGCTGACGGCCGGGTTGATCATCGGCAGGAGCGCGTCGCCGAGCTCCGTGTAGCGCGACGCCACGTCGAGCACCGGCACCTTCGCCGACGCAATCGCGTCGCTGAAGATGCTGACGATACGCGACCGCATCGTGTCGGCGAACTCGTCGAGCCGGAAGTTGTGATCCGAGCCGGCCACCTCGCGCAGAAACATGCGCGGCTCGACAATCTTGAAGTCGTAGGTGCCGAACGCGCGCAGCCGGACGACGCCGAAGTCGCTGTCGCGCAGCATGACGGGGTTGGCGGTGCCCCATTTGTTCCCCGTAAAGAGGCGCGTGATGACGTAGTACACGTCCGCCTTGAACGGCGAGTTGAAGCCGTACTTCCACGACTTGATCTTCGTCAGGATCGGAATGTTGTCGGTCGTCAGGGTGTGCTTGCCCGGCCCGAAGGTGTCGCCGAACTCGCCGAGGTAGACGAACTGGGCCACCTGCGATTCGCGCACGATGAGCTGCGCCCCGTTTTTGATCGCCTTGTCGTCGTCCGGAAACCGCCACGACAGCGTGTCGCGGGAGTCGTCCGTCCACTCGATGATGTCGATCAGCTCGCTGCGCAGAAAGTTGCCAAAGACCATAGGGGTGATTCTATGCTTTCAACCGTCAGCGCCGAAAGCTGATAGCTGATAGCTGCTCACGCCTGCGCCTGCACCATCTGCCGCGCAAATGTCTCGACGCTCGTCAACGGCACGCCGAACGCCTCCGCGAGCGGCGCGGTCTCGACGATCGAGTCGCGCATGTCGAAGCCGGCCAGCATCGCCACCATCATGTCCGGCAGGTGCGGAATCGGAGTCCCTGGATCGACGCTTCGCACGGCGACCTCGCGGCCGAGCACCCGGGAAAACACGCCAGCGGCGTCTCGAAACGACACGGCCTGCGGCCCGCCCAGCACCAGCCGCTTGTTCAGGGCGGCGGCATTGTCCACCGCCGCAGCGACGAACTGCGCGACGTCCTGCGCCGCAATGAACGATTGCTTGCGGTTGCCGCTGCCCACGACCACGACCGGCTGGCTACTGAGCGCCGGCATCCCGACGACCATCGCAACCCAGACGTCCATGAAGGCATCCGGCGCGATGATCGTATAGGCCAGCCCGCTCGACTGCAGCGTCTGTTCGGTCTTCCCTTTCGCCTGCAGGAACGGAATGGGGCTCGTCGGATCAGCGAGGGTCGCAGACACGAAGATGAACTGCCGAACGCCGGCGCGACGGGCGGCGTCAATCAGATCGTGGTTGCCATCGAGATCGACCGACTGCGCATTGTCTGGTCCGCCGCGCATCGCGGAGTTCGCCGTCGTGATCACCACGTCCACGTTCCGGCACGCCTCGTCGAGCGAGGGCTTGTCCTTCATGTCGCCGTACACCGGATCCGCACCGGCGGCGATCAGCCGCTCGGGCGATGTCGCGAGCCCCTGCTGTGCCAGTTGTTCGGCAGGGGAATCCTTCCGCACAAGTACCCGCACGCGATCGCCGCGCGCCAGCAGCCGCTGCGTGATTTCGCCGCCTAGCCGCCCCGTCGCACCGACAACGAGTATCATTTGCACCCTCCCTCGTCCTCCGCACGTGGCCGTGCCGGAATCGCGGTTGAACATCGCGCGACGACGTCCTGGCGCAGCGCCGCCAGGTGCTCCCGGGAGTGCAGCGGCAGCGGAGGTGCTCGCCGGGTCTCGTCAGCCCCGCTTGCCCGGAATGACGACCAGGATGATCCCCCCGACCAGCGCGATGACGCCGAGCACGGGCGGCAACCCGAACCCTTCGCGGTTCTCGGTGGAAATCTCCAGCGGGCCCGCGTCGACGATGGTATCCCGCTCGGTCCAGAAGACACCGCCCCAGACCAGCGCGACGATGCCAATAATGATCAACACGATGCCCACCCCGCGTCTTGCGTTCATAGTTCAGCCTCCGGGCGAGCAAGCTGAGCAAACGGTGTACCCGCCGTCTCAGCTCTTCAGCAAGCGCGACAGGGCGTGCAGGCCGGCGTTGACCAACCCGGACGCCGAGACGTCGGCGAACCACGCCGGCCGATCGGCGACGCCGCTGAAGGCCGCTTCGACTTCGCGGCGCGCGCGCGCCAGTTCCATGG
>DATKDY010000198.1:0-24446 GCA_035512515.1 Vicinamibacterales bacterium
TTGAACTTGCCGGCCTCGTGGGCCGCGGCAGCCTTCTGGTGGCTTCCGGCCGAATAGGCATCCTGCTGCTCGCGAGAAACCTTGAAGGTGTCGGCCACGATTTCACCGGCGTTGCCCATGTGCCAGTTCTCGAACGGGCACCAGAGCCCGTCGTGGATCATCGAGTCGACGACCTTGCCGTGGCCCATGCGCAGGCCCTCGCGGACGCGGGGCAGCAGGTACGGGCAGTTGCTCATCGACTCCATGCCCCCGGCCACGGCGATGTCGATGTCGCCAGTCTGGATGCCCTGATGCGCGAGCATCACGGCCTTGAGGCCCGAGCCGCACACCTTGTTGATGGTCAGCGCGGCCACGGTGTCGGCCAGCCCGCCCTCGAGGGCCGCCTGGCGGGCAGGTGCCTGGCCCGCGCCGGCCGAGACGACGTTGCCCATGAGGCATTCCTCGACGGAGGCAGGATCGATCCCTGCCCGGCGCACGGCCTCGCGCACGACCATCGCGCCCAACTCAGGCGCCGGGAAGTCCTTCAACGATCCGAGAAATTTGCCGGTCGGCAGACGAACGGCACTTACGATTACGGCTTCACGCATATCTTCTCAGTCTATACTCGGCCACGGGCCGCTCGCCTTCGGCTCGCGGAGGGCCGCGTCGCTCCGCTCCGCGGAAAGGCCGCCTCACTCACGTTCGGCGGAAGGCCGACTCGCTCACGTTCGACGGACACGGACAACACGGGAGGATCGGATGGACGCGTTGCTAGGACCCATGAAGGGCGCGGACCGACGCGAGGTCGGCGGCGTCCAGGTGGACACGGTCCGCACCGGAGCCGCGCGTGTCAAGCGCATCGTCTACCAGCCGGGCTTTCGCTGGTCCACGCACATGAAGCCGATTACGAAGACCGAATATTGCGAGCACGCGCACGTAGGTTTCCTGGCGCGCGGGCAGGTTCACGTCGAGTACCCCGACGGGTGCGTTCACGAGTTCGCGGCGCCAGCCGCGATTGCCATCGAACCCGGACACGATGGGTGGGTGGTCGGAGACGAGCCCGCAATCCTCATCGAGATCGACTTCGAATCGGACACCATTGCAAGGCTCGGAATGCCGCCTGCGCACACGCACTCTCAGTAGGGTTCCAGGGTTCCAGGGTTCCAGGGTTCCAGGGTTCCAGGGTTCCAAGGTTCCAAGGTTCCAAGGTTCCAGGGCTCTAGACGAGGAAAATGACCACGCGAATCAAGGCACCGCGCCTCCT
This sequence comes from Vicinamibacterales bacterium, assembly GCA_035512515.1. Lineage (GTDB taxonomy): Bacteria > Acidobacteriota > Vicinamibacteria > Vicinamibacterales > UBA2999 > JACCSI01. Next base: position 1,244 of record DATKDY010000198.1, read on the forward strand.
GCTCGTCGTGATCGCGACGCTCGCGGGTGCGGAGGCAAGCCTGGCGCAGGAGTCTTCCGTCGAGCCGCTCGCGCGGCAGGTGACGACCAACCTCACGCTGAAGAGCCCGGTGGCCTCCTGCACCGTACCGCGGATGGCTGCGCTCATCGCGCGGCAGTTGGAGATCCCCTCGGGCATCGAGCTGCTGCCGGGTCCGTGCACATCGCCGGACCAGCCGATGGCGGATGAAATTCCGCTCATCGCCATGCCGTTTCAGGATGTGCTCGACCTGCTGGTCAAGGCGGACTCGCGCTACTACTGGGTTTACTCAGACGGCGTCGTCGTCGTGCGTCCGCTCGACGCGTGGAACAAGAAGGACCACTTCCTTCACGACACGCTGCAGCCCGTCGAGCTCAAGGAGCAAAACATCGGCGCGGCCATGGATCAGATCTTCGCGCAGCCGGGTGTGAGCGCAGGGGGCGGCGAACTGATCATGACCGGCGATCCGTCAACGATCACGCTGTCGCTGGGCCCGGTCTCGCGGATCGAAGCTCTCGACGCCGTCGTGCGCGCGCATGGTCGCCTGCGCTGGGAGGTGTCGTACTGCCGGCCTGAACTCGAGTCCGATGTGGCGACCGTGAGGTTGTTCACATACGACGACAGGGGATACGACGACAGGGGTTTAGGCCGCCCCGGCCCGTTCGCGCGCGAGGGGAGCAGTCGCACGGTCAATCGTTGCCACCCACCGAAGTAGGGTCGCGGGTTTTGAACTGTCGGTCTTGGCGGTTTGACGGTTTGGCGCCGAAGGCGCCACCCTGTCAATCAGTCCTGAGCTTCTTGACCACGCCTGCGCCGAGCAGCCCCTCGAGGCGCTTGAGCACCAGGCGCGACGACCGCTTCACCTCTCGCGCCCAATGCGCATCCGCCGCTTTGACGTGCAGCACGCCTGCATCATCGAGCTGGACGGTGGTGACGCGTCCCATCGCGGATCCCACGGCTGTGCGCCAGGCGAATTCCACTTTCTCGGGACAGAGCGGGGCCTTGCGGATCACTTCTGCCAGCACAGCCGGAATGAGGCGGTCGGTGCGAATCACTGGGAGCCCCTCCGAGTGAGAACCGAGGGCTCCACAGTGCCTGAAGTGCCTATGGTGCCCATCGGGGTCCGCACTACAGGCACCATGGCGCACACCAGGCACGCAGGCACATCAGTCAACCTCTGGCACCTCAGGCACCGTAGGCACATGAGGCACGATAGGCACCTTAGGAGCGCTTTCCCGGACACGCTCCTAGCGTAGCGCGGTAGCGCGCCAATTGGCCAATTGCTACAGTACACCCCAGACTCGATGCTGATCCTTGCGTCCTCGTCGCCACGGCGGGCCGATCTGCTGCGTGCCGCCGGTATCCCATTCCATGTGGTTCCCGTCGAGGTTGATGAGACGGTCCTCCGCCTCGAGCCGCCGGGAGAGCACGTTCGCCGCCTCGCACGCGAGAAAGCCGACGCGGCGCTCTCGACCAACCCCGACGCCGTCGTGCTGGCCGCGGACACGATCGTGCTGGCGGGCGGCGAGGTCATGGGCAAGCCGCGCGACGGCGACGACGCGGTTCGGATGCTGCGGCTGCTCTCGGGCCGCGAGCACGAAGTGCTCACCGGCGTGGCCCTCGTGGCCCGGCGCGGCGTTGTTGTCGAGGTGTCCCGGACGCGGGTGTGGGTCAATCCGCTCAGCGAAACCGAGATTGCCGAATACGTCGCCACCGGCGAGCCGCTCGACAAGGCCGGCGCCTATGGGATTCAGGGCATCGGCTCGAGGTTCATCGATCGGATTCAGGGCAGTTATTCGAACGTGGTCGGACTACCGGTGGCGCTTGTGTACCGCCTCCTGAAGGGCTATCCTGAAAGGTAGTTCGCTGGCGCGTGGCGCGCTGACAACTCCTTACATATGAAGAACAAAGCGGTAAAGATCGGTTTCACGAGCATCGTCCTTGCCCTGGCGTTTGGCGGCCTGTTCTATACGACGATGGGCGAGGCCACGGAATACTACAAGCACGTGGACGAGGTGATGGCCGACCCCGAGCCGTGGTACGGCAAGAAGCTCCAGCTGCATGGGTTTGCCAAGCAGGTCACGCGCAAGCCGAGCAGTCTCGAGTATCGCTTCCAGGTCGAAAGCAACGGCGAGGTTGTGACCGCCACGTACAAAGGGGTCGTTCCTGATACCTTCAAGGACGACGCCGAGGTCGTGTTGAAGGGCACGTTGTCGCCCGAAGGCTTTGTCGTCGCCCCCAACGGGGTGATGGCGAAGTGTCCGTCCAAGTACGAACCGCAGGGTGTGAGCGGTTCGAAGTCTTATTGACGCTGTCGGCTCTTGGCTTTCAGCGCTTTCAGGATCGGGCTGCCAGCTGAGAGCGCCGAGAGCCGAGAGCCGAGAGCCGAAAGCTCGAAACCCCATCCTATGGCAGCACTCGGCTCGCTCGTCCTCGTCCTCTCCTTCGTCGTCGCGGCCTATGCCGTGGCCGCGTCCATCGCGGGTGGGCGGCGCCGCAACAACCGGCTGATTGAAAGCGGCATCGGCGCGTTCTACACCGTGGCGGCGCTGCTCACCACCGCGTCTGGGATCATCATCTACGCGCTGGTCGCCGGCGATTACTCCATCAAGTACGTCCAGCGGGTTTCTGACAGCGCCCAGCCGCTGTTCTACAAGATCACGGCGTACTGGGGCGGGCTCGACGGCTCGGTGCTGTTCTGGGTCTTCCTGCTGTCGATCTTCGGCAGCATCGCCGTCAAGGTGAATCGCGAAAGCCATCGCGAGCTCATTCCGTACGTCGTGGCGGTCATCGGCATCACGGAGATGTTTTTTCTCTTCCTGATGCTCGTGCACAACAACCCGTTCAACACCTACCTGACCGAGTCGCCCGTGGACGGCGCCGGGCTGAACCCGCTGCTGCAGAACTTCTACATGGCCATTCACCCGCCGACCATGTATCTGGGTTACACGGGGCTGACCATTCCATTTGCCTTCGGCATGGCGGCGCTCATCACCGGACATCTGGACGACTCGTGGCTGCGCGCCGTGCGCCGCTGGACGATGTTCTCGTGGTTCTTCCTCTCGCTCGGCCTGACGCTCGGGATGATCTGGGCGTATGAGGAACTGGGCTGGGGCGGCTTCTGGGGTTGGGACCCGGTCGAAAACGCCGGCGCACTGCCGTGGTTTACGGCGACGGCGTTTCTGCACTCCGTGATGGTGCAGGAGCGACGCGGCATGCTGCGCGTGTGGAACATCACGCTCGTCATCCTCACGTTTCTGCTGACAATCTTCCAGACCTTCATGACCCGCTCGGGCATCGTGCAGTCCGTGCACGCGTTCGGCGAGGATCCGGAGCTCGGCCGGATGTTCATCATCTTCATGGTGACGATCGCCGTCGTCAGCTTTGGCTTCCTGATCTACCGCTTGCCGCTGCTCAAGGCGCGCAACGAGCTCGAATCGTGGGCGTCGCGCGAAGGCGCCTTCCTCGCCAACAACTGGATTCTGCTGTTCGCCGCGTTCTTCATCCTGTTCGCGACGATGTTTCCGACCATCAGCGAGGCGTTCTCCGGCGAACGCATCACGGTCGGGCCGCCGTTCTTCAATCAGTGGATGACGCCGGTCGGCTTGGTGTTGCTGTTCCTGACGGGTGTGGGTCCGCTGCTGGCGTGGCGAAAAACGACCCCCCGCAACATGCTCCAGCAGTTTCTCTGGCCCACCGTGTCGGCGCTCGTCATCGGTGGTGTCGTCGTCGCCCTGGGCGTGCGCGTGTGGAGCTCGGGCATCTGTTTCGCGCTGTGCGGGTTCGTCTTCGGCACCATCACGCAGGAATATCTGCGCGGCGCGTACGTGCGCAAGGGCGCGACCGGCGCCGATGTCCTCACGTCGATGGTCGGCCTGGTCGGGCGCAACCAGCGCCGCTATGGCGGTTACATCGTGCACCTCGGCATCGTGCTGATGTTTCTCGGCTTTGCCGGCGAGGGCCTGAGCACCGACGAGCAACTGCTGTTGAGGCCCGGCGAACAGGCGACGGTGCGTGACTACACGGTCCGGATGGATGCGTTGCGCGCAACCGATGACGGCCAGAAGCAGATGATCACCGGCCACTTCACGGTGCTCGACGCAGGTGGCGGGGAAGTGGCCAGGCTGTACCCGGCGAAGTGGTACTTCCGCAAGCACGAAGACCAGCCGACCACCGAGGTCGGCATTCACCGCTCGTTTGCGCAGGACCTGTACCTGGTGATGGCCGGGTACGAGCTGCAGGAACAAACGGCCAGTCTCGAGTTCCACATCAACCCGCTCGTCAACTGGATCTGGATGGGGTTCGGCATCCTTGCGATTGGGACGATGATTGCGCTGCTGCCCGAAGCGGCGTTCAGCTTTGCGACGGCCACCATGCCGGCCGGCACGGTGACGACATCACTGGTGCTCCTCAGTCTGCTGCTGGCGCCGGCGGGCCTGGGCGCGCAGGAACAGACGCGGGGGGTGATCCCTCGAAGTGAGCTGCAGCGCAGCCTCGAAGATCGCATCCTCTGCATGTGCGGCTGCCGGCAGCCGATGGGAAGTTGTCAGATGCGGCCGAACTGCGCGCATTACGACGAGCAATCGGCCAAGGTCAAGGCGTACATCGCCGAAGGCAAAGGGTACGAGGAGGTGCTCGACGCCTTCGTCGCGGAATACGAATCGCAGGCCGTGCTCGCGGCGCCGCTCGACCGCGGCTTCAATCGCCTCGCGTGGGCGGTGCCATACGCTATTGGAGTGGTCGGCCTGGTCCTCGGGGGGGTCGTCGCGGTGCGCTGGTCCCGCCGCCGTCACGACGAGACGCCGGGCGGTCACGTGACGCGCCCTGAAGACGCCCCCCTCGCGTCGAGGTTGGACGATGAGCTCCGCGATCTCGACTGAGGAGCCCCGCCTCCAGCCCACCACGCACAGTCCGCGTGGCGGGGACCCTGAGCTCCGCCCCTGGCAGTTTTTTCTCCTCGCCGGAATGTTGTCAGCGACGGCGGTCGTTCTGGTCTCGTCGGGGCAGTCACCAGCATCGATCGTGACGCTCAGCCTGACCGTCGTGGCGGCGAGCTTCGTGGCACTGGGAGCCTACCGGGCGCTTGCCCCGCTCGTGGTGCCTGGCGCGGCCGAAGCGCCGCCGCTCATCGTCGGCCAGACGCGCGCCGCCCTGGAGCGCGAAAAAACGCTCGTCCTGCGCGCCATCAAGGATCTGGAGTTCGACTTCGCGATGAAAAAAGTTGCGAAGAACGACTTCGACGAGATGACCGGACGTCTGCGTGCCCGCGCGATCGGGTTGATGCGCCAACTCGATACAAGCGGCGGCTACCGCGAAACGATAGAAGCGGAGCTTCGCGCACGGCTCGGGGCAGGTGGCAGGGGTGACATGGGTGGCACAGGTGCAGCAGGTGCAGCAGGTGGCACAGGTGTAGCAGGTGCAGCAGGTGCAGCAGGTGGCACAGGTGTAGCAGGTGCAGCAGGTGCAGCAGGTGCAGCAGGTGCAGCAGGTGCAGCAAGTGTAGCGGGTGCGGCGGGTACACCTGTGTCACCTGCACCCGCTGCACCTATGTCACCTGGGACACCAGTGACACCTGGTGTTGCGTGTTCGTGCGGCACACTCAACGATCCCGACGCGCGGTTCTGCAAGAACTGCGGCAACCGCCTGGCGGCCTGAGATGCGCAGAGTCTTTGCCGGCCTGTTGATCGTGGCGCTCGGCGTGTCAGCAGCGGCGCAGCAGATGCCCGACCCCTCGCAGATGGCCGGGCAGCCCCTGCCGGCTCCCGAACTCGAAACCGGAATGGTGTCCGTGCGCGTTGTCCGTGAGCGCATGGGCAACAACGTCACGAATCACCCGGTCACGCTCGCGGGGCAGGACCAGCGGCTCGATGCCAATACCGATGCTCAAGGGCGTGCCACCTTTGGCGATATCCCTCCCGGCACGCGCGTCGTCGTACAGTCCATCGTGGACGGCGAAACGCTGCAGTCGCAGCCGTTCACGGTCCCGACGAGCGGGGGCGTGCGCATCGCGCTCATCGCCGGACTCGAGGCGGCGGCAGAGCGCGAGCGCCGAGCGCGCGAGGAAGCCGCTCGGCAACCCGCGCGTCAGGGCATCGTCGTGTTTGGCGGCGAATCGCGCGTCATCATGGAGTTTCAGGACGACAACCTGCAGGTGTTCTATCTCCTGGACATCGTCAACAACGCGCGCACGCCCATCGACATCGGCGAACCGCTCTTCATCGTCCTGCCAGATGGCGCGACCGGCGCAGGGGCGCTGCAAGGTTCGTCGACGCAGGCCGTCGTGCAAGGGGATCGGATTCGCATCAACGGGCCGTTCCCGCCCGGGCTCACTCAGGTGCAAGTCGGCTATCGCTTCGCCTACCAGGGAGACACGGCCGTGCTGTCGCAGCAGTGGCCGGCCGCTTTCGAACAGCTCTTCGTTGCGGCCGAAAAGGTCGGCAACCTGCAGATCGCTTCGCCGCAGTTCCGGCAGCAGCAAGAGGCCAGTGCCGGCGGCGCGCCATTTCTCATGGCGACTGGTGGGCGCATCAATGCCGGAGACTCGCTGACCGTAACGCTCACGGGGTTGCCGCATAGAAGCACGCTGACGCGCGATGTGGGCGTCGCGGTGGGCGTGCTGACGCTCATCGTGGGCTTCTGGGCGGCGCTGACCGGGCCTCGCGGGCGTAACACCCGCACCGAGCAGCTCGCCAGGCGCAAGGACGAGCTGTTCGCCGACCTCGTCGCGCTCGAAAACGACCATCGTGAGCGTCGCATCGATGACCGCCGCTATGCGTCGCGTCGCCAGGCGCTCGTTGCTCAGCTCGAACGGGTGATGGGCGAGCTCGACAAGGGCGGTGGCGAGGGCGTCGCTGCGTGAACGTCGATTTCACGCGGGTTACCGTCTCGAACGTCAGTCGGCACTTCGGCCGGCGCAAAGCTCTCGCTCAGGTCTCATTCGAGTGCCGCGCCGGTGAGATCCTCGGTCTGCTGGGACCCAATGGCGCCGGCAAATCGACATTGCTGTCGATTCTCGCGACGCTGCTGGCGCCGTCGAGCGGCGAGGTCGCCTATGGCGGGCATCGTGCGCGGGAGGCCGGCGCCACGCTCCGGTCGCGTCTCGGGATGCTCGGCCACGACCTGTTTCTGTATCCCGAACTGACCGCCCGCGAGAACCTGACGTTCTTTGCCCGTCTGTATGGACTTGAGGATGCCGGGTCGCGGGTGGCCGAGAGCCTGGAGCACGCGAGGCTGTCGGACCGAGCCGATGATCCGGTGACCGGTTTTTCGCGGGGGATGCGGCAGCGCCTTGCGCTCGAGCGCGCGCTCGTGCACGCCCCGCGGCTGCTGCTGCTCGATGAGCCGTTCACGGGCCTGGATCAGGCATCCACGGCCGCGCTCGTGGGCCGGCTGAAAGAGTTGCAGGCGCAGGGATGCCTGATCGTGCTGGCCACGCACGATCTGGAAGTCGCCGAGCACATCATCTCGCGATCGATCTTTCTGCGCGCCGGGCGGCTGGTGAGCGATGCCGGCACGTCGGGCAGCCTGCGGTCGCGGTACCTGAGGGCGATCGCGCAGGGATGACGGCATTCTTTCGCGTTGCCTCGCTCATCGTCCGGAAGGACCTGACGGTCGAGATTCGAAGCCTGGAGATTGTCTCCACCACGTTGTTCTTTGCGTTGACGGTCGTGCTCGTGTTTTCGTTCGGCCTCATCAAGGAAGGCAATCCCCCGGACGACATCGCCGCCGCGATTCTCTGGATTGCTATCGCGTTCTCGGGGACGCTCGCCCTGGGCCGCACGTTCGACCGCGAGCGGCAGAACGAGACGATGCGGGCGCTGCTGCTCGCTCCGGCGGACCGGCCGGCCTTGTACACAGGCAAGCTGGCGGGTATGCTCATCCTGCTGGCGCTCGTGGAGGTGTTGCTGCTGCTGCTGGTCGGCCTCCTGTTTCAGGCGCCGATCTTCAGAAGTCCGCTTCTGCTTGCAGGGCTGATGCTCACCGGGTCGGTGGGGTTTGCTTCGGTCGGGACGCTCTTTGCCGCGATGCTCGTCCGGGCACGCAGTCGCGATGTCCTGCTGCCGATCCTGTTGTATCCCATCACCATTCCGGTCATGATCGCTGGCGTGCGCGGGACCGCCGCGTTGTTTCAAGCGGAACCGGATTACGGCATGGCGCAGTTCTGGCTCGCGCTGCTGTTCTTTTTCGATGCGGTCTTCGTGACGTTGGCCCTGTGGACGTTCGAACCGCTGATGACTGATTGATACCGCTCTCGGCTTTCAGCTTTCAGCGCTGACAGCCGAGAGCCGAGAGCCGAGAGCCGAGCGCATGAGCACACTCACACGCGTTGGATTGGTGGTCATCGCCGCGATGTTCGCAGCGGCGCCGTGGGTGATCAACGCGGCGCCCTACGAATCGACGATGGGGCTCGTCTACAAGATCTTTTTCTTCCACATGCCGTCGGCGTGGATCTTTCTGCTCGGGGCGCTGGTTTCGGGCGTCTACAGCGCCATCTTTCTGTTCGGGCGCAAGCCTGAGGCCGACTGGAAGGCGTTTGCCGCGGCCGAGCTCACCTTCGTGTTCGGATTGTTGACGCTGCTGACGGGCCCGCTGTGGGCACGCAAGGCGTGGGGCGTCTGGTGGGTGTGGGATGCGCGCCTGACGTCGAGCCTGCTCGTCTGGATGATTTTTGGCGCCTATCTGTTGTTGCGGCGCTATGGCGGTCCCGGGTCGGACAAGTTGAGCGCGGCGATGGCCCTCTTCGGGATGGCGACGGTGCCCTTCATCTTCGTGTCGGTCAATTACTGGCGGACACTTCATCCCCAGACGTCGGTCGTCCCGTCGCTGCCAATCAGCATGGGCGGCCCGCTGTGGTTCTGCTTCACGGCCTTCTTTCTGTTGTTCCTGTTGTTGATGCAGATGCGCGTGCGCCTCGAGCGCCAGCGCGCGCTGGTCGAGGCGCATTTCTTGAGCGAGGACGAATCGTGACGCGTGTGATCCGGTCTCTCATCTGCGTGGCGGTGTTGTGCCAGTTCGGGCTGTCAGGTGTCGTATATGGCCAGCCGCCGCAGCCGGCGCAGGAAGAATTCGTGCCGCTTTCCGAGATTCCGGCAGACGAGCAGATTCCGGCGTTTACGCTTCTGGCCAGTGCATACGCGCTCGTGTGGATCGTGCTCGTCGGCTACGTCTGGTCGGTCAGCCGCCGGCTGCAGACGATTGAGGGCGAGCTCGCATCGCTGGCGCGCAAGCGGTCGTGAGCCGATGAGCGCCGCGCACTTCATCTACATCCCGGTCTGCATTCTCATCGGCGTGGTGTTCGGATGGATCCTCGGCGGGCGCGCCGCGCGCGATGCCTACCTGGCTGAGCTACGCCGTCGCGAGCAGCGCAGGAACTCACCGCAATAGACACGAGGGATACGAAGGGCACGAAGTCCATGAAGATCACTTGGCTCAACCTGGTTGCCTTCGTGTCCTTCGTGTCCTTCGTGCCCTTCGTGGAGTCAGCGGCCGAGCGCCAGGCGTTGGGCGAGGACGTCAGGCAGGCCTTCCTGCCGGATGCGCGCCTGCGCCTGCTGAATCGGGTACTGGATGCGGTGGAGCATGACCTGGCGGCGTTCGGTATCGATGAGCGCAAAGCCCGCGCGAGGGTCGCCGTCACGCGGTTGACCCACGGAACCGGGGTTGATCAAGTGCCGCGTGCCATCGGCGACCGGCACCTCCAGCGGCCGGCCATCGTCCAGCGTCGTCAGGGTGAATTGATCCCCGGTGAGGGCGTATCCAATCTGGACGTGCGTGTGGCCAAACAGACACAACGGCCGTTGAGCGGCGTGAAGCGCCCGGAGCGCGTCGAGATCGTCGAAGACATAGGCGTCTTCGTCGTAGGGCGTGCCGTGGCAGATTTCGACCAGATCATCGACGAGGACCGGACCGGCCGGCAGCGTGGCGAGCCAGCGGCGGTTGTCCGGGGTCAGTGCGTCGTAGGTCCACCGGATGGCGCTCCGCGCGACGGCGTTGAAGCCCTCGGCGCTCTCGATGCCTGAACCGACCTTGTCGTGGTTCCCACGAATCAGCGCATGCGGCTGCAGTGCCCGGACCTTTTCCACCACGGCGTTCGGATCGGCGCCGTAGCCGACCAGATCGCCCAGAACGAGCAGCCGGTCGGACGGCAGTTCCTCCGCGACGGCGAGGACCGCGTTGAGAGCCTCGAGGTTGGCATGAATATCACTGAGTACGAGGTAGCGCACCAGCCTAGGCTCCGAGCCAATCGACGATCTGATCCACGAGGTCCTCGACCGAGCCTGTCCCCGCGTCCAATCGGAGATGCGCGCAGCTGTACGCCATAAGCCGCTGATTATAGATTCTTTCCATTTCGATCCGATCGGCGGCGAGTGGGCGACGGCCATCGAGGGGAACGCGCGCAAGCACCGTCGCGAACGGAGCGTCGAGCCAAATGACCGCTCCGTCGCGCAGCATCATCTCTCGCGGGATCGGATTCACGATGGTGCCGCCGCCCGTGGCGACCACGGCGCCCCGAACCGGCAGGAGCGCGATGAGCTCCTCCTGCTCGATGGATCGGAAATAGGGTTCGCCATCCTGTCGAAAAATCGTGGGAATATCGCGGCGCTCGCGCTTTTCGATGCGTTCGTCGATGTCCTCGAGCGTCCAGTGGAGCCGCTTGGCGAGCGCGCGGGCGACCGTGCTCTTGCCCGCCCCCATGAATCCGACCAGATACACCTTGTCCGCTTTCACGCGCGAAGCCGCTCGAGATCGCTGAAGAACGCCGGGTAGGAGACCGCCGCCGTCTGTGCGCCCGCAATGGTGACCGGTTCGCACGCCGTCAGGCCGGCAATGGCAAACGCCATGGCCAGGCGATGATCGTCATGCGCGTGAACTACAGCGCCGGTCAGCGGCCGTCCGCTCCGCACGTGAAATCCGTCGGGGAGCTCCTCGGCGTCCGCTCCCAGCGCGCGTAACCCCTCGACGAGCGACGTGATGCGGTCGCTTTCCTTCACGCGCAGCTCGGACGCGCCGGTCACGCGCAGATCACCGTGGGCGGTGGCCAGCGCAGCCAGCACGGGCAGTTCATCGATGATTGCGGGAACGATGTCACGGCCAAGCTCGAGAACCGGGCGGGTGCCGGTCCGCGCTGCGTCCGTCCGGACGCGCACGCGTCCGACGGGTTCGCCCTGCCAGAGGCCGGTCGGCTCGACGTCGACGGTGACGCCGAACCGCCGCAGCACGTCGAGCAGCGCCGTGCGCGTCTCGTTGAGGCCGACATCCTCGATGGTCACATCCGACCCGGGCAGCGCCGCCGCCGCCGCCAGGGGAAACGCCGCCGACGAAATGTCGCCAGGCACCCGAGCGGTCAACGCCACCAGCGTTTGGCCTCCGCGGATGCTGACGCTGTGGCCGTCCCGCTCCACGGCGGCCCCGAACGCCGCGAGCGCCCGCTCCGTATGATCTCTGGTAGGCGTCTGTTCGGTGATCCGGCTCCGGCCCCGCGCTTGCAGGCCCGCCAGCAACACCGCACTCTTCACCTGCGCACTCGGCACGTCCGGAACGTAATCGATCCCGTCGAGCTCGGCCCCGACAATGGTCAGCGGAGGACAGTCACCATCAGCGGCTTCGAAACGCGCGCCCATTTGCGACAGCGGCACCATGATCCGGCGCATCGGCCGGCGCGACAGCGATCGGTCGCCGATGAGCGTCGTGGAAAAGCCGTGCGCCGCGACGACCCCGGCCAGCATGCGCATGGTGCTGCCCGAATTGCCGCAATCGAGCGGCGAGGCGGACGCGGTGAGGCCGCCGAGGCCCCGTCCCTCGATGACCACTTCGGGCGTTTCCTCGTTGCCGGATGGTCCCCGTCGCACGGAGACGCCGAGCGATGCGAGGCACCGAAGCGTGGAGGCGCAATCCCCGCCGGGTGCGTAATTGCGAATCGTCGTTCGGCCGGAGGCGAGCGCTGCCAGCAACGCGTAACGATGCGACATGGATTTGTCGCCGGGCACGCGTATCACTCCGAAAACCCGCCGCGCCGGCCTCACGACCACAGAAGAAAGACGATCCACAGAAGCAAGACGATCCACAGAAAACACAGAATACACAGAATAAGTCGCTTTTCCTCCGCGCGGGCACTGTGGCGCGGGGTTCCCCCCGAGCCGTGTCCGCGCGTGAGCCGTCGCTCGCTGGCCCGGTCGGGACACGCCATCACGGCGCTGGGTTTGAAATTTCGACAAGTCGTGTGAATTGCATCCGTGCCCTGCCTTCGGATTGGTGTGGATCGCCCTTCTGCGGATCGCAGGTCGGTGGGATGGCCCCGCGGAGCCTTCTTGCCTCGCTAGACTATAGTTAGTGGACAGAACCTGGATGAGCCACTCGCACACGGTTCGAATCGAGTTCGGGAGTGCATTCGACATGCTGGATTTCGTTCAGGTTGTCAGCGATCACATCGGTCGCATGGCTGGCCTGGACGAGGACGCACTCCACTGGGTGAGCGTCGCGGTGCGTGAATCCGTGGTCAACGCGATCAAGCACGGCAACAAGAGCGACGAATCGAAGCGCGTCGTCGTCGAATTCACGGCCTTGCCGCTCGACGAACCCGAACAACTGGTCATTCGCGTCGAAGACGAAGGCGAGGGCTTCGATCCAGAGGAAATCGCCGATCCGCTGGCCCCGGAAAACATCCTCAAGTCGAGTGGCCGCGGCATCTTCCTGATTCGCAGTTTCATGGACGACGTCCAGCTTCGGCGGGGGAAGGAGCGAGGGATGCAGATACGCATGGTGAAAAACGTCACGCGAAACGCCTCGGCATCATAACGATCCACAGAACTCGCAGAGCTCACGATCCACAGAACTCGCAGAACGCCCGATCCACAGAATTCGCAGAATTCACAGAATTCATAGAACGGCAGGCTCAGGGTCGCCTCGAGCGACGTCGAAAGGCGAGCGGCGTCGGCACCAGGTTCAAAGCCAGGAGGAGTTTCTCGGCAACCGCGCCGTTCGCCGCCGCTGAGATGTGAACACTGGGTTGTGAACTGGTAGTCTTGATAGTTTTGAACTTTCCCTTCGTGTCTCAGCCCGATCCCAGATTTCTCGCCACGGCCATCGAAGCCGTCGTTCGCGCCGGCGACATCCAGATCGCCCGTTTTGGATCGGTCCTGCGCATCGAAAAGAAGGGCGCGATCGATCTCGTCACCGACATCGATGTCGAGGTGGAGGAGATGTTTCGCGCGCTGGTGCAGGAACGGTTTCCCGATCATGATGTTCTCGCCGAGGAGAGGGGGCAGAGCCGGACCGGTGCGCGTCACCGGTGGGTTTTCGATCCGCTCGATGGCACGACCAACTACGCGCATGGCATCCCCCTGTTCTGCTCGACGCTCGCGCTCGAGATCGACGGCGTGCCGACGGTGGCTGCCGTCTACGATCCGAACCGGCGTGAGCTGTTCACGGCCGAGGCCGGCGTCGGCGCCTGGCTCAACGGTGAGCCGCTCGACGTATCTGCCACCAGGACGCTCAACGATTCGGTGCTCGTGACAGGATTCCCCTACGACATTCGTGAGCCGGCGCGCATGCACGACATCATCGCGCTGTTCACGGAATTTCTCGGACATGCTCGCGCCGTTCGCCGCCTTGGATCCGCCGCGATCGATTTGTGCTGGGTCGCGGCGGGTCGAATGGACGGCTTCTGGGAACAGGCGCTGCAACCCTGGGATGTGATGGGCGGGGCACTCATCGTTCAGGAGGCGGGCGGACGAGTGACCGGGCTCGATGGCTCGCCGTGGAACGCACACAGGGGCCACGTGCTTGCCTCGAACGGACACGTTCACGACGAGATGCTGGCCGTGATTCGAAAATAGGACACCGCGCCTGGCACAACCTCTGCTAGGCCAACCAGCGATTACAGAGATGGAGTGTCTGACATCTCTGGTTGGAGGGTATATGCGGTTCCGATTTGCGTGCGCGGTCGCGTCGCTGACGACGTTCAGCCTCTTGAGCGCGGATGTCGCATTCGCGCAACAACAGAGTCTGAACTTCTCCCTGGGCTACTTCGCCGTGCGGGGCGAGGACGCCCGCGTCGAAGGCGACGCGCTCGTCGTCAATCGCGAAATTTACCTGTTCGATTTCGAGGACTTCAACGGCGCCTCGGTGGCGGCCGACTACCTCGTCGGCTTGGGGGAGTACTTCGAAGCGGGCGCCGGCATCGGCTATAGCAGCCGCGCCGTGGATACCATCTACGACCTGTACGTGCGTCCTGATGGCACTGAAATCGAACAGCAGTTGAAGCTGCGCGTGGTGCCGATCTCGGCGACCCTGCGGGTGCTGCCGCTCGGCCGGGCCAGCGCCTTCCAGCCCTATATCGGGGGTGGCATCGGGATCTACAACTGGCGGTATAGCGAAACCGGTGACTTCGTCGACTTCAGCGTCCCGGGCCAGCCGATCTTCCGCGAGAGTTACAGCGCCTCGGGCACCACGCTCGGACCGGTCGCCGTGTTCGGGCTGCGCTTCCCGGTCGGCACCGCCACCATCGGCGGCGAGGTGCGCTACCAGAGGGCCGAAGGGGACCTCGACGAGCGCGACTTCCTCGGCCCGAAGATCGACCTCGGCGGGCTTCATTACTCCGCTACCGTAGGCTTCCGCTGGTAACGCAGGTGACCGCCCGTGAAGTGAAACCCCCGTGATGAGAACCCTTGTGAGCCAGAACTCTGTGAGAGAGAACCCCTGTGGAACCTTGTGAGCGGAACCGCGTGAAGGAACCCCGTCAGGGAACCCTGTGGTACAGCGTGACGTTGCCGTTGGAGCAGATGGGCTCATAATCTTCGAGCAGAGCCGGAAGCAGGCGATCGCGCTGAGCGATGGCATCGCCACCCTCCGCGACTTCTTCCACCAGCACCCATTCGACCAGCGCGGCGGGGCCGCGCGTGAACGCGCTGTCCCAGATTGGGCCGTTTCCCTCGTGAAGGAAATCGCGAATCGTAAATCCGGCCGCCGCCATCTCGTGCATGTAGTGTCCCAGGGCGCCCATGCTCACCATCACCGCGCCGCCGCGGTAACGTTCCTTCAAGCAGGCGGTCACTGCCTCACGCGCACGCACGTTGCGATCGAGCTGTGCTTCGCGCACCATCGGCGCGTCGCGATCGAACGGCCGGGCTTCGTAGAGGACGAGCGCCAGCGGGAGCGCGGCGAGGGCCGGTGCGATCCGGCGGAACAATCCGACGGCGATCCCAATCGCCACGGCGCCGGCGACCACAATCGGAATTTCGTACCGAAGGCGGAAGGGGTGTCCGGCCAGATAGGCGGCCGCGGGCAGGGCCGCCGCGGCAAAGAGGCTCAGCCCAATCAGCAGCGGTGCGCGCCCCGCGGACGAGAGCGCGGCGACCAGGACCAGCACGAGGGCCACGGCAGTGAAGCGCACGAGCCACCTGCCGCCCAGCAGCTCGGTGCCCTCGGCGATTTTCGCGAGGACGGCCGTTGGTTGGCCTCGCAAGCTGTCGTCAGGCACGAAGAACCCGCCACTCACGAACCATTCGCCGACCGTCATGCGGCTGAAGGCCATGAAGCCGAGCACCGTCAGAATCGGATAGAGCGCGAGCCGCGCGTACACGGGCGCGAGATGTCGAACCGATCGGCCGCGCCGCCACCAGGCGAAGGCCGAGAGTGCGAAGCAGGCGCCGGTGATGGGCCACGCCTCGTATCGCGTCAGGCAGGCAAGGACGGTCACCCACCCCGCGGCACGCGGTAGGTCGAGACGGCCGGCGAGTACCCAGCGCGTGAAGAGATAGACCTGCAGCGTCGCCAGTCCGAAGAGCATCGGCTCGGTCATCGGCGTGCTCTGCAGGTAAAGCACGTTGGGATTGGCCGCGTAGAGGGTGGCGGCGAGCATCGCGCCCGCGCGCGACGAGGTGAGGGCGAGCACCGTCGCCCCGATGGAGCCCGTGGCGAGTGCGTGAGAGGCAATCGAGAGCACCACCGCAAACCACCCGGTGCGATAGAGGACGTCGATCTGCACCGGCAGCATGTTCACCAGATGCGGCAGGGGGAGCCACACGGCGCCAATCTGTTCCCATCCGGGCGTGAGGCTGTCGAGGATGCGCCGGGACACGACGAGGTGCGCCTTCGCATCGTAGTGCGACAGCGTCAGGCCAAGTGTGGCGTAGTAGAGGGCCGCGGCCGTGCCGAGAAGCGCCGCGAGTCCCGCGAGCACCAGCGGCACTCTCGGCACCCTCGGCACAGCAGACACCTTAGGCACAGGAGGCACTATAATAAGGGCAATTCCTGATGATTCCGGAGCTTTCGGTTGTCATTCCGGTGCTCAACGAGTCACCCAACATCGAGGACCTCTACAACGAGCTGACGACGACGCTCGTCGCGGGCGGCCGCTCGTACGAGGTCATCATCATCGACGACGGAAGCACGGACGACACGTTTGCGAAGCTGTCCTCTCTCCAGTCGCGCGATCCACACCTTCGCATCATCAGGTTCCGGCGCAACTTCGGCCAGACGGCCGCATTTGCCGCCGGCTTTGCCTTCGCGCGCGGGCGGCTGGTGGCGACCGCGGACGGCGACCGGCAGAACGACCCGGCGGATATCCAGCAGATGGCCGACAAGCTCGAGGGCGAGGGCCTCGACATCGTGTGCGGCTGGCGCAAGGATCGCAAGGACCGCATGGTCACACGCCGTGTGCCGTCGATGATTGCAAACACACTGATTTCGTGGGCGACCGGTGTCAAGCTGCACGACTACGGCTGCTCGCTGAAGGTGTTCAAAGCGGAAGTCGTCAAGCCGCTGCGGCTCTACGGCGAGATGCACCGCTTTTTGCCGGCCATTGCGAGCCAGTTTGGCGTGCGCATCGGCGAGGTGGTCGTCAATCACCGTGCGCGCACGGCGGGGGCGTCCAAGTACGGTCTCTCGCGGACCGTCCGTGTGGTCCTCGACTTGCTCACGGTCAAGTTCCTGCTGAACTACTCGACGCGGCCGCTTCAGATCTTTGGCTTGTTCGGGATCATCGCCGGCGTGCTCGGCACCGCCATTCTCGGGTATCTGGGCTATGTGCGGCTGTTTGCCGGCCAGAGCATCGCGGATCGGCCATTGCTGCTGCTCGGCATGTTGCTCATGTTCATCGGTGTGCAGCTGCTGACCTTTGGCCTGCTTGCCGAGCTGCTCGCCCGCACCTACTACGAGTCCCAGAACAAGCCTGTTTACGCGATCCGTGAGATCCGCCAGACGCCTGAAATGGCGCCCATCGAGCAATGAGCAGACGTGGTGTCGACGATGAGTGATCGAGGGCGGGACTCGAGTCCCGCCAGGTCGCGCGAACACGATCCGCGGATCACCGTCATTCAGCAGGCCCTGTTCGACGACAAGAAGTCCAAAGCCGACAAGTATCGCGACCTGGTGATCGGCCGGTCCGGCTGGGGCCCGCTCATCGCCTTCGAGCTCGTCATGCTGCTGAGCTCGTGGGTGCCCGGCGCGCTGGGGTTGTGGCTCCGCTCGAA
Organism: Vicinamibacterales bacterium; assembly: GCA_035512515.1. GTDB lineage: Bacteria > Acidobacteriota > Vicinamibacteria > Vicinamibacterales > UBA2999 > JACCSI01. The sequence continues at coordinate 18,733 of DATKDY010000198.1, forward strand.
GCTCTATCCGAGGGTCCTCGGGCGGGTCGGGCGCAATGTCGTCTTCGGCGTCAACGTGACGATACGCCATCCCCACAAAATCCACATCGGCGACAACGTCGTCATCGACGATCAGTGTTGCCTCGATGCGAAGGGCACCGACAATCGAGGCATCGCGATCGGCGAGGGTGTCTTCATCGGCCGCAATACGATTCTGAGCTGCAAGAACGGCGACATCCTGATAGACGACAAGGCGAACCTCGGGTTCAACTGCGAGATCTTCTCCGCGTCACGCGTGCGCATCGGCAAGAGCATTCTGATGGCGGCCTACACATATCTGGTGGGTGGTGATCATCTGTACGATCGTGTGGACATTCCGGTGCTCGATCAGGGACGTACCGCACGCGGCATCGACGTGGACGACAACGTCTGGCTCGGTACACACGTGGTGGTGACCGACGGGTCGCGCATCGGCCGTGACGCCATCATCGGCGCGGGAGCGGTCGTGGTCGGCGAGATCCCCGAGTTCGCCATCGCGACCGGAATACCGGCCAAGGTTGTGCGCGATCGCCGGGAGCCGAGAGCCGAGAGCCGAGAGCGCTGAGAGCCGAAAGCTGAAAGCCGTTATGTGCGGAATCGTGGGGATCGTCGAATCGGATTTGAGCCGCCCCGTGCAGCCCGAAGAACTCGGCCGCATGGTGCAGACGCTCGTCCATCGCGGACCGGACGAGGAAGGGCGCGTGTTGCGTCCCGGCGTCGGCCTCGGCATGCGGCGCCTCGCCATCATCGATGTGGCGACCGGTCAGCAGCCCTTCGGCAACGAGAGCGCCGAGATCCAGCTCGTCGCCAACGGCGAGATCTACAACTTCCAGCAACTTCGCCAGGAGCTCCAGGCGCACGGCCACGCCATCCGCACGCACTCCGACATCGAAGTGCTGGTGCACGCTTACGAAGAATGGGGGATCGACTTTCTCACGCGCGTGCGCGGGATGTTCGCGCTGGCGCTGTGGGACGGCCGCACCAGGACGCTGCTTGCCGCCCGGGACCGGGCTGGCGAGAAGCCGCTGTACTGGACCCGGACGCCGCGCGGTCTGCTGCTGGCCTCCGAGGTCAAGGCATTGCTCATCCGTCCCGACGTGTCGCGTGAGCTCGATCCTGAAGCCGTCGATCAATTTCTGACCTACGAGTACGTCATCGCGCCACGAACCATCCTGAAGGGCGTCCACAAGCTGCCTCCCGGGCACTACCTCACGTACCGTGACGGCGAGGTCACGGTCCGCCGTTACTGGGATGCGGCCAGCGTGCCGCCGCGGGCCTGGAAGGACGACGAGGCCGCGGAGGCGTTGCGCGACGCCTTGCGACGAGCGACCGTCAGCCAGATGATGGCCGACGTGCCGCTTGGCGCCTTTCTGTCAGGCGGCATCGATTCGAGCAGCGTTGTCGCCTTCATGAGCCAGGCCTCGCGGCCGCCCGTGAACAGCTTCAGCATTGGCTTCGACGACGGCACGTACAACGAGCTGCCATATGCGCGCGAGGTCGCGGCGCTGTTCGAGACCAATCATCGCGAGCGCACGGTGTCGCCAAGGCTGCTCGAGCTGTTCGACAAGCTCGTGGTGCATCTCGACGAGCCGTTTGCCGATGTGTCGTTGTTTCCGACCTACCTCGTGTCACAGCTGGCGCGCGAGCATGTGACGGTGGCGCTGTCCGGCGATGGGGGCGACGAGTTGTTTGGCGGCTATGACGCGTATCAGGCGCAGCACCTGGCCGCGCGCTTTGCGTGGATGGGCGACACCCTGCTGCCTGCGGCCGCGGCGGTCGCAGCGGCGCTGCCGCCGACCGAAAAGAAAAAAGGGCTCGTCAACACGTTCAAACGGTTCACTCTCGGCGCGACGCAGGCGCCGCGCGATCTGGGGCACTACCGCTGGATGGTGTATTTGAGCGCGCGCGCGAAGCGGAGGCTTTACTCCGCCTCGCTGCGCCAGGCGTTGATTCGTTCGGACGTTTACGCACCGGTGCGTCAAACCCTGGCGCGATACGGCCACGACGATCTGCTGAATCGCCAGCTCTACACGGACTTGACGCTCTATCTGGCCGACGACATCCTGGTCAAAGTCGATCGGATGAGCATGGCGACGTCGCTCGAAACCCGCGCGCCGTTTCTCGACGCCGACGTCATGGAGCTCGCGTTTTCGATGCCGGGCGATTTGAAAGATCGCAAATGGATCCTCAAACGCGCCATGCAGGGCATCCTTCCCGAGCGCATCCTCACGCGCAAGAAGGAAGGCTTCAGCATCCCGATGAAGAACTGGTTGCGCCGTGAGCTGCAGCCGCTGATGCGATCGCTGCTGTCTCCGGAGCGCATCACCAGGCGGGGGCTGTTCGAACCCGTCGAGGTGACCCGGCTCCTCGAGGATCACGTCGCCGGGCGCGAGAATTACGCGCACACGCTGTTTCCGCTCATGGTGTTCGAGCGGTGGTGCGAAGAGCACCTTCCATGACCAGCATCCATGACCCCCACATCACAATCGAGGGTCGGGTGCCCCGCTGTTTGCCGCCAGGTCGTGCCGGCGCGGCGTATGAGGACGCCGTGCATATCCGGCGGCCAGCAGGCCGGTCGCGGCGACGCCGGCGGCGGCGACCATGGCGCGGGTCGCTGGCGCCCAGTTCGGCTGCAGCAGATCGAGGCTCGGCCAGGCGACCTTTCCTTCGCCTTGCAGGGATGGCACGTTTTCAGCGGTCGCATGAACCTCGAGCTCGTTGGTCACCATGCGTACGCCGCGCACGGATTCGACCATCGAGACCGTCTGCGGCGCTTCCTGCGCGAGGATCGGGCCGCGCAGGATCACCCGGCCGTTGTCGCCCAGCACGTCGATGGCACGCGGGTGAGAGCACACCCGTCCAAGCTTGGCGCGCACCCGCTCGACGAGGACATCGTCTGCGACCTGTTCGCGCCGGAGACGCGCGCGGGTCGCCGCGGCGATCCCCCGGCTGCGGTTCACGAAATCCCGAGTCGTGGTCTGGCAGGCGTCCCAGCTGACGTTCGTCGCCCGGGTGAGCTTGTCGCCGACGAGCGCCCGGCGCCGGCGGCCGCTCTGCGGATCGAGCATATAGATGAGCCCGGCGCCCACAGCCGCGCCAAGCAGAAGTTCCTTGCCGTTCATAGATGCCCCTCCCTCGTCTTTTGCCATCGCGTTCTCGATTGAATTTTGCATGCAGCAAACACGCCGTCGCATGCTCCCGAATTGGACGCCGAAAACGCGTGCCGGGCCTTTTCTGCGCCGTTCACGGATTGGACAGACAGGCGCCAGCGGATGAACTTCACGACGGCAGTCGATAAAACACTTCGACCTCTGCGATTTCGTTGCGCGTCTGCCACTCGTCCCACCCAAGCTCCTCGCTGACGATGGCGCCGGCGCGTTCGATCGCGTCGCTTCCGGGATGGCCCGCGGAGCCGGCTTCGGTACGCCGGATCAGCGCGTCGGACAGCCGTACAGCCGACTCGTGTCGAACGGCGTAGAGGATCTCGGCGCCGCTGACCGGACAGTGTCGTCCCAGCGGCCGCGCCAGTGCTGGGCTTTCGCGCAGCAACTGCAGCACGGCGTCGTAGCGGGTGCCGTAGGTCAGGGCAAGTCGGCGCAGCAGGTCCGTCGAAACGCCTTCGATGTCTCGCAACAGCACCGCGCGCAGAAACTTGTCCTTGTTGCTGATGGTGCCGCCGACGACGGGTGTTTCGTCCGTTCGACAGCGGGGGGGCTGGCGGACGCCTCGCTGGCGGAACACGGCATCGACGGCACGTGCGGCGGTATGGCGCGCCGTCGTATAACGGACCCCGAACATCGAGACGAGCTGTTCGACCCCGTCGCGTCTGTGATCGACCACGGCACTTTCGCGCAGGAGCCTGACGTCGTGTTCCGGGCCCGGCATCATGGGCAACAGGCCGCGATGTACGAGCCGCACATCGGCCGCCGCGAGGTTGGCGTGGGGAAATGCCTCACGAACGTCGGCCAGGAACGCTTCGATGTCCCAGCGCGTGACCGCCAGCGCGTCAGCAGCGCCGTTGTGCACGTCGTGGCTGGTGCCGACGAGCGTCACGTTTCGCCATGGCGCCAGAAAGAGGTAGCGGCCGGAGGCGCGCCCGCCGCACCCCTGCGACACGGGCACGGGCCGTGTCACGATATTCATGGCGCGGGAGAGCAGGGGCGCGGGTGTCGTGCGCCGTCCTCCGAGGCAGTCGAGGAACTGCGCCGCCCACGGACCCGTGGCGTTGAGCACGGTGTCGCCGCGGACGTCGAGTGTCTCGGACGTCATCGCATCACGCACCGTGACTCCCGACACGCGCGTTCCCTCACGCAGCAGCCCGGTCGCCTCGGCGTAGTTGGCCGGCACGGCGCCGCTCTCGGCGGCCGACAGCACGAACGACAGCGTCATGCGATCGGCGTTGTGCATCTGGTAGTCGTGCCAGACGGCGCCGCCCGTGACGCCCGTCGATTCGATCACGGGGTTGAGCCGCAGGCACTCCTCACGCGAGAGGATCCGGCTCGGGGGCAGGTGCAGTGCCGGATCGCCGAGTCCGTCGTGGCGGTCGCGCGCGACGAGGTCGTTGATCGCCAGCGCCGCGCGCAGGGCGAGCCGCGAGCGCGCGGGATGCCGGAAGGTCGGGACGATGAACGGGAGCGGGTGCAGCAGATGCGGCGCCACGCGGGCCAGGGCGCGGCGCTCGCGGATGAACAGACGCATCTGGCGGAAGTTGAGCGACTGCAGCGAGCGCAGGCCGCCGTGGAGGGTCTTGAAATTGTTGAACGAGGTGGCGCCGCCGAAGTCGCCCTTGTCGATGATCGCCACGGAGAGCCCACGCAGGGTGGCGTCCCACGCAGCGACGGCGCCGTAGAAGCCGGCGCCCACGATGATCAAGTCGAAGCGAGAATCCGCCAGGCGGCGGAGGTCACGCACCATCCTCGCTCATTGTACGATACGGACTGCGAACTAAGAACGAAGAACTAAGAACGAAGAACGACACGAACGACACGAACGACGGAACGACACGAACGACGGAACGACCACGAACGACGGAACGACCACGAACCGCGCAACGACACGAACGACGGAACGGCCCGAACAACGGAACGCAGAGCGAGCGAGCGAACGAAGAACCAAACGACGAAAAGAAGAACCAGATCAAGAACGAAGAACCGAATCAAGACCGGGAAACCGAATCAGGACCGCGAAGCCCAACGTACCGTCGGTTGGCGTTCAGGGTCCCGTTCTGGGATGGGTGAACCCCCCTCGCCTTCAGGCGACGCCTTTAGGAGGCTTGCGATACGCATGCCGGGCATGCGGGAGTACCGTCGGGCGGCGCACACGGTCTATGCGCGGCACTATCACTTCGTCGTCATCACGAAGTATCGCAAGCCGGTGTTGCGCGGCGAGATCGGTACGGACGTCCGCGATCTGATCCGTGAGCTTTGTCGGACGCTGGACGTCGAGATTCTGCAGGGGCATGTGCGGCCCGATCACGTGCATCTACTGTTGAGCGTGCCGCCGCATCTGGCCCCGAGCCGGGTGATGCAGCGGATCAAGGGCAGACGTCGCATCATCTGCTCCACGACCGTCGCAAGCTCCGGGCGGAGTTCTGGGGTCGGCATCTGTGGGCGCGGGGGTATTTTGTGTGCACGAGCGGCAACGTGACCGATGAGGTGATGGCGCGCTACATCGAACAACAGGACGTGGCGAAAGCC
>DATKDY010000199.1:0-50251 GCA_035512515.1 Vicinamibacterales bacterium
TACGGCATGCGTCCGCTCGACGCGCTACGGTCCGCGACGTCCGTCAACGCGCGGCTGTTTCACCTCGATGCCCGGGTCGGCGCCGTGCGCAAGGGCCTGCTCGCCGATCTCGTTGCGGTCGAGGGCGATCCGTCCACCGACATCAGCGCCTTGCGGCGGGTGGCGCTGGTGATGAAAGTCGGAACAATTCATCGGCGGCCACGAGAATGACGTTGCGCAAGCGCGGCGGGTAGTTGGCCGGCAGCGTCGCGAGAAACTCCCGCACTGTGGCCGCCACCTGCGGCGATGAGTGGCCGGAAAGCGTCGAGTTCATCCACCGCGTGGGGAAGAAGATGTCGCCGGTCTTCTGAATCTCCCAGAGCAGATCCAGGCTTGGCTTCACGTACGTGGCAGACGCCTCTGCGCGCAACGGATGGTGCAGGTAGCTGAGGCCTTCGAGCACCCACGGCTCGCGGCGCCGGTTGCTGACGTCGCCGAGTGACTGAAACCAGCGATCACGTTCTGTGGCATCGGCCGACAAGGCTGGCATCACGAATTCGAAGCGCCCCTTCCGATCGGGATTCTCGATACGTGCGAGTTGCGTGGTCAGGACGTTGCGCCAGCCCTCCACCTCGCGCACCGCGAGGTCGAGTGCGAGATTCGTGTAATCGGGTTCGGCGAGCGGGAGCCCCTCGACCTGTTCCTTCTGCTCCCACACACGCCGCATCCAGGCGGTGGTCTCGGGCGTTGCGAAGACGTTACGCAGCGCGCCGAACCATGACGCTTTCTGACTGGCGGTCTTGGCCGTGGTGAGCCCGGTCCGCAGCAGCGTTTCGACGCGCACGACTCGCGCCTGGCGTTCGGTGGGTGAAAGGAACCGCCACCAGGTGCCGCCGAGGTAGTTGAGGACACGGCTGGTGAGTTGTTCGTCGGTTTCCTTTGGCAATGCGATCAGCGCCAGCTCGGTCAGCGCAGTGGGTTCGATCTCGTGATTGAGCAGCGCGTCCCACATCGTCACCCAGGCGGAGCCGCGCGTGAGCGGATCGCTGATCTCGTGCAGGTGGGAGCTCAGATACGAGAGCGAGCGCTCATCGACGCGGAATCCGCCATACGCCCAGCCCTCGCCGTTGGGCAGCACGAAATCGGGAGCGGGCATTCCGGCAGCCCCCGCCGCTTCGGCGCGCGAGCCCTTGAAGTCCACAGTCATCTGTTTGACGCCATCGGAATAGCCGAGCGCGACGCGAAGCTGCTGCGGCCAGAGCGAGGGGCGGGACTGCAGGTTGGCGTGTTCAGCCGCCTGCTCGAATGCGAGCCGGGAGATCTTGCCTTCCGTGATGTCCAGCTGCGTCCGAATCAGGGGCCGGCCGGGTTCTTCGACCCAGACCCGGCTCCATTCCTGAAGATCAGTCGCGGTGCGTTTGTCGAGTATTGCGATGAGGTCCGTCCACGTCGCGTTGCCGAGGGCGTAGGCCTTCAGGTAGTCGCGCAGTCCATCGCGGAACACCTCCTCGCCCATCACGTTCTCGAGGTGCCGCATGATGATGGGCGCCTTCTGGTAGATGATCGCGCCGTACAAGCTGCCGGCTTCGTTCAGGTTGGCGAGGTGCTGCCGAATCGCGTTGGCGCCAGGGGTGCGATCAACGTCGTACGCTGACGGGTAGTGCGACAGCAGGAAGCGCAGCTCGTGATTCACCTCCGGAAACGAGGGGTTCACGATCTTGGCCGCCATGAAATTAGCGAACACCTCCTTCATCCACACGTCGTTGAACCAGCGCATGGTGACCAGGTCGCCAAACCACATATGCGCGGTTTCGTGCGCGATGACGGACGCGCGGCCGAGATGCTGGTTCTGCGTGGCGGACTCTTCGAGCAGCAGCCCTGACGCGTTGTAGAGAATCTTGCCCGCGTGTTCCATGCCGCCGAACTGAAAGGCCGGAATGAGCACGAAGTCGAACTTGCCGAACGCGTACGGCATGCCGGTATAGCGCTGCATGTATTCGAGCGCCCTGGCATGCAGGTCGAAGATCGCCTCCCGGTTGCGATCGACCTTCTTCGCGTCCGTCTCGCGGTGAAACATCCGCATCGTCCGGCCGTTGCGCTCGGCGGTTTCGACCTTGAAGTCGCCGACGACGAAGGAGAAGAGATAGGTGGGGAGGGGCTCGGTTTCGGCAAACTTCACCGTGTGCACCGATGGGCGTGGCGGCCCGGATGAGCTCGAGTCAAGCGAGATGGTTTCGTTGCCGAGCTGCTGTCCGTTGCTCACCGCCACCCACGTGCCGGGATAACTCAACGTCAGCGACCAGCGCGCCTTCAAATTGGGCTGATCGAACACCGGAATAGCCAGGTGCGCGCGCGCCGGGACGAAGAGCGCGTAGAGAAAATCAGCGTTGCGGTTGAGCGAGGCCCCGCCGGCCCGGAAGGCAATCTCGATGGTGTTGCGCTCGTTCGTCAGCACGGAAGCCGGAACGACGATGTGGCCGTTCGTCCACTGGACGGGCGTGTCCTTCCCGTTTGCCGACACGCTCTTGACGTGCTCGCGGCTGGTCGCGAAATCGATGACGAGCGGGTCGGCCGCGGTGTTCAACGCCAACGAAATGCGGGTGACCCCCTCAATGGGTTCGGCTAACTGTTCAGGAATCGTCAGCCGGAGGTCATAGCGCAGATCGCCGATCCGCTCCGCCCGCGCATCCGCGAGCTCGAGAGGAATGCCTGGGCCAGGCGTGGCCGTCTGAGCGGATGCCATTGTGGGGAACAGAAGGCTGAGCGCCACGCGCAGGAAAAAACGCATGGGTATTTGTACTATATCGGCACGCTGGTCGGGCCGAGCACCCGCTTTCGCTTGCCAGATTGGGGCGCAAGCTTCAGCGAGGTCTCGCCGGAGCGGCTCCGCCGCGAAGGCGGATGCTCGGCCCCTACTCGTGCCGGAGAGCTCGCACCGGCTGGACGCGCGCGGCGCGGCGGGCGGGGATGTATCCTGCGAACAGCCCGACCGCGGCGAGCGTCGTCGCGGCGATGACGAGCGTCGCCGGATCCGACGGCTGGATGCCGTAGAGTTGCGACCGTACCAGGCGACTCAGCGCCAGCGCCGCCGGCACGCCAATCCCGATGCCCACCACCGTCAGGAACGCCACCTCGCGCAGCACCATCCACACAACGGCCGGCCGCTCGGCGCCCAGGGCGATGCGGATGCCGATCTCGCGGGTCCGGCGGGCCACTGTGTACGACATCACGCCGTAGAGGCCGATCGCGGCGAGGACCGTCGCGAGCAGGCCGAACGACGCCGACAGCAGCGCCAGCATGCGCTCGTTGAAGAGCGCCTCGTCCACCGTTCGCGCCATGGTCTGCATCTCGTAGATTGGCATACCGGCGTCGCCCCGCCGCACCGTCTGCCGCAACTGCTCGGGCATCGTGTCGCGGGACAGGCCGGCGCTGCGGACGTAGAAGGTCATCTCGTTCAGCTCATTGCTCTGCTGATACGGAATGTACGCAAAGCGCGGCGTCTGGTTCTCTGCGGTCGTGCCCTGGCGCATGTCCGCGTAGAGCGAGTCTTTCACGATGCCGACGATCTCCACCGCCGCTTGGTTGTTCATGACGCGGAAGCCAAACCGACGTCCGATCGCGTTTTCGCCGGGGAAGAAGTAGTTGGCGAACGACTCGTTGACGATCGCGACGAGCGGCGCGCCGTCCACGTCACGGTCGGTGAACTCGCGGCCGGCGACCAGCGGCATGCCCATCGTCCGGAAGTAATCGGGTGCGACCTCGTTGGTCCACGGATTCATGTTCTCTTCCGGCTTGGGCTCGTAGCCCTGCACCTGGACGGTGCGGCTCGACGCGCTGCCCGTGAGCGCCGGCACCTGCGCAATCGACGCGGAGTGCACGCCGGGAATCTGGCGGATGTCCTGCAGCAGCCGATCGTAGAAGCGCTTGATCCGGGTCTGATCGTATCCGTTCAGCGAGGGATCCACCCGGAAGGTGATCAGATCGTCCACCGCGAAGCCGGTGTCGAGCGTCTTGAGGTTGTAGAGGCTGCGCGCAAACAGGCCCGCGCCTGCGATGAGCAGCATCGAGAGTGCGACCTGCGCGACCACCAGGCCTTTGCGGAACCGCGCGTGCCGGTTGCCGCCCGACAGGTTGCCGGCCTCCTCGCGCAACGTGCGATTCAGCTCCGGCTTCGACGCCTGAAGCGCCGGGATGAGGCCGAACACGACCGCCGTCAGCAGCGCGAGCCCTGCGGTGAAAAGTCCCACACGCAAATCCGGCTCCGTCGAGAGCGAGCGGGTGAAGTTCTCGAACGGCATCACGCTCAACAGCAGATCGCCCACCCAGATCGACAGCACCACGCCAACGATGCCGCCGAGGCTGGCCAGCACCAGGCTCTCGGTCATGGTCTGTCGAATCAGGCGCCTGCGTCCAGCGCCAAGCGCGAGTCGCACGGCGACCTCCTTCTGTCGCGCGCTCGCACGGCTCAGGAGAAGGTTCGCGACGTTTGCGCAGGCGATGAGCAGTACGAGACCCACCATCGCCATCAGCACGAAGAGCGGCGTCTGCACCGACTGCCGCAGGTCGGACAGCCCCTGACTTGCCGGGTGCAGCGTCAGCTTCTTGGCGCGGAACCCGTCGCGAAATCTCTCAGATCCGCTCGCGAACGCCGGCACCGACTGGAGCTCGTACTCATTGATCTGCTGATACAGCACGTCGAGCCGGGCCTTGGCGGCATCCGCCGCGACACCGGGCTCGAGGCGGCCGATGACGTTGAGCCAGCGGCTGCGGCGATTGTCGAGATCGTCCCACGTCGGCGTGACCTGCGCCTTCATCATCAGCGGCATGAACAGGTCGGTCGTTTGCGCGGCGGCGACGCCGGCAAAGCCACGAGGCGCCACGCCGACGATGGTGACTGGCGTGCTGTTGATCGTGATCACCTGGTTCAACACCGCTGGTGCGCCGGCAAAGCGACGCTGCCAGTAGCTGTGGCTCAGCACCGCGACTGGATGCGCACCGGGAGTGCGGTCGTCGTCAGAAGTGAGCGCGCGCCCTGCGACGGCGTTGACGCCGAGCAGCTCGAACGTGTTGCCGGAGACGAGCTCCACATCGACGCGCTCGGCCTGATTCCGCATCGTCATCGTCGCGCTCGAGGGAAACCGCGCGACGAGGCCGGTGAACACGTCGTTGCGATCGCGCAGGTCCACGTACATCGGATAGGAGAACGTGCGGTCGTTGTAGGTGCGGCCGCTGAAAGGGCCGGGTCCGTCCAGCTGCACGAGCTCGCGTGGATCTTTCACCGGCAGCAGACGCAGCAGCACCTGATCCATCAGCGAGAAGATCGCGGTGTTGGCGCCAATGCCCAGGCCGAGCGTGAAGACCACGACCAGCGAGAATCCGGGATTGCGGGTGAGGGTGCGGACGGCGTACCGCACGTCCTGCATGAACGTGGACATGCCTTGGTCTGCAGGCGAACAACGTGCCACCGTGCCTCTGGCCTAACTCAAAGCCTGTCCGTTACTTGGAGGGATGCCCGTGGTGCGCTGCCGGAGGCAGGTGACCGGAATTGGGACGTGTCCGGTCATCGCGAGACAGGCGTGAAGCTGTCCGGCCTTCAGCTTTCGGCGCCTACAGCACCGAGCGTATCCTGAGGTCACAGGAGGTTCCATGATGACGCGTCGCGAATTGATCACGGGCGGTGTCGCCGGAAGTCTGGTGCCCATCGGGCACGCGGAGTCAGCGGAAGTGATCCAGTCACCGGCCGAGCTCGACATGCTGCGCGACATCGCGCGCCAGATTGGCAACGTCGACAACACGTTATCGCGCGGGATGCTCACCAACACCGTGGCCTTCGGGCTCGTCGGCAGAGTCCGCGGGCAGATGGAGACCTTCTTCCGCACCGCCCAGAAATTTCCCGATTTCATCGACGTCGGGTACGACGTCTTCATGGATCTGTACGACTGGCACGTGAAGCATCGCCAGCAACTGGTCGTCACACGGGGACCAGACGGCCGGTATTGGATGCAGTTCATGTTCACCACGCTGATCATGCGTGGCGAACACGATGCGAACTATATCGGCATCCCGTACGACAAGGCCTGATGCTGCCGCAAGAGTTGCAGGACCTCATCGATCAGATTGACGCCTGCGAAGCTGACGCCGAACGGCTCGTCGCCGATCTCGATGACGAGGCGGTGAACTGGACGCCGCCATCCGGCGGGTGGAGCGTCGCCCAGTGCCTGAGCCACCTGGCGTTGATGAACGACTACTACCTGCGCGGCTGGTCCGACGCCGTCGCCGAGGCCGCGCGCGCGGAGCGCGGCCCGTTCACGGGCTTGCAGCCGACGCTGTTTGGCCGCCGGTTTGTCTCGGCCATGGAGCCGCCGTACACGATGAAGGGCAAGGCCGTTCAGCCGGCGACGCCCGCGTCACGTGTGCCGCGTGACACGGTGGTGCAGGACTACAAACAGTCGCACGAGACGTATCGCCATCTCGTGCGCGCCTCCGCGGCCGTGGATGTCAATCGGGTCGTGCGGCCCAATGCCATCATGAAGCAGGTGAAGATGCGGCTGTCGACGGTGCTGCTGATCATCCCGGCGCACGATCGCCGGCATCTGTGGCAGGCGGCCAACGTCAAAGCGCGTCGCGCGGGATGAGGATTCCGCTCACCGGGAACCGCGCTGCAACCGCGCGAGCACCTCGTCGTGAAGCGCGCCGTTGGTGCTGACCGCATCGCCGCCCTCCGCCGTGACGCGTCCCTGCCAATCGGTAAAGCGCCCACCAGCTTCCTGGACGATCGGGATGAGCGCCGCGCAATCCCATGGGTTCATGACCGGGTCGAGCATGACGTCTGCGCGGCCGGTCGCCACGAGGCAGTGGCCGTAACAGTCGCCCCATCCACGTTGTAGCGCGGTCGCATCCTGGAGCGCTTTCCACTCGACCCCGAGCCGCTCGCGCAGGGCGCGGCTGTCGGTGTAGGCGACACACGCCTCCGCGAGAGACGTGTTGGCTGACACGCGTGCGCGGCGGCCGTTCCAGCGACAGCCGAGGCCGCTGGCTGCCGCGATCATTTCGTCCAGCGCCGGGAAGTACGCCACGCCCACCACCGGCACGTCGTCGATCTCGAGCGCCATGAGCACACCGTAAAAGGGGACGCCACGCACGAACGTGTTCGTCCCGTCGATCGGATCGATCACCCAGCGGTGCGACGACCGCCGATCGTTCTGGCCGAACTCCTCGCCGACGACCGTGTGATCGGGGTAGCGCGCGGTGATCAGATCGCGCAGCAGCTGCTCGGCGTGGCGATCGGCAACGGTGACCAGCGAGCGGTCGATCTTTCGCTGCACCGCCACGCCCGTCTGGTAATGCGCCAGCGTCTGGCGGCCGGCCAGCCACGCCGCCTCGATCGCAAAGTCCAGGAACTCGCTACGCGACGTCACGGGGTTCCCTCACAGGGTTCCCTCCACTCCGTGCGGGAACCCTGTGTGCGAACCGCGTGAGCCGGCGCGCGCGAAGCTGTCATTGCGCGCGCATCCACCTGCCCAGCCGCGCGATGCCTTCGTCGATCTTGTGCGGCGCGGTGACCATCGGCCCGTACGAGATGCGCACGCCCCTCTTGATGGAGGCACCGAACCCCCCACCGGGGACGACGAGCACGCCCGTGGCTTGAAGGGCGCGAGGCACGAACGCGTCGGCGTCGGTGCCGACATCGACAACGGTGTAAAGTCCACCCATCGGCTCGAGCCGCGGCCGGCCGAGATGCTGGTCCACCGCCTGCAGCGTCACTCGCGCGGCCTCGCGATAGAGCTCGTTGGTGCGCGCGATATAGCCGCGAAGCGACCCGTCGGCCGTTGCGCGCGCGACGAATGTCGTCATCGCATGCTGTGCCAGCGTGTCGGGGCAGAGCACGCTGCACTGCTGCACGCGCTCCATCGCCTCGACGATCTCAGGAGCAGCGGTAATCCATCCCAGCCGTCGTCCGAGCCCGCGGCCCCACTTCGAATTGGAGTGGATGCCGACAACCTGTGGGTGGTCCGCCGGCGACCACGAGTAATACGCTGGCGGTGTCTGGAAATACTGGCACTTGTACGCGCAATCGATCGCGAGCCATGCGCCAGCGGCCGCGGTTCGTTGCCGCATCGCCTCGACGAGCTCGTGGGGCAGGATCTGACTGGTGGGATTGTCGGGCGCGCCAAAGAGCACCAGCCTCGGACGCTCTCGGTCGAACGCTCGGTGAAAGTCTTCGACGACGCGCTGCGGATCGGTGTGCGGCAGATACGCCCACGTCTGCGGATCCATCACGCGCAGACGGACGATCGTCGAGCCAGGGACCGCAAATGCCAACTGGCCTTCGTAGTTGGCGTAGGTCGGATCCATGAGCATGACGGTGTCGCCCGGGTCGAGCAGCGTGCGAAAGAGGTCGTGTGTCAGTTGCGTGCTGCCGGCACCGATGGCGATGTGTTCAGGGCCCAGCCGCGGGACGTCAAAGAGGTGCGACTCGAACGCGGCGAGCTGCTTCCGGCACTCCATGTCGCCCAGCGTGGCGGTATACGCGCCGCTGCGGTGAAACGCCGCTGGGTCCCCGACAATTTCCGCGTAGGCTTGCCGCAGGCCCTCTGGCGCCGCGTGATTGACCCAGCCGCCGCCAAACGAGATGACCTCGTCCGGGTTGAGCCCCATCGCCAGGATGTTCTGGCGCTCGGCCATCTTCATGATCTGGCGGATGGGTGAGGGGTGCGCCATCTGCTGCTGGACGAGCCTGGACACCGGTACTTGCGTCGCGCGAGGCATGACGGCTGATCATTTCACACCCGTGCGCTGTCCACAAAAGCCAACACTGATTACACAGATTTCGCCGATTACAGGGGCCAACGCAGATTTCACTGATTACACAGACCTCTTTTGGGGGGTCCCGCGTGGACCGTCGCGGCCGCGTCTGCAGAGGACCGTTGTCTGGACCGCTATACGGCCGTCCTAGGCGCGCGGAGCGCGCCGAGAGTAATAGCCAACCAGTTGGCATCCGGGCAACGCCAGCTCGGCCTCGGCCTGTCCTGAGCGAGCGGGCGCGCGTCGAAGGGCCGCGAATCGCCGGAGCACACGTCAGTCGTACGAGGGGAGGTCGTGAATGTGATTCGATCCGCAACGGGAAGATGTTGACGATTGAGAAAAGAATCAGTGAGATCTGTGAAATCTGTGTTGGCTCTTGCGGCAACCGCGGCAACCGCCGCGGCCGTAAAGCCGTCTAAGCCGTGGACTGGAGGTCTCGATGTCGTTGACGGACGCCGTTGGCCAGGACGTGAAGGGTGCGCTGCGCGGTCTGTGGAAGAGCCCGGGTTTTACCGTCGCGGCGCTCGTCACGCTGTCGCTCGGCATTGGCGCCACATCCGCCATTTTCAGCGTCGTCAACGCCGTATTGCTGACGCCGCTGCCGTACGAGGCGCCAGAACGGCGCGTCATGGTGTGGAGCAAGTGGATCAGTTTCGACAAGACCTGGGTGTCAAATGCGGAAGTGCTCGATTACCAGCGGATGAGCCGCACGATGACTGACGTCGCGGCGTGGGGCACGGCGCAGCAGAACCTGACCGGCGACGGCGAAGCCGTGCGTATCGGCGTCGGCCTGGTGACCGCCAATACCTTTGACGTGCTCGGGGCGAGGCCGCTGCTCGGTCGGGTGATCAGCGCCGAAGAGGATCGTCCTGGCTCGCCGCCAGCCGTCGTCCTGGGCCACGGGCTGTGGCAGACGCGCTACGGCGGCGATCCCGCGGTCGTCGGCCGCACGCTGATGATCAATGACGTGCCCGCCGCCGTGGTCGGGGTGATGCCGGAAGGATTCCGTCTGCCGACCGACTTCACGGTGGATGCCGCTGAGCCGACCCAACTCTGGCGACCACTACAGATCGATCCGCAGAACCTGGCGCGTGGCAGCCATGGCTACTACGCGGCGGCAGTGCTGGCGCAAGGGCAGTCGCCGGCGAGCGCGACCTCGGAACTGCAGGCGATCGCGCGGCAGCTGACCGAGCAGGGGCTGTATCACGAGGCGATGCAGTTTTCCGCCTTTGCCGTCGCCTTCGACGACGAGATTCGCGGCGAAGTGCGGCCGGCGATGTGGCTGCTGATGGGCGGGGTCGCTTTCCTGCTGCTCATCGCGTGTGTCAACGTCGCCAACCTGCTGCTCGTGCGCGGCGATGCGCGCCTGCGCGAGATGGCAGTGCGAACGGCCATGGGTGCCGCGCCGCGACGATTGGTGCGTCAGCTTTTCACCGAGAGCGTTGTGCTGGCGCTGCTAGGGGCAGGCCTTGGCCTCGCGCTGGCCGCCGGCGCGCTGCGCGTCCTTACGAGCGTGGACCCGACCAGCCTGCCGCCGCTGGCGCCGGTCGGCCTCGACGCGACGGTCATCGCCTTCACGCTCGTCCTGTCGGTGCTGACGACGCTACTGTTTGGGCTGGCGCCGGCGCTGCGAACGCTGCGCGTCAATCTCGTCGAGTCGTTGCGCGAGGGCGGGCAGAACGCCACCATTGGCAGCCGCCGCCAGCGAATCCGGGGTGCGCTCGTGGCGACGGAAATGACGCTTGCTGTCGTGCTCGTGATTGGCGCCGGGCTGATGATTCGCAGCCTGGATGCGCTCGGCCGCATCGACCTCGGCTTCAATCCTGACGGCGTGCTGACGCTGAGGGTAGGTGTGCCCGCCACACGCTACGACACGCCCGGGAAGGTGATCGACTTCTACCGTCAGGCCACGGATCGCCTGCGCAGCCTGCCAGGTGTCGAGCATGCGGGCGTCGTCCGCGTCCTGCCGCTGGCGACCACCATCGGCGATTGGGGTCTCGACGTCGAGGGCTTCGATGAATCTCCCGGGCGCAACGCCAAGGGCGACTGGCAGATCGTCTCGGACGGCGCCTTCGAGGCGATGGGCATGCGCCTCGTGCGCGGCCGCTGGTTCACGCCGGCGGACACGACGGATGGCGCACTCATTGCCGTCGTCAACGAGACGATGGCGCAAACGTATTGGACCGATCCCGGCGCGGTCGTCGGCGGGCGCATTCGCACGAACGCGAACCGTCCCTGGTTGACGGTGGTCGGCATTGTCGCTGACGAACGCCACAACGGCGTCACCGGCGCGGTCAAGGAGAAGTTCTACGTGCCCCACAGCCAGTGGCATCTCGCGTCCGGCAATATCATTCGCAATGCCTTCATAGTGGTGCGCACCAGCGGCGATCCACTGGCCCTCGCCGGCGCAGCGCGTGGCGTGATCCGCGATCTCGATTCGAACGTGCCGCTGAGCAATGTCAGGACCATGAATGACGTGCTGAGGACGGCGCTCGCCACGCCTCGGTTGACGGGGTTTCTGCTGGCCGCCTTTGCGGCCATCGCGCTGGCGCTGGCCGCGGTCGGCATCTATGGGGTGCTGGCGTATCTCGTCTCGCAGCGGACGCAGGAGATCGGCATTCGCCTGGCCATTGGGGCGGACCGCTTCGAGGTGCTGATGATGATCCTGCGGCAGGGGCTGACTCTGGCGGTGGGCGGTGTCGCCGTTGGTGTGGCCGCGGCGTTCCTGCTGACGCGGCTGATGCAAAACCTGCTGTACGAAGTCAAACCTGCCGACCCGGTGACGTTCATCGCGGTGCCGCTGATCCTGCTGCTCGTCTCCCTCATCGCGAGCTACGTCCCCGCGCGGCGCGCCACCAACGTGTCGCCGCTGATTGCGCTGCGAACGCAGTGAGGCCGCGCTTGGCGCGGAGGGCCGCCTTCGGCGGCGGGCCGGCCGGCGGCCGCATCGGGTCACAGATCGGCGCGTTAGCGGCGCGCTCGGGCCTTAGCCCGCCCACCGCGCGAAGCGCGGCCTTCCGCTGCGAAGCAGCGGCGACAATAGAGCCGTGTCGAGCGCGACTCCGGCCATCCACTTCCTTCGCAAGCACAACGTCGCGTTCAGCGAGCACGAGTTCCGCTACGAAGAACACGGCGGGACGCGGGTATCAGCGCGTGAACTCGGTGTCGATGAGCATGCCGTCATCAAGACGCTCGTGATGGAGGACGACTCGCGCGGGCCGGTCATCATCCTGATGCACGGCGATTGCGAGGTCTCGACGAAACAGCTAGCGCGGCAGACGAATCGCAAGTCGATTTCACCGTGCCATCCGGCCGTCGCGCAGAAGCACACGGGATACATGGTCGGTGGAACATCGCCCTTCGGCACGCGAAAGCCACTACCGGTGTACATGGAGCGCAGCATCCTGGAGTTGGAACGCGTGTACATCAACGGCGGCCGGCGAGGCTTCCTCGTTGCACTCGCGTCCGCCGAGATTCGGCGCCTGCTGAATGCCGAACTCGTCGACGTGGCAATTTGATGGGAGTCGCGGTAATGCCGGCTTCGCCGGAAGGCCGCGCTCCGCGCGGAGGGCGCCTTCGGCGGCGGGCCGGCCTTCGGCCGGATTCCATCGGCGCGGCAGCGCCGCCTGCGGGCGCCAGCCCGCCCTCCGGTGCAGCCGGCCCCCCGCGCGAGGCGCGGCCTAACGGGCCGCAATCCTCGCCCAGGTGTCCTTGAGCGAGACCGTGCGGTTGAACACAGGCGCGCCCGGCTGTGTGTTGGGGTCGACACAAAAGTAGCCAAGCCGCTCGAACTGAAAGCGCATGCCCACCGGTGCGACGGCCAGACTGGGTTCGACCTTGCAGCCAGTGAGCACTTCAAGGGAACGTGGATTGAGCAGATCGACGAAGTCAGTCCCTGACTTCGAGGCCATTCCGTCCGGGTCTTCGACGCTGAACAGCCGATCGTAGAGCCGCACTTCCGCGTCGACCGCGTGGGCGGCCGACACCCAGTGCAGCGTCGCCTTCACCTTGCGTCCGTCCGGCGCGTCACCGCCGCGCGTGGCCGGGTCATACGTGCATCGCAGCTCGACGATGGTCCCACTGGCGTCCTTGACCACGTCAGTGCACGTGATGAGATAGGCGTTGCGGAGCCGGACTTCGCGGCCCGGCGCCAGCCGGAAGAACTTCTTCGGCGGATCCTCCATGAAGTCGTCGCGCTCGATATACAAGACCCGCGAGAACGGCACCTTGCGCGTGCCCGCCGTCGCATCCTCGGGGTTGTTGACGACATCCATGTCCTCGGACTGCTCTTCAGGGTAGTTGGTGAGGACGACGCGGAGCGGGTGCAGCACCGCCATCGCGCGGGGCGCCCGGCGATTCAGGTCTTCGCGGACGCAGTGCTCGAGAAGCCCGACGTCGATGACGTTTTCCTTCTTCGCCACTCCGATACGGGTGCAGAAGTCGCGAATGGATTCCGGCGTGTAGCCGCGCCGGCGTAATCCGTACAGCGTCGGCATCCGCGGGTCGTCCCAGCCCGCGACGTGGTTCTGCTCGACGAGTTGCAGCAGCTTGCGCTTGCTCGTCACGGTGTAGTTGAGTTTGAGCCGGGCAAACTCGTACTGGCGCGGGCGGTGCGGCGTTGCGCAGTGTTCGACGACCCAGTCGTACAGCGGGCGATGATCCTCGTACTCGAGCG
The DNA here is from genome assembly GCA_035512515.1 of Vicinamibacterales bacterium. GTDB lineage: Bacteria > Acidobacteriota > Vicinamibacteria > Vicinamibacterales > UBA2999 > JACCSI01. The sequence continues at coordinate 13,460 of DATKDY010000199.1, forward strand.
TGCAGAGTGAATGCGTGACACCCTCGATGGCGTCGGAGAGCGGGTGCGCGAAGTCGTACATCGGATAGATGCACCACGCCGTGCCGGTGCGGTGATGCTCCGCGTGCCGGATCCGGTAAAGCACGGGGTCACGCAGGTTGATGTTCGGCGACGCCATGTCGATCTTCGCGCGGAGCACGTGCGCGCCGTCTGGAAACTCGCATGCCCGCATCCGGGCGAACAAATCGAGGTTTTCCTCGATTGGTCGATCCCGACAGGGCGAATTCCTGCCGGGCTCGGTCAGCGTGCCGCGGTATTCGCGCATCTCGTCGGCCGTGAGCGAGTCCACGTAGGCGAGGCCCTTGCGAATCAGCGTCCCGGCGTACTGGTAGAACTGCTCGTAATAATCTGCGGCATAGAATTCGCGATCGCCCCAGTCAAATCCCAGCCACCGCACGTCGTCCTTGATGGAGTCGACGTATTCGACGTCTTCCTTGATGGGGTTGGTGTCGTCGAATCGCAGATTGCAATGACCGCCGAACTCGACGGCGATCCCGAAGTCGAGGCAGATGGCCTTGGCGTGGCCGACGTGCAGATAGCCGTTGGGCTCGGGCGGAAACCGCGTGACGACGCGTCCGCCGTTGAGGCCGGCGGCGACGTCGGCGGCGACGATTTCGCGGATGAAATCCACGGGCGGGGCGGCAGGCGCGATCGCATTCTCGTCAGACATCGAAACAAGCAGATTACAACATCCTCACGGGCCACATGCCGCTTCGCCGCGGAAGGCCGGCTTCGGAGGGCGGGCTTCGCCCGAGGGCCGCTTCGCCGAGGGCGGCTTCACCGAGGGCCGCTTCGCGGATGGGGGGTCGCGCCGAAGGCGCGCCATCGGGACGAAGGCCCGCCAACCGCGCGAAGCGCGGCCCGTGACGATGTTACTGACAAGGTTCGCCGACGAGCGTCGCGAGAATGATGATGGGGTTTCGCCCCCGCCGGCTGATCGAATACGACGTGTCTCGCGGGATCTGCGTGAAGCTCCCGGCTTCAACGGCGACGTCGGCTGCGCCGATGCGAACGGTGCCCTCTCCGCCGACGACGTAGAGCATCGCATCGGAGGTGTCGTGCGTGCGGTTCTCCCAGGGTTCACGGACCTGCCACAGCACCGTGTGCGCGAGCCCGCTGCAGCCCACTTCCGAGATCTTTTGCGGCTGGGTATTCGCGATGAAGTTGCGCTCGATGAAGTCGGGCACGTTCACCGTGATGGCTTTGCCCGGCGGCGGGAGAGGCGCGGGCTTGGGCGGTTCGGGCGGCGGCGGGGCAGGGGGCTCCGGCGCCGGATGAAGCGCGACGGAAGGATTGGGCGCCGCCTGTTTGGCACGCACCTCGAGTTCGCGTTCGAACAGCACGTAGCCCTCTTTGTCGAAGCGGAGCCGATACGTGCCTGGCCGAAGGCCGTCGAATTTCACGGTGCCGTTGGGTGCCGTCGACCCTGACCGATCGATCGAACCCGTCAGGGTGACCCGTACGTCCGCGAGCGGTGCGCCGCTCAAATCCGTGACGGTGATCGTAGCTGTGGTCGAAGCCCCCCGCGCGGCCGCACGGGGAGCCTGCGCCGCATCGGCCGGCGCGGAAAGCAGGAGGGGGAGCATCGCGAGCAGCGCGTGCTTCATCCGGGAATGGTATCTCAGGCGGCGCGCGATCATGGATCAGCTGGCCGTCGAGGCGCCTGGCGTCACCAGCCGCGGAGCGCCAGCCATCCGGCGGCCAGCGCCAGCGTCACCACCGTCACCGGGATCCCCACGCGGACGTGGCGCCGCCAGTCGATCTTCACGCCAAGCCGCGCCGCCTGGTCCACCACGATGATGTTGGCGATGCTGCCGACGATGATCAGGTTGCCGGCGAGGGTGGACGAGAGCGCGAGGACCGATCCATCCAGCGCATCGCGGGCCGCGGGCAGCAGCAACATGACTGCTGGAACGTTCGACACCAGATTCGACAGGACCGCGGTCACCGTGAACAGCACCGGCGCGCTCGTCAGATCAGCGCCGGCCATGCGCGACATCATCAGCAGACCGCTGACCAACCCCGACTGGGCGATGGCGCGATTCACGACGAAGAGTCCGATGAAGAGCACGAGCAGCGGCCAGTCCACCAGTCCCATCATGTCGCGCGAGGCCAGGCGCCTGCTGACGAGGAGGACCCCAGCGGCCGTCAACGCCACGAGCTCGCGCGGCCAGTCGGTGAACAGAAACGCGACCACGACCAAGAGCGTCACCACGGCGCCCTTCATCGTCTGCCAGCGGTCGAACTTGGGCGCATCCACGTCGATGGGTGGCGAGTCGCGATGCCATTCGGTGCGATAGGTCATCACGATGACGGCCCACACGACCGCCAGTCCTGCGAGTGCCGGCACGCCGCCGTCGAGCAGGTAGCCGGCGAACGACAACTGCAGCGTTTGCCCGATGAGCATGTTCTGCGGGTTGCCGATGAGCGTCGCCGCTGAGCCGACGTTGGCGGCGCAGGCCAGCGCCAGCAAATAGGGGACGGGATTGAGGCGGCGATGCGTGCACACCTCGATCAGCACCGGCGCCATCGCGAGACAGACGATGTCGTTGGCGAGCACGGCGGAAAGCCCGCCTGATGCCGCGACGACCAGTGCCAGGAGCGCCGAGGGGCTGTGTTGCCCGGCTCCCACATGGCGCGTGAGCTTCGAGTAGAACCCGCCGAGGCGAAACTGGGCGGAGATGACCATGAGCCCCAGCAGCAACGCCAGCGTGCGCACGTCGATCGCGCTCCAGGCGTCGTCGAGCGACATCCTCCCGCTCGCGACGAGGGTGATGGCGCCCAGCAGGGCGATCCCCGTGCGATCGAGTTTGAGGCCGGGCAGCTCGCCCAGCATCATCCCGAGATAGACCACGGCGAAGACGCCGACGACGAGGGGATCCATCAGCAGCGGCGTGTCGTGGGCGTCGCGGACGGTGCGCTAACGATGTGGCGGGGGCTCCTTCGGAAAGATCTTTTTCTTGCCTGACGTGCCCTTGTAGTCGCCAAGCCCGCAGAATGCCAGGACCGTATAACCCTTGCTTTCGAGCAACGCCGCGGCACGCGCGGCGCGTCCACCGCCGTTTCAAGCGGTGATGATGGGTTTGTCCTTCGGAATTTCGTTCAGCCGCTTTTCAATCTGTCCGAGCGGGATGTTGACGTAGCCCTCGAACGTCCCCAGTTCGGCCAGCTCCCTGGGCTCGCGCACATCGAGGAAAAAGACGTCGCCCTTCTCCAGCCGCGCCATCACTGCGTCGCTGGTCATCTTCTGCGCTTTGGGCTGGCCCTGAGGCGGCTGACCGGACGCATTCTGATGTGCCATCGCAAGCGACGGGAGCAGGAGAACGGCTGCCAGGACGAGAAGACGCCGCATGCTCACCTCCGTAAGCGCATCCTAACACCAAGCGCATCGTTACCGCGGTCGAAGGCTGGCAGAGTCGCGCCACGTCCATTGCGACTTGGGCGACGGCACGGGCATGCCGGGTCGGTTCCTGTAGGACCGCCAGCCTGCGCGAAGTACTATAGGGACCGCTGCTGGAGGTCCGTGCGTGATGGTCCGTCGCTCCTGGCTCGTATTCCCGATCGTCGCGTCTCTGGCCGCTTGCTCTGGTGGTGGCAGCGCAGGCACCGATCGCGCCTTCATCAGCATCGGCACGGCTCCGCCCGGTGGCGCATTCTTCGTGGTCGGCGGCGCCCTGGCCGAGGTGCTCAACGCGCAGAGCGGACAATCCTGGAACGTCACGGCCGAATCGACGAGCGGATCGCAGGAGAACATCCGGCGTCTCGCCACCGGCGAGCTGGATTTCGCGGTCTCGAACTCCGCCATCTCCTACTTTGCGTCGCGCGGAACCGAGGGATGGGATCGCGCGTATCCGGTGCGCTCGGTCATGACGCTCGCGCCGAACGTGGCGCTGTTTCTCGCGCGGGCGAGTGCCGGCGTCAATCAGCTCACCGACCTGAAGGGCAAACGCGTGGTCGTCGGACCGGCGGGCGCCGGCTTCGAGTATTTCGTCAAGCCGCTGCTGGCGGCCCATGGCGTGACCTACGAGGATTTCACGCCGCTCAATGCGACGCAGACGGCGGCGGTGGACATGCTGTCGGATGGCTCGGCCGCGGCGATCTTCATCGGCGGCGCCATCCCGACCGCCTCGATCACCCAGGCGGCCGCGTCGATGGACATCCTGTTCGTGCCGTTCGATCCGGAGGCGGTCAAGCGGCTGGTGGCCGAGTACGTGTTCTTCGATCACGCGACGATTCCAGCCAATACCTATCGAGGGCAGACGGCCGATATCGCTGCGCTCGACGTCGGATCGATGCACTTCATCACCGCGGCCGACCAGGACGAAGCGCTCGTCTACAACGTCACGAAATCCCTCTACGAGAGCCGCGAGCAGGTGATGCAGCGCCACGCGGCAGGGTCCGCGATCAACGAGCGCAACGTGGGTCGCGATACCGGGACCGAATTTCACCCCGGCGCCATCCGCTATTTCCGCGAAATCGGCGTCTGGTCCAGGTAGCGCCCGCATCTGCCCGCGATCGTGAACGTCCTTCTCACCCGTATCCTCAGCGTCGGCCTCTGCGTCTTCACCCTTTTCGAGGTGAACTACCCGCAGCTCTCGCCGATGTCGCAGCTCGCGATCTTCGCGATGCTCGGCCTCGTGCTCTGTTTCCTCAATGTGCCGGCGCATCCCTCGCTGCGTGGCAGCGCGGTCGCAAAGGCGGTGGACGTGCTGCTCGCCATCCTCACCGTGGTGGTCTGCGCATACGTCCTCATTCAGACGGAGTCGCGCTTTTCCGCCTGGTGGACGACGACGCAGTCGCTGGGCAACCGCGCCGGCTTCGAGACGACGAGCGACATCGTCATTGGAGCGCTGGGGCTCGTCGTCGTGCTGGAGGCGACGCGCCGGACCATCGGGCTGTCGCTGGTGCTGCTCTCGGTGTTCTTTCTCGCGTATGCCTCCTGGGGGCAGTGGTTCCCCGACTGGTTCTTCCCGCATCGCGGGTATTCGGCGCCGCGCATCGTCGCGCAGGCGTTTCTGCAGGCGCAGGGCGTGTTCGGCGTCGCGCTCGGCGTGATGTTCACGTATGTGTTTCTGTTCGTGATTCTCGGCGTGCTGCTCGAGATTACCGGCGCCACGCGGTTCATCATCAACCTCGCCAATCGGACGTTTCGCGGCAGTGCCGGCGGCCCGGCCAAAGTGGGTGTGTTCAGCGCCGGATTGATGGGATCGGTCTCGGGCAGCGCTGTGGCGAACACCGCGACGTGCGGCGCCTTCACGATCCCGATGATGCGCACCGCCGGCTTCACCGGCGTCACGGCGGCGGGCATCCAGGCGGCCGCCAGCTCGGGCGGTGCGTTGATGCCTCCGGTCATGGGCGCTGCCGCCTACATGATGCTCGAGATCGTCGATCCGCCGGTGACATATCTCCAGGTCATCCGCGCAGCGTTTCTGCCCGCGCTCATTTATTACCTGTCGCTCTTCCTGATCGTCCACTTCTACGCACGGCGGACGATGGCGCGCGGTGTCGGGGTGACGGCCGAGGACACGACGCCGTCGGGCGCGTGGGAAGGGGTGATCTTTTTCGGATCGCTCGGCGCCCTGCTGGTGTTGCTGCTCATCGGCTACACGCCGTTCCGCGCCGTCACCGTGTCGTTGTTCGTGATTGCGGCGCTCAGCTTGTTCAATGCGCGCACACGCATCACAGGAGCGTCGCTGATGCAGGCGCTGGTCAAGGCCTCGCGCGACGGCGTGCCGCTCATCGCGGCCTCCGCTTCGGTCGGGATCGTCATCGCCATCGTCACGCTGACGGGGGTCGGCACGCGCCTCCCCGCTGCACTGCTGCCGCTGGCGGAGGAAAGCCTCTTTCTCGCGCTCGTCATCATCATGATCTCGTCGATTGTCCTCGGGATGGGGCTGCCGTCCACGGTGTGCTACCTCCTGCTGGCGACACTGGTCGGCCCGGTCCTTGGGCAACTGGGCGTGCTGCCGCTGGCCGGGCACTTCTTCATCTTTTATTTCGGGATGATGTCGATGGTCACCCCGCCGGTGGCGCTGGCGGGCTACGCCGCGGCCTCCATCGCGGGCACGCCGGTGATGCAGACGAGCATGGCGGCCTTCCGATTTGCGCTCGTGGGCTTCACGCTGCCGTTCATCTTCGTCTATCGACCGCAGTTGCTGTTCCTCGACCCGGTGACCGGCGGCGTGCCGGCATGGACGAGCGTGATCGAGCCGCTGGTCGTGGCGGTGCTGGGGGTGACGGCATTTGCCGCCGGGCTGGCGGCGTATCTGTTCGCCCCGCTGTCCATCCCTCAACGTGCGATAGCCTTCGTGGCGGCAGGGTTGCTGCTGATCCCCAGCTTCGAGTGGCAGGTGGCCGGCGTGGGGGTTCCGGTGCTCGACGTGGCCGGCTTTGCGGTATTCGCCGTCCTCGCCGCCGGAAATTTCATGAGTCGAACCGCCGCCGACGAAACGCGGGCAGGCAGTCGTGCGTAATCAGTGGCAGAATGCTTCATCTCTTTAGCTATCAGCTTTCAGCGCTTTCAGCTTTCGGCTTCGGCTTTCGGCAGCCGTCCGTCGGCGGGCCGCGCGTTGATTCTGTAGGTCTTCATCGATGCGAGTGATCAGGGCTGAGAGCCCCTTGACCACGGCGGTGTACCGCTCGATCAATACGTCGCAGTCGCGCTTGCCGAGCATTTTGAGACGGATGCAGAGCCCCATCAAATACCGGACCTCGCATGCAGAGCCGAGCGCGTTCTCGAGGTATCGCAAATAGTGTTTGTCACTGTGTCGCACCGACCCTTCGACGATGTTGGTCGGTGTCGAAACGGCGGCGCGTCGAATCTGCGACTGCAGGCCGTATCGCTCTTCGGGCGGCAGCTTGCGAGTGAGTTCGTAGACGTCAACGGCGAGATCATCGGCGGCAATGAAAGTTCTGAGCTTCGTAGAGTCTCGAGCCATGCAGGCGCTAGAGCAATCGCCGGCCCGATGGAAGGAAAATCGAAGACATCCGAATATTCACGCGTTTTGTTGTGTGCAGAAATTGGATGTTGCAGAATCTGCCATGATCAAGGGCCTGGCACATCGCAATTTTGCCGAACGCCGAGAGCGCCGATAGCTGAGAGCCGAGAGCGCTGATAGCTGATAGCCGAGAGCGCTGATGGCTGATAGCTGATAGCCGATAGCCTGAAGGAGCATTTACATGTCGTGGATCGTGTTTGTCGGTGGTGCGGTGCTGTCGTGGGGCCTCTATGGCGTCTCGCTGCATCGCGGGCAAGTGGCGATTGGCAGCCCGCTGAAAGCTTTGCTGTGCGTCGGGATCGCCTACGTCCTGATTGCCGTCCTCGTGCCAGTCGGCACGCTGGCTTCGCAAGGCGACCTCAAGGAATTCAACACCAGCGGGGCGCTAATCTCTACCGCGGCCGGTGTGCTCGGCGCCCTTGGCGCTGTCTGCATCATCTTCTCGTTCCGGGCCGGCGCCTCGCCGCTGTATGTAATGCCGCTCGTGTTCGGCGGCGCCCCGCTCGTGAACGTGATCGCGACGACGATCATTCATCCACCGAAGAGCGCCCCGAGTCCGATGCTGTATCTGGGATTCCTGCTGGCTGCGATTGGCGCCGGGATGGTCCTGTATTACCGCCCTGCGAACTAGCCGCGACGTCCTCGAATATGGGATCTGCCGCCCCAAGGGTGACAAGATAGGTCGCCAGCGACGCAGGCACCTCGTAGATCCGGCCGACCAGAAACGTCGATAGGACGATCCCGTCTACGGTGCCACGCTGTGCGCGGATGATTTTCACTCGCACGAATACAATCGTCGGAACCAGACAGTTCGACATGATAAAAGAAAAGCCCGAAGACGAAAGCTCGTCTTCGGCCGCCCCATCCTTTACAGCGATTACACGCGCCAGCAAATCAGTTTGTCGATGTCCTTCACGACGATCGTCGTGCCCGCGATCGCGGGATGGGCCCACACCGCCGACTCCGCCGTGTCATATCGCTTGACCTCGTCGAATTGGTCGGAGCCTGCGCGGGCGACGATGAGCTCTGCGTTGGTGGTCGACAACAGGAGCAGATCGCCGGCCGCGATGAGCGCGGCGTTCTCGCCCTCTCGTCCCGGCGAAGTCCACAACGTTCGTCCCGAAGCCACGTCGATAGCGAAAAACTGACCGCGATTGCGGTGCGACAACCCGAAGAGCGTGCGGCCGATGACGACCGGAGAGCTCATGTACATCGACACCTGGTCGTTCTTCCACAGCGGCTCGGCCGTCCAGGCCGCGCCCTTTCGGACCACGCGCACGGCTGCAGTGCCGTTGTCGAGACCAGAGAAAATCACGACGTCGTTGACGACAACGGGTGTCACGGAATTCTGGTCGTGGCTGGTGCGGAACGGGAGCCGCCACAGCAGTTGTCCGTTCGCGGCATCGACGCCGATGACCGCGTTCTCGCTCTGCGTGACGAGCTGGCGTCTGCCGTCGATCTCGGCGAGCACGGGTGACGCATAGGCCGGCCCGTCGCCGGTCCAGCGCCACCGCGGTGTGCCGCTGGCCACGTCGAATGCCGTCAGCGCGCCCCGATCGTGGGCGCCAACGTGCGCGATCACGAGCGAGCCGTCGACGAGAGGCGACATCGCGGTGCCAAACTCCGGCGGCGCGGGTGGGGCATCCGTGCGCCAGAGGACCTTCCCGGTCGCGACATCGTGGGCGGTCAGGATGCCGCTGATGCCGAATGTGAAGACCCGTCCGGCGGCCACCACGGGCGTCGACTTGGGACCCGGGCCGTGGCCGCGCGCCGCGGAATTCATGGTGTACGGTGCGGCGTAGTCAATGCGCCACAGTTCCTTGCCGGTGTGGAGATCCAGCGCGCGTGTCACTTCGCGCTCACCTTGCCTGGTGTGAATGATGACGCGGCCGTCCGTGACGACGGGGGACGAGTGCCCGGCGCCCACCGTCACTTCCCACTGCTTCGTCAGCGCCCCAGGCCACGTGGCGGGCGCCGCGAATGCCACCGTCCCGTCGCGCGCCGGCCCGCGCCACTGCGACCACTCGCGCGGCGGCTGTGCGCCCGGTGACGCGGCGATCAGCGCCGCGATGATGACTGACGTCGCTGAGATGCTCTTCATCTTGATCCCTTTGCTCCGCCGGGCTGTAGCCCACGCCCTCGTGCGTCGGGCGGCGGCAATGCCTTCCCGCCTGCGCTCGATGGCGACCCGCGCGGGCTTCGGCGAGGCAGGCCTGTCGTCATTCGTTCTTGATCGCATCCACCACGTTCATCGAGGTGGCCATGCGCACTGCCACCAGCGATGCCACCACCCCTGTGGCCACCACGGCGATAATGAGCAGTCCGAGGCTGGCAAACGGTAAAGACGAGCCGCGTTCGGCAATGGCCGGCGCGATGGACAGAAGCGCCGCGGCGGTGCCAATCACGACACCCGTCCCCACGAGCAACAGGCTCTCGGCCGTGACGAGCGTCCGCATGTGCGCCTGCGTGAAGCCGATGGCACCGAGCAGGCCCAGCTCGCGGCGCCGTTCGAACACATTCCGGGCGAGCACGGCGGCCAGACCCAGGGTCCCCAGCAACAGACCGAGCGCGCCGAGTGCCTGAAACGTAGACAAATATGTGTTTTCCACCTGGTGATACGCCGCCAGCCGCGCGCGCGTGTCCGTGACGTCCACGCCGAAGTCGGACAAGCGATCCTCGAGAACCGTCGTGACGTCTCGAGCGCGTGCGTCGGGCGTCTCGATCAGCCAGACGCGATAACCCTCGTGCATCGGAAAGAGCCTGACGAAGTCGTGCTCGCCGATGATCAGCTCCGATTGCAGCACGCTGTCCGCGAGTGTGCCGACAATCCGCAGGGTGATGGGCTCGCCGCTATCCGGGGTGAACACGAAGTCGTCGCCCACCGCGAGGTGAAACACGTAGGTGAGCGACGTCTGATCGGCAATCGCCGGCACCGCGCCATCGTCAAACCGCCGATGCAGCAGGAGCCAGGGATTGACGCGCTCTTCGTCGGTGACGGCCAGCGATCGCGCGAAAGTGAAACGGTTGGCGTCGATGAACGCGGGTTCGGGCGCGACGAGGCGCGGGTTCGTCGGCTTATAGAGCGTCAGGCAACTGGCCTCGTCGCCCGGGCGCAGGCGGAAGCGCGTGACGCGAGCCTCGTCGAGCTCGTCGTAGCCGGTGAGGCTCAACTCGGCGCGACCGGCGGGCGTATTCGGGTTGTGCATCAGTGGCACGACGGATTCGGCCATCAACGCAAAGCCGCCGGTGCCGGAGTCGCGGTCGAGCGACTGTCCCGAGGCGTCGCGGCGGAATGCGGTAACGGCGACGATGACGAAGCAGGCAAAGGCGATGAGCGCCGCGGACAGCACGCTGCGCGTCGGACGCCATCGGGCATAGGCGGCGCCGAATTGGGGGATCGTCGTCCGCGTGGATGAGCGGGCGGCCGGGCGTCGCAGCCAGGAGGCAAACGCCGCACAGCCGGCGATCATCAGCAGGCCGCCGGCGCCGAAGAACGCCGCAACGGCGGGAACCGCGCCGGTCGCCGCGATGGCGATCAGTACGATGGCCAGTCCGATGGCGATGAGCGCCAAAGCCGAGCCTGGTAGCGGGAACACGGTCGCATGCCAACCGGGCCGCACGGCCACGGCGAAATCGGATCTGTAACTTCCGGCGTCCGCTCCGGTCAAACCGCCCAGCAGCAGCGAGCGCGGTGAGGACCGCGACACGCGGCGCATCGCCAGCGTCAGCGCGACGACCGCCGAGACCAGCGCACCGGCCCCGCCCGCCAGCAGCCAGACCGGATCGACGTGCAACTCCAGCGCGGTGGTGTTGACGGCGCCGACCCACCAGGTGCGCAGCCCATACATGATGAGCGCGGCGTAGGCGACCGCACCGGCCATGCCGATGAGGCTCCCAAGCACTGCCAGCACCGCGGCTTCGCGCACCAGGATCCCGCGGATGTCACGGTGTCGATAGCCCACGGCGAGCAGCAGCCCGAGCTCTTTGGCGCGCTGCTCGACGCTCAGCGCAAAAAACATCCCGGCGAGCAGCAGCCCGGAGACGACGAGAAAAAAACTGAAGTAGACGAAATACTCGCCGAAATCCGTGGTGCCGTCGGCCGCCGCCATCGCCTCGCCGCGCGCGTCTCTCACCGTCAACACCGCGTCGATATTGCCGACCGGGGGCCAGTCGGACATGAACCCCGTGCGCAGGGACGACAGCGTGCCGAATGGGCTCGGCCACAGCGATTGGCCGACCCGCAAGGGGATGAACGCCTTTGGCGCCGCCCCCCAGCGGTCCCAGTAGTCTTCGTCCACCTTGCGGACGCGCTGCATGTCGATCGGAAACGGCGGGTCCCACGACGTGACATCGGCGGCATCGGTGATGCCGGGATACTCGGGGGTGAGCGAGGCATCGCCGCCAAGGCCCGACATGGGAACGGTGCCGGCGAACGCAAAAAAGCCGCTGCGCTCGAGCAGCCCGTCCTGATCGGACCAGAGGTAATAGTCGACGGCGATGCGGTCGCCGGGTCGGACGCCGAGCTGCTCGACCGCCCATTCGTTCAGGCGTATCGGTGGCAGGTCCGCCGGCAGACGTGACGTCGGCGCGTCCTCCGCGTCGGCTGGTGAAAGATCGACCGCGCTGATGAGCGAATAGGGAATCTCCCTGCCATTGGCACGAATCGAGTTCGCCAGATGCGTGAGCACGCCCACCGGCGTGCCGCCGCGGTCGGCGGCACGATCGGCGGCCGGCTTCCACACGGCCTCGGGAAGAAGCCCGGTGCGGCTCTCGAGAATCGACGCGGTCGTCGCTTCGTTGGCGCGGACCTTCAGACCCAGATCTTCGAGCTGCACCGCGGGAACGAGCGCGCGTCTCACGGCGCCGACCGGGTCGCCGAGCGGTGCGGCGGTCCTTACGAGCAGAGCGTTCGCGCTGCCGCGGCTGTCGAGATCCTGCTGCAGCCGTGAGAGCGACACGAAGACCGACAGCGCCGGACCCTGTGCGGGGACGAGCGAAAACTCTCCGAGCTCCGATCGATCCGCCACGCGCGTGACCGAAAGTCTCACGCGCCGGCTCGCGTCCTCTCGCCGTCCTTGCAGGTGGCTCAGCGGGATGTCCGTGGGTTTGGCGATGCGTAGCAGGATGCCATCGCCGGATCCGGCGCCGAGCTCGGCGGCCAGCCCGGGGCTGATCCAGGCCTCGCGTTCACGTGGCGCCTCGCCCGGACGCGCGTGGAGGACCATGAACCGATCGTCGATGCCAAACACCTGCACCTTGCCGGCGGTCCGGCGGCTGTCCTCGTGCATGACGGCGCCGACCACCGCCAGGACCGGGGCCACCGCGCCGATTTCGGGGGCCCGAACCTCGTCGGCCAGCGAAGCGCGAAAGTCGCTGGTGGACGACACGACCACGTCGGTGCTGCCGAGACGCGACAAGGCCAGATCGCGCAGGCTTTCGCGCACCGATGCGCCGACCAGCAACGCCCCGGCGAGCACCGCCACGGCGACGGCGACGCCGGCAACAACCAAGGCGTGAATGCCGCGATAGTGGCGAAGTGACGCGATGACCAGGGTCCTGATGTTCAGCATTCAGCACCCCGAGGCACCTGAGGCACCTTGTGTGAGCCGCCCTCGCTCGATCCGCCAGCGCCGCCCGAATTGTTTCGCGAGCGTCTCGCTGTGTGTGACGACGAGCAGCACCGTCTGTTGCTGCTGATGCAGTGCGAGCAGCAGCGCGCCGACGCGCTCGGCCGATTCGGCATCGAGGTTGCCGGTCGGCTCGTCGCAAAGGACGACCTGCGGTCGCCGGATCAACGCCCGGGCAATGGCGACGCGCTGCTTCTCGCCGCCTGACAACGCCGCAGGCCGGTGATCGAGGCGCGACGCCAGGCCGACGTCTCCGAGCAGTGTGCGGGCACGTTCGGGCGCGGCGGCATCAGCCTCGCCGACCAGCGTGGGCACGAGGACGTTTTCGAGCACGGTGCACTGCGGGAGCAGGCAGTGATCCTGAAACACGAAGCCGACCTGGCGATTGCGAAACGCCGCGAGCGCCTCAGGACCAAGCTCGTAGGGATTCTGGCCTGCCACACGCACCGTGCCGTCGGTGGGCGCTTCGAGTCCGCCGAGGATGTAGAGCAGCGAGCTCTTGCCTGAGCCCGACGGTCCCATGACGGCCGCGGACTCGCCGCGATCGAGCGCAAACGACACATCAGTCAGCACCGGCAGCGGTCCCGCCGGCGACGCGTACGTTTTCGAGAGATTCCGTGCTTCTAGTGACACAGCTCGCTATACACCTGCTGCATCGCGTCCGCCATCTGCGCGATGGTGTAGTGACGACGGACGCCCTCGACGCCGCGAGCGCCGAGCTCCGCGGCGCGGACCGGGTCGCGCCAGATTTCCATGATCGCGTCCGCCACGTCCGTGGGCCGTTCCGAGGCCGACAGCAGCCCCCCGCCAGTGTTGCGCAGGATCTCGGGAAACGCACCGTAATTCGGCTGCACCACGGGCACGCCGCTGGCCATGGCCTCGAGCAGGTAGAGGCCCTTGGGCTCGTGATAGCCGCTCGGCACCGACAGCACATCGATCGACCGGAGAAAACGCGTCTTGCCGTCGCGGTCGACCGTCCCGGCGTAGTGAAACTCATCGCCGAGGCCCCACGACTTCAGATTCCGCTCGATACCCTCGAGGTACGATCGGTGGTCGGCGCCGATGTAGCCGGCCGCGGCCAGTCGCGACGGCGGCAGCCCGCGGTCCTGTCGCAGGATGCGATACGCCTCGGCGAGGTTGTGCAGGCCCTTTTCCGGAGCCACGCGTGCGAAGTACCCGATCGTGAACGGCCGGTGCGCGAGCGGTGCACGCTCGGCGAAGTCCTGCGTGCTGATGCCGAGCGGAACCGTTCGCATCTTCTCCCGCGGGATGTGGAGATAGCCGGTCATGTAGTCGGTGTAATACTCGCTGATCGACACGAAGCGATCGACGTCGCGCACCTGCTGCCGAATCAACTCGAGCGATTGCGTCTTGAACGGCTCGGTCAGTCCGTCGAGAAACAGATCATCGCCCTGCAGGGTCACGACGATGGGCCGTTGCAGCACGCGGCGGATCGGCGCGGCCAGTGCGATCAGCATCGAGTTGGGCAGGTTGACGACATCGGGCGGCGGCTCGCCGGCAAGCCAATGCACCAGCTTCTCGACCTCTTTGCGCTGATAGCCGCTCTCGCCGCGCAGCGTGGACACCGTGAGGGCTCCGAGCATTCGCGGATCGACCTGAATCGATCCGCTCGCGAACTTCCGGATGACGGCCGGAGCATCCCACAGGCGATCGAGCAGCCACGGCGTGTGGCGAAACAGCGCCAGGTGCTGTTGCAGATACACGCTGATGCCGCCGAAGAAGACGCGCCTGCCGGCGCTCATGTTCGGCTCGTCGGTCAGCGTCGGCGTGTAGACGGGGAGCAGCGTGACCTGATGGCCGCGCCGCATCAGCTCCGCCGCCAGCGCGTTGTCGCGGAGGCAGCTGCCGCACAACATATCCGCCGCGCCCGCGGTGATTGACAGAATGTTCATCGCGGCAGTAACCCTGGGTTTTGAACTGGAGGTCCTGGTGGTTGGCAACTCCCTCATGCGAGCCGCTGGATCGACCGGCGAGCGTACAGGTGGTCGAACAGGTTCCCCTCGTGCGGCTGGTCCCAGCCAATCCGTGTCGTCGGAATCGCGCCGAGATTGAGGCGATCGACGAGCGGCGACGAGACGAAGCGTTCCTGGAACCCACGGTCGGCCGACGCGCAGGTCACGACCAGCGAGGGACCCAGCGCCGACGGCAACGAGGCGGCCGGCACCTCGACCACGCTCGCATACGGGAAGAGGAACTCGCGGTTGGCGAGGGCATGGGACGCGTCGCAGCGAATCACGGTCGGCAGCAGATACGTGCCGCCGTGCACGGTGACGACACGGTCCTTACCGCGGACCGCGGCGGATACGTCGCGGGCGCCACCGTGATCGCCGGCGCCCCGGCGCCGCCGGTCAATCGGGCCATCTGCATCGGCGCCGTACAGGTCCTGATCAATGGCCGCCGAGATGCGCTCAGCGGTCGTCGGATCGGCAAACGGCGCGAGGACGGCCTCCGGGTCGTCGGCGGGCCGCGGCTCGACCTTCGCGAGCCGGGCGGCCAGCGCGTCGGCGATTGCGTCGCCATGCTTCGTGACCCACACGCCCGAGGCGTTGACGCACGAGCGGCCGCCGTTGTTCGCGATGGACTCGACCATCACGTCGAGATACTTCTCCCATTGGTCAGCGGCGTCAGGGCCGATGACGATTTTGCTGAAGCCGGGGCCGTGAACTTCGACGCGCGGGTCACCCTTCCACCGGCGGGTCGATGTCACGTCGCCAAACACCATCCCGCGGCCGGTCGAACTCAGGATCTCGTTGCCGCCGGCATGACCGGCGGGGTAGTAGCCAAACAACTCGGCCGGCAGCCCCGCTTTCGCCCACGCGTGAATGATGCGCAGCGGCGTCCACGGCTCGGCGCTGCCCGGCTTGAGCACGAGCGGGATTTTCAACACCGTCGCCGGTGCCCACAGCGCGTGCACGCCGGGCGAGTTGTTTGGCAGCACGACGCCGAGGGCGTCAGTGCGCGGGAAAAAGCTGAGCAGGCGCCCATCGCGCTCGCCGAAGCCGGCATCGAGCACCGAGAGATCCAGTCCGCGCGTGAGCCCCCGCAGCACTTCGTCGACGTGATCGAGCACGCCGTGAACCTTCAGCATGTTGCGGCGCACGTTGGACCACGGCATCCCGGTCGTCGCCGTGACCTGCTCGACGTAGTCCTGCGGGGTCTGCGTCAGATCGGATGACGGGTCGATGGGCAGCGTATCGTTCAGGAAGTGCGCGGCGGCGGCCTTGGCCATCCGCACGAGGTCAGACACGGCGATGGAGGCCAGCTTCTCGCGCATCTCGGCCTGACGCCGTAAATCGCGCCGGATGAGACCGGTGTTGGCGAGGCTCATCTCGACAAACGGCTCGCGGGTACGGAAGTGCGGGACGACGGTGCGGTCAACGCTGCGATAGGGCTGTCCCCAGCGCAAAATCGGAATGTGCAGCATGGCTTTCAGCTTTCGGCTTTCAGCTCTCGGCGCTCCCAGCTCTCAGCTCGAAGCGCTGACAGCTGACAGCCGAGAGCGGATGCGTCAGTAAACTCCCTCAACCACGGCCTTGGCGAACCGCGAGAACGGCCGCACGTTGCGGACGCCGTCCCACGGATACTTGGTGCAGGGCCGCTCGCGTTCGGCTTCGTCGCGCTCCAAAAAGCGCGGCATGAAGAATTCCTTCGTGAGCGTGGTCAGACGCGCACGGCCGGTTTCGCCGTAGCCGACCACGCGCGACGGTTTGTCGGGATCGACCACCTCGATCATCGCGCGCGGCGCAGGAGGAAAGTAGATGATCGCCCAGTTGTCTTCGGGCTCAGGCTCCTTGTGCGCGGCGAGGCCCATCAAGGTGTTTCCATACGTCGGCGCGAAGTACGCGCCCTCCATCAATTCTTCCATGGCAAAGCGGTGAAACTGCGGCGTCATCTCGGTGCCGCCACAGAAAACGCCGGTGATCCCGGCCTTCTTGAGCGAGATACGCTCGCACAGCGCCTCGAGCAGCTTCGGCGTCGTGAAGAGGCAACGGATGCCGTCGTGGGCCTTGAGCAGGGTGAGCGCCTGATCGATGACGTGGCGCTTGTAGGCCTCCATCATCTCCATCTCGCCCCACTTGATCAGCTTGATGACCCAGCGCGGGTCGAGGTCGACGGCAAAGCAGATGCCGCCACGATGCTGCGCGAGATGCTCGATGGCGAGGCGCAGCCGGCGCGGCCCGCTCGGCCCGACCTGAAGCCAGTCCGCGCCCTTCGGGAAGTACGCGTCCGGCAGCGTGCGGCTGAACATCTCGTAGTCGATCCGGAAGTCATCGACGTTGATGCGCGACTTCGGCACGCCGGTGCTGCCGCCGGTTTCGAAGGTGTAGATCGGCTTGTCGGCGTAGGCGCGCGGCACCCAGCGCCGGACGGGACCGCCGCGGAGCCACTCGTCCTGGAAGAATCCGAACTTGTCGAGATCGCTGTACTGCGTGACCTCGCGTCGGGGATTCCAGCCCGCCGTGTCGGCCCACTGCAGCCAGAACGGGCAGCCGGTTTCCGGGCTGAAGTGCCAGTGCATCAACTCGCGAACCCACGCGTCGAGTTCCGTCCGCGCGCGGGTCAGGGCCGTCTGATCGGGGGCAGTCGCCGTCTGCATCCCCTCATTCTATGGTTCCAATGCGTAAGGTTCCAAAGTTCCAAAGTTCCAAAGTTCTCGAACCCTGGAACCCTGGAACCTTGGAACGTTAAGCTTTGATGAACTGGTGTTCACGCAGGTGGCGCGCCAGATTCTCCGTGACGTGGTGACGGGATCCCCTGAGAGTCAGCACGCGTGGCTGCAGTTGCCGGTGGCGTGGCAGGCCGATGACTTTGCGCGAGAGGCACGGTTGCGAGGCGTCATCCTGAGCCCCGCGCGTGATTTTGCGGTCGCGCGGCATGACGTGCCCAACGCGGTCCGCATTGCGCTCGGCGCCCCACCCGATCGCGACACGTTGAAGAAGGCGCTGACGACGCTAACCGCGATTCTGAACGAGCCGCCGCAGCCGTTCGGCATGACAGTGTCGGGGCCGGGCATGCCTGGCCCAAACGCCGTGCCCCGTGCGGCGCGATTTCCGGTTCATCTGGTCGGGCCGGGCATGCCCGGCCCCTACCTGACCGGATAGCGTGCCGTGAGGTAATCCACCAGGCCTTCCTTGTCCGCATTCGGCACACTCGCGCCCCAGCGAATCATCTTGTCGATGGTGCGCACCCAGCCCGCTCGCGTCAGCCGCTGCGATTCAACCAGATCCGCCTCATGACACGTCAAGCACGCGCGCTTGTAGATACCCTCGTGTTGCGCGGTGGCCACCAGGTGGGAGGCGACAGGCGTCGGCGCGAAGTGCGCCGAGAGGTACCCCAGCATCTGGTCCCGCTCGTCGCTTTCCACAACGGCGCCCCAGCGAACCATCTTGTCCACGCTGCGGGTCCAGCCGGCGCGGGTCAGCCGCTGCTGCGTGAGCAGATCGGCTTCGTGGCACGTGATGCAGCGCTTCGCGACAATGTCGCGTCCCGGTCCGGGCGGAAGCTCCTGTGCGACAGCCGGCGCACTCAGCAACGCGGCACCGGCGAGCGCGGCGAGCAGGCCCCCGCGCGTCACGCCTTGACCTCAATCCGCACTGAATCGGGGGCATTCCACAGGTATCCCGACGGGTTCCACGGCGGCACGATCGGCTGCGTGCGCCCTTTCGCGTCGGTTGCGCGCGACAGGATGAGATACGACTGGGCTCGCGTGGCATCGAACGTGTACTCGAACCGGCGCCAGGCGTACTTCGCGCGGTCGCCGACCAGCCGCGCCGCCTGCCACGTCGCTCCGTGATCCGTCGAGACGTCGACCCGCGAGATGTCGGTCTCGCCCGCCCAGCCAAAGCCGGCGATCTCGACCTTCCCGGCGGGGAGCACCGCCGCATCGAGCGGCCTCGTGATCAGTGATTTGACGACGAGCCCGGTGAGCGGCGCCATGTCCTTGGGATCGACGGCGGCGCCCGGCGCGACGGTCCTGGTGGGATAGCGATAGCCGGTCGCGACCCAGAACCCATCGAACTCCCGGTCGAGCACCGAGAGATGGGTGAGCCATTTGATCGAGTACGCGCCCTCCCATCCGGGAATGATGGTGCGCAGCGGAAAGCCGTGCAGCGGCGGGATGGGCTGATCGTTCATGTCGTAGGCGATCAGCGTGTCAGGGTCGAGTGCCTTGGCGATGGGCACCTGCCGAATGAAGTCCGGCTGCTGTCCCAGGCCGCGATCGGCGCCGTTCATCGTGACGAACTGCGCCGTCGGCTTGACGCCTGCGCGCTTGAGGACCTCCGCCATGCGCACACCGGTCCACCGCGCGTTGCCGACCGCGCCCTTCTCCCACTGAATGCCGGCGACCCGCGGGCGAAAAAACGCCCGGCCGTTGCCGGCGCACTCGAGCACGCTCGTGACGCTCGTGGCCCGCATCCCTCTCAGCTCGTCGAGCGTCAGCGTGATTGGCGTGGCGACCTCGCCGTCGACCTGCAGCGTCCAGGTCGCGGCATCGAGTCCGACCGGCGTCGGCATGTGCTGGCGCACGTAGAAATGCTCGACCGGCGTGATCCACGAATCGAGCAGCGCCACCGGCGCTTCGTAATCGGGCGGACGCAGCGATCGCACGATCAGTTTTTCCTTGCCAGGGGCCACTCGTAAGGCTTGCGCAAACACGGACGCCGGCATGCAGTGCGCGACGCTGCCCAGCGCCGTCGCGCGGGCCGCCATCGCCAGGAGGTCTCGACGTGTCATCCACCGGATTGTAGTCCACAGAAATCACGATCCACGGAAATCACAGAACTCACAGAATCGGGAGAGTCTCTTCAGACACCAACCCTCTCTCCAGACTCGAGACGTCTCCAGACTCAGGATCTCTCTGCGGACTCGGGATCTATCCAGACTCAATCAACTGATACGGCCTATCGTCCCCTGAAGGACCGCCCGACATGGAGCGGATGACGAGCGAACTTCACCGGACAGACGGGGACGCGTCGCCCAGCGCGAAGGCGACGAGCGCCGTGTTGTCGCCGCTCCCCGTCGCGAGCGCGATCATCTGGCGTCCCCTGGCGGAGCGATAGGTCATCGGCGTGCTCGTGCCGCGGCGCTCCAGCGGGACGTGCCACAGCTCGCGGCCGTCGTCAGCGTCGAACGCGTAGAACGAAGTGTCGCCGCCGGCGGCGAACACCAGCCCGCCGGCCGTTGCCAGCGTACCCATTGGCCCGGTGGCCCCGAGCCGATCGGGGAACGCCACGCCCTTCAGCGCGGGATGCTCGCGCAGCGCCGGCCAGTCGCCAAACGGCACCTGCCACGCGATCGTGCCCTGCTGGAGATCGATCGCGGTGAGGTGCGCGTAGGGCGGCTTGGTCAATGGCACCCCCTCGGCGAACGTGGCGCTCATGTTGCGCAGATCGCCGGTCCACTGCGCATCCACCTCCGACGCCAGCGGGTTCTTCTCGCTGCGATCCGGCCGGATGATTCGCAGCAGGTTCGGTAGATTCGAGGTCTTCACGTAGAGACGGCCGCTGCCGGCGTCGAACGAGGCGCCGCCCCAGTTCGCGCCGCCGATGATGCCGGGCCGCATCAGCGTGCCTTCGAGGCTGGGCGGCGTATAGAGCGGACCGAGTCGGTACTTCTTCATCTCGGCCTGCGCCTGGGCCCGCAGGGCCGGCGAGAGATCGAAGGCATCCTCCAGCGAGACGCCCAATGGCGTCAGCGGCGGCGGCTTGCTGGGAAACGGCTGGGTCGCCCAGGTGCGCTCGCCCGGCACGTCGCTCTGCGGCACGGCCCGCTCCTCGATCGGCCACACCGGCTCACCGGTCGCGCGATCGAAGACGAAGACGAGCGACTGCTTGGTGAGCTGCACGACGGCGTCGATCGTGCGGCCGCCGACGGTAATGGTCACCAGGTTGGGCGGCGACGCCAGGTCGTAGTCCCACACCCCATGCCGCACGATCTGGAAGTGCCACTTGCGCTGGCCGGTGGTGGCATCGAGGCACACGAGCGACTCGGCGAACAGGTTGGCGCCCGGGCGCCGGCCGCCGTAGAAGTCGTTGCTCGGCGTCGACACCGGCAGGTAGAGCAGCCCGCGCGCCTCGTCCAGCGTCATTGGCGCCCACACGTTGGTGTGGCCGGTGAAGCGCCACGAGCTCTCGCCCCAGGTCTCATTGCCGACCTCGCCGGCTTGCGGAATGGTGTGGAACGTCCACACCAGCTTGCCGGTGCGCGCGTCGAACGCCCGCACGTCGCCCGGCGGGTCGTGGCGATAGGTCAGTCGATCCCCGACGCCGTTGCCGAGAATGACGAGATCGCGATATACCACCGGCGGCGAGGTGTTGGTGTAGTGGAGCTTGTTGATGGCCCACACCAGTCCCTGGCTCAGGTCCACCACTCCCTGATCGCCAAACGCCGTCACCGGCTTCCCAGTGGCGGCGTCGAGGCAGATCAGCCGATAGCGCGTGTTGAGGAACAGGCGCAGCTGCGATCCGTCGCGCCACGCCGCCAGGCCGCGGTGCACGTAGCCGGTGCCGTTGGGCGGCTGCCCGTCGCGATACGTCTCAGGGTCGAAGCTCCAGATCTCGGCGCCCGTGTCGGCGTCGAGCGCCACCACGCGGTTGTACGGCGTCGACACATACAGCACGCCGCCGATCATCAGCGGCGTGTTCTGGAACATCCCCGGCCTGGTGCCGAACTCGGGTTTGGCCACCTCGCCGGTCTTCCATTCCCAGGCCACACGCAGCCGGCCGACGTTGCCGCGGTTGACGTCGGCGAGCGGCGAGTACTTCGTGCCGGCCTGATCGCCGCCGTACACCGGCCACTCGACAGCGGCCTCCTGATGCGCGTACGCGAGGCCGGCCAGCAGCAGGATCATCGCCAGCGCCGCAGCCCGTGTCATGGTCACGGTCACACCTCGGCCTGCATCCGCGCCTGCGCGCGCGTTCGAGGAAATCCTTCGGCAATTCGCTCCGCCGATCGCAAGGTGAGCGCCACGAACGTCAGCGTCCCGTTGGTGCAGCCCCCGGTGGGCAACGTCGGCGCGCCGACGACGAACAGGTTCTCGTGATCGTGGGTGCGGCCGTAGCTGTCGCAGACGCTGCTGGCGGGATCGGTGCCCATGCGGCACCCGCCAGCCGGGTGATCGAGATATTCGCCTTCGCTGGTGGAGTTGACACGTCCGTTGTCGGCGCGGGCCAGCTCGTTGAACACCCCGTGGATGTGCGCCTGAGTGGCGGCTTCCCGCGCGATGGAGGCGGCGTCGAAGGTGTGCACCAGCTTCGGCAACGGATCGCCCCAGGTGTTGCGCGCCGCCGGATTGAGCGTGATGCCGCTGGATCGATCGGGATGGATGTCGTAGTACGCGCGGAGCCGCACGCTGCCGCCGCGGGTGCGGCCGCGCCAGTCGTTCAACAGCTCGTCGCCCATCAGCAGCCGGCCACCGTTGCCGCGCAGCCGCGGCCCGCGTCCCGCCGCGCTCTCCCACACGCGCGTGTCGTGGCGCACGAAGGGGCGATCGGGCGGGCAGCGGAAGTAGCGGCGCGAGATGAGGCTGTAGGTAGAGAGCTGGCCGGGATAGAGCTGCGTATCGATCGACACCTGCGCCGAGAGGAACTTGTGGCCGTTCATGTAGCGGCCGACCGTGCCCGAGCGGTTGGCGAGGCCGTCAGGAAAGCGCGTGTTCGCCGACAGCAGCAGCAGATAGGGGCTCCAGGCGTGACCCGCGGCGAGCACGAACGTCCGGGCGCGATACTCGACGGGGTCGTCCGGCCGGTCTCGATGAACGGCCTGTGCCGCGGCGATGGTGTCGCGAGTGTCGTCGAGCAGCAGGCGGCGCACCAGCGTGCGCGTGTGCAGAGTCACGCGCCGCGCCTCAACCAGTTGGGTGATGGTGTAGTCGGGAGAATAGCGGGCGCCGGTGGGGCAGACCTGGCCGCAGGTATCGAGCAGGCAGCAGGCACCGCGCCCGCCAAACGGCGTCAGGTTGTGCGCCATCGGCAGCGGATCGAACTGCGTGCCGCTCTGTTCCGCCCACTCCCTCAGCAGGCGCAGGTTGTAGGACAGCGGCTGCGCCGGCACCGGATAGGGCGCCGACCGCCTGTCTGCCGGGTAGGCGCCGGGATCGCCGAACACGTTGAGACGGCGTTCCGCCTCAACATACCAGCGCTCGAGATCGTCCCACGCGATCGGCCAGTCCACCGCCAGGCCGTACAGCGACTCGAGGCGAAGGTCCTCGACGGAGAAGCGATTGCACGCGCCGCCCCATCTGAGCGCCAGTCCGCCCACCGCCATGGTCAACGCGATGAGGCCCTCGGCGCCGGTCTGGTCGGCGATGAAGTCGCCGGGCCACGGGTTCTCGCCGTATTCGATCGCTCGACGCCGCGCTTCGTCGCGCGCGGCGCGATCGAAGAGCGCGTTGCCGGCTTCGACGATGGTGATGGACAGGCCGGGCCTGACCTCGCTCAGCGTCTCGGCGAGCATCGCGGCGGTGATGCCGCCGCCGATGATGCACACGTCGGTGTCGATGACAGGCATGGCCGATCTCACCGCGGCCGCGGCCGCTCGACGACGAACGTCACCGGGCGGCACTGCTGCTGGCCGATGAGCGCCCGGTAGGCCAGGTCGTTGGCCTCCGAGCTGCGGAAGAAGTGCGCCATCAGGTCGGCGGCCACGTGGCGTCCCATCGGGCGCGCGGGCAGGTCGTCGACACCCGCCGCTTTGAGCGAGGCGTCGAGGATGGCCCGCTGCGATTCGCGGTCGAGCGCGTCGAAGCCAGATCCCCGCGCACGCGCAGCCGCATCCAGTTCCCGCAGTTGCGTCGTGTACGTCGGGATGGGCGATGGCGGCGCGTAGCGGATGCGTGGACGGCCGTAGCCGTGCTCCAGCTCGGCGCCTTCGCGGTACGCGCGCACCCACGCGGCGAAGCGCTCCACACGATCGTCGACGCCTCGCGCGCCCAGCTCCGCGGGGAGCACCGCCCGCGCGATTTGGCGGAGGATGGCCACGCTCTCGGCGCCGAACTCCTGAGCGGCGATGACCAGCCCGAGACGCAGGAACGGCGAGACGGTCGCCGCGGTCATGGCGTGCTTGATGAGCGACCGCCGGTTCATGGCGTGGCCCGCGCGGACGACGGTGGCGTCGCCTTGTAAATGATGCCGTTCTTCATGACGAATGATACGCGCCGCAGCACCGAGATGTCCCGCAGCGGGTTGCCGTCCACGGCGACGAGGTCGGCCTGCAGGCCGGGGGCGACGGCGCCAATCCGGGCGCCCAGACCCATCGACTCGGCGGCGAGCGAGGTGGCGCCGATGATCGCCTGCATCGGGTCCTGGCCGCCCTCGCGCACGCGGGTGATGATCTCGCGGGCATTCTGGCCGTGCGCACCGGAGACGGCGTCGGTGCCCACCGGCATCTTCACGTTCGCCGCCAGCGCCCGCCTGAACATCGCGTAGTTGATTGGCAGGGCCTTCTCCATGAAGGCGAAGCCCTCCTCGTTGTAGTTGCCGATGCCGAGGAAGCGGTGCTTGTTTTCGAGGTAGTTCTGCAGCACCAGGCCGATGTTGGGGTCGAAGTAGACGCCGCGCTCGGCCATCACCCGCAGCGCCTCGTCGTCGGCGTACGCGCCGTGCTCGACCTGCGTGCAGCCGGCGCGCGCCGCTCTCAAAATGGCCTCGGCGGCGTGGGCGTGCACCAGCGTGCGCAGGCCGAGCGCGCGGGCTTCGCCGCACGCGGCCTGAAGCTGCTCATCGGTCATGGTCGGCGCGCCGCCGTCGCGGATGCTCCTCGACGCGAAGATCTTGATGAAGTCGGCGCCGGCCTCCTTCTGCTTCTTCACGTAGGCGCGCAGCTGATCGGGCGTGCCGGTGCGCTCGCTCATCGATCCCAGCGAGGTGAGGATGCGCGGCCCCGGCAGCACGCCCCGGGCGATGGCGTCGCGCAGGTCCTTGTCCGACGCGGCGCCGGCGCTCTGCACGGTGGTGAAGCCGTTGACCAGCGTCAGCCACGCGTTCTCCGCGGCGTAGAGCGCCATCTCGACCGGTGTCTCGCCGTCGTTCTGCGCCCGGCCGTCCTTGCCGAAGTGCCAGCCGATGTGGACGTGGACGTCGATCATCCCCGGCAGCAGCGTGACGTTGCCCAGGTCGTGCGTCACCGGTCCGGTGCGCTGATCGACGGCGGTAATCGCGCCGCCGTGGATCTCGACCGTGGCATTGGCCAGTTGTCCCCCTTTGCCGTCGAGCACCCGAGCGGCGCGGATGGTCATCGACGGCGGCTGGGCCAGGGTGACGGTGGTGGCGGCGAGCGCGATCGCACTCACCGCCGTCGCCAACGTGCCTGAACGAACTGAACGGTTGCTCATGGGGTCACCTGCAGGCGCTGCACCGTAGTCGAGTCGAGTGCACCGACGTCGGCGATCGCCACGGACGGTGGGGCGCTGGAGAATGCCGTGGCTCTCCGCGCGCAGCCGGGTGGTGGCGCCGTCTCCGACTGCCGGTCGAATCTGTCAAGCCGTATCAGCATCCGAGGGTCGTTGGTCACGGCGTTGCGGGGCGGATTATCGGCCTGCGGTCATGGCAAAGTCAAACGCGCGCGCGACGTCACGCGGAAGCCGATCGCGCGAGGGGATTCTGCGAGGTGATCGTGGAACTGAAAGCGATGAAGAGCCTCACCGGATCCGAGCGCGCGCAGACTATCAACTACCTCAAGGCGTCAGGCCGGGAGCGTGCATTGCTCCTGAACTTTGGCACGCCGCTCCTCGAGATCGAGCGCTTCGTCAATTTCGATTTCGAAACGAAGCCGAGTCGCCGCCCGCAGAATGAGGGAGTCGTGAGGGAAAAGAGAACGGAAGGGGAGTGATTGGAAATCAAGTTGAAGGGAAGAAGGGTAAGAGAAGAATTCTGTGTCTTCTGTGTTTTCTGTGGATCGTGGGTCACTGCTCCAGGCGTTCCATGAGCAGGCGCCATCGCCTTCGCGTGACGGGGAACGTCGCTCCATTCGACAGGACCACCTCGCCCGTCCCGTCGGGGAACGGTTTCGCTTCGCGGATGGCGTCGAGATGGACAATCGCGGTGCGCGACACCTGAAGAAACGATTTCGGATCGAGGCGGCGGGCAAGCGCGGCCAGGGTCGGTTGCATCCACAGCTGCTCGGTCGAGGTATGGAGCCGCGTCAGCCCGTCGTGAAATGTGAAAGCCACGACGTCCTGCCTGGGCACGACGCGGAACTTGTTGCCCTTGCGTCCGAGAAAGCGGGCCGGGGCCAGTGTGTCCGTCTGCGCGATGCGGTCGAGATGGCGGTCGCGCTCGATGCGCCGCATCTCGCGGACGCGCGCGATTGCGGCGTGGAGCCTGGCGCGGTTGACTGGCTTGAGCAGATAATCGACCACCTGCAGCTCGAATGCGTCCACGGCATAGTGATCGTATGCCGTGCAGAAGATAATCGCCGGCCGCGGCCGGCCCAGCGAGGCGGCGACCTCCAGTCCGCTGCAGCCGGGCATCTGGATGTCGAGCAGCACGAGATCGGGCGACAGCTCGGCGACGCACTCGATCGCCTGCACGCCGTCCTCGGCTTCGCCGACGATCTCGATCTCCTCGTCGCCGGCGAGCAACTGCCGCAGCCGCTCGCGCGCCGGTTGCTCATCGTCCACGAGCACGGTCCGGAGGGTCATCGGGCGACCGGTGAACCGTGAACCGGTGGAGCGTGAACCTCGACGAGCGGGAGCTCGATGCGCGCGATGGTCAGATCCCCATCGCGCCGCAACTCGAGCGAGGCGCTCTCGCCGAAGTGGCCATGCAATCGGTCGCGAACGCTGCGCAGGCCGAAGCTCTCGCCGGTGGATTCCGTCCCTCCCGCGGCGCCGATACCGGGTCCGGTGTCGCGCACCTCGAGGACGACTCGTCGGTTCGACACCGACGCCTGCACGTCGATCCGTCCGGGCCGCCGCAGCGGCGAAATGCCGTGCTTGACGGCGTTCTCCACCAGCGTCTGGAGCAGCATCGCGGGGACGTGCGCCCGGGCCGCCTCGTCGTCGGCGTGGATCTCGAAGGCCAGCCGCTTGCCGAAGCGTGCCTGCTCCACATCGAGGTAGGCGCGGGCAAAAGCCAGTTCCTGATCGAGCGGCGCCCATTCCTGTTCCGAGCGGCGCAGGGTATAGCGGAAGACCTCGGCGAGCTGCTCGACCGCGGCGTCGGCGCGGGCCGGATCGGTGTGGATCAGCGATGCGATGGCGTTGAGCGCGTTGAAGAGGAAGTGCGGATTGATCTGTGCGCGCAGGGCCTTGAGTTCTGAACGGCTGCTCTGCAGGCGCAGCGCCTGCGCCACCTGCTCCTGTTCCTGCCGCCGGCCCTGGAGGCGGACGTTCTCGAGCATGTAGCTGAACACGCCGCCGAGCGACCGCAGCAGCGCCACATCCTCGCTGAGCATGTGGGGTGTCCCGGCTTCATCGAGTACGGCCAGGCGCACCGGTGCGTCGCCGCTCGCCGAGCGGACGTCCACGACCACGGCGCCGGGGCCGGTTCCCGAGTGGCCGTCGCGCAGGATCCTGACCCGCCGCCGGAAGATGTCCGTGAGGGCGGCTTCCGTCGCGGCGAGCAGAGATGGCTCGTCCGGCGCCTGCTGCATGGCGCCGAGAACGTGCTTGACCGCTTCGACCGGCGTGAACTCACGGCCGAACCACAGGCGATCGAGCAGCCGGCCGACGCGGTCGTGCAGCCATGGCATCAGCATCGCCACCGGCAGCAGCAGCACGGCGAGGATCCACGGTCGGGTCGCGCCGTCGGGCATCGCGTCGAGCACGCCGAGCGCCAGCGCGAGCACGCCGCCGGTGAGCACCAGGCTCAGGAGCAGGAGCACGCCGCGTTTGATGACCAGATCGTAGAACTCGATGCGGTTCTCGAAGTACACCGACACCAGCAGAAACGCCAGCGGCGTCATGCGAACGCCGACGTCGAGTGCGCGGATGAGCAGGCCGAAGTCGCGCAGCACGTTGAGCGCGATGAACACGGCGATCATCGTGAGGAACAGACCCTTCATGGCCACGCGCAGTCGCCGCTGATCGCTCGTCGGCGGCCGCTCAGCGTCCCCTCGCATGAGCACGAGGCAACACGCGCTCATCACCGTGAAGAGCGCGCCGATCGAGATGCCGACGTAGGGGCCGAGGACGCGCGGGCCCGGGATGACGTCGTAGATGACGCCAGTGAAGTAGACCGCCATCGCGGCCCCGGCGCCGTAGAGGGCCCACTGGACCGCACGCCAGCCGGCGGCCGCACGTCCGCCGAGGCGCGCCGCCGTCTCGACGTAGTAGGTGTGGAAGATGAGTCCAGGGAAGAAGAAGACGAGCTCGAGCGCGGCCAGGTCGATGAGGTCGTTCTCGCGCGAGTCGCCCAGCAGGAAGCGGAACTCGATGATCGCGTTCAGGACGAACCAGAGCGTGCAGGCGGCAAACATCGCCTGCCCGACCCGGCCGACCTTGCCGTTGAAGCTGTCCTGGGCGCGTGAGAGGTCCGGCGGCGGCCGGCGCAGCCAGAGCAGCAGCAGATAGCCGTACGCGTAGGCGCCGAAAATGAAGATGAAGAGCGCGACGATGTTCAGGCCCATGGCGTCAGCCGATCTCTGATGGAGAATACGTCAGCGGCCTCGGGCACGGTGGGGGGCGGCGCCCGAGCGGTCGATAGGGGGGATCGAGCGGCCGGTCCCAGCTATCGGCTATCAGCTGAAAGCTGAGAGCGCCGAGAGCCGAGACCTGACAGCTATGATGCGGACCCGCTTCGCGCCGTCGCCGACCGGCTACCTTCACATCGGCCACATCGTCAACGCCATCTACGTGTGGGGAATGGCGCGCGAACGCGGCGGGGAAGTGCTGCTGCGGATCGAGGACCACGATCGCCAGCGCTCGCGCCCGGAATACGAAGCGGCGCTCCTCGACGATCTCGACTGGCTGGGCTTCGCCCCGGACATTTATTCCACGGACGACTTCCGCCGCGGTCCCTGTCAAGGCCGTCAGGGCGACCGTGAGGAGATCTACCGAGCGGCGCTGGCCGAACTCGTCGAACTGAACCTGGTGTACGGTTGCGACTGCTCGCGCCGGCAGCTCGAGTCACCGGTCTATCCCGGCACGTGCCGCGACCGGGGACTGTCGCTCACGGGCGGCGTCGGCTGGCGGGTGCGCATGGAGGGCGATGACGGCGATGTGCTCGTGCGGGACCGCCTCGGGAACTGGACCTATCAGTGGGCGGTTACTGTGGACGACACGGTGCAGCACATCACCCATGTCATTCGAGGCGCGGACTTGCGGGACTCCACGCCCCGGCAGATTGCGCTGGCGCGCCTGCTCGGGCGTGAGACGCCGCCGGAATTCCTGCATCACCCGCTGATCATGAAGTCGGCAACGCAGAAGGTGAGCAAGTCCGAGGGCGATACGGGCCTGCGCGAGCTGCGCGCCGCGGGCTGGACCGCCGCGCGGCTGATTGGGCAAGCCGCGATGCTGGTGGGTCTGCAACCCGATGCCACGCCGATCGAGCCCGCCAACGTGCAGCACCTGTTCGCGGCGCGCCAATGATGTGGCTCCAGAGGATTCATTACCTCTGGGTACGGGCCGGCCTCGTGGTGCTGGTCGCCGCCCCGGTTGTTATGTACCTCATGTTCCGGGCGCAGGGGCTGCCTGACGACACCTTCGCGACCACCGCTGACATTCACGTAACCGAGACGGACGACTCCATCGAGTTCGAGCCGCACGGCGACAGCACCCAGGTCGGTCAGTGGATGCTGCTGCCCGGTTGCCCGGCCGACCCGCGAGCCTATGGGCCGCTTGCCCGTGGTGTCGCCGCACGCGGCTTCCACAGCGTGATCGTCAAGATCCCGTACCGCTGCGCTCCGTGGCCGCAACACTCGGCCGAACTGCGGCGTCGCGTCATGGAACTCATGGCGAAGTGCTTCCACTGCCGATGGACCCTGGCCGGCCATTCGCGCGGCGTCCGCCACGTGCTCGAGCTCGTCCGCATGCTGCCTCGCGCCCGGCGCGATGAAGTCGCGTCGCTCGTGCTGATCGCCAGCACTCATCCCCGTGAGGACGACTACTCCGACCTGCCGTTGCGTGTGCTGAAGATCCTCGGGTCAGAGGACGGCGTCGCACCCCTCGAGACCTCATTCGCCAACCGCGCCTTGCTGCCCGCGGCGACCCGGTTCGAGGTCATCGACGGCGGCAACCACGCGCAGTTCGGCTATTACGGGTTCCAGATCTTCGACGGTCGCGCGCTGATTTCTCGGGAAGCACAGCACGAGCAGACAGTCCGACTGCTTGTGTCCATGTTACTTGATAACAAGTAAAGTAAGCGTGACTGGTCGCAAGCCGCACTCGCCGCTGCGTTGAGCGTCTCGCGTCAGACCATCAACGCGATCGAGACGGGCAAGTACGATCCCAGCCTGCCGCTCGCACTCAAGATCGGCCGGCTCTTTCAGCAGCCCGTGGAGGCGATCTTCTTCCTCAGGAGGAGCCTGCGAAAGAACTGGTTGTCTGACGTGCCGCCGCACCTCACCCGGCCGCGCCTTCGTGTGCGCCCTTCTCGACGACGGCGACACCGTTGACGAGCACGGCGGCGATGCCATCGGGATACTGGTGCGGCCGCTCGTAGGTCGCGCGACGACGAATTGTCCTCGCGCCCGCTCTGCCTCAGGGCTTCACGAGCTTCACCTTGAACGGCTTGGTCGCGAACGGCGCGGTCTTGGTCGTGCCGGTGCCGGGGCCGGTTGTGGAGTCGCAGTTCAGGTCGGCCGGGGGAAAGCCAGGACCATCGCGGCTCCCCCAGTAATTGTTGGTCGCGTCAAGTCCCACAACGTGCGTGTTCTGCACGCCGCAGCCCGAAATCCCACGGCGCGCGTTACTGAACATGTTGTTCTTCGTCAACGTGCCGCTGAAACCCGCTAACACCAGAAATCCAAATCCACCGGTGTTCTTGCTCGCGGAGTTATTCTCAACCTTGGGCGCGCCTCCCAGCAGAAAGCCGTCCCTGTTTCCAGTCGCGACATTCCTGACTATGTTGCCACCGCGCGCGTCGATACCGGTCAGGTTGCCGATGACTTCGTTCCCGGTCACGGTAGCCGCACCGGCGACACGGACCTCGATGCCTCTCTGCCAGTTCATTACGCGATTGCCCTCGATGAGGATGGCTGCGTCGTTGACGGTGAAGATCCCGGTTCCCGTCGTCGGCGCTATGTGCGAATCGGTAAAGACGACTTGGTTGCCCCGCACCTTGACGTTTGCCGCGTCGATGCCGATGCCATGCCCGGTGAACTTCTTCAGCCCGGCGCCGAACCGCGCGGTCTGCGTCACCGTGAACCCCTTGCCGGGTCGCCCGAACTCCCCGCCATTCGAGAGCACCACGACGGTCTGCGCGACCTCGGTCCCGGTTCCGTCGATGGTCGTCGTCGCGGCGCCAGCACTCGACAGAATGATCACATTCTTGTTCACCGAGAGGACGCAGCTGCATCCGGGTGATCCGGTTTCCTCGCCGGGAATGTCGCCGAGCGTGCCGTTCAGATTCAAATCCCCGTAACGGCCGGGTCCGACGATGATGGTGTCGCCCGGCGCGGCAAGCGCAAGTAAGGCGCTCCGGGCAACGAACCGGGCTCATCAACGCCCGTCGATGGGCGTCTTCGCCGTCGGGAGCTCACGGATTGGGTCCGCTGAATTCCTCACAGGAAATCTTGGAGTGCCAGTTCACGAACATCCCGGTGGGGTTCTCCTTCCACGCCCAGACATGCAGCGTATAGAACGCCGGTAGTCCGAAGCGGTTCGGGCTCTCGAACAAATGCAGTAGCTGTCCCATGAGCTGAGGCGTACCAACACCCTTCTTGTCCCAGTCAGCGGCGAAGACCAGATAGTCTGCGCCGACGAGCCTCGGGCGTCCGTTCCGCGTCGGCTCGTAAATCACAATCTCAGGCTTCGCCGGATCCAACTCGCCGTCGGTTACGCGCTCCAGGTTCACGTAGTGAAGGCCCATCGCGCCCCAGTCGGGTCCGCTCACGCAGCCGAACATGAGGTGGTAACCCTCCGCCTCGGCCACCGACACATCATGGAAGCGCCGGGTTGCTTCGCGCACGACAGAGACGAGCCCGTCGTCGCTCGCCTGCGCGTGATGGCCTGAGTTCCGAGGGGTCTGGTCACCTTGCGCTCGTACGAGTGACGACAGCAACCCGATGACAACGAGAACCGTGAGAGACGAGAACCCGAATGGCTTCGCGAATCGTGTGACCTTCATAGAACCCTCCATGTCTGACCGTTTTCAAGTTTTCAATCCCCCCGACGAAGCGGTTCCTCACCGGATCGACGCCGGCCGCCGGTTACCAGACAACCGTCACCACACCGGTCGCCACCAACGCCCCCGCCCAGATCAGATCGAGGTTGAACCAGGCGCGGCGCAGGATCCCCACACCGAGCTTCTCGAACACGAGCACTGCGATGAACGCCGTCACTGCCAGATAGCTCACGGCATGCAGTCCGGTGGCGAAGAGCGCGACGCTCGCACTCGGCCCCGCCGCAGCGGCCACGTGGTGCGCGTGCTCACCCCCGCCCGCCATCGACATGCCCAGGAACACGGGCACGACCATGAGGCCGGCGCCATGTGCCGTGGCCATCAGAAACGACCACACCGTGAGTGCACCCATGCCCACGCGCATGCGCACCCAGCGCGGATGCAGTCGGCGGTAGAACCGCATCACGCCAAGGGTGACGAGGACGCCGGCGATCGACCAGCGGAGCTCCCGCAGTGGAACGACGGCGCCAATCGCCGATGCAACGCCGACCGCACTGGCGACGGCCAGCGCATGGCCGGCACCGAGAGGCACGAGCGCCCGAAGCACGGCTCCACGGCGGCGTTCCTGCATCCCGAGCGCCACCGCAAACAGCCAACCCATCCCGGGATTGACGCCGTGAAAGGCGCCGAGCGAAATCAGCATCACCCAGGGCGTGGTCGCCAGCTCACTCGTCACAATCCACCTCTCACGCGAAGCAATAGGAGTCGGAGCTCGCGTCGCCGCCCTCGAGATGAACCTGGTGCGGCCGCATGCCGTCGAACTCCACGAATCCCCCCCGGTCGAGCGCGAAGCCGCCGTCGGGGCCCGCATCGATTTTTGCCAGCCAGCCCTTGATCCCGTCGGGATAGAACTGCTCGTCCCACGCGCGATAGAGCGAGTTGGTCACGTAGACGCGCTTGCCATCGCGGCTGATCTCGACCATCTGCGGCGCGCCGTTCAGCGGCTGACCAGGGCGCGAGGGATGCGCCGCACGCCTGACGATGCCGCCCAGCCGCACCGATCCGGTCTCGACCGGGTTGAACGGATCGGAGACGTCGAACTGCTTCAGTTCCCCGGTGCCAAAGCACGAGACGTAAAGGAATCGATCGTCGAGTGACAGGTTGATGTCGGAGACGAGCGGCGGCACCGCGCCGAAGCCCTTCAGCAGCGGCGGCAGATCGTCGGCAGACGCCGGCTCGGCGGGAATTTCGATCACTTTGCGGATCTGCCAATCGCCGTCGTTGCCGGCGCCTTCGCGGTGCCACATCCAGATCGAGGCGGACAGGTCCTTCAGACTGGTAACCACGCCGACGAAGCCGTAGGTCTCGGTGGGGTTGTGCGCCGGGCGCAGTTCCAGCACCATTTGCTGTTCCGCTCCGAGATCCAGCGTCTGCAGGTGCTTGCGGCTGTGGAGATCCCAGATGTGCAGCGCGTGACCGTACTTGCCCGCCAGAAGCAGCTCCGGGTTCACGCCGTTTTCCACCATGCGTGGCGTGCCCCACTCGCTGGTGATCATGATGTCGTGCCCGAGGTGCCACCAGAAGTCGTACGCGAGGTACTGCGGTCCGCGGTCCCGCTCCCACTTGCCCTTGATCTCGAACGTCTCTGGATCGAGCACGAAAATCCCGCCGGGACCGTTGCCGTCACCATCTCCCAACGCATTGACGTAGATCCCGTCGGGCCCGCAGTGTGCGGTGTGCGGGCGGCTGTAGCCGGTTTTTTCAAGCACTTCACCGGCCTCGATCACCTTCACCAGACGGGGGTGGCGCGGATTGGGCTCGGTGTCGAGGATGTGAATCCGCGACGACCGCATCCCCGGCACGACGAGGTAGCGGCGCCGCATGTGCGGGTGCGGTGATGAGGGACACAGGCACGAGCTGCAGGCATTCCACCCAAAGTGGTGGAGCTCGTCGCCGGCGCCGGGCATGTCAACGCGCGCGATCTGCGCGCCGTAGGCCGGCGATCCGGGATCGACGTCCAGGACCGCGAGCGCATCGCGTTGAGCAGGATTGGGGTTGAGCAATGCGACATAGGCGAGCGTCTCCGTGGGGGCCTGCATGGCCATCATCGGCGACGGATAGAACGTCTGATCGGGAAGCAGTTTCGGCACGTCGCGGTCCTCCGTGTTTCAAGTGCAGCGCGCTCGAGACGGTAGAATGGAGGGGTCTTGAACGTCTTTTGAGAACTCCGGCATATTCCTGAAACTTTTCTGAGGGGGATTTGTGGGTGACCCTGAGAACCGCGGCGCCTACCGATTCGGGCCGTTTCAGCTCGATGTCCGGGAGCGCCGTCTCTCGCGCGGTACCGAAGTCATTCCCCTGCGGCTGAAGGTGTTCGAGACGCTGCGCGTGCTCGTCGAGAAGGCCGGACGGCTCGTGACCAAACAGGAGCTGCTCGACGCGGTCTGGCCCGACACGACGGTCGAAGAGAACAATCTCAACCACAACGTGTCGGTCCTGCGGAAGGCACTCGGCGAGAAGGCCACTGGGCAGCAGTACATCGAGACCGTCCCCCGCGTCGGGTATCGCTTTGTGGCGGCAATTGAAACGGCCGAGCCAATAGAGTCAGCCCCGGCCGACGATCGTCGCCTCGAGCCGGGAGTCGACGATGCCGATCGAGCATCGGCGACCGGCGCGGCACCTCTTGCCTCCCGGGAGCGCCGATGGCGAATTGGCCTTGTACTGCTTGCAGTGCTCCTCGTGGCGGCCGTGGCGTCGTTCTACCTCACCCGCGCCGGCAAATCCGGCCGCGTTCCGGCGCTCACGGAGAAGGACAGCGTCCTCATCGCGGACTTCGCCAACACGACCGGCGACCAGATCTTCGACGGGACGCTCCGGCATGCCATCGCGGTGGAACTGGGACAAAGCCCCATCCTGAACATCGTCTCCGAGGAACGCATTCGGGAAACGCTGCGCTACATCGGACGGTCGCCCGACGAGCGGGTCACGCGGGATCTCGCGCGCGAGATCGCCCAACGACAGGGCGTCAAGGCGGTGCTCATCGGGTCGATCGCGAGCTTCGGCCGTAACTACGTCATCAACCTCGAGGTTCTGAGTGCGGCCAGCGGCGAGACCGTCGCGCGCGAGCAAGCCGAGGCCGAGAGCCGGGAGAGGATCCTGGCCCGGCTCGGTGAGGCCGCGACAAGGCTTCGGGGGAAGCTCGGAGAATCGCTCGCCTCGATCGAGAGGTTTTCCGCGCCCATCGAGCAGGCCACCACAGCGTCGCTGGAAGCGTTCAAGGCTTACGACCTGGGCCGGCGAAACCACTTCCGCGGTCAGTACTTCGAGGCCATCCCCCTCTATCGGCGGGCGGTGGAGCTGGATCCTGAGTTCGCGATGGCCTACGCGGCGCTGGGCCTCACCTTTGGAATGGCGAAGGAGTACGATCTCGCCGCGCAATTCTCACAGCGGGCGTTCGCGCTCCGCCACCGGGTCAGCGAACGCGAGAGGTTCTACATCTCGTTGCGCTATTACATGGACGTGCTCGGCGATGGTGACCGGGCCATCGAGGTGCTGGAGCTCTGGAAGCAGACGTATCCCCGCGATTTCGTTCCCCGGACGAACCTCTCTGCGCGCTACAGCGCGATCGGACGCTACAGGGAGGCTCTCGAGGAAGCGCGCGAGGGCGTCCGGCTGAACCCGGATGCCGGTGTGGCCCACGCCGCCGTCGCCCACACCGCGCTTTGTCTCGGCCAGCACGAGGAGGCTACGGCCGCCATCGAGCAGGCTCGGGCGCGAAAGCTCGACCCACCCTACAGCCGCTACATGCTGTACGCCAGCGCATTCCTGCAGGGCGATGCAGCGGCGATGCAGCAACAGGTCGATCACGTCTCGGAACGCCCAGCCGGGGCCGGGATGCTGGCGATGCAGTCGGTGACTGCGGCGTACGCTGGCCGGGTCCGCCAGGCGAGAGAGCTGATGAAGCAGGCAATCGGCTTGGCCACGGCCGGCGGCCTCGAGGAAACGGCCGGCTTGTACGCGGCAGCAGACGCTTTATGGGAAGCGGCGTACGGCAATTGCCGGGAGGCGGAGCAAGCCACCGCTCGAGCCCTCGCGCTGTCGCGTGGCCGGCATGCCCTGAGTAGGACCGCGCTTGCCGTTGCATTGTGCGGCGATTCGATACTTGCCGAAAAGCTGACTGACGAGATGGTTCGCCTGTTCCCCCACAACTCCTTCTACGAGGCTTCCTGGCTGCCCATGGTGCATGCCGCGGTCTCGCTCCATCGCGGTGATGCGGCCGCCGCCGTGGAGCGGCTCAAGAGAGCCGAGCGCGTCGAGTTGGGCACCGATGCTTCTCTCTGGCCGGCGTATCTCCGCGGCCTGGCCTACCTGCATCAGGGTGCCGGCGCGGAAGCGCGTCTCGAGTTCCAGAAGATCCTCGACAACAAGGGTGTGCTTGTCCCCAAGGACTTCAATCCCGCCGCTTTGACCCTGTATCCTCTTGCCTACCTCGGCCGCGCCCGAGCAGCCGCGCAGAGCAGCGACGTGGACGCCAGCCGATTGGCCTACGAGGCGTTGCTCGCGCTCTGGCAGGGCGCCGACTCGGACATTGCGATCGTCCGGACCGCCCGGCGCGAGTACCGGCAACTGGACGTCCCACCTGCCGCAGGCGCCCAGTCCGCGAAGAAGCCCTGAGCTTATCCCGCTCTCAGCACGGAGACGGACTGGTGCGCACGGCTTCAGCGGCCGCAACGGCATGTGGGCACTGCTGTTCAGGTTGTCGACCACCTGTGCCGTGGCCGCCTGCCAAAAAAAAATGAGAGCGATCGAGATGATC
The DNA here is from genome assembly GCA_035512515.1 of Vicinamibacterales bacterium. Taxonomy (GTDB): domain Bacteria; phylum Acidobacteriota; class Vicinamibacteria; order Vicinamibacterales; family UBA2999; genus JACCSI01. The sequence continues at coordinate 50,181 of DATKDY010000199.1, forward strand.
GTGGCGCGCATCGTCTGGGTATTCTATGCTGTCGGGTCTCAACTGAGAGCCGACAGCGCTGACAAGCCGAG
>DATKDY010000200.1:0-2059 GCA_035512515.1 Vicinamibacterales bacterium
AACGCCGGAGGTGCTGGTCAACCTCACGCGCTGGGTCCGGTTGAGACTGCGGGCCGCGCTGTGGCGACAGTGGAAAACTGCCCGCCGTCGCCGCGCGGCGCTGCTCAACCTGGGTGTCCGCGGCCCGCTGGCCAGCCACACGGCCGGCAGTGGGCGTGGCCCTTGGTACCTCGCCCGGTCCAAAGCCCTCTCTGTCGGGCTTTCCAACGCGTACTTCAAATCGCTCGGACTCCCGTCGTTGATTGAGGAGCGCTAGCGTAACCGCTCGAATCGCCGTGTACGGACCCGTACGCACGGTGGTGTGGCAGGGGTCGGCGGGTGACCGCCGCCCCTATGCCGATCAATGCGTCTTTAGCACTGGCTCGGCTCCGGGAGGATCTGCACACCGACCGCTACCAGCCGTTGCCAGTCCGACGGGTCGACATCCCGAAGGCAGGCAAACCGGGCGAGTGGCGTCCATTGGCATTCCCGCGGTCCTCGACCGCGTGTCCCAACAGGCGCTGCTCAATCGGCTCGAGCCGATCTTTGAGCCACTCTTTGATGACAGCAGCTTTGGCTACCGACGCGGTCGGTCGGCCAAGGACGCGCTGCGCAAGCTGTGGCGAGAGATCGAAGCGGGCGCTGAGTGGATCGTGGACGCGGATCTGAAGGACTACTTCGGGTCGATTGAACCACGACAAGCTCATGACCTTGGTGGCCCAACGTGTGGCGGATGGTCGTGTGCTGACGCTGATTGAGCGGATGCTGACGGCTGGTGCGATGCAGAAGGGCCGCCTGTTTCCCACGACGCAGGGTACCCCGCAAGGTGGGGTGGTTTCTCCCTTGCTGAGCAAGATTCTCCTGACGCCGTTCGATCGGGAGATGCGCCGGCGAGGTTACCAGCTGACGCGGTACGCCGACGACGGGGCGGTGACGTGCAGGAGTCGGCGTGAAGCGGACGCGGCATTGCGATGCGCGGTGAAGATCCTCGCAACCCTTGGGGTGCAGCTCAATGTGCGGAAGACGCGCATCGTGAATGTGCGCCAGGGCTTCGCGTTTCTCGGCTACACGATCAAGCGCGGCCAGCGGGCTCTCTACTTGTCGGCCGCGAAGATCACGTCGAAGGCGCGACGTGGGGGCTTGTACGCATACCCGACGCAGAAGTCGATCGACCGGTTCAAGGACACGGTCCGCCGGAAGACGCAGCGCCGCATCCCGCTTCGCACCGCGGAGCTGATTCGCGATCTCAATCCTGTGATTCGCGGATGGGGCGAGTACTACAAGCGCGTCCACGTACGGAGACTCTTCAACCAACTCGATCGATGGGTCGTGCGACGTCTCTGGTCGCAACGCTATCGACGGTGGCGCTGTGGGGGATGGAAGACCCTCCCGACACGGCGCCTCCGGGGCGAGCTGGGGCTGGTGAGCTTGATCGGCCGGATCCCTTCGTTGGCACCGCGGCGGGAGGCCGCGCTTTCGTAAAAGCTGCATGCGGGAGAACCGCACGTGCAGTTTGAGCGGCGGACGGAGGCCAGCGCTCTCGGGCGCGCCTCCTCCGACCCGACACCAAAAAAGTCCTCGAACAAGGACGGGGAGCCGCCAAGCCCATGATCCCTACTCCGACTTGGGCGGTGCACCCGCTGGCCGAGTCTATGATCGGCGGCAGGACGACGTCCTACGCCCCGCCCGGATGTTGAGCACGCCGCGACCGGAACCGCTGCGCGGCGACGCCCGCGCACTTACGCAGTGCCGGGTGCGAGCAGGAACCGGCTGATCGTGCGCAGCGGGTCGAGGCCCTCGACGTCATGTGGCAGCAGCGGCACGCGGACCCGCGGCAGATCGGCGAAGTGCGTGTCGATCTGTTCGAGGTAGCGCGCTTCCTGTCCGCGCCGCTGCTCCAGGAAGTCGCCGAGCGGCTCGGGCGGCAGCACCCGATTGACGATGACGCCGAGCACGGGGACGTCGAAGCGCCGCAGCGCCTCCAGCGCCTTGCGGCTCTCGAGCACCGGCAGCTTCTCGGGAATCAGCACGAGCACGAAGGCCGTCGTCTGCGGATCGAGCAGCAGGCGGCGGGCCTGGG
>DATKDY010000201.1:0-4624 GCA_035512515.1 Vicinamibacterales bacterium
CGACGGTGGCGCCGCGGGCCAGCTCGAGCAGGGCAGCCTCCGTCCCGGGCTCTGCCGCGCGCGAGAGTGCACGCACCTGCGAGAACGACAGCTCGCCGCGCGACATGGCCGCGCTCGTGAGCGGCAGCCGCTCGAGTGCACGTGCCGCACGCACCTTTTCACGCGCCGCGCCGAGATCGATGCCGGTGCGTACTGTGAGCCAGTGGGCGCAGCTCCGCTGACCCGCCTGCTCCCAGCCACGCAGTCGATCGAACTCCGCAAGCAGCACGAGCAGCCGGTGCGTCGCCGCATGGATGTGCGCGCTCAGTGTGGCGATCTCATCGCCGAGCTGGTCGACTGCGTCGGGATCCGCTGCGATGGTCCGGCGTGCGTGGGCATGCGCGACGGCGTGGTACCTTGTCGTGGCGACTTCGCGAATGGCGAGCACGGCGCAGGACATGTTCGACTCCCGTCAATAAAGAAGCAGGGCTGCTGCACTGCGAAATATAACGGGCACTTTCGCGACGCCCTGCAGTGCGTTGTGTGCATTGCGGAGCGAACATTACGCCTCTCGGCGTGACATGCTCGTGCGAAGTGTATCCTGACGCATCGGGGTGCCACTTACGACCACGTAAAGCAGCCATGTCGGACGTAGCGCCAAACGCGATCTCAGAGTTGTCAAGGGGTGGATTTGGGACATCGTCGCGCTGCTTCAGCCGGTCGGCCGCGTTCCAGGTCCGCGGGCCTCATTCGGTGGGCAGTCGCGACTCAACTGTCCAAACCGAGGAGGATGGCAGCGGGGACCCCGAGAAGTCGATGAAGCGACCCGATCTGAGACTTCGAGAGGTCTCTCCTCCCGCTGAAGAACTCGGATACACGGCTCTTGCCCCCCATCGCATCGTCGAGGTCGGAGCGGCTCATGCCATTTTGCTCGAGCATGAAGGTGATGGCCTGCTGCGGCGACACCTTTCCCCCAGGGTAGTGCTCTTCCTCATAGTGTTCGACGAGGACCGACAGAAACTCGAGTCGATCATAGCCCTCCGAGTCGGCCTCGACGTTCTCGTCCAGCAGCCGCTCGATCTCGACGATCGCCGACTCATACTCCTCCTCATTTCGGAGGATATGCGGCTTGGTGAAATCCAGTACAGCAGCCATGGTGCCTCCTCGGAGAACTTTCCGCCGAAGCGGTAGTCGGGTTGCTACAGCTCATCTCCCTCAACTGGCTCAGCCGCCGGCACCTTCGACAGCGCCTTCCGGAACGCTGCCACACTCCCGCGACCAGCTCGCTCCTCCAGGTACTCCACAGTCATCAGCGCCGAGACCTTTTCCGCCAACGCGGTCGCGACCAGCTGATTTATCGAGACGCCCTCACGCTCAGCCAGTTCCCTGGCCTGCTTGTGCAACGACTCCGGAAGACGAACGCTCATCGTGCTCATTTTGCTGCTCCAATTCTCCTCAAGAACTGACCTGGAGTTTCGAGACTCACCCCGAACCTCTCTGCGCCCCTGAAATCTCTGTGGTTGAACGTCACGATCCGCTCACATCCAGAGGCCACAGCCAACTCGAGAACCATTTCGTCTTTGGGATCTCGAAGCGACGGGCGCCATAAGTAGTGGATCTCGTGATGCTCTCCGGTCAAGCAGATGAAATCGAGCAAGTCGGCTATATCAGCCACATCAATCGTCAACTCGTCCACGCCCGCCAACAGCGTGGCCTCATACTCCAGCACCAGCGGAACGGAAAGCTGGGGCCGCAGTTTCGAATCCTCTGCCAACCGGCTCAGTAAAGCGAATGAGGCCCCGTTCCGCGACCTCAGGGCCGATACAAGCACATTAGTGTCGAGTACGAACCGATGGATCATTTGGTATTATATACGATACCACAGTTTCCGTCAATCCAGGATCGCAGGCGCTCATGAGTATGCGGATGCAGCGCTCACCATCACAGCCGCGGACGTGGCAGTGTCCATGTGCGACATCACGGGCAGCTGGACCGATGGCGTGCGCGTGCTGGTCGCGGACGGCGTGCGCGTCAATGACTGCAACATCCACGGCAACGCTGGTGTCGGTCTCAGGAACCTGGCCGAAGCAGCGGTGGACGCCCGCACCAACTGGTGGGGCGATCAGCAGGGGCCGCACGGCCCGAATGGCGACGGCGTGGCAGGAAATGTCGAATTCGTGCCGTTCCGCACGCAGGCCGACCACTGAGCCGTAGTCGTCCGCGGCGGTCCGGACGCAACCGAACGCGCGGCCGCGGGTGTTACCCTGCGGCCCCGGTGCATGTAGACGCACTCGCCTTCGCCATGTCAGTGCCGGTCAGCGACGTGCTCGGGCTGCTCCTCAAGATGGAGCTGACCGGCAGGGCCGCGCAGACGCCGGGTCAGAGGTTCACGCGGGCGAGGCAGAGCCGCGGACGAGTGGTGTGCTCTCCTGAACGGGTGCGTAACTGACTGCTGGCACACCGCGTCTAGCCGGTACCGTTCTTGCTGCCTATAAGCCACCCCTACAAGGAGGCCAGTATGAGCTGCCACGGTACGGGAACGGTCGTAATTCTGGATGATTCGCAGTGTGCCGGCTGCCCGGGCGGGTCCGATTGGACTGACTGCATCAACAATACTGTAGCGTCACTCGGGGCTGGCGGCACCTTGCAATTCAAGCGCGGCGAGGTGTACAACGTTAGTGGCCCCCTGGTCATTGATTATGAGGACGTAACCTGGGAAGCAACCGGTAGCGGTGCACGCCCGATCATCAATTTCTCGGTATCACCCAATGGAGGTGGAGTTGGTATCCGCAAGGCGGGCGCAACATTGCTCGATCTCGACATTCGGGGGCCGCATTACAACGTCGGGGCATGGGCGGATTTCAACCGCTATGGCATTAACGCATCGCGGGACCTGAATGTTCCGACTCCGGATGGACTTTACATCTCGGGTCTGTCAATGGATTTGAGCGCCATGGTCTCCAGGTCAATGGCGAGAACGATGGTCTCACCATCGTAAACAGCCAGTTCGAGTATAACGGTGGCTCGGGCCTGGGCCTCTTCAGTGACGGCGAAGCCGGCAATGCCGGCAATGCCCCGGTCAATGTCACGATCCAGGACAACGTGCTGAGCAACAATGGTGAGAACGGGATGGACTCGACCGCTTCGTCCATGAACGTGACGGGAAATCAAGCACATGGTAATGGGTGGGCGAACCACGGGCCTTTGACTGAGGGGCATGGAATTCTGCTGATGGCCGCCGGAGCTGACGTTGCCTCGGTCAGCATTCGAGGTAATTCAATGGGTGAGAACGCGCGGAACGGCATCTTCCTTGATTATAGAGACCCATGGACATTCGATTTCATCGAAATCAGCGACAATTACCTGCAGTACAATGGTACTGATGAGGCGCTTGGACATCAATGGGGAGTCCGGATGGACGCGCCAATTTCGAACTCATCGCTGGACAATAACGACGCCTTTGATCACGTTTCCGGCTGCTACAGCGTGGCGTCGACGGGAGTTACAGTAGGCGACAACTGCTGCGACGGCGCGGGAGGACCTGGCCCGGATGGCTTGCCGTGCCGGCAATGAGGTACCGAATGGGTGAATTTCGGACGCTGGGCATGTGGGGAACCCTGGTGCTGGGTTCGGCGATAGTCGCAGCCTGCGGCGATTCGCCGGTCGTGCCACCGGAGGAGCGGCCACTGCCGACCTCGTGCGCGGACCCCGGCGGGGTGGTGCATGAGGGCGTATTCACCGGCGCGAACTGGAAGGCTAGCGACGGGCCGCACCATCTGCACGGCGCGGTTACTGGCCAGACACTCGTCATCGAGGCCGGCGCGCTGATCTGCGGCGCACCAGGCGCCGCGCTCGGGGTCGGCATGCTCGAGGCCGAGGGCACAGCCGACGCGCCGATCGTGTTCACGGCCCGGGACCCGTCGCAGCCATGGGCCGGCATCAAGCCGTCAACGATCACGGTAACAACGATCACGCTGTCTCATGCCACGGTCGAGCATGCGATCATCGGTGTGCAGGGCACCAGCAGCAGCGAGATCTCGATCAGTCACAGCTTGATCCGCCAGACGCAGGCGCAGGGGATCCTTTTCGGCGACGGGGGGACGGCCTCGCTGGTCGGATCGGTGGTCGATTCCGCCTGCCTCTCGATGTGCACGGACGCACGCGGGTACGCAGTCGTCCTCCAAAATCTTAACGGTTTTCATCTCGAAGACAATCAGATCCTGAATTCGGGTGGCGGTGGCGTGCTGGTACTCTGGCGTGCCAGTGGCGTGCTGCTGGGAGGCAGCATCGAGGGAAGTGCCGGCATCGGGCTGTTCCTCCAGGAGGATCAAGGCGGAGGGCGTTCAGTGAGGTTGACGGACGCGGCGCCGGTCCGCATCACGGGCGGATCGAGTTATCCCGCAAGCGTGCCGCTCCAGGCTGCCGAGATGCTGCTCGCCACGCGTGAGGCGCAGGAAGGCTGGCTGGGCAATGCGAGGGACACCGTTCTCGTGACGGCCCACGCGAGCAGGGCGGACGAGATCACGATCCATCCCGGCCTGGTCTGGTTGGTGGCCGGCGGCGGTCCGGCCCCAACGAATAGAGCAGCCGTCATCGGCTCGCTCGAGCTCATGGCGGGTGCCGTGCTGTCGCTTCGGGCTCCGTC
>DATKDY010000202.1:0-5251 GCA_035512515.1 Vicinamibacterales bacterium
CAATGATGCGCTGCTCGTCGCCGGCCGCCTCCTTCGCAACGGCGGCAAGTCGATGCTGTTCACCGATGCCGATTCGCATCCGACCGGCGCGACCACAGCCGCTGTCTCGGCGCTCTACACCTCCAAGAGCCTGCGCATGTCGGTGCTGCTGTCGGGCCGGTGCACGGGCCCGGCATTCGATGGATCCAGTGCCGTGCGCGACGCCGACGGCATGGATCCGCGTGACTCGCAGAACCCGGACGCGGGTGACGGAGAATTCGCCACCGATCGCCTCCCCCCCGAGCCGACGCTCGGCACCGAGAGCTCGATCGAAACCAATGCGGCCATCGCGCGCGCGACCGGGGGCATGTTTGCGGCCATTCCTGGCATCAAGTCCGGTGACGTCACCGAGACGACGCGCTACATCAACACCGGCACGAACATCGCCGTCTCGGCCTCGATCCCGACCGTTGGCCTGGTCACGCCGGGTGACGGCCCGAGAGCCACGACGATCGACATCGACATCGAAGGATCGACGACCAACTTCCAGAGCAGTAGCGTCGTCACTTTTGCCGGGACCGGCATCACCGTGAACTCGCGGACGGTCAAGTCCCCGACGGTGATCACCGCCAACGTCACCATCGCCGCCGACGCCGCGCTTGGCTTCCGCGATGTGACCGTGACGACCGAGCTGGGCGGCGGCACGGTCGAAAGCGCCACGGGTGTCGGGGCATTCAACGTCACGACGACGCCGACCTCGCCCACCATCCTGAGTGTTTCGCCCAATAGCCTCGGCCCCGGCCAGACGGTGGACGTGACCATCAAGGGCATCAATACCAACTTCACCAACGCGTCGATGCCGGTCTTCTGCGTGTCGACCTTCTGCACTTCGACCGGCGGACACGACACCAACGTCGTCCTCAACGCGATCACCCCGGTGGACGCGACAACCGTGATCGTCAACCTCACGATCGACACGGATGCGATCATCGGTTACCGCAGTGTCAGTGTGATCACCGGCTCCGAGGTGGCCCGTGAAACAGTCGTGGGTCCGTTCCTCATCGCACCAACGGCGGCGGACATTGCGGCGCTCACGTCGGTCACACCCGCGTCGGGATCGATCGGACAAACGCTGACCATCGACGTCGTGGGCGCGAACACCAACTTCGTCAACGGGACGTCCGCCCTGAGCTTCAGCGGGACGGGCATCACCGTCAACAGCACGACGGTGACCTCGCCGACGACCGTTTCGGCCAGCATCACGATCGATGCCGGCGCAACGCCGGGATTCCGGGACATCTTCGTGACGACCGACGGCGAATCGGCGGCGCTGCTCAATGGATTCAACGTCCTCGGCAGCGTCCCGACCGCGCAGCCGGCCACCGGGCTCTACGTGGCGTCAGTCGTCGGCAATCTCGTGACGCTCCGCTTCACGCCACCAGCGTTTGGTCTGCCGCCGGACAACTACGTGCTCGAGGGCGGCATCAATCCGGGTGAGGTGCTGGCGTCGATTGCCACCAACAGCGCGTATCCCATCTTTACGTTCATCGCGCCGACCGGTGCGTTCTATGTGCGCATGCATACCCTCTCGGGGGCGAGCCGCAGCGGCCCGTCGAACGAGATCAGGCTATATGTCAACGTTCCAGCGCCACCGTCGCCACCGGCATCGCTGACAGGGACGGTGGACGGCACGTCTCTGACTTTGAGCTGGCGCAACACCTTCGAAGGAGGTGCGCCACAGTCGCACCTGCTCGATGTGACTGGCGCGGCCGTGGCCACCCTGCCGTTGCCGCTCGGCGAACAGTTCTCGTTCATCGGCGTGCCGGGCGGCACCTACACACTTCGCGTGCGGAGCGTCAATGCGGGTGGCGTGAGCGCGGCCTCGGACCCGGTCACGCTCAGCTTCCCGGGCGCCTGTTCAGGCGTGCCGGTGGCGCCGACGAGCTTCCTCGCGTCGCGCATGGGCAATCTCGTGAAGGTGGACTGGGAGCCGCCGGCGTCCGGGCCTGCGCCCACCGGTTTCACGCTCATCGTCACCGGAACCTTCAATCTCACAATCCCGACTACGGGGCGTACATTGCAAGGCGAAGTGCCGTCGGGCGTCTACAACTTGAGCGTCCGCGGGATCAACTCGTGTGGGCTGGGCGTCGTCACGGCGGTCCAAACCATCGTCGTTCCGTAAACTGTCCGGCGACACTGACGGCTGCTTCGGCACTCGGGAATGCGGGCGGGGCTCAGCCCCGCCCTTCTTCTTTTGAGTTTTTGAGCCCGCTCGAGTGCTGCCGCCCACCGCGGTGCCGCCATTCAGGACTCCTTGGATGACCGGCGCCCAGAGAGTATCGGGGCAGGGGACTTGCCTTGTGCAGCCTGTGATAGCCCGAGAGCCGCTGCAGCGTTGACGGCCACGTGGACGGACTGCCGAGAAAGCTGCAGTGCCGGCTGTACACGGCGGACTTCCTCTCAGCGACCGTGGGCTTCGTCGGCGGAGGATCGGCCGTGAACATGTCAACCACGGTCGCCACGTTCGGCAAGACGTCCGACGGCGGGCGCACCTGGACGATGACGACGATTCCGGACACGACGCGGCAGGTGACCTCCGTCGATTTCTGGACCGAGACCAACGGGATCGCCGTGCTCGACAACGGCGAGGAGGTGCACTGGACCAGCGATGGCGGCGCGACCTGAAATGCGGTCAGTCAGACAGCGCCTCTGGCCGAGCGCGTTCGGCGTCGGCGACGGCAAGATCATCGTCGGGATCGGCGAGGGCGGCGGCATTGGCTACCCGTTCAACGGGGGCAGCAACTTCACCTCGAGACCGCTCGCCTTGCCCGCACGCGCCGCGGCCGTGACCTTCCCCGATGCGCAGCACGGGTATCTCATGGGCCAGCACGCTATGGTCTATCGGTACCGCATCGTGCCGATCAATTACACGCGCAAGGGGATGATTGCGGCCATGGCGCCGTGACCAGACGGGCTCCGGCTTCAGCCGGGGCAACCGTCAGACTCCGTCTCGCTCCCTTGCGTCCTCGACCAGCGTCTGAACGGCGCGCACGATGATCTCGGGCTCGTCGAACTGCACCCAATGAGCGCTCCGCTCGGCGACGACGAGGCGGCCGCGGGTCGCCGCGTCGGCGAGCAACCGATGCGCAGCGATCTGCTCCGGTGGCTGGATGCCGCCGGAAATCACGACGACGGGCACCTCACGTGGCGGGCGTAACGCGGAGATGGCGGCTCCTTCTTCGGCAAGGGCGCGGAGGTAATCGGCCATCGCCTGAAAACACTTCGGCTCCGACCAGTGCGCCTGCACGATTGGATGGACCTCCGGCGGAAGCTTGCGGACTTCTCCGACGAGCCGTTCGAGCGTGCGTGCAGCCGTGGGCCCGAAGACCTGGGCGAATCGCCGCGGCGCGGCCGGTGCGCCACCGCTCAGCAGGGCGAGACTCAGCCTGACCACGCCCAGGCGCGCGAGCACGGCGCCAAGCCTGGAGAGGCGGCGAGCACCGACGAGCAGCCGCTCGCGTTGCGGCGTGACGCTCAACCATTCGGTGGGCGGATCGACGAGGACGAGACCGGCGACCTGCTGCGGGTGGCGTGCAGCGTACGCACGCACGACGAAGCTGCCGAAGGAATGGCCGGCGAGCACACATCGCTGGCCGGCCGTCACGTGCGAGACGACGGCGCCGAGCTCGTCGACGATCCGATCGAAGGTGCGTGGACACGACGGCGCATCGCTCCAGGCCAGGCCCGCGCGATCGTAGGCACAGGCGCGCGTGAATTCCGCCACCGCGGGCCTGACGAGCGACCAGCTGAGTGACGAGGCGGCGATGCCCGACTCGAACACCACCGCAGGATGCCCTGCACCACTGCATTGCACGTGCAGACGATGGCCGCCCGCATCGATCAGGTGACCTGGTGCGGTGAACCGTCGCCGCTGCCGCGCGGCGCCGATCGCCTGATACAGCGCGCCGGCCGTTACGAGTGCGGCGAGCGCGGCGAGGAACATCACTGTCTCGATCGTCGCCTCGGGACGCGCGATGAGCAACCTCGGCTGGGGTGCGCAAGTGCGCCGCGGCTTCGTGGCCAATGCGGGCACGAGCGTCCCGGCTTCGGCCAGGGCATCACCGCTTCGGCGGCTGGTGCGTTCCTCCCCCGAGTATCGTATGTTTATAGTATGGCAAGGCGGGCGCTCTCTGTCACCCTCGAATCGGACAACGTGACGTGGTTGAAGGGCCGGGCAGGGGCCTCCGGCGACAGTGTCAGTGAAGTGCTCGACCAGATTGTCAGTCAGGCGCGTCAGGGCGGCCGGCACGAGCCGGCGCGGTCGGTGGCCGGCACGATCGACATCGATCCGTCGGATCCGCTGCTGAAGGGCGCGGATGCCACTGTGCGGTCGCTGTTCGACGCGTCGCTCGGACGGCCATTCGCCGGTCGTGAGAGGCGCGCCCGCTTGCAACCGCAGCACGGCACACCACGCAAGCGTCGTGGCTGATCCAGTCACGGCGGTCACCGACACGCACCCGCTCGTCTTCCACGCTGCAGGCGGGGGCCGGCTCGGCCCTCGCGCCGCCGCACTGTTCGACCGGTGCGAACGCCGTGAGGCAACGCTGTATGTCCCGGCCGCGGTCATCTGGGAGTGCGGCTTGATCGCACGCGCGGGGCGCATCGACCTGCGGCGGAGCCTGCGTGCGTTCTTCGACGACCTGTTCAGCAACCCCGCTTATCAGCCGCTCGACCTCACGCCGGAGCAGATCTTCGTCGCCGACGACCTGCCGTTCACGCGCGACCCGTTCGACGGACTGATCGTCGCTACAGCGGTGACGATGGCGATGCCGCTGGTTACGCGCGACGCCGCGATTCGTGAGTCGGGCCGCGTGCGCGTGGTGTGGTGAGGCCGTGGGAGGCGCGCGATTTTTTGCGGACGGCGTGCGGATGGTATACTCGCGAATTGTCAGTTTGCGCGCGATTGCCGTCGTGCGCATCACTCCGTCGAGGGGCCCGTAGCTCAACTGGCAGAGCAGCAGACTCTTAATCTGTTGGTTCTCGGTTCGATTCCGAGCGGGCTCACTACTTTTCCCTCAAATCCTCAAGAAAAACCTACGATCTCGCCGCGAAACGCCCGAGGTGGACGCGGCTTGTACGCGACTGACCCTATTTTTGAGCCTGTTCAGTGTTCGGGCGCATAGAATGCGCCGAGCGCAGGGCTGATGGCGGACGATCCTCGCGCTGCGCGCTCGGCCCGCCGCTGAACTGGGCCCCTAGGCGGACTTGGAAT
>DATKDY010000203.1:0-16254 GCA_035512515.1 Vicinamibacterales bacterium
CCGGGCAAGGCGCGACGAGCGAAGCATACCGAGTGTATGTGAGCGAGGAGCAACGCCGCCAGGCGGGATGCCTCGGCGGCGAAAATGGCACACTTATTCCCGGACGAGTCCTAATCGATAGTGGAGGTCCCACCAGCTCCATCCCGTAGGCACGAAATACCTCGGCGTCTCGTAACTGCGTCGCAGGTCGTCGAGCAGCTCCATTGGGCAACCAGCGGCTCTGGCGTGCATGAGCGACTCCGCAATGTGCCGATCGAGATCGCCCTTCATCAAACAGGCTCCCGCCAGGTGGTCGCGCGCAAGCAGGTGTTGCGGGTCAGCTCCAGCGAACAGGTCGCACACGGCCCCTTCATCGACACCGGATCGGCGGGGACAGTCCTCCGCTTGACGGCGGCGGAAAAGCGATAGCCGGCCCGCGGCACGGTCTCTGCCGGGCGTTCCACGGGAATCCTTCAGGACTTCGGACCACGGCCCCTCGTAGATCTGTGCGCAGGGAGGCAGATCGAATGGGATCGCACCTGAGACGGTGGTAATCTCGGAAGCGACGCTCGCGAGGGTCGATCTTGAGAAATGCCTTGATCCGGCGACGTCTACATTGCGCGGTACAGCAACGACGTTGTTGCATGGGGATTGACGATGTTCCACCGGAGTCGCGTTGCGATCGTGACGGCCTGCGCCCTGACGATGACTCCCGTCCACGGGGAAGCGCAGCAACGAGCGGGCGTCACGATTCTCTACGACGCCTTCGGGCCGACCTCTGCATTGCAGAAAGATTGGGGGTTCGCGGCGCTCATCGAGTACGGCGGACGGCGCATTCTCTTCGATACGGGCAATGATGCGGCCGTATTCGCACGCAACATCAAGCAGCTCGGAGTGGACTTGACGCGCCTCGACGCCGTAGTGATCTCCCATCGCCATGGCGATCACACGACAGGACTGGAAGTGTTGGTCGCCGCCAACCCGACCGTCCCGATCTATGCGCCGCAGGAAGCAGCCTTTTTCAGAGGCGGAGCGCCGAAGGAGTTCCTTGTGCGCGACACGTCACTGCCGGCGCACATGCGTTACTTCGATGGCAAGGAACCCAACGCTCTGCGCAGCGGCACCCCGTGGCCGCTGGCCAACTTCCAGATCGTGACCAGAACGACGGAAATCCTTCCCGGGTTCTTCGTGCTGACCACCAGGTCCGACAAAGCGGGAACACGTGAGATGAACGAGTTGTCGCTCGCAATCCGAACCCCCGAAGGGCTTGGCAGTAGTAGTCGGCTGCTCTCACCCAGGCGTGGAGAATATTCTCGTCGCTGCACAAGGTGACGTCGGTCGGAGGGGAAGCAAGCTCCGCAAGATCGCGACGGAAGAAGCGTGCACCATTCCGGAAATCGTCAACGCACTTCGCGACGTCGTCCGTGCCGTCGGCAGCAATCTCGACCTACCGTTGCTAGCGACGATCTACGACGCACCCACGGGGACGCAACCGCGCTTCCTGCCAGAGCTGCTCGATCTCGAGGCGCAGCGACTCGCCGAGATGGATCGCAACGGCGTTGAGATGCATTTGCTGTCGCTGACCGCGCCGGGCGTTCAGATGTTTGATGCCGATACCGGTACGTCGCTCGCCATAGTCGCGAACGATCGACTGGCTGAGATCGTACGACGTCACCCTACCCGCTACGCCGCGCTAGCTAGGGAGCTTCGCTCCTCAAGATCCAGAACGGGCGGTTAAAGAAATGGAGGGGGCAATTAAGAATCTAAAGTTCAACGGCTTCCTCGTCAATTCCCACACCAACGATGAGTATCTGGATCAGCCGCGCTACTGGCCGCTCCTGGAGGCCGCCGAAGCGCTCGATGCGCCGCTGTACATTCACCCACGGGCGCCGTCTGATGGTATGGCTGCGCCATTTCGCGACTATCGGTTGGAGGGCGCCGCCTGGGGTTACGGAGTAGAGACCGGTACGCATGCAGTCCGCCTGATGTTGAGCGGTGTACTGGATAGGTTTCCGAAGCTGAAGATTGTGATTGGCCACATGGGTGAGGCGCTGCCTTTCTGGATGTGGCGGCTCGACTTCATGGCGGCGCCAGGCGCCCGAGCGGCTGGCCGCACCAACCAGCTCAAACCGAGCGAATACTTCCAGCGGAATTTCGCGATCACCACCAGCGGTGTTGAAGATCCGCTCGCGCTTCGATACTGCATCGACAGAATTGGGGCCGATCACATTATGTGGGCAATCGACTACCCGTACCAGCCCACAAGCCCCGCCGTGGCGTTCATCGAGTCGGCCCCGATCTCCGAGACTCACAGAGAACAGATCGCGTACAAGAACGCCGAGCGCATCTTTCGCATTGGTGCCCGCGGCTGACCCCGGCTGGGGACGAGCCTGCAATGGATTCCACGCGCCTCGGTGGACAGTTGGAAACCGGCTCACACACTACGCAGCGCCATCCGTTTCAGTCGATCGGCGAACCGTGAATCGTCGCGCAGGCAGTCCCACTGCGGGGCGACTGCGAGGTACACGAGCGCCGGATCTCTTTGATCGAGCGCCTGGTCCAGGTGTTCGAATGCCGCGTCGAGCTCACCGACCGCCCCATGGAGCACCGCGCGCTGCAGGGCGATGGCGCCTGCGCCGTCGGGGGGAATCTGCTGCAGCATGCATCGGGCGAGTCCCGCATGTCCGTCTGCGGCGTATGCCTGCTGCATGTCGGCGGCTAGACGCCTCAACCGCTCCACGCCAGCCTCCGGGACGCCAAACAGTCTGGCGCGACGAAGGTTCTCGGCCAGGAACTGCTCCACGTCTCCCTGCTTCAGGTGGACGCCGGCGAGGAACTCGCCCGCGAGCAGGTGGCGCGGATCGATCTCGAGCACCCGGTTTGCCCAGAGAATCGCTTCGTCATACCTGCGCTGATTCCAACAGGAATTCGCAATCTCGGCGTATACGAGCCACGATTCCGGATTACGCGCGAGCGCCTGCTGCTTGAAGCGCATCCCTTCGTCGGCACGGCCCAGCGCCTCCATCAGCCCGCCGTACGCCAGGAGCGCCTCGGTATGTGAGGGGTTGATTTCGAGCGCCCGCCGCAGGCTGCGCTCTGCGGCCGCCCAGTCCCACTCGCCCGCGAACAGCACGGTGCCCAGCGCCATCTGCGCATCCGCGCACTCGCTGTCCATCGCCAGCGCGCGCAGCGCGGACGACTTCGCCTCGGCAAACGCCTCCTCGTACGGCACCACCCGGAGGCAGCCCTGGAGACAGAGCGTCACCGCCAGCCCTGCGTGTGCCGCCGCGTAGGTCGAATCGATCGCGATCGCCGCTCGAAAGGACGACAGCGCGTCGGGCAACTCGAAGTACGAGCCTGACAGCAGGCGGGCGCGTCCACGGCCCACGAGCTCGTAGAGCTCCACAGGTCGTGGCGGGGCGTGCAGCGGCACCATGTCGCGGCCGACCGGTTCCCGGGTGACCGGTGCGACGAACCGATACCCCGATCGCGACACCGTCTCGATGTACCCGCTCGAACGTCTGTCGTCCTCGAGCGCCTTACGCAACGCCGAAATGTGGACCGTGAGAATGCCTTCTTCCACACTCGCGTCGGGCCACACCTGAGACAGGAGCTCGTCCTTCGTCACGAGATGCCCGGCCTGCCGAAGGAGCAGGCGCAGGACGTCATGGGCTTTCGGCGAGAGGCGAACGACCTTCCCTCCCTGCAGGAGCCGCCGCTCGGCGGCCTCCAGCGTGAACTCGCCGAAATGAAAGACGTCGCCGCTGCCCATGACGGTTTCGGCGAATCTTAGCAAAACCTTCGGGACGCCGCGGCAGGCCAACTGCTACGCTACGTCGATTTCGAAGGAGCGCCGTTATGACGACGATTGATGAAATTCTCGAGCAGGAGGGGCAGCTGGCGAACGCCAAGCGCACGCTCGACCTCGACGCGATCGACCAGATCTATGCAGACGACCTGTTGTTGACCGGCGTGCTGGGGGAACCGACGTGCAGCAAGAGCGCGATCATGGACGAAATGCGGCGCGGGATCGCGGAACGCGACCGAGCGAAGGCGGGAGGAACACCGTTCGACACGCGCACCGAGAACCAGGACACGAAGGTCGCGGCCTTGGGGGATATGGCCGTTGCCAACTACCGGCTCGTCGTGACGTTCAAGGCGCCGAATCTGGACCTGCGCCGGCACTACCGGACGACGAACGTCTGGGTGAAACGTGACGGCCGCTGGCAGATCGTCGTAGCGCACATGGGGTTCGTGCTCGATCCGCAGCAGGCGGCACTGCTCGAAGGAAACGGGCGTGCCCAATGAAGGAGCAGGCGAACAATATCCCCAGTGGACCGCTGTCAGGGAAACTCGCCAACGAAGACCGGCAGGGCATCCCGACGGTGATCAGGCGCCGCGATGCGGACCTGCCCGCCATCGAGAAGCTCCACCAGCAGGACATCGCCGCGACCTTCAGGGACCGGCCGCGTCGGCTGCAAGCGACGACAGGAGTGGCCACATGCGGACCGGGCCGCGTTCGAGAAGCTCTACCAGCAGGACATCGCCGCGCGTTGTCGCGAGATGCTGTTGCGCTGACGGATTATTGGACCGATGACGCCGTTCGCCTCGGCCGAGCCGGTACAGCGTCCGGAGGCCCGGTGCGTTCTCAAAGCGCGAGCTCGCTAAGCGGTGCCCATCCACCGGGTCGCGATGCAGAGTCAAAGACGAAACCTGGGCGTGATGACGTTGGCCGGCCCCGGCCGCAGCCAACCACCGCTCATGGCTATGGAGACGCTCGCCGGGGCTCCTCCATAAGTAATTCGGCGGACTACCGGCTCCGGTCGGAGTATGAGTTATTGGAGGGGCTATGACGGTGTACTCAGTCGTTGTTGGTCTGTCCGCGTTGGCCGTCTTGACGCTGCACGGTGGTCAGGGACGTGGCGTGTCGGCCGGGCGCGACGCCGGGCGTGCTGCTGATCTGGCCGGAATCGAGAAGGCCTTCCAGCAGGACATAGCCGCCACGTTCTCGCGCGATCCTGTTGCCCTGACGGATTACTGGACCGATGACGCTATTCGTATCGGCGTAGGCCAGCCAGCGGAAGTCGGCAAGCAGGCGATCCAAGCGAGCAACGAACGCCAGACCGCTAACAAAAATTTCAAGGTGCTGAGCTACGTTCCGGAAACCAAGGACTTGACGTTTCTGGATGGTGGCTGGGCGGTCGCGTGGCGTTCCTTCACGGCTTCGTATGTCGACTCGCCGGGTGGCGAGACGAAGCAGATTCGTGGCACGGGGCTGGCGGTGTTGAAGAAACTTCCGGACGGCAGCTGGAAAGCATTCCGCGCGATGGGGGGCACAGAGTCAGGTACAACGGGCAAGGTCGGTGGCTTCTGATGTGAACCACGCGCCAAGTCTGGCTGCTTCAGGACGAGCGTCGTGCCCGTCATGCCGCGGGTCACGAAGACGCTGTCGCCAGCCTGACAACCTGACAGTTCACTGGCGTTGGCACCATTGCGCGCGATGATCACGTCGCCTTCCACCGATAAATATGCCACCCACTCGCCTGGTGAGACGTCGGTCCAGTGTTCACCGAGCAGAAGCGTGAACGTCTTCTCCCGACAGCGCATGTCAAACCTGCTCGCCGGCACGATGCCGACCGCGCGCAGATCCGATAACACGAAACTCGTCTCGAGATTGCCGAACGGCGGCTCGAGGCGCGTCACGGTGCCGTAGACGCCACCCTCCTTGAACACCGCCGCGGGTGGTTTTGGCTTGAACGCCACAGGCGTGACAACGCGCCGGCCGAGCAAAAGCGCCTCGAGCGCGCGCGTGCGAGCACGGGCACGTTGCCCGAGTAACGCGGGAACGGGCCCTTGCCAGACGGTGATCGTGCCGCCCATCAGCGGACCCGTGACGCCGGTATTGCCCGCGGCGAGCCGTTGGCCGTCGGGTGACCAGGCCACGCTCCAGATCGGTTTGGAATCAGTCGGCAAAGTGACTGCGACTGCCGAGGTCTCGACATTGAGAATACGGACGTTACCGTCCTCTCCTCACCGCGAGCCACTGCCCGTCAGGCGACCAACTGATGCCCCGAAGCCAACCGCCGGCGTTCGAGAGGGAGAGTGTCGCGGTTCCCGCGTTCGGGTTCCAGAGCGTGAGGCCTCCGGTCCCCCTGGCGCCGTGCGCCATCGCGACCAGCTGACCGTGCGGAGACCAGGTAATGCCGTTGACGTCGTTCCGCGCCGGCCAACTGACGTACATCTTCGCCATCATCGTCCCTGTGCGGGCGTCCCACCGCGCCGCCATCCCGTTGATACCGCCCGCGACGATGGTGTCGCCGTCCGGAGACCAATGCACACTGCTGATGGTCGTTTGAAGGCGACGACTGTGGAGTAACGCTCCGTTTGCGCTGCTCCAGATTTGCAGGGTCCCCGATGCGCTTGCAGTTGCGAGACGCTTGCCATCCGGCGACCACGCGATCGCGCGACCGGCCCCTGTCTCGAGCCGTATGAGCAATTGAAGAGTTTCGGTATTCCACACATACGCCACCCCGTCATCACCCACCGACGCGATTCGTGCGCCCTCCGGCGACCATCCCACACTTCGCACGAGGCCGGTGTGCATACGAAACGTGCGGAGCGGCGTCGCGGAGCCGGTGCGCCAGAGATGAACCTGCTTGAATCCAGCAGATGACGGCGAACGAAAGGCGGACTCTCCGCATCGCGGCACTCGCAACCGACGGGGATTGACTGAACGCGTCAGGTTTGTTCATGGACCGTGGCCCCATCCCACGCTCTCCTTCGCCGCTGTGCTCCTCGGTCCTTGCCAGATTCAGCCAGTCGAGGAGGTGTGCAATCATGCCCGGCAGGAAAAGCCAGGTGCGGAAATCACAATCGCTGTTTTGACCTCCCGCGGCTTGCTTCCCTGCGGCGAGTCGTTCTGCTCCGTCTGGTCTGAGGTAGTCGGGCGATCCGTTGCCGGCCATTTCTCGCTTCCGTGCGGGGGCCCTCCCGGTCCTTTCCGGCCTACCTGCACGACTCGCACAATCGCAGAACGTCCCAGTGGCGCGCGCCGTTCAGAGTCTGATGAGCGAGGTACGCGAGGTCGGGAGAACTCGCCGGCGCCGTCGCCGCCGTGTCGTACCCGGGGAGATCGCTGGCTAACCTCGCGGCCGGTCGCATCGCGCTCGAGTCGCCGGGGCCGTTCGACGAGAACAGTATCTGTCGCATCTACTCGATGTCGAAGCCCTTCGAATCGCGGCGATGAAACTCATCGACAAAGGAAGACTAGGTCTCGATCACCCGGTCTCGGTCGTAGCCGGTGACGTGACGAGGCATCAAAGCTCGTCGCAGAGGGAGGAGTGGGCCAGCGCCGTGCCGCCGCCCGCGAACGCCATCCCGCGATTGCGCTTCTAATCGCTATTGAACGCAGTTGCAGGAAGGGTACTCGGTCGGAGCGCGCGCATCATTGCGTCCGCGGCGGCTATACTGGAATCGCCGTAAGTGATCGGCGCAGATTGGGGGACTTATCACAATCGGCGATTTCGCGGTCGACGCATCATCGTAAGTCATTGATTCTAAAGCGGAGAGATGTCCGAGTGGTTGAAGGAGCACGCTTGGAAATTGCTATGGCCGTTTGCGACGGCGTGCTACAGATTTCGATTACCGTTGCGAAGCCAACGACTTGACGTCGATCGCGTTACCTCGGTCGATCGCCGTAACTCTTGATAGATCTCGCCAAAGCGACAGCGTCACGTCACAGTTACGTCAGAATCCGCGCGGCGTTGAACGCACACGGCTTTCACCATGTGCCCCTATGAGCTCTGCGAGGATAGCCCCGTGAGGAAGAGCACCACCCGCACGATGAGATGCGCGGGCGTGAGGCGCCGTGTTAACCCTTGGACAGCACACTTTGCGAGCCCGAAAAAGTTCACGGCGGACTTCATGCGGGACCGACGACGGCAGCCGCCCATGCAGGACTGCTGCTGAGAATCGGCTGTGTGCCGCGGCGCCGCCAGACCGTGTGACCTCGGAACCCCTCGGAACGGGCCCCTATTCACAAACGGGACGTAGTCACGCTCCGGTCGGTTTTGTAATTTCATGCACGAAGTTGTCGGCACCCCCGGCGACAGTCTCTGTAATTTGCTGTATTTTTACCGCTTTTCCGTGCGGTACGGCGCTTGCTGACTGTCATACTGTCCTGTGACAGTTACATGCTGTTCCAACTCAATTTCAAGTCGGGCAAAGCCGTCTACCTGCAGCTCGTCGACCAGGTAAAGCTTGCGGCCGCGTCCGGGACGCTGCGGACCGGCGAGGCGCTGCCGGGCATTCGGCCGCTGGCCGAGGAACTGCGCGTGAACCGCAACACGGTCGCGAAGGCGTACACCGAGCTCGAAAGCCAGGGCATCATCGAGACGATTATCGGGAAAGGCTGCTTTGTTCGGACCACGAGCTCGCCGTTCAAGAAAGACGTGCGGCGGAAGCTCCTGGCGGAATCAATCGACGAGGCCGTGGTGCACGCGCATCATCTCCAGATCGACAGGGGCGAGTTCCTGCGCCTTGGCGAAGAGCGATTCGACGCATTTGAACAGAAGCGAGCGCGTGCCTCGCATGTGTGACAAGCCATGACTAAAGATGCTCCCGCCATCGACATTCAGAACCTGGTTCGGCGCTTCGACCGGACCGATGCGGTTGACGGCCTTAACCTGCTCGTTCCCGCGGGCCGCTGTTACGGCCTCTTCGGTCGGAACGGCGCGGGGAAGACCACAACGATCAAGTGTCTGTTGAACCTGCTTCGTCCAACGAGTGGCGAGATCAGGGTCTTCGGGCTCGATCCCGTTCGCGACGACGTTGCGGTGAAATCGCGCGTTGCGTACGTCCCCGATTCTGTCGCGTTCTATCCGTGGATGACCGTAGAGGACGCGCTGGCCTATTTCGCCTCGTTTCGACGCCAATGGAACACGACTACCGAAGCTTCCTTGATCAAGCAATTTCGACTCGACCCGCGGCAGAAAACGAGCCACCTCTCGAAAGGGCAACGCACCCAGCTGGCGCTCATTTGTGCCATCTGCCCGGAGCCCGAGCTGTTGGTGCTCGACGAACCCACATCGGGCCTCGATCCGATCGTTCGACGCGAATTCATCCAGACGGTGATTGGCGCCTACCAGGACGGAGATCCGGGGCGCAGGACGGTGCTCGTCTCGACGCATCTCATTTCGGAGTTTGAAGGACTGATCGACGAGTTCACGATCATCGATCGCGGTCGCAATGTGCTCACGCTCGATGCCGACACGGCGCGAGAGCGGTATCAGAAAGTGCACGCGCGTTTTGCGACCGACCCGGGTCGGCTCGAGTTGCCCGGCACGCGCATTCTGCGTCAGCGAGGGCGAGAAATCGAGGTCATGGTCAACGGCAACTCGGCGCAGGTCATGGACCGGTTGCGGGCGTGGTCGCCTGAGGCGCTGGCGATTGAAGCGCTCACGCTCGAAGAGATTTTCGTTTCCACGCTTCAACCACAGGAAGTTGGCGCATGACTCGCACGGCTGTCCTGTCGCCGGCTCTCTCGAAGGAGATTCGGGCGCTTCTCCCGTTGTGGGGGGCCAGCATCGCCGCGATTGCCGTCGCGTTCGTGTGGCGAGAGGGCCACCGACTTCTGCTACCGGGCCCGCCCCTCGCGTTGTTTGCCTACGTGGTCGGATCGCTGGCGATCGGCGCGCAGTCTGTCGGACAGGAGTATACGTACCGTACGCTGCCGATGCTCCTCTCGCAACCCGCCGATCGGCGGCGCATGTATCTCCTCAAATTCGTTGTCTCGGCAGTGATGTTGCTGACGCTGGCGGCGTTGGCTGGGACGACGTTCGCGAGGGTGTGGCGCCCGGAATCGGCTCGATTCTCCGTCATCATCTTGCCCGTGCTGTGCGGCCTCTTTCTCACACCGCTGTTGACGATGATCTGTCGCGGCACGCTTGCAGGAATGATTCTCGGCGGAACTGTGATGGGATTGACGTGGTTCGCCACGCTCGCGATTGCGTGGTTCGGGTTCGGGATCGATACAGAGGCCACGGAACACATGCTCCTCGGTCGCTGGACACTCGGCATGACTGTGGTGTGTCCTGTGGTGGGCCTTCTAGGCTGGCGCCGGTTCCGCGAGCTCGAGGCCATCGACGTCGCCTCGCCGGCGCTCCATTTGCCGCGGTGGTTGAAAAGCGCGCAAGGCGCGCGGCGTCATCATCCGCTGAGAGCGCTCGCAGTCAAGGAAGTTCATCTGCAGCAGATGGCGTTCGTCATCACTGGTCTGCACATCATCGGGTGGGCCATCTTTGTGCTGCTGCGACGCTACGTGCCGTCGATGGCGACATTCCCGGTCGGAGCGGTACTGCTGCTGTATTCCCTCGGACTGGCGATCGCGATTGGAGCGCTCGCAAGCGCAGAGGAACGGCAGCATGGCATGCTCGACTGGCAGTTGCTCCAGCCCAGCCCGGCGTGGCAGCAGTGGATGGTGAAGGTCGGTGTCGCCTTCGGTGTGGCGGTCCTGTTTGGTGTTGGATTGCCTGTTCTCCTGAACCAACTCACACCAGTTGGCCTTCGGATTCGCATGTCCGCTGATCTCGCGGTGCTGATTGTCCTGCTGACCGCGAGCAGCATTTACATCTCCTCTCTCTCCAGCAGTGGGGTACGCGCGATGGTGCTATCGCTGCCGATTGGCATGGCGGTCGCCTACTTCGTGCAGATAGCGAGCGGCGCGCTGAGGTGGGTGACGCTGCAGTTTGCCGGCCCCTTGATGGCCGACATCGTCACGGGAGCCGTTGCTCCTTCGTCGGTTGACCCGGCAGACGTCGTGATATTCGCGGCGCGTGGCTTTTCGTTCACGCTGGCCCCCTTGCTATTGTGGTTCGGATTCGTCAATCACACGTCGTCGGAGCGAACCGCACGACGTATATTCCAGCAGATCGCCTGGATCGCGCTTCTCATCATGACCGGAATAATCCTCGTTGGCGGGGTCTTGGCGTTTTACGAGTGGCGCTCGCGTTAAGCGTTCGTTTTCATCATCGATCGCAGCTTCTCGATCGGACGACGTAATCTGCGTTTCCGAGTGCACATGTCAGCCCATAGGTCGCCGACTTTTTCGATCCGGTTCGACATAACCGCGATTGCGTCTACCCGGTCGATCGCTGTAAACCTCGATAAAACTCGCCCGATCGATCGGGTCACGTCACAGTCGCGCCCCGTCTCCGTCGCGCACCATCACGGCTGTCAGGCAAACCTACGCAACCAGCAGCCACTCGGCCTACTGCGCCTCGGCCTGTTGTATGAAGCGTGTGATGGACGGCTCGAAATCGGCCTACTTCGACTTCTCCGGAATCGGCGGCAGACTTCTGACCTTGTCTGCGACTTTGCGACAGGCGCCGATCAGATCCGAGACTATCGCCCGACGAAGCCGTGGTCGTCGACGAGGTCCTGCCAAATGGCCATCGCGTTGCGCCCGCGCCCGAGCGCCTCGGCGATCAGCTCTCGATACGGCTCGCACGCGCTCGCACTCGGGGCGCGGCCCGGACGAGGGACTGGAGTTGCGCCGGTGGACACCGCCGCCCTGGTGGCCGGTTTTGCGACGTCCGAGTCGGTGGACACCTCCGGAGAAATTGCCGGTTTTGCTTTCGATTCGCTCGGACGGCCGCGGCTCCGCACCGCGATCCCAGCGGCCTTCAGGTAGCCGCTGATCGTCTCGCGCCGGATGCCGGTCGCATCCTCAATGCGCGAGAGCGTCCAGCCCAGACGCCCCAGCGTCCGGATCTGCTGCTGTTTCTCGTCGTCCAGGTGGCACATGTCAACCAGGGGGGAGAGGTGGAGGTACTGCCGTGTCAGCTCGACGCACTCGACCCGCCCGTGGCCCTGTGCGAGCGCGTCGGCGATACATGGGGATCTGGCCTGCCACAACGCGTTGTCCGCATCGTCCAGCCACTGACGATAAAGTGCCCGAAAGCGTGGCGCACCATAGGCGCTGGCCATCTCGCGATAGCGTTCGTCTGCCGGAACCAGCAGGCGAACAACCGACTCGAAGAGCGCGCGATTCGGATCAGCCACGGAGGAGCCTCCGCAGCCGCGCACTCAACTCTTTCTCCGCCAACTGCCGCTCGCGCGCGCGACCATCGCGTAACGCGTCGATCAGGGCCAGGAGCTCATGCAGCACAGGATCTCGCCTCGCGGGTCGCCTCGCCGCGCCGGACCGGAAAGGCGTACTTGACGCCATGGATCAGAAACTCTTCGACGGCATTGAGCAACGGCCGGCCCGTCTCCTGGTCGATCAGGCGGGATCGTTCAAGACGCTTGAGCGACGCATGGACCTGAGACGGGCTCAAAGCCAGATCGCCGGCCACCTGGGCGATGGGCGGACGCCCGCCCCCGTACGGCGTAGCCCGTTTCGTTCCTGGCACGGTCTGCCTGGGCCATCGCGGCGTTGAGCTCAGCCCTCGCCGACTCGGAGGCAGCCTTTACTCGGTCGTAGGCCGACGCGGAGACCGCGCCCGGGGAGACGAGGTCGCGGTATCGCGCCTCGTCCTCTGCGGTCTGGCGCGCGCGTGCCGTCGCGGCGACCACAGCCTCTTCGTGTGCGCGCGTGGCGAGCGTCAGGTCCGCGGGATCGATGCGCATCAGCGCCTGGCCGCGCTTGACGGTCTGTCCGGTGTCGACCAGGCGTTGCAGGACCTTCCCGGGAACGCGGAATCCCAGGTCGCTTTGCACCCGCGCGGCGACGATTCCAGTGAACGATCGCTCCGCATCAACGGAGCGCTCGACCGTCGCGACCCGCACGCGGGGACTCTGCGTCCGCGGATCAACCGAAGAACGGGCGTCGGTGCATGCTGCCAACGCCAAAGGCAGCAAGCCGACAACGATCAGAAATGGGACCTCACGGCGCTGACTCATGGAGACCAATGAACGGTCTCCAGCGTAGCAACTAGTGACTAATTATGTCAATAGTCACTAACGTTAGCGAGCTCACTAGGGTGCGAGGCTGCGCAGTACGAGATTGGAAAGATGCACCGGCGCCTCCTCGGCGACATCAAGGTTGTACTGGAGCAGGAGCGGATTCACATAAGGCTGCATCACCAGATCGATGGCGTCCACGGTCTCGTCTAGCGGCGTCTTGCGCTCGAACTCGCCGCTCTCACGCCCTTCGCGAACGACCTCCGTCAGGAGCTGCGTGATGCGTTCGCAGTAGGCGCGGGCTGACGGCCACTGCTCGCCTGCGGCGTAGGCGGCGACGTCGTACAGCTTGCGCTCGTTGAAGAACAGACTCACGTTGGTTGTCACCAATACCTTGAACATTCGGCGAAATTTGTCAGTCGGTGTGGTCGCGCCACCCACCGCTTCTTCGACGGTCGCAACGACGGCGCTCAAGGTCTTGGCCGAGATCGCTTCGCCGATCGCCTGCTTGGAGTCGAAGAACTTGTAGATGTAGGCCTTGGAAAAGCCGATCGACTTCGCCAGGTCGGAGACCGTGGTCTTCGCGTAACCGTAGCGCCTGAAGTGCTCTCGGGCCGCTTCCACGATCTGGTCGCGAACCGCGTGGTCGGCGGGGCCGCGGGATGGAGTGGCGGAAGCAGTGGCTGCGCTCATGAGAAACAATACCTCGCTTGTCTCAGCTTGACAACTAGTGACTATTATAGACTATAGTCACACAGCAATTGAACCCTCCGAAAGGAACACAGTCATGCTCGCTCACCCCCGGTCTCTCGCCCTGCTGTTGAGTGTCAGCGTCTCGATCGGCTGCGCGGTCCGCCCGCACTACACGCCGCCTGAGATTCCGCTGTCGGCTCGCTTCCTCGGCCAGGAAGGCGTCGAGCGACGGGAGGTCCAGAGCAAGGCGGTCCTCAAGGCCTGGTGGACCGGCTTCGCTGATCCCGCGCTGACGCGCTACGTCTCCCTGGCCCTCGCACAGAATCTGGACATCGCGCAAGCCGCGGCACGTGTCGCCCAATCGCGTGCCTCTTTGCGCCAGGCCGGTGCCGCACTCCTTCCAGCGGGCGATGTGAGCGCGCACGGTGCGAAAGTCTACCAGTCGCTCGAGACGCCGCTAGGACGCGTGCTCGACGCCACGCCCGACTTCGACCGCACGGGCAACTCCTACGAAGCCAACGTCGGCGCGAGCTGGGAAATCGACGTGTTCGGCGGTTTGCGGCGCGGGCGGGAAACCGCGCGCGCGGAATACGCGGCGTCCGAAGCCGGCGCGGTCGCGACACGGCTCGCCGTCGCCGCGCACACGGCGGACGTGTACGTCACGATCCGGGGCTTGCAGGCGCGCATCGCGATCGCCCGGCAGCAAGCCCGGACACGCCGGCAGCTGCTCGGCCTGGTCAAGCTCCAGTACGACAAGGGGATCGCTGCCGAGCTCCAGGTGAACCAGGCCGAGGGTTCGCTCGCGCAGGTCGAGGCGCAAATCCCGGTTCTCGAAGCCGGGCTCGATTCGGCGATGAACGCGCTGGATGTGCTGCTCGGCGTGCAGCCGGGCACCTACCGCGCCGAACTGAGCCCGTCGATGCCGGTCCCGGTCGCACCGGGTCTGGCCGAGACCGGCACTCCGGGCGACCTAATCCGGCGCAGGCCCGATCTCATCGTCGCCGAGCGGCGTCTTGGGGCAGCGAATGCGCGCATCGGCGCTGCGATCGCGGAGTACTACCCGAAGTTCTCGCTTGGCGCATTGCTGGGCAGCGCCACCACGATATCCAGCGGCAATCTGTTCACCAACGGCGCCAACCAGGCTCTGGGTCTCCTCGGACTTCGCTGGCGCCTGTTCGACTTCGGCCGCGTCGATGCGCAGATCGCCGCTGCGCGTGGCCAGGAGGCCGAAGCGCTAGCGGCATACCGGCTGGCCGTCTTGCGGGCGACCGAGGATGTCGAGAACGCCTTCTCTGCTCTCGTCAAACGCGAAGCGCAGGTCGGCATCCTGACGCAGGGGGAATCGTCGTTCGCGCGTGCGCGCGCGAACTCGGACGCCGCTTACAGAGGAGGTGTCGTCAGCCTCATCGAAGTGCTGGATGCCGACAGCAACCTGCTGCAGGCGCGTGATGCGAAGGCGCAGGCGCAAACCGAAGCGGCGTGCGCCGCCATTGCCGCGTTTCGGGCGCTGGGAGGCGGATGGGACACGCGACGTGGGAGCAGTGCCGCGCTCACCCGCGAGGCTCGATGAACAGGCTCACCCACATGGCCAGAGCGCATCGTAACGGGCCGCCACTAGGGCGGCTGTTGCAGAAACTGTAGTCAAGGAAAGAAGGACATCATGAAGATCAAGACGAAATCAATGGACGACGTCAGCGGCAAATGGGCGCTAGTGACCGGTGCCTCGAGTGGCTTTGGTGTCGAGTTCGCCAACCTCTTGGCTGCGCGAAAGGCGAATCTGATATTGGCCGCGCGTCGCACAGAACCCATGGAGAGACTGGCCGAGCAACTTCGCCAAAGCACTGGTGTGAGCGTCGTTGTCGAGGGAATTGATCTTTCCGAATCCGGAGCCGCGCGAGACTTGAAATCTCGCCTTGATAAACGCGGTATCGCTGTGGACATTCTTGTAAACAACGCGGGCTACGGCGTCTACGGCGAATTCGCGGATCAGCCTCTTCAAAACACGCTCGATATGCTGCAGGTCAACTTGGTCGCTGTGACCGAACTGACTCACATTTTTGCAGCAGAGATGATCAAGCGCCGGTCCGGCCACATTCTTCTAGTCGCCAGCCTTCTCGGCTATCAGGGAGTGCCGGGTTACGCGGCTTACGCTGCCAGCAAGGGCTACGTATTACTGTTCGGCGAGGCGTTGCACGCGGAGCTGAAACCGTATGGCATCGGCGTGACGGTGTTGTCTCCGGGTGCCACTTCCACGTCCTTTGGCCGAGTGGCTGGTGAAAGGAACACGTCGGCCCTTCGCGCGCTGAGGATGAAACCCGGCCCGGTCGCAAGGACCGGCATTCGGGCAATGCTCGATCGACGATCGAGTGTCGTTGCTGGCACCTTGAACAAGGTCGCGGCGTTCTCCAGTCGTTTCACCCCCCGTCAGGTACAGGCCGCCATCATGCAGAGAGTGATGGGAGGCTAACGGGCGCGATGTGTGTTTGGGCAGCGCCTCGCTGGCTGCACCACGCTGTCTTCTCCCGCGTTATGAACCCATAGGCCAGGAGGCCGAGCCCGAGGACGCCACTCGGGAAACTCCACGCCCGAGCGTTGAGCCAGGCTCTGACCCGCGGCTCGCACCACCGGCGTTGACAGCCTACGGCCGGAACAGGCGATTGATCTTGACGACCAGCGCACGGT
>DATKDY010000204.1:0-5791 GCA_035512515.1 Vicinamibacterales bacterium
CAGGAGAGGCACAGTTGTCTCGCAATTTCGGAAACGCGTGGCGCCGAGTGCTGTGCGAGTGGATACTTCCCGGCGCCTAGGCACACTCCGAGCGAGGAATTGACTGGCAGCGTTCGCAGTCGCAAGGAGCAGAACCAGGCACGCGATGACCGCAAGCAGCCACAGCGAGCGACGAAGTGGCGCGTCGACCGCAGTGTCACGGAGCGCCACCACCGCTACGTCTCGTTTCGGATCCGGTACGCCGAAGGACTCATCCAGGCGAGCATCAAGCTTCCATCCTCGCGCGTGCCTGGTCGATCGTGCGGTCCCCGTCCCCTCGCTCTCCTCGAGATCCCGCGGCATTCAATCCCCATAGACGAGCGTCCGGGTAGCGGCTTCGTCCAATCCGTTTTTCAGTCACCGGCGCGGCGAGCGTGCAACCGCCTCGCATTCGCCACGCTCCAGCGCCGCGCCGCCGACCGAAAAACGCTCTGCATTAGCAGGGAAAGTTACCGAATCGCCGTTATCCGACCCAGCCCGCTCCCCCCCGGCCCAGCGCGGATTCCCCCCGAGCACGGCGTGCCGGGCCGTCATTAGCGCTGGGGGGAGCCGTGGGTCTTCAGAAAGTCCAAAACCCGAGCGCGGATCAACCGGCGAATCGCGGCATTGAGAAGCGGGTGCTTGTTCGGAGCGTTCGGCGGTTCGCGTGGCAAACAGGCCACGACATCCAGATATCCGGACCGCCACCGCGGCGACAAAAAGCTGCATTCTCGGCGACTAAGACATGGCGAAGGTCCCCCGGTGGCCTCCTCCGCGGGTCTCGATCTTGCACCCATTACTGCTCACGTAAACAGGGCCGGACAACTCAGATGAAGCTTCGTGACCGAGGGGATGGCGGGTTCGCCTCCAGCGGATCACGGCCGTTGCGCCGTCTCGGCGCACTGATGTAGAGTGATGGCCCTTGTCAGGAGGAGGAAGACATGCGAATCGTTTTAGGCTTGGTAGCTGCCGTCGCCCTCGTTGTTGGGATGGCCGGCGCCGCGTCGGCCCACAATATGACCGTGACGAATCCCCAGACGGGAGAGGTCATCACTCAGCAGTGGATCGGTGGGCTGCCCTTGCCTCCACAAGCCGACGGCCAGGGCTTGTTCCCGCATCCTCCCTCCGGGCTCACTCAGCCCGCCGGCCACCGCGAAGGCCTGCCAACGGCCTGCCAGGGGACCGCATCCAGCCCCGCGGTCACGATTCTGGCTCCCCCGTTCTTCACGGGTTGCGTCCACGGACAGCCTTGATCAGCCGCAGGCAACGCGCCTGATACTCTAACCGGTGGGACCGGGCCTGTCGCCCGGCCCCCCGGCGATGCGACCACACCAGCCCATCGGTCTCACAGAGGCAACGCCCTGGTGACCGCCCTTGTCGCAGACGTCCGCTATGCACTCCGGCGCCTGCTCGCGCGCCGGACGTTCACCACGATTGTCGTGTTGTCACTCGCGCTCGGCATCGGGGCGAACGCGGTCATCTTCAGCCTCGCGACTGCGCTCCTGTGGGGCGCCGCGCCTTATCCCGATCCAGACCGGGTCGTGGTCGCTTGGTTCACGCCGCCGGATAACCGCGGTGAGAGAATCCTGGCGACGCACGGCAACTGCGCGGCGCTTCGCGAACGATCCCGGAGCTTTGACCACGTCGGATGCGTGCTTCCCGATCGCAGCGCCACCCTCGCGGACGTCGAAGATGGTGCACCGGGAGCCGCAGGCGCTGCGCACGTCGCAGGGCAGGAGTTCACCGCCGGTGTCGGCGAAGCGCTCGGCGTCGCGCTGGTCATTGGCAGGTGGTTCACACGCGAGGAAGAACAGCGCGCAGAACCGGTCGCGGTGATCAGCGATCGCCTGTGGCGCCGGCAGTTCGGCGGCGCATCCGACATCATCGGCAGACGGGTCCGGGTCACCAACCAGGGACTCACCAGCGAGGTCGTCACGATCGTCGGCGTCGCTCCCGACGGCTTTCAGTTCTTCGACGAGCGAACCGACTACTGGCTGCCGTTCGCCGTTCCGCGCGGTGCCCACGCCAGCCCGGCGCGACGGTTGCTCGTCGTCGGACGATTGAAGTCCGGCGTGGCCCTCCACCAGGTCCAGTGGGAGTTGAACGGGATCGCTCGAGCCCTCGCCGCCGAAACACCCTTCACCAACAAGGGCTGGGGAATCCGAGTGGAGCCTGTGCGGGCGACCCTGCAACAGGGCGTCGGCCGCCCCGTGCTCATCCTGCAGGGCGTCGTCCTCATCGTTCTCCTGATCGCCTGCGGCAATGTTGCCGGTCTGCTGCTCGCCGAAGGCGTCGCCCGCTGCGGTGAGATGGCTGTGCGATCGGCGCTGGGTGCAAGCCGCTGGCGAATCGTGTGGCAGTGGCTCACTGAGAGTGTCGTGGTTTCGATGCTCGGGGCAGTGCTGGGCCTGGCCTTCGCATGGGCCGGCCTGCGGGTCCTGGTGGCTTTGCTGCCAGCTGGAGTTCCGGGTCTGCACGCGGTGTCGTTGAATCTGTCCGTGCTTGCCTTCACAGCGGCCGTGTCGATGCTGATGGGGCTCATCTTGGGGATCTCGCCGGCGCTACAGGCGTCGCGACAGGACGTGTCGAACGCATGGAAAGGATTCGGGCGCCCGGGCATGGCCGTCGGGTCGGGGCACCGTCTGCGGAGCGCCTTCGTCGTCGGCCAGATCTCGCTCGCGGTTGCGTTGTCGCTCGGTGCCGGCGTGATGATTCAGAGTCTGCTGCGCCTCGGTGCCGTGGACATCGGCGTAGATACACGTGACCTGGTGACGTTTCAAGTACAGCTGGACGGTCGAGACTATCTTCGTGACACGGGCGGCAGCACGCCGTCAGGCGCGGCCGAGACGGAACTGAGGCCACGTCTGTTCATCGCCGCCGGGCAGATCCGCGAACGTCTCGCCGGCATCGCTGGCGTCCAGGGGGCCACCGCGATGTCGGCCACGGCACCCCTGTCGGGTTTTGCGCGGAGATATGGATTCGTGGCCGCCGGCAGCAAGGCCACCGGACCGGATCGACAGCCCCCGGTGACCGACTGGTTCGCTGTTCTTCCCGACTACTTCAGGACGCTGGGGGCGCCCATGCTCCAGGGCCGCGACTTCACCGCGTCCGATACGGTTGCGGCGTTGCCGGTCATCGTCATCGGCAAGACAATGGCCGACGAACTCTGGCCTGGTGACAACCCGATCGGGCGCGAGATCCAACTGCGCCTGTTCAACGATCCTCCCCGCCAAGTGGTCGGCGTCGTCGCCGACGTGCGGCAGAGCGCACGGCTGCAGGGCCCGGAGCGCCAGGCGTATGTTCCGTTCGCCCAGGTGCGGCCGATCCAGTCGGGCGTGGTCGCGCACGGGCTCGAACTTCTCACGTTCGTCGTCAGGTTCCCGGGCGACGCGGCGCCGTTGGCCGAGGCCTTTCGCGACGTTGTCGCAGGCGTCGATCCGTCCCGGCCGGTGACCCGCATCCAGCCGCTGCAGCGCTACGTGGACGACCAGCTCAGGGGCTTTCGGCAGTATGTGATCCTGCTCGGGCTGTTCGGAACAGTTGCCGTCGTCCTGGCGGTTGTTGGCACCTACGGACTCATGGCGCACGCGGTCAGCCTGCGCTTCCACGAGATCGGGATTCGCATGGCGTTGGGGTCGAGTCGCGGCCGGGCGCTGTGGCTGATCCTGCGCAGGGGAGTCACGCTGTCCGCGGCCGGTCTCGTCCTCGGCCTCGCGGGAGGCGTGGTGTTCACGACGACGCTCGAAAGCTACCTGTGGGAAGTGACACCCACCGACCTGGTGACGTTCAGCACCATCCCCTCCGCACTCGCCGCCGTATCGCTGGCGGCGTGTTACCTCGCTGCGCGCCGTGCCCTGACGATCGATCCGTCCGTGGTGATCCGCCAGGAATGATGAGGGTCGGCGCGTGACGACGAGAATCGCGTCACTGCCGCCCGCTGTCAGCGCGACGCGACACTCGCGTCCGCGGCGAAGCACACCGCGACGCGCCAAGTCACGGAACCGCCAGTGGTTCAGCTGGCACGGGACCTGCTCTGACGCCCCGCAGCATACTGCCGACTGTGTTGACATCATGATGCCTGACAGTCACCATCCGCGGCGAGCCTGAGCGCCTCACGTCGGGCCTCGCGGTGGCGGCGTTCGCCCTCGCGCCAGTTCTCGATGGCATGCTGCGCTGTCGTGAGGGGGGAGGGGCTGTCGTGAGGCGGGAGGGGCTTCCGAGGGGCTGCAGGGCGGCGCCACGAGAGCGGGCCCGGACGATGACCGGGAAAGCGCGGCCCTGCACGCCGGGTATCTGCTCGGCATCGAGATTGGGCGCCGGATGGCCGGAGGTGTGCGATGAAGAAGACCACGTCACCGACAGGTGCGCCGCTTCACACTCGGGCGGAAGGGAGCGGCGTGAAAGCAACCGAGAGCCTTCCTCTGTGGAGGTATCTTGACCTTGCGCGCCTGATCGCTATCTTAGCAAAGAAGCAGCTGCCACTCATCCGACTCGATCTCTTCCCTGATCCCTTTGAGGGTTCGGTTCTCCCCTCATACGATGAGGCCAGCAAACATCAACAGGTTCGCGAGTACCTGACAGAACTCCGGCGCACATATCGGCGCCAGACCTACGTCAGTTGTTGGACCGCCAGCGACCATGAATCCGAGGCGATGTGGCGACTATACTGCGGGCCGCGCGACGGGGTGGCGATGCGAACGACGTTCAGCAAACTCAAGGTGTCACTGCCGGATTCAGTTCGTCTTGCCATCGTCGAGTACATTGACCACGCCGATTCTCCTTCAACGTACACGCCGGACATGCTCTGGTACATCATGCGCAAGCGCCCATCTTTTGAGCATGAGCAAGAGGTGCGGGCCGTGTATCTGGATCAGACCGATCTGCTCTTGCACACCGCCAGAATCCGACACGACAAGATTCGGGCTGACCCCTCAGCCGCCATTGGCTTCGATTGGGAGCCCGAAATCGTCATTGAGCAGGTGTACGTCAGCCCGCATGCGGAGGAATGGTACCAAGACGTGGTTCAGTCGGTCCTTGAGCGATTCGCTCCCGCACTCGTTGAGCGGTTGTGCTGGTCCGGTATGCGAGAGATGCCGCACTTCTAGTGGACCGTATCAGCTGAATCAGTAGTAATTCGATGCGCCGGATTGTTGTAGGTCCAGCGGATCGGTTTCGGGTCTTCGTTGTAACGAGTGATGTAGCGCCGGATCTTCCTGGCGAGGTCGGGCAGCGAGGCAAAGATGCCACGCGCGAGCAGGTCCCGTTCGATTTTGGCAAACCAGAGTTCGACTTGGTTGAGCCACGAGGAATAGGTCGGCGTGAAGTGCAAATGGACCTGGGGGTGTGCCTCGAGAAATGCCTGGACCTTCTTGGTCTTGTGTGCCGAGAGGTTATCGACGATGACGTGGATCTCGCGCCGCCGCGATTGAGTGTCGACGATGTCGGTGAGAAAGTCGACGAAGGCGTCGCTGGTGTGCCGCGGGACGGTCTGGCCGATGATCTCACGGGTCCGGACGTTCAGCGCGGCGTACAGCGAGAGCGTGCCGTGTCGGTAGTATTCAAAGCCGTGCCGTTCCGCGCGCCCGGGCGACAGCGGCAGCACTGGATCCAACCGATCCAGGGCTTGAATGGCCGTCTTTTCATCCGCGGCAAACACGACGGCGTGCTCCGGCGGATTCAGATACAGCCCAATCACATCGGCGGCTTTCTGCTCAAAGGCCGGGTCATCGGAGAGCATGTAGCGCTCGAGGCGATGCGGCTGCAGGCCGGCGCG
>DATKDY010000205.1:0-2045 GCA_035512515.1 Vicinamibacterales bacterium
CGGCGCTATGGCTTCTGGATGCCATCGGATCTCGCGGCCCGCAGCTAAGGCCGCCGCGTTCAACCGCCGGATGCGGAAAACCGCACGTCCGGTGGTGTGGGAGGGTGCCGGGGCGCAATCCCCGTCACCCGACCCGATCGAGAGGATGCCGGATGTCGTTCGATAGGCTGGTATTCTGAGAGTGATATGGGTGAACGAATCAAGCCGGTACGCGCACCTGACCTGAAGGCGAAGAAGCGGCGCGGTGAGCGGATCACGATGCTGACCGCCTACGACGCCACGATGGCGGGTCTGCTCGACCGCGCCGGCATTGATGTGCTGCTGGTCGGCGACTCGCTCGGCATGGTTGTTGAAGGACACGACTCGACGATCCCGGTCACGCTCGACGCGATGATTCACCACACGCGCGCCGTGAGCCGCGGAACCAAGCGGGCTCTGGTCGTGGCCGACATGCCCTTCATGACCTGCCAGACGGGCGTGGACGACGCTGTCCGCAACGCCGGACGGATTGTTCAACAAGGCGGCGCCGGAGCGGTGAAGATCGAAGGCGGGCGGGCGGTGCTCGATGTCGCCGCGCGGCTTACCGATGTGGGCATCCCCGTGATGGGACATCTCGGGCTGACGCCGCAGTCGGTGCTGCGGCTGGGCGGGTATCGGCCGCAAGCGCGCACGCCGGAAGACGCCGACGAGCTGATCGCCGAAGCGCAAACACTCGAAGCCGCCGGCGTCTTCGCGCTCGTTCTCGAATCGATTCCCGCCGAAGTCGCGGCGACGGTAACGCGCGAGTTGACGATTCCGACCATCGGCATCGGCGCCGGGCCCTATTGCGACGGGCAGGTTCTCGTCAGCTACGACGCCTTCGGAATGTTCGACAAGTTCGTGCCGTCGTTTGTGAAGCAGTACGCTCACCTCGCTGAGGAGATCGTTCGGGCCACCGAGGAGTACATCAGCGACGTACGCGAGGGCCGCTTCCCGGCCCACGAACACACCGTCGGCGCCACGACGCGGCGCAGCGGCCGTGACTGATGTCCGAGTTGATCCACACGGTCGCCGACCTGCGCGCGCGGCTGTCTCGTGTTCGGCATGAGCGGAAGGTCATCGGACTGGTCCCCACGATGGGGGCGCTGCACGGCGGTCACGGACGCCTGATCGAAGAGGCGGTGAGCGACAGCGGATTCGTCGTTGTCAGCATCTTCGTCAACCCCACGCAGTTCAATCGAGAGGACGATTACCAGTCGTATCCGCGCGATCTGGCCACGGACATTGCGTTCTGCGAGCAGCGCGGCGTCGATACGGCGTTCGTTCCTTCGGCCGCTGAGATGTACCCGAGCGAAGGGCTGACGTCGGTCAAGGTAAAGCGTTTGACGGATCACTTGTGCGGGCCGCACCGCCCCGGCCACTTCGAAGGCGTCGCGACGGTCGTCACGAAGTTGCTCAACATCGTGCAGCCCGACCGGACTTACTTTGGCGAGAAAGACTGCCAGCAGTTGGCCGTGATCCGGCGCATAGTGGCGGACCTTAATATCGCGGGCGAGATCATCGGCGTGCCGACGGTTCGCGAGCCGGACGGGCTGTCGCTGAGCTCGCGCAATCAACGGCTTTCGGCCGAGGAAAGACAGGCCGCGACCGTTCTCTACCAGGCATTGCGGACGGCTGAGGATTTGGTGCGGGCCGGCGAAACGTGTCCGGGGGAAGTGATGAAGCAGGGGCTGGCGGTGATCGCGAGCGAACCGCTGGCGCGTGCCGAGTATTTTGAAGTTGTCGATCCGGTGGAGCTACAGCCTGTGGATGAGATTGACGGGCCGGTGCTTGTGGCGGGGGCGATTTGGTTGGGGACGACGCGGTTGATTGATAATGTTTGCGCTGGGCCGCGCTCAGTCGGTTTTAAGAAACCCCGCGGACCCCAAAACCGGGGTCCGCGCTAGTGTGCCCAGCATGGGCTGTTTCTCGTGAGTTGAAAGGAACTCACCGGGACCAATGGAGGTAACCGTAGGGAACCGCAAGGCGTAGCCGCGAGGTGAAGCCGAAGGAAGCGGGGAACAAAC
>DATKDY010000206.1:0-14911 GCA_035512515.1 Vicinamibacterales bacterium
TCGACGGAGTTGTGGGCGCGTCTCGAGCGTCTCATGCGGCGCTGAGCCTCGCCGCGGCTCATTTCAATTGCTCGAGGATCTTGCGTGCGGTGTCGGCCTCAGGAGCGGCCGGCGCCAGCTGCACGAATTTCGTGAGATCGGTCTTGGCCTCGGCGGTCTTTTCCAGTTGCAGGTGCGTGAGGCCGCGGTAGTAGTACGCGTCGGGGTGTTCGGGGAACCTGACGATGGCTTTGGCGAAGAAGGATAGTGCCTCGGTGGGCTTCTGCTGGTTCAACATCGCGATACCGACATTCACGAACACGTACGGGTCTTTTACCACGGCCTCGTCGATTGAATCGATGAGCCGCTTGCCTTCTTCGGCGTCGCCCCTCTCGACGAGGATGTTGCCGAGCAGCAGCGTGATCTCAACGTTCCCGGGGTCCTTTTCCAGCCCGAGCCGCAGCTGCTCGATCGCCTTGTCGAACGCGTTCTCGCCGTAGTACGTGCGCGCGACGAGCGGGTGGATCTGCCATGCCTCCGGGTACTTCGTGAGGATGGCTTCGTAAATGACGCGTGCGTCGGCGAATTGCCGCGCGTTCATCAGCTCGGCGCCCTTCAACAGGGCTTGTCTGATTTCGGCGTTGGCATCCTCGACCGGCGCCGCTTTCTTCAGCACGATCGTCAGTGGCGGCAGCCGCGCCAGCTCGCTGACCGCCACCGTCACCTGGCGCGACTCGTATCCGTCCTTCTCGAAATCGAGCTGCCATTGGCCGCGACTGATGCCGGACAGGGCCCAATCGCCTGACTTATTGCTCTTGACTTCGGTCCCGCCCTGTTCGGCCGGCAGGTAGGCCTTAACGACGACGCCTTCGATGGTCTGGCCGCTTTCGTCGGTCACTTTGCCGGCGACGCGTCCCATGCCTTTCCAGCCCTGCGCCGCCGCGTGCGTGGAAAGCAGGGCGACTGACATGGCGACGATGATCGCGGCACGAATGAGTGGATGCATGGTCGCTTTCGGTGCGGGAAAGAGAAATCCCGGGGCCTGCCGTGCAGGCACCCGGGACCGTGGAACGCTGGGGGCGTGGGCTCCAGCCCCGCCATGGCGCGTATCAGAAGTTCATGCGTAATCCAAACCTCACGATTCGCGGGTTCATGATCTCCAGCACCCGATCCGCGCTGAACCGGCCAGTCGCGGTCAGATCGTACTGGCGGCCAAGAACGGTGTTGGTGTTCGTGAGATTGAAGATGTCGATGTCGAAGTTGAAGTTGGTTCGCCCAAAGGTGAACCCCTTGCCGATGCGCGCATCGAGGGAGGTCACCGACGGGAGGCGGAACGCATCGATGTCGGTGACGGCCGAGACGCTCTTCAATCGGCTGAACGGATCCGTCGTGGCGACGTTGCGGCTGTAGTACGGCATGCCGTAGCCCTGGCGGGTGACGAGGTTCGTCGCCAGGTTGATGCCCCAGGGCGCCTGATACAACCCGTTCGCGATGAACTGGTACTTGGGCGGCACGAGGAAGACCTGGCTCTTGCCGCTGCCGCCGGTCTGCCGGATGACGAGCCCGCCGTCCTTGTACGGACTCGCTTGCGTCGGTGTCGGATCCTGAATCGCCGTGTCGGGGTTGTCGAAGTACTCGCGGTGATCGTTCACCGAGAAGCCAACGCGGAACATGTAGTTGTTCGACATTCGCTTGGTGCCCTGCACCTCGAAGCCCAGGTAGCGCTGGTGATACCCTTCACGGTTTTCCAGGATGGTGCCGCCGCCCGTGGGGATCTTGTCGGCGCTGTCGAGCGCGTAATAGGGAACGCTGTACGAGGCGCCGGTCGGCAGGGTGCCGCTGATGACGCCGTCCTGCCGGTAGTCCGGCCGCCGCACGCCGATGAGCGGCTGCCAGAACATGTTGGTGAACTTCCGATACGTGACCGACGCGCTCACGCCAAAGTTGGCCATCAGCTCGCGGTCGAGACCAACGATGAACTCGTGGGTCCTGGCTGGGCTGAGGTCGTCCGAGACCTGATTGAAGCTCCGCGTCGCTGCGGGGTTGGCCGGATCGAACCCGCTGAACGCGATCCGCGTGTTGCTGACCTCGTTGGGTTCGACGGTGCCGTTCCTGTTCAGGTCGGTCGTGAGCAGCCCGATGTAGGCATAGGAGGCGCCCGAGAGAATGCCGCCCTGTCCGGCGCTGAGCTGCGAGCCGAACATGGCGTAGCTCGCGCGCAACTGGGTCTTGCGCGCCTCGTCGAGTGAATACACGAGGCCCGCGCGCGGCTGGATCGCCGTCAGCGCCACCGCGTTCTTGACCGCAGGTGCGGTGATCGACGGCAGGATGTCGGGCAACAGCGGGTTGGCTTCCTGCGAGACCTCGTTGGCCGACGCAGCCCCACGGTCGATGCGCAGACCGAGGTTGACCGTCATGCGATCGAAGCTGATCGTGTCTCCGATGTACCCGCCCGTATACACGGCCTCCAGATCGAACTTGTATGGGCGCACCGCGATGATGTAACCGGCACCGGTGGTTGCATAGCTCCCGAGGTGGACGTGGTATCCGCCGCCCGCGCCCCACGTGTAGTCGGCACCAGAGGCAGCCTTGCGCCACGCCACGCCGTATTTGATCTCGTGCTTGCCCATGAACCAGTTGCCGTCAGCCATCGCGGTCTGCTGCGGGCGCTTGAAGATGGCCTGCAAATAGGTGTTGCGCCAGATGCCGCCGGTGTCCAGATACGCCTGATTGGTGAGGCCGCCCTGCGGAATCAGCTGGAAGCCCATGTCGGTGTAGGCCGCACGGGCCGTGAGGAACATGCTGTCGCCGATGACGAAGTTGCCTTCGCCCTTGTACAGCTTGGTCGGACCCTCCTGATCCCAGGTCGTCTCGGGCGGCCGCGTCGGGCTGGCGTCTCGCCCCTGCTTCTTCTTGTCGCCCAGGAAGTAGGTGAAGCCGGCGCGGACCGCGGGATTGATCTGTGCCTGGGTCTTGAACGAGATGTTCGGCAACTGCGTCTTGTCGAGGGTGTCGATGAGGGTCAGGATCTGCGGTTCGGTGCGTGACCAGGAACCCCACGCCCACATGCGGTCGCGGATGAGCGGCCCGCCCAGCTCGAACCCCGCGTCGGTGAACTGCTTGGTGCGGTTGCCTTTGCGCGACGCGCCGCCGATGATGTCAGCGAGATCGTCGGGCATGTTGTTCGACTGCAGGCCCTCGTTGGCAAAGTAGAACCGCGCCGATCCATGCGGCGTGTTGCTGCCCTGCTTGAGGACGAGATTGAGCTGGACGCCCGGTGTGGTGCTGTTGACGTCCGCGCCGCCGGTGGTCACCTGCATTTCGGCAAACGCGTCGAAGTCGTAATAGGTGGGCGAGGCGCCGAGGGCAGCCATGTCGGTGATCGGGATGCCGTCGATGTTCCACGTGTTGTCCTGGAACGAGGAGCCTTTGCCGAAGTAGGTCGACTGCTGCCCCGACTCGGCGCCGCCGACGTTGACGCGATCGACCATGATGCTGGGGACCGTCTGCAGGACGACCCACGGGTCGCGCGAGGATGGCACGCTGGCGAGCTCCTCGGCCGTCACGTTGGTGGAGGTGGTCATGGCGCGCGTGTCGATGACAGGCGACTCCGCCACCACCGCGATGATTTCGGTGACGCCGCCGACCCGCATCGTGACGCGCAACGGCACCGAGGTGCCCGCCGTGACCGCCACGGATGGATTCAGGTACTCCTGAAACCCCTGGAGCACGGCGCTGACCTGATACGTGCCCGGGCCGAGGTTCAGGAAGCGCGCCGCGCCTTCAGTGTCAGTAACCTGGCTTGCGTTCTGCGGGCCGGTGATCGTCACCAGCACGCCGGGCAGCACCGCGCCCGTCGCGTCCTCCACGGTCACATCGATTCGTCCCTGGAAGAGCGTCTGCGCCGAAGACTTGTCTGCGAAGCCGATGATCGCGAGCGCGATCGCGGCTGCACACATCAGTCGTCCCATCGTCATATGTCCGTCCTCTCATGGGTTGCAACGGTTCAATGCAAAATCCCGATCCACGCCACCCGCCGCACGATGTATTGCTGCGAAGCTGCCGGCCCCCACTCCCGCGCGGGAACAGGGTCAACCGCCAAGCCTAAGACGAGAATAGTTCAAGAATTTGTGGGATGAAAGCCCAAATGCACGGGGCGAGCCGCCAGAATCCCGGGCTGAATCTTCAGGAGTGCTGAGCTTCAGGGTAGGGCGAAGACCGTATAGGGGCGGCCTGCCAACCCGCGGATCCGGCGGTGCCAGACATACAACAGCACGATGCCCGCAATGATCAGCCCGATCGACAACCCGATCCACAAGCCGATCACCCCGATTCCGGCCACGAAACAGAGTGTATAGCCCACGGGCAGCCCGAACAGCCAATGCGCCAGCAGGTTGGTGATCATCGGCGTCCGCGTGTCCGCGACGCCGCGCAGCACGCCGGTGGTGACCCCCTGCAGCCCGTCGAACAACTGAAACACCGCGGCGACGAACAGCAACGACGAGCCGAGCGCGACGACCGCTTCGTCGCGCGTGAAGATCCCGATCAGCGTCCGGGGAATCAGCAGAAACGTCGCGGCGGCCGCGACCATCACGAGCATGGCGAGGAGAATGGCCGTCCATCCGGCCGCCGTGGCACGCGGCTGGTCACCGGCGCCGACGGCGTGACCGACGCGCACCGCGCCGGCCGATCCCAATCCGAGCGGCACCATGAACGACAGCGCCGCGATGTTGAGCGCAATCTGATGCGACGCCGCCGAAATCGGATCCAGCTTTCCGGCCAGCGCCGTGGCCGACGCGAACACGCCGACCTCGAGGGCGACCGTGGACGCCGCCGGGAAGCCGAGTTGCAGCAGCCGTTTGAACCACGCGCGATGGAGATGTCCGACCAGGGTGGACACATGCGACCACCGCCAGCGGTCGTAGAGCACGATGGCCGTCAGCAGCACGGCCGCCATGTAGACCCGCGAGATGATGGTGGCCCATGCGGCGCCGACGACGCCCATCGCCGGGAGCCCGAGGTTCCCGTAGATGAGCGCCCAGTTGGCGCCGGCGTTCACGACGTTGGCCGAGACCAGCGCAAACATCACCGGCTTCACCAGGTGCATCCCCTGCAGGTAGCGGCGAAACGCGGCGTAGAGCAGCAGCAGCGGCGAGCTCCAGATGATGACGCCGTAGTAGCCCTGGAGCAACGGCTGCACGGCGGGATGGAATCCGAGCGCAGGAATGGCGGCGTAGACACCCCAGCAGATGAGCATCAGCGGCGGCGTGAGGAGCAGCGCCAGTGCGACGCCGTGCACCAGCCAGCGATGGCATTCCGTGATCTGCCGTGCGCCGAAGGCCTGTGACACCAGCGTGTCGAGCCCGAGCAGCAGGCCCATGCCGAAGATGGCAAAGGCCATGTGGAGCGAGGTGCCGACGCCGGCGGCGGCGATCGCCTCGGGGCCGAGCGGGCCGACCATGATCGTGTCGATCACGCCCATCGCCATCCAGCCCAACTCCGCGAAAACCACCGGGATGGCCACGCGGAGCATGGCCGGAAGTTCGGCGCGAATCAAAGCGGGCTGGATCACGGGCTCCAAGCTATCAGCTATCAGCTATCGGCTCTCGGCGCTTTCAGCCATCAGCTCACAGCTCTCGGCGCTTTCAGCTTGCAGCCGAGGGCGCTGAGAGCCGAGAGCCGAAAGCCTACTGCGACGTCGTGGTGCCCGGCAGCCGCGGCATCTGCTCCTTGGTCAGTCGCGGCAGCTTCTCGTCGCGCATCGCCAGGTGATACACCGCCGAGGCAATTCCCATCGCCGAGGCCTGCGCGTCGCTTTCGATCACACGCTCGTAGGTATCGAGATTGGTGTGCCAGGTGTGCGAACCGTATTCGATCGGATCCTGGGCGACGCCGATGCCCGGCAGCCCCGCTTCGTTGAACGACGTGTGATCCGATCCGCCGCGGCGCCGGCTCGTCGTCGACGTCGCGCCGGCCACGCCTTGTGGCCCGAACGGGACCAGCGCCTGACGAAGGATGGCGGCCGCCTGAGGCGGGCCGAATACGGTCATCCCCCGCGCGCGTCCCGTGCCCGAATCGATGTTGAAATAGCCGGCGAAGTTGGCGTATTCCGGCTTGGGCTTTTCGAAGCTGCCGAAGTGTTCCCTGACGTAGGCCTGGGATCCGAGCAGGCCCTGCTCTTCGCCGCTCCACAGCGCCAGGCGAACCGTGCGCCGTGGCTTCGCGCCGACGGCCTGCAGGATGCGGATGGCCTCCATCATCACGGTGCAGCCGATCGCGTTGTCCGTGGCGCCCGTTGCGGAGTGCCATGAATCGAGATGACCGCCGAGCATCACGACTTCGTGCGCCTTGTCCGTGCCTGCGATCTCCGCAATGACGTTGTACTGTGTCTTCCCCTCGGGGTACACCTGATTGACGATGTCGATCTCGAGCTGGACGTCCATGTTGCTGTCGAGAAGCCGCGCGATACGGCCGTAGTCCTCATTGCGCATCACGAGCGTCGGCACCACCTTGGTCACGTCGTAGGTGCTGTTGCTGAACGCGCGGATCTGTCCGTGTTCGCGCCCGGCGTCGTTGATGCGCGCGACGGCGCCGGCGGCGACGAGAAACTGGCCGAACTCCTCGTTCACGACGTTGGCCGGCACCAGGTTCTTGGCTGGTGCGGCTGGTGGTCCTTGCGGGCCTTGCGGCGGACCCCCGGGTCCACCCGGCCGCGGCGCGTCAGAGGAGAATTGTCCGGTTACCTGGGCATCGTCCCGCCGCTTGGCGGGCGGGTTGATCGTCACCGGGACGCGGGCCGGTGCGCCGACGAGCACGACGCGGCCGTTGACCCGCGCACGATTGGCGTCGAAGTAGGCGGTGAGCTGTTCGCGCGTGACGCGCGCGGGCGGCTCGATCAGCACCGCTGATGCAGTCACGGGTCCCTTCGTGCCTGGCGTCCACGCGAGCGTTTCGACGACCAGGGAGTCTTTGACGGGCGCCGTGAGAAATGCGGAGGTGCGTTCGTTGGCCCAGCCCGGCCGCCCGAAGTCCCAGGGCTCGAGCCGGGCGTTCGTGAGGCCCCACTCCGTGGTCCGCTTGACGACCCAGTCGCTGGCAGCTTTCAGGTTCGGTGAACCGGTGAGCCGCGGTCCGTAGACGTCGGTGAGCATGTGAAGCGTCTGCAGGATCTGGGATCGCTCCAGCGCCTCGGCGCGAATCCGCGCATATACCTCGTGGTCGACCTTCTCCTGAGTCGTCTGTGCGACGA
The DNA here is from genome assembly GCA_035512515.1 of Vicinamibacterales bacterium. GTDB lineage: Bacteria > Acidobacteriota > Vicinamibacteria > Vicinamibacterales > UBA2999 > JACCSI01. Next base: position 7,229 of record DATKDY010000206.1, read on the forward strand.
GGGCGCCCGTCGCAATCACACACGCCGCCACCACCGGCAGCATCAAGCGGGCAGCACGCATAACCATCTCCTCCTTGCCGAAACGCGACTGTATCACTGCGCCGCCTCCGAGCGTCGAGCTGGCTGTTCCGATGGACGCTGGATGAACCGAGGGATATCATCGCCTTTCGCGGCATGCTGCCGACCGCGGGACTGAAATGGAACGACGCGCGCTCGCCGTTCGCGGAATCGTCCAGGGCGTCGGGTTTCGCCCATTCATCCACAGCCTCGCCTCCGAACTCTCGCTCACCGGCTTTGTTCGCAACGTGCCGCAGGGGGTGGTGATCGAGATCGAAGGACCTGTCGCGGCGCTCGACCAGTTCGAGGGGGCGCTGGCGTCTCGCGCGCCCGATCTCGCGGACATCGAAGCCTGCGAGCGCCTGGCCGTGCCAACCCGCGGAGATGTCGGCTTTCGCATCGATTCCAGCGCCGCCGATCGCCGCGGCTTTTCGTCGCGTGTCACACCAGACATCGCGACGTGCCCGGACTGCTTCGAGGAACTGCACGACCCGGCGAACCGCCGCTTTCGTCATCCCTTCATCACGTGCGCCCGCTGCGGTCCTCGGCTCACGGTGGTCACCGGCGTGCCCTACGATCGCGAACGCACGACGATGACGGCGTTTCGCATGTGCGCCGCGTGCCGCCGCGAGTTCGATGATCCGCACGACCGGCGCTTCCATGCGCAAACGATCGCCTGTCCCGCCTGTGGGCCGCGGCTGACGCTGTCGGGGGCAGACGGCGGGCTGATGACAGCGAGCCCGGGCGTCGGCGATCCGCTCGAGCGTGCGGTCGCGGTGCTCCGCGACGGGGGCATCGTGGCCGTCAAGGGGCTCGGCGGGTATCATCTCGCCTGCGACGCCACTGACAGCAAGGCCGTCGACACGCTGCGGCTGCGCAAACAGCGCGACGAGAAACCCTTTGCCGTGATGTTCTCGTCGCTCGATGCCGTCGCGTGCGTCTGTGAGCTCACGGCTGTCGAGCGCGAGTTGCTCGTCGCGCCGGCGCGTCCGATCGTGCTGCTGAAGAGACGCACCGGCGGGCACATCACGGCGCCCGTTGCGAGCGTGGCTCCCGGCTGCCCCGTGCTGGGCGTGATGTTGCCCTCCACGCCGCTGCATGCGCTTCTGGTCGAGGCGATGGAGCGGCCGCTCGTGATGACGAGCGGAAACCGCTCGGACGAGCCGACGGTGTACGACGACGAGTCTGCGGTAGAGCAACTACGGGGCATCGCCGACGCCTTTCTCACGCATGACCGCCGTATCCACGTGCGGTGCGACGACGGCGTCAGCCGGGTCGTCGGTTCGCGCGAACTGCCGATCCGGCGATCGCGCGGGATCGCGCCCCGGCCAATTCGCCTGCCGATACCGGGCCAGGGTTCATGGCTCGCGGTTGGCGCCCAGTTGAAAAACACGTTCGCGCTGGGTCGCGACCGCGACGCCTTCGTCAGCCATCACATCGGCGATCTGGACGACCTGGCCGCCTACCAGGCGTTCACGCGGGACATCGGCTTGCTCCAGGACCTCTTCGAGATCAGGCCGGCGGTCCTCGTGCATGACGAACATCCTGGATATACATCGACGCGTTACGCCATTGAGCGGGCCGCCGCCGAAGGTCTGCAGACGATGGCGGTGCAGCATCATCACGCACATTTCGCCAGTTGCCTTGCGGAGCATGGCATGACGGGTCCGGCCATCGGCGTGGCCTTCGATGGCAGCGGGCATGGCGCCGACGGGACGGTGTGGGGCGGCGAGTTTCTGGTCGGGGACCTGTGCCAGACGTCGCGCGCGGCGTTCTTCAGGACCGTGCCGCTGCCAGGCGGTGATCAGGCGGTTCGCGAGCCGTGGCGCATGGCGCTGGCGCACCTGCTCGACGCGGGCGACGACGCGAGCCGGTTGCGCGCACGCGTCGATCATGCGACCGTCACGATCGTCGAACGCATGATGGTTCGCGGGCTGAACGCGCCGCTGACGTCGAGCGTCGGCCGGTTGTTCGATGCCGTGGCCGCCATCGCGATCGGTCGTGACCGTGTCAGTTATGAAGGGCAGGCCGCGATGCAGCTCGAATGGCTGGCGAGCGACGTGGCTGCAGACGGCGCGTACGAAGTCTGTGTCGAGGAGCGCGGGGAATCGCTGATCGTGGACACGCGCCCCGTCATTCGCGGCGTGGTCCGCGATCTCGCCCGGGGCGCAGGGCCGGCGCGCGTGGCGCGGCGTTTCCATTCCACGCTGGCCGCGGTGGTTGCGGAGGTGTGCGTGGCGCTCGGGTCGCGTACCGGCCTGGACGCGGTTGCGCTCACCGGCGGCGTCTTTCAGAATGCCCTGCTCACGACGGACTGCGAGGATCGGCTGGCCCGCGCCGGCTTTCGCGTGTGTCGCCATCACCAGGTGCCGCCAGGGGACGGCGGCATCAGCCTGGGACAGCTCGCGGTCGCGGCCGCGCGGAGCCGATCATGTGCTTAGGGATCCCGGGAAAGGTCGTCGCCACCTGGCAGGAACACGACATCCTCATGGGCAAGGTGGACTTCAACGGCGTCGTCAAGCGCGTCTGCCTTGCGCACGTGCCGGAGACGGTGCCCGGCGAGTACGTGATCGTGCACGTCGGCTTTGCCCTGCAACGAGTCGACGAGCTCGAAGCGCAGAAGGTGTTCGACTTTCTCGACGGGATGGACCAGCTCGATGAGCTGAAGGTGGATGAGCCATGAAGTATCTGGACGAATACCGTGACGAAGATGCCGCGCGCCGGCTCGTGCGCGCGATCGAGGCGACCGTCACACAGCCGTGGACCATCATGGAAGTCTGCGGCGGCCAGACCCACACGATTGTGAAGTTCGGCATCGACGAGCTGCTCCCCGGAGACATTGAGCTCGTCCACGGTCCCGGCTGTCCGGTGTGCGTGACCGCGCTCGAGACCATCGATCGCGCGCATGCCATTGCCGCCACGCCCGGCGTGATTTTCTGCTCGTTTGGCGACATGTTGCGCGTGCCCGGATCCCGCGGGGATTTGCTGCAGCTCAAATCTCACGGCAGCGACGTGCGCATCGTTTACTCACCCCTCGACGCGGTGACGATTGCCGCCGGCAATCCCGACAAGCAGGTCGTCTTCTTCGCCATCGGCTTCGAGACGACGGCGCCGCCCAATGCGATGGCCGTCTGGATGGCGGCTCATCGCGGGCTGAGCAATTTCAGCGTCCTCGTCTCGCACGTCCTCGTGCCGCCGGCGATGACCGCCATTCTGGAAGCGCCGGACAACCGGGTTCAGGCGTTTCTCGGTCCAGGCCATGTGTGCACCGTCGTGGGATGCTCCGAATACGAGCCGCTCGCGGCGAAGTATCACGTGCCGATCGTCATCACCGGCTTCGAACCGGTCGACATGCTCGAGGGGCTGCTGCTGGCCGTCCGCCAGCTCGAAGCGGGACGTGCGGAAGTCGAGAACGCCTACGGACGGGCCGTCCGCTGGGAGGGGAACTCCCAGTCGCGGGCGTTGATCGGCGACGTCTTCGACGTGTGCGATCGCAAATGGCGCGGCGTCGGCACCATCCCCGCCAGTGGCCTTCGGCTCAGTGAGAAATACGCACTGTTCGACGCCGAGCGCCGGTTTGCGGTCGACGGGATCCAGGCCGAGGAACCGGCCGTGTGCATCAGCGGCGACATCCTGCGCGGCGTGCGCAAGCCGCAGGACTGTCCGGCGTTCGGGTCGGCCTGCACGCCGCACACGCCAATCGGCGCGACGATGGTGTCGGCTGAGGGGGCGTGTGCCGCGTATTACGCTTACGGACGTCATCTCCAGACCGCGCCACTGACGCTGCATCGCGAGGCGATCCCCCATGCCCTCTGAGACCACCGCCCGCGCGACGATTGCCGACCTGTTGGGGACATGTCCGATGCCGTTCACGCAGCACGATCGTGTGCTGCTCGGCCATGGCAGTGGCGGGCGACTGTCGGCTGATCTGATTCACCGGCTGTTTCTGCCCGCACTCGGCAACGAGATTCTTTCGCGCCTGGAGGATCAGGCCATCTGCTCGCTGCGGCCACATGCGGATGCGCGCGTGGCGTTTACGACCGACAGTTTCGTGGTGCGCCCGATCTTTTTCCCCGGCGGCGACATCGGCCGCCTCGCGGTGCACGGCACGGTCAACGACCTGGCGATGGGCGGCGCGACCCCGTTGTTCCTCAGCGCCGCCTTCATCCTCGAGGAAGGCCTGCCGATCGACGACCTGCGGCGCGTCGTGCTCTCGATGCGTGCGGCGTGTGACGAGGCGGGCGTCCTGCTCGTCGCGGGCGACACGAAGGTCGTGGATCGCGGGAAGGGCGATCAGATTTTCATCACCACGTCCGGCATCGGCATCATGCCCGAAGGACGGTCGCTGTCGGCCGCGGCGTGCCGCCCTGGTGATGGCATCGTGATCTCGGGCACCATCGGCGATCACGGCATCGCCATCATGTCGGCGCGTGAAGGACTCGAGTTCGAGACCACGCTGGAGAGCGATACGGCCTCGCTGGCGGATCTGAGCCGCGTCATGCTCGACGCATGCCCGGACATCCGCTGCATGCGCGACCCGACACGGGGCGGCGTCTCGAGCGCACTGCACGAGCTTGCCGCCGCGTCGAACGTGGGGATGCGGCTGTCCGAGCTGGCCATCCCGGTCCGTCCGGAGGTGCGCGGCGCGTGCGAGATCCTGGGACTCGACCCCCTGTATGTCGCCAACGAGGGCAAGGCGATTGCAATCGTGCCGGCGGGAGCCACCGAGGCGGTCGTCGCGGCCATGCGCGCGCACCCGCTGGGCGCCGACACCGCCGTGATTGGAGAGGTGGTGGCCGATCACCCGGGAATGGTCGTGATGCGATCGCGCGTCGGCGGCGAGCGGGTCGTGACGATGCTGGCAGGCGAGCAGTTGCCGCGTATCTGCTGAAGGAGAGATCCGATGGCGCAAGAGTCGGCGGCGGAGAAGGTCCAGGGCGGGCAGCCGCCGATTGCGGAGACGCAGCCGGAACAGCGGCGCGACCGGCTGCCGCTCGGGCCGCTCGAGACGGTGCACGTCTTCTGGCTCGCGGGCATGAGCTGCGATGGCTGTTCGATCGCGGTGACCGGCGCCACCAACCCCGGCATCGAGGGCCTGCTGCTGGGCGTCGTGCCGGCGATGCCCAAGGTGCTGCTGCATCATCCCGTGCTGGCGGTCGAATCTGGCGATCATTTCGTGCAGACGTTCAAGGACGCGGCCGCCGGCGTGCTGGGCGATCCATACGTGATCGTGTACGAAGGGTCGATCGCCGACGAACGCATCGCGGCGCGGACCGGCGGGTACTTTTCGGCGATGGGCGTCGAGGCCATCAGCGAGGACGCGGACGAGCCTTGGGCGGATTACGCGTCGGTGAAGCACCCGGTGCCGACCGCCCAGTGGCTGGAGAAGCTCGCGCCCGGCGCCGCGGCAACGATCGCGATTGGCACCTGCGCCACGTGGGGCGGCATTCCGGCGGCCGAAGGGAATCCGACTGGCTCGATGAGCGTCATGGATCTGCTGGGCAAGGATTACCGCAGCGCGTTTGGTCTGCCCGTCATCAATATTCCGGGATGCGCGCCCGTAGGCGACAACTTCACGGAGACCGTCTTCGCGGTGCTGTTGTTTCTGCAGGGCCTGGGACCGCTCCCGGCGTTCGACGCGCTCGGGCGCCCCGCCTGGCTGTTCGAGGGCACCGTGCATCAGGGCTGCACCCGCGCCGGCTACTACGAGGAAGGCACGTTCGCCGAGGAGTACGGCGATCAGGAGTGCCTGGTCGAGATCGGGTGCTGGGGGCCGGTCGTCAACTGCAACATCGTCGAGCGCGGGGCGATCAATCACATGGGCGGGTGCATGCGTGCGGGCGGGGTGTGCATCGGTTGCACGATGCCCGGCTTCCCAGACAAGTTCGCGCCGTTCTACAAGACGCCGCCGGGCGCCATCGTCTCGACGGGTCTCTCGCGTGGGGTCGGTGCCGTCGTCCGGCGCCTGCGCCGCATGAGCAACAAGGAAGCGAACCGCGAACCGCGCTGGGATGTTCTCAACGATGTGCCCAGCGGCTGGGGGCACGTCGGCACCCGTTCGATCATGGATCGCACGATCCATTTCTTCTACGAGCGCTGGCAGACCATGGGTTCGCGCCGTCCGGGACGGCGACCCGGAGAGGGCGATCGATTCTGGGGTGTCGATCGTCCCGGCATCAAGGGGGATTATCTGGACGACTCCATCACGCGGGAGCGCGATCATGACTGACACGGAACTCTGGGCTGCGTGGCGTCTCTGGCTGGGCGTTGCGACCGTGGTGGTGCTCATCGCCGCCACGCTGCTGATTGTGATCGCGCTCACGGCGCGTCGCATTCTGGCGGACGCGCGCCGTGCGCTTGCCGCCGTGGAGACGATCCGCGCGCAGACACAAGCCATCTGGGGACTTCGCGACACGAACGACGTCGCGGAGGACATTCTCGGCACGGTGCAGTCGATCGAACAGAAAGCCACGGCGCTGGCGGCGGCCGTCGCGGGGAAGGAGGCGCTCAAATGACGGCCGACGCGGTTCTGCAGATCTGGCTGGCCTCATTGGCGGTATTCGTCCTGGTCCTGGTCGTCGTCGCGGTGCTGCTGACGATCATCCTGAGAACCGCCGCGGAGATCCATTGTGGCGTCTCGGCGATCTGGACGGCCGGGCAGAAGGTCGCGAACAACACCATTCACCTCGCGCTTCTCGATCGCACGAATTACCTCGGGCGCGCCATTCTCGAGTCTGCCGGGCGGGTCGCCGAGGCCACGGACGTCATTGCCACGCACTCGTCCACCTGCCCCGGATGCCCGACGTGTGTCACACGAACAGGAGGGCGGCGATGAACACGATGATCTGGCTGGCGATTGGGTCCGTGCTGGCGGTGGCCGCGCTGTTCATCGCGCTCGCCGTGTTTCTCGTCCTCATCCTGCGGCAACTGGTGCCCACGGGGGGGCATGGCACGAGCTTTCTCGCCAAGATCCGGCTCGGGTTGCGCGCCATCGAGATCCAGACCCGGAATATTCCCGTCGAGGTGACGAAGCTCAATGCCGGGCTGGCCGCCATTGGGGATGGGCTGCGGGTCGTTGACGGCAATCTGGGCCGGCTCGCGGCGGGTCTGGCTGCGCAGGAGAAACGATGATGGCGTCCGAAGCCCTGGTGCCGCCCGCGGTTTACACGATCTGGTGGATTGGCCTGGTGCTCACGCTGGTGGTCTTCGTGCCACTGGCGGTCGTTCTCCTGCACCGCTTGTGGAGGGCTGCGCGTTCCATTCAGATTTACGCGCGCGAGGCATTGACGGCTGCGGGTGGGATTGCCGGCCACACCGGACAGATTGGCGCTCTCGATCGGACCATTCAGGTGGCTACGGAAATGCTGTCCACGGCCGGCGACATCGAGCAGAAGCTCAATGCCGCGACCGGCGTGCTCGCGCGCCGCGCGGATCAGGGAGGAGGGCGCGGGCATTAGCCCGCCATATCACCATGCTGCTGACACTCACGCTCATCACCGTCTTTCTCGTCGTCGTCGCTCTGGCCGGGTACCTCTCGGCCGTTGCGTGGGCGCTTTGGGACGCCAGCCGCAGCGTGGCGGCGATTGCCGATGGTCTCGAGGCGGTGCAGGGCCATACCGTGCCGGT